>NZ_JBNQTH010000002.1:0-314299 GCF_050320885.1 Agrobacterium sp. ES01
TACAACGACCATCGACCGCATTCCGGCCTCGGCTGGCTGACGCCTGCCGAGTTCGCCCAGACCATCAACCCGAGACGTGATGCAGTGCTACGCAGCCGGAATGGCTCCGCACCGCAACCGGTCGCTAGCGCACCAAATACAGAAACCCAAAACCGCCGGAGCAAACTCAAAACTGGATAAAACTTGGGGGCAAGGTCACGACCAACAACACGAACGATACCTAAAGGCGGGTCAATTCTTGGTGGAAACGCCGGGTCAGCTCTCAGTGGAAATCAACAAACTGCTATTTGTTGACCTGCCTTGTATTGGTTGAAATAGTAGCGGGGAAGCAATTGTTCTGCGTCGAATTACGAAACCCAATTGGGGATATATAAGGCTCTCTAAAGCGCAAATCACGCCCAATTGGCGATAAAGCAATTGCCTTAGACTGTGCTTATCGAAGTTGCCGTGCGATTACGGTGCCTTGCGATACTTATGATGTTCACTCGGTGCCACGGTTTTCACTTCAGACCCGATCATGATTTCGGCCTCCCGAATTTTGTTCACGTAATTGCAAAAGTCTGAAGACGTCATGTCGAGCGCAACCGCGTCGAAATGCGCCCATTCGCTGTTGCCCAGCTTAACATGTTTTTCGACCATCCTAGCGCCGGCAGCTACGGCCAGCATCGACCCTATCGAGCCTTCGTCGTGGCTTGAATAAGCTGGAACAATGTGTTGGTTCGTTGTTGAGAGTGTATGGTAGTGCCGCACGACCGCTATGTTGCAGTCGCGCGCGGGCGTGGGATACGCGGAATTTGCTTGCATCAGATATAACGTCGGCACGTCTTTGAAGGTTTCTAAGATCCAGCTTTCAAAATTCTTATCCGTCATTCCTGTTGACAGAACAATGCCTCTATCTGCTACACGCGCCACCTTGGCCAAATAATCAGTGTGCTCAGAAATTGTTGATGGGAGCTTGATTAGTGCAGGGTTGAAGTCACGAATGAAGTTAAAAGAAGCTTCATCTAAAATTGACGCAAACCAATCTATTTTCAGTTTTCTACACAAGGTGTCCAAAAAATCAAAGTCATCTGCTGTTAGCTCAAGCTTCCTCCTGTAGTCGCCGAAGGTCTGCCCAAAGGGTGATCGGTATGGAGCGGAGAGCTGCGCAGTACTGTAAAACGTCGCAACATCGCGCTTTTGCACTTTCACATAGTCGGCTCCAGCCGCTTTGGCAGTTCTAACCATCCGTTCTAATCGATCCCTGTCGCCGAAGTGATTGGTTGTGAGTTCGGCGACTACTGCGACCTTGGATTGTGAACTTGCTTGTGCTCTCGCAGTTGGGAAATCTCGTTCGACAATGTCGGCTACTGATGCGGCTGAATAGTTGCGATTGCCGACATGAATCACGTCAATTTGGCTGCCCTGCAGCATGTAGAGGGCATTCAGAAGGAAGTTCTCCTGCATCCCAATGACTAATCGTCGATCCTGTATGTCACCAGTCTCAAAATGGCCGCCAGCCATTTCCGCGTAACCGGCTTCTGGGGTGAAATCGAAGCCAATCATATAAACTTTTTGTGCCCGCTCACGGACTTTCGCCACTTCAAGGCAAACTTTTAGAGCTGAGATGAACAGAACGTCTTCAATCACGAGCGGTCCTGACAAAAGTCTCTGCATCATCAAGTCGCCACTCTCCTGTCCGAGCGACTCATGCGGTACGCGAATTACCTTACCTTCGGTTGGGCGATAGTCAGTTGACGTAAGGTAGAGTTGAGCTTTGGGGCCCGATGCTTCGAGCGCAGCCTTAACCCAATCAGCGTGAAATATTGAAATATCTGTAGGTTGGATGCGCTCGGCATCGTTTACCCCGATAACCAAAGAGCCATCGAAGATTGAGGGGGGTATTTCGCCTGCAGATGGACCTTTACCTAGAATGAAGATCGTATCGGTGGCGTATATCGACGCGATGTCGCTGATCTGGCGTGAGAAACTGACCATTATATTCCTCGTCATTCACAAAAACGTCGCAGCCAGCCTCCCTCGCGAGTGCTACGCCAGCTATTAGATCCCAGGACTTTGCACCTTTAGGATTGATGAAACGGCTAAATGAGCCCCTTATCACATTGAAAAGATTGTAGACTGCACATCCCATTATTCTCGCTTCAGGAAGGGCAGCTACGCCTTCTCCAATCTTGGGGTGATACGAGGATGAGAAACCGACGATTCGCGAACGTGGCACAAAAGGAACGTTTCCTGTCGTCATCACCTCATACAGCTCTGGCATCATTAACAAACTGCCCGCGTGAGTTTCCCCACGCCATAGTGATAAAGATGTGCCCCATTCTTTCAAACCGGAGCAAAAATTCTCGGTGCCATCAATCGGATCGAGTACAGCGCGCCAGCCTGAGCCGATAGTCGTTCCAGGTACCCATGTTTCTTCGCCAATAAAGTCCAAATCGGCGATCTTGGAGCGCAGGAACGCGGCAATCTGTTGCTCAAGGTAGCGGTCTGCTGCCGTAACTGGGCTTCCGTCTGCCTTCCATTCCACATCAAAACGGCGTTCCTTTACCTGTTCAAGTTCTGAATTGATAAGTCTCGCGACGTCTTGGAGAAGTTCACTAGTATCCATACTATCCAGCTTCATCTGGTTGGAGCCATGCTGTGTACCCTACCTGCAGCATGGATGACAACTGATGGCGTCAATTACCCAAAAAAAACACTGGGATTCTTTGTTGGAAGCAAATGCTAGGTACCGATCTTATTTTAGGCTGGGCTGTACCGGTGCCACGACATGGCATTCCCCGCCACATCAAGCGGCAAGAACCGCAACGGAGTTTCGCCCCACTGCGAGCACCGAAATATGGGGTGAGGGACTGCCGGCCGATTGTCGTAAAAGTTTCCGCAGGCAACTAACGCCTAACTGTTTCAGATCCCAGAAACATCCAAACGGGCGTGTTCGCTCTCGAAAATAGCGTTGCGATCATCGATTGAAAAAATGTGTCAGCTAGGTATTAGAAGGCTTCAGATAAGTGAACCACGTTGCTCTGATGCCGCTTTTTTGGGAGGGACAAAATTGAATTCAATACTGGTGGTTGTTCGGACGCCAACTTATCAGAGTGTTCAGCCTTGGCTTCTCGCTGTTGCAGGTGATGAAGGCGTAGATCTGGCCGTGAGTACATACAACGATACGGAATGTCCTGATGGGGATTTGACGAAGATCGAATTTAGCCATCATTTTGTTGGCGGAAAATGGATCGCGATATACGATTTCATTAGAAGTCATCCACATCTGCTTGATAAGTATGACTACTTTTGGTTTCCAGATGATGACATTGAGACTTCAGCTGATATCGCTCGTGAATTCATAGCATTATGCAGGGATGAACGCTTTGCAATCGCGCAGCCCTCCCTGACCATTGATAGTTACTATGCACACCGTGTTACACTTACAAACTCGCGTTTCAGGTTCAGGCGCACGAACTTTGTTGAGCTGATGATGCCTTTGATGAGTGCTACTTTCCTGCGTCGAGTGTTACCCCTGTTTGCGGACAGGCATGCGGCACTTGGAATTGATTTGTTTTGGCATAAACTCGCCCCCAATCCGATGCGTGATGTGGCAATTGTTGACGCCACGCCTATGGGGCACTACAGGCCAAGACAAACACATCTGAAGAACGTTATGTCGAAGCAACAAATAGACATACTGTCGGAAAAGCAGAAAACATTCGAGTACTTTTCTATTTATTGGGTCGGTGCAACAATAATTTCAGCTGAAACAACGTATGGGAAAGAGGTTGGCCGTGGATTTTTGATGTGGTGGATGTATTTTCTGGGGATGTCATCTGTTCGGAAGCGCATATGTCGCCCTCAGTGTTCTCGAACCAAAATGTTACTCATGCTGTACGAAATGGTTTCTACAGATCCTGAAAAACCTTGTTATGATCACGAGAGATATCTAAAGGTCTTTAAACAGAAGTCTATTGATGGTGTGTCTTCATCCAGAGCTGTTCAGCCATTATAATGCTATTTATATTTCTCATGCTCTGTCTCGTAAGTTGTAGTAGCCCAGAGTTAGTATTGCCCATGTGAATATCCCGGCCAAGACCACCAATAGAACAGTCAAAATGCGTCTTGGATATTCTGCCTTTTCTGATCGCGTTGGTTGTATAAATGTGGCAAGATATCGTTCCTTGCCAGTTGCTTCAATTCTTGCTTTTTCTAAACTTGCCAGTGCGGCTGTATAGGCTTGTTGTGAGAATTCTCGTTCAGTTTCCAAGCCTTCATAGATCTGAAGACGGTTTGACACGGATTGATCGGCAAGCGGTGCGTTTTGCCCTGTGCGTCCCCCACCTGATCCATCTTCTGCCCCCCCTCCAAGTCTAAGTCGTTCCTGCGTGATTTGTTGCTCGAGGCTCTCTATTTGGGCCCTTATGACGCGGATCCTTGGCGTATCCTCCGCCATTTGATTGCGAGCGGTTGCAAGGTCAGAGTTGAGCCTCACGAGGCGCTGTTCCATTTCGGCAACCAATTGCATCGCAAGTTTCGCACCCTCAACGGGATCGACTTCCTGAGAGCGGTCTCTAAAGCTGTAGATGGCTAGTCGAGCATCGGCCAAGCGCTTTTCTGCAACTCCCACTTCCACTTTTGCCGAGCGGAGTGCCTCAGTTCTAGCCGTATCCGACAAGTCATTTATCAGGTTTTCTGAACTTGCGAGCACAAAATCTGCTACTTGCTGTGCCTCTGCAGGATCAAATGCTCTAATTCTGAGTTCGATAATGTTGGATGCGTGTTCATAGTCAACCGTAGCAACACTTCTCCAGTACGACAGCTTTTCTTCGATGGAAGCATCCTTATCTAGGCCAAAAATAAAGTCACCTCCACGTACCGCAAACAACGTTGTCAGGTCGAACTTCTCATCGAGCTTTCTAACCATTGCTTCACTTAAGAGGTAGTCTGAGAGGATATACGAATCTGATACAGTGCTGGTTGCGCCTGTTTGAGAAAACATACCCAATATGTCGCCGGCGACGGGGCTGGAGTCTATGCTTCTGACCGTAAAAGATGCAGTGCTTTCGTACTGATCAGCTGCAATAAAAGTCATATAAAAAGACGCCGCGCTACCTGGTACGACTACGAGCGCCAGAAAAGAGCTTACTATAACTAAGTGCCTAAAGCGAAAAGTTGCCTTGCGTTTGCCTTGCTTCTTGCTTTTCTGGAGCAAACCCTCCAGAACTCTTATATTGGGATGTTTGGTCTCGGGCGCGTGGGTAGGCGCTCCTTTGTTTTTCGTATTCAACGCTTTCTCCGAGTCGGCCATTAGCCGTTCTCCATATTTTGATCGTGCACTCTTATGGCATCTTCCACATTCTCGAAAAAGGTGAGTTTGCCTTTTTCAATAACGACTCCGGTCTGGCAGTATTCTCGGATGGTCTCGGTACTATGCGAAACCATGATAACGTCTGAGTCTGAGAGCTTTTCCTTGAAAGCTGAATGGCATTTTTTCTTGAAATTGCTATCACCAACGGCGGTCACCTCATCTACAAGGTAATAGTCGAATTGGATGCCCATGCTAAGGCCGAATGCGAGCCGTGCCTTCATTCCAGATGAATATGTTTTTACAGGAGCGCGAAAGAAGGGACCAAGTTCCGCGAATTCGGTGACGTAGTCGATAAGCTCATCTGTGTTTACTCCATAAACCCTTGCCACAAAACGAACGTTTTGCTCGCCAGTTAGATTTCCTTGGAATGTGCCTGAGAATCCAAGTGGCCAGGAGATCCGACCTTGGCGAATGATTCGTCCCGAATCCAGCCGCAAAGTCCCGGCGATTAGCTTCAGTAGCGTCGATTTACCCGCGCCATTGCGCCCTAGTAGCCCGACACTTCTCCCTCTCTTTAGGACGAATGATACGCCATCCAGAATTGTTTTGCTGGAGCCCTTAATTTGCATCTTCTTGCTGGCATTCTCTAGGCGAATCATTGGTTTCTCAATGTTTTGGCGGCCAGAAAGAAAAGCATCGTACCGCTTAGTAGGCTGGCGAGTACAAATGCGTATAGATAGCCCATGTCTAAGCCGGTCGCTCTGTACTCAGGATAGAAACCTTTCCTGAACAGTATTATCACATGAGAAACTGGGTTTATGAGAACAAAATCTCTATAGGGGTGGGGGAGGTTGTCGGGAATAAAGAATACTCCAGATATAAGCATCAGGGGGCGTGAAATAATGCCATACACGCTTTCGTAAAAAGGAAACCTGAGAAATAAAACTGTATTGCTCATCCCGACACCTAGGGCGAGGAAGCTAGCTAGTGCGCCTGCTTCTAAGAGGGGAGCCCAGTTTAGATTTGGTGGCCTCTTCATCTCGAAATGTATTATCAGAAAAAACACCAGTATTGCGACAAAACAATTGGTGAACATTTGCAACAGAAAACGAGAGACCACAGTGTCAATTGGTGCCAAAGTGGGGTAATTTAGAAGCGCGCGGTTTCCGGCCAAGGCGCCGCCAACATAGTTGAGCGTAGCATTATAGAAATAAAATGCCATGTATCCGGACGCGAAAAACAACGGGAAGCTGTTTCCGAGCGCCGGTGAATGTGTGATCGCTTGGAAGACAACTGTCATCATCATCACATAACCGCCTGGTTCTAGAAATGCCCAGACATATCCACCTGGCTTATCGCCGAACCGAGACGCCATTTCTCGAATCAGTAAAGCCGATACAATTCTAAGGTGCTTGAGCAGCAACATGCGCAGTCCGATGGAAAGTTGCGGGGCGTGAACGGCTAATTCTCAGACGCTAGGTTTCACCTAGTCCATTCTGCGCTCGAACGTTGGCGTCAATTGCTATCATATAATTTGTCGATCTCAATAGGGAAGCGCCTTCGTTTTTTGAGCGTCGGCTCATCCAGAGACATAAGCGCACGTCATAACCGAATCCAAGGCTTAGGAGCGCTTCCTTTTCTCTGCCAAAAACGATATCACATCGAAGATATTACCGATAACATTTTGTCGGGGGTTCATGTAGGTGGTATAGTGGAAATAGGCCGCTGCGAAAAGTTCTTCAACGCTACGATGTCGGTTGCGACGGGCGCAGGTCTGTCTGTCATCAGTGACGCCCCAGCCTGCATACCAAGGTATTCCAAGACATGTAACTGAGCGCCCAGCTAGCAGTGCCTCAAAGCCCATCGTCGAAGCGACCGTATACACTCTATCCATGTGCAGCACGAGGTCTACTGGATTGACTGGTTGTCTGACCATGACCACATTTTCGGGTGGTTCATAATCGGTAAGGTAACCACCTTTTGAGCCTTGGCTGACCTCGGGGTGCGTCTTGACGTAAATCGTAGAGTCTGAGTTTTCTCTAATCGCGGCGTCGACCATAAGTTTGAAGGTTCCCGCGTTGGCTCCTCCGAGTGCCACACTGTTGTCACCGACAGTTTGGTCGACAACTAAAACTCTGTGTTTATCAGTCATTCTCAACAGGCCGGGCGATAAATCGGGGGCATGATTGTACTTGCTGAGCCGATGTTGGTTAATAAGTTGCCGAGCTTGTTTAACTTCACTTTCAATTCCACAAAGCAAGTTAGCGTCGGAGTTCAGTAATCGTTCTAGAGCCGACGGTCGTGAGCTATCATAATAGATGCCTTCAGTGTCTTTGATAATTGACAAGGGAGGGGAGCCGCGACCTGGATTAATTGAACGCAGAAAGCCGTCTTCAAGGTGGAGGACCGGGACATTCAGTCGCTTTGCGATAGCCTCCGCACGCATTCCGCTCGGTCTCATTCCCCAGCCCGCCACGGCTTTGATCGAGTTTCCGCGTCCAAATAGCGGCGGGCGACAGATCTCGGCCCCCAGCAAGGTAGCAAGATTAGGGGTTGCCAACATCCCCGAGGATGTGACCGCAATCTTGCCTTTCCTGTAAGTCACTCTGCTGCTCCTAATTCGGCTGAGTGGTGAATTCGCACTCACGCGGTGCAGTCGTTGATAAGAACTGTCTTGCATGTCTTGGAGTGGTCGAACACGCTCTTATGAGATCGCGCCTATCTGAACCGCTAATGTTCATATTGCTTCCGCGTGAAAGGATGGCATCAAGCTAGCGCCAGCCAGCGTTGCCAAGAACCTGCCGGCTGTGTCAAGCGCTTCTCTAATAGTTACATCCATATCAATATAGCGATAGGTTCCAAGTCTACCCACGAATGTGACGCCCACTTCCGAGCGGGCTAACTCTACATACCGGGCCAGCAGTTCCTTCTCTTTTGTCATGCGGATCGGGTAGTAAGGGATATCATCCTCACCGCAAGCGCGGGAGAATTCCCGATAACAAACGCTTTTCTGGTGCGTTTCCCACGGTGAAAAATGTTTGTGCTCCGTAATGCGTGTAAATGGCACGTCCTGATCGCCATAATTCATCACCGCACATCCTTGATAGTCCCCGTCATGACGGAACATCTCAAAATCTAGCGTTCTATATCCCAGGCGACCGAGCGAAAAGTCGAAGTAACCGTCAAGCGGACCCGAATAAAAGACATGGTCATAGCCCCCGCGGTCGTCTCTTTTGAAGGTGTGGCCAAGTCGCACCTCTATGGCCTCATGGTCCAGAATTTTGCCGACCATGGCAGTATAGCCATTTTCAGGCATGCCCTGGAAACGGTGGAAGAAGTAGTTGTCATCGTAGTTGAAGCGAACCGGAAGCCGCTTGAGGATGCTCGCGGGAAGGTCGCTTGGCTGGCATCCCCATTGTTTGACGGTGTAACCTTTGAGGAATGCCTCATAAAGATCGCGTCCAACAAATTTGAGCGCCTGTTCTTCAAAGGTTTTCGGCTCTTCATTGGTGCCTTCTGAGAGCGACGCGATAAAAGCTCTCGCCTCATCAGGCCGAAGAGTCTTCCCGAAGAACTGATTGATGGTGTGGAGATTTATCGGCAGCAGGTAAACCCTGTCACCACTCGTTGTCTTCACGCGGTTAACGTAGGGTATGAAGCGTTCAAACCCATTCACGTAGTTCCATACTTCTTCGTCATCGGTATGGAATATGTGTGGTCCATAAACATGAACCATGACACCGGATTCGACATCACGTTCGGTATGGCAGTTTCCCGCGATGTGAGTTCTCTGGTCGATAATGGTGATCTCATGACCCGCTTCCGCGAGTTTGCGACCAATGACAGCGCCGGACAAACCAGCGCCGACCATAAGAAGCTTTTTTTTCACTCTGTTTTCTCCTGCACTGCCCATCTTCAACATAATATCGCCCGTCCTCTGATAGCGGCGAGGTTGTCAATTTACCTTTGGTAAGTGGTAGCGTTTCAATGTGTCTTCGCAAAGCCTTCGTTGGCACGAAAGCTGCTCCCTACACAGGAAGGCGGAGAAGAGGCAGTCAACCGTCGTCAACTATTGTCTGTCGCCGTGTGGCGTTTATCTTTGATTTTTCGATATTTTTCAAAACGATTGGGGTGATTCAGATGCTTTTTACGTACTTGATCCGGTTGAGGTCGTTTGGTTCGGGCAAAATCGTCAGCCATTGAGCCGATTCAATTGTGGAATTTGAATGAGTATGATTGAGAAGCAGAAGCTAAACGTCTCCTACAGGCAAATCTGCAACTGTGCATCACAACACCGCTCCACTCCGACACCCCGCGAAAATATCCAGCGCGGGCTGGTAGACCGCCGTCCTAACCTGCATCAGGCCAAGCAAGCTGTGGAACAGATTATCATGTGAATGCGGTGCACTCGCCTCGGCCGAGAGGCAGGCGCGATCGATACCAGCTGACTTCAAAAGGCTAGGGGAGGTCCACAGGACGAATGGTATATGTGTCTGTTCCTTTGGTGCGAATAGGTAAGGTGCGCCATGCAGGTACAGGCCGTTTTCACCCAGAGACTCGCCGTGGTCCGACATGTAGATCATGGCGCTGTCCACCCGGTCTTCGTGCGCACGCAGCTTGTCGATCACCTCTGCAAGGATATGATCAGTGTAGAGGATGGCGTTGTCGTAGGCGTTGGTGATCGTCTGCGGCGTGCAGGTATCGAACTCGACGGAGTGACAATCGGGGACGAATTTTTGGAATTCCTTGGGGTAGCGCAGATAATAGGCAGGACCATGATTGCCGAGCTGGTGCAGAACGAGAACGGCATCGCCATCGACCTTGTCCAGCCAGCCATCAAGCCCATCGACCAGGATCTGGTCGAGACATTCTCCGTCCGAACAATAATGCGGATCCTTGGAGTTGAAGAATTCTGTTTTCTGGATCCGATCGGCCACGTGTTTGTCGCCGGTATTGTTGTCCCACCATTCGGTCTTGATTCCGGCATGGCTGAGCACGTCCATGAGGTTTTCCGTCCCCATCGCTTTAGCGTGGGAATATTCGGCCCGGCCGTAGACTGAGAACATGCAGGGTACCGAGACGGCTGTCGCGGTTCCACAGCTCGAGGCGTTATCGAAGTAGACGATGTCACGCTTGCTCAGTTCGGGGTTCGTTTCCCGCGCATAGCCGCCAAGCTGGAAGTTTTGCGCCCGTGCCGTTTCGCCGACGACCACGATCGTCACACGCGGCTTGCGCTGCGCTTTCGGTGCCTTGTTCACCACCTTCGCGTCGGTTCCAAGCGGTTGGACGACGAGGTCCTCTTCCTTGGCCGCTCCGATGAAGAACCCCGCAGCACTTGCCACCGGAAAGATCGGGTTAAGTGTGCGAAACCAGTCTCGATGTTGGCGAATGTTGAAGATGAAGCTCCCGCTATTCGACAGGCCGGCCAGCCCGAAGACGATCAGGCACGGCACGATGATGAGCATATTGACCGTCATCTTCTTCAGGATTGGGCGGTGCACCAGTTTCACCGAGGCGATGAAGAGCGACGGCATCAGCCCGAACAGCACCATGTGGATAATGAATGCGGACGTGATCAGATGACCTGCCTCTGCCTGGCTGGTTTCCATGGCGTTGCGGATCATCTCGCTGTCGATGATGGTACCAAACCGATCCATGAACCAGGCGCCGCCAACACTTGCCAGGATGAAGAAAATGAGTGCTGGCTTGATGACGTATTTCGCCGAAAAGGTGAGCATCAGCGCTGTGAATGCCCCGAACAGACCGATGCCAATGGCAAGCAGGGCCAAGACATTTCCATCGAGATAGACGAACGTTTTCTCCCAAAAAGTCACGTTCATGAAAAGGAGGAGGTAGGCTGCGGTGAGTATGCACAACCACTCGCTGCGCATCGATGGCCTGTATTTCAATTGCGGCTTGGACAAGCGCTTCCTCGCTTAGAATGGACTCAGGAGTCCGCTCTTTAAACTTGGGAAGCTGACATAAACCTGAAAATATGCGCGAAAACGCTGAATGGGGTGTGTCCGGATTGCATAGTCAAGGCTCAGCTATCAAGCGGACGTTTTCCGATCCGGATGTAGCGCATACTCAGCAAAACCAGGGCGCCTGAAAACAGGCAAAATGCCAATCCCTGGACGGTCTCGAAAGTAAGAGCGCCGGCAATGCCGCCGAGCGCAAAGGAGGCGATCGTGACCGCGTGCAGACGCAAACGCTCCATCGCCATTGTTCGCTGCGAGCGCGACACATTGCCTGTAAGAAGTGCCAGGCCAACGCCGATGTCTGTTGCGATACCGGAGACATGCGTCGAGCGCACCCGGCTCTCCGATATGCGCGTCGAAGCGGCATTCTGGACACCCATTGAAAAGCTGAGCACGGACACAAGCGCCAGCCCATTGATGTGTTCAAACGAGAGGGACACCCAAAGCCCCGCAAGGGCAAGCACCACCGCCTCGACGATGAGCGTCAGAGCGTAGATGTTGCTGTAACCACGCGATTTGCCCGCCTGAATGAGAGAGGTGGCGACGAATGCCCCCAAGATGAACATGCCCACAATCGCACAAAATGCTCCGGCCGCCTGAAAATGCCTGACTGACAGGAGTTCGGACACCATGGATACGTTTCCGGTCATATTGGCGGAGAAATATCCATAGGCCAGATAACCGGCACTATTCACTCCGCCGGCAATGAAGGCGAGGATCCCACCGAGCGTGAGGTCGGACTTCAGCTCTCGTGTTTGTCCGTCATGAATAAGCATGGGCGCATTTCAGGTGTTGAAGGAAAGAATGTCACGGCGCGTCGCGGGCTGGATGTCTGTTCGACTCAGATGTCGTGCCGCATATATATCTGAATGCAGACATGCTTTGGAGGTCCTCCAACGTATCTGCTTACGTAGGCTGATTTCGCCATCCGGGATTAAAAATAGGGACAGTCTCCTCGCGAGGAGAGAGCGACGACTTAATCACGGTGAAGCGCGATAACTCGATACAAAAAAGGCGGCCCGGAGACCGCCCTTTCTTGTCAATGAAGAGAAACTCGTTGCGATCCGCGGCCTTTTGCCCAGTTGCCTATGAGTTCAGTATCGTCTTCAGGCAGCCTGAGACAAAGACGTCCTCCAGATTGGTTCAGAATTTCAAGCGGATGCCAGCTGTGATCGTCGCTGCCCAAATTGGGCTCAGCTCATATGCATTGATTGGCTCGTAGAGTCCGGACCGATCGCGTCCGTTGCCTGATTCGTATGAGCCCAGATAGCTGATATTTGCGCCCAAATTCAGCGAAAGGGACTCAGTGACGTTGTGCTGCAGTTCAAGTCCTGCCCGGCCAGCAAAGCTTGTATGCGTGCCATCGTCCAAATTTGCGTATGGCGTAGCCCCCTTAAACGATGCCTCATCGATATCGTTCAATTGGTTAATGGCCACGCCAGCGCCCGCAGTGGCGTTCAAGCGTGTGTTTTCGGTAATGTTATACCCATAGCTGACATTCGCCAGCACAATATTGGATATCGCGCGGCCATCGAAGTAAGCGGGTCCACCTGGGAAAGTTCCGGCCCAACTGACATTGCTGCCGAGGTAGTCGTAGCTGATGAATACCGCCAGAGGGTCAGAAAACCGGTATCCGATCCTGCCGCCAACAACAAATTCGTCGTCAAACTTCACTTTGGAGACAATGCCGTCTCCGTCTCGGCCACCTGTCGTGGTGTCGGAATCACCAGAGATAAAAGCGGCACCTGCATTGATATCGGTGAACCAGCCAAGATCCTCGGCATTTGCCGCTTCGCCAAGCAGGGACAAACCGCAACCAAGCGCAATAACAGGTAAAAATTGTTTCATAGCCACCCCCTTAAGACGTATACTGATTTTTCAGAGTTAGCCGCAGCTAACGTAGCTGTCAACCAAGCCAAATTTGAATACATAAGGGGTTCAAAGCCCAATACTGAAGCAGTGGATGGGATTTGGAGCAGGTGGTAGCGCAACAAGGGTTGCAGGCAGGTCGGACCGGATGGTCCGCAGCGCTCAAGTTATCTTTATCGCCTGAGTTTCTAATGGCTAAAACACTGTCCAGAAAGTGTGGCATGGTGTGGCACGCCACGTTGATTTCATTGAAATTTTTATAATCGCGATGTGTGTCCAATGAGCCCAATAGCTAATTGATCCTCATAGACAAAACTGCTCCGGGCGAGGGATCTCACCCATTGATTTGACTCAATAGGTCGATCCCAAAGCCTTATCAGTCGGGATGGGGCGGTGCCACACTGACTGGCTGCACCTAGAGGTGTACGCGATTAGCTGACGGTTCTCTCATCGAAAACAGATAAAAGGGTGGAGCATGGTAAAGTTATGAAAAGAAATTCTGAGTGATCATGTGATCAGGACATTTAAGATCTTTTTGGCGTAGCATTTGCCGTCTCTCCCCTTCTGGTGGAGCAGTGCAAAAAAGTACGCAAATTCGCGTATTGTTGTTTGTGTAAAATTTCCAGTTAGGTTGAAAAAATGTATTTTTTAAAAGGAGATAAAAGAAAGGTTCTTCAGTATATTTTCGTTTTGTATTCAATTTCAACTTTGTTGAACGTATTTTTATTTACCATTCTATCTCAGTATTCTATTTTTACGGCATTCAAGTTGCAGCACGCTATATTTATAGCGTGTTTTATAATGGTTGTTTATCTGGTTCGTGACAAAAACTATACAGTAGATTTCTGTCGAATGGACGATTACAGTTTTATATTTGCAGTAAAAACGCTAATGTGGATGTCAATATCAATTGCAACCTTGGGGATATTCTATATCACGCCAAAGGTCGGCGAGGGTGAGGCGCTGCAAATTTTGCAGTACGGAGTAATTCTATCAGTAAATATAGTTTTTTCACAGGAAATTATTTCTCTAATATTTAGGTCGGCAAAAAAATAAAGGGAAAGTATGATGGTTCAGCAAAATCTCATCGAATTTAGTTCGGATAGATGTGGTGGCTTTTCAATCGCCTGATATCCCCAAGATGGGTTTTGTAGCGTTAGATTGACATAGGCAGTTCCTGTTTCCAGGCATTCCTTGGTTTGGCGCAGCTTCCTGCCGAATTTCAACGGATTTGACTCCTTTCCAGCAGGATTTGAGCGGTTGTCAGCCAATGCGGGTATCGCTCGGCATTTGCGTGCGACATGCCCATAGCCAACTGATGGCGGACCACATCGGCAGCTGTCCACTGCTTCAAAGCTTAAAGCGCTGTAGCCTAAAAATATTCGAGTAGGGGAGATGTTCTCGAGCGCTCTAGCCCGCACCACGGCCGAAGTGTTGATGCTGATGGAGATCGCAAGACGTGTTGGGGTGTTGTGCGGCACGCTACAACTCAAATTGTAATATTAATTTTCTAAATCTTGTTTCATTTTTTTAATTGCTGACTTTACAATCGTAAAAATCATAAAAAAACAAACGGATGTTCCTATGCAAAATATTATTAGATGAAATATATATTTATTTTGGGACGGTTTAGATATTATTTCTATGAATGTTACAAAAGGGAGGGCTAACGATATAAATAAGTAGGCCTTATATTCTCGTGAGGTATATTTATATAATGAAATTAAAAGTCTCTTCATCTGAATAGGCCTATTTATAGATATTGTTTCAAAATTTAAATGTATTTTCCCATTGATCTAATCGGCGCTGAATGAAACACACGAATATGAAGACATTCCGTTTTGATTTAAGCTTAAAGTCAACCCCTTCATTATACTGATATCCCCAAGATGGGTTTTGTAGCGTTAGATTGACATAGGCAGTTCCTGTTTCCAGGCATTCCTTGGTTTGGCGCAGCTTCCTGCCGAATTTCAACGGATTTGACTCCTTTCCAGCAGGATTTGAGCAATTGTCAGCCAAAGCGGGTATCGCTCGGCATCTGCATGCAACATGCCCGCAGCCAGGTGATGGCGGGCCACATCGGCAGCTGTCCACTGCTTCAAAGCTGAAAGCGCCGCAGGCTGAAAATATTGGATGATGGGAGATGTTTTAGAGCGCTCTTGCGCATCCTGCGGCCGACCTATTCTTGCTGATGGAGCCTGCAAAAAAAGTGTGGCGCGGTGTGGCACGGCGCGTTGATTTCATTGAAATTTTTATAATCGCGATGTGTGTTCAATGAGCCCGCCAGCTAATTGATCTCTATAGATAAATCTGCTCCGGGCGAGGCCACTCATGGGTCATCTCGTTGGAATACAGCTTCAATCCTGATAGAACGCTGCTAATCCATCGGCTCCCCGCTTTTTCCTCGTCGATCAAAACCGAGCCTTGAAAGCCGGGCGCGGGGGATTTAAGAGACAGAGAAGGCAGACAGGCTGGAATGGGACTCAACGACATGATGGATTTCGAAGCGGCGCGCATCAAGATGGTGGAAAACCAGATACGCACAACCGATGTCACCGCGCATTCGGTGCTTGAGGCGTTTCTCGCAGTTCCGCGCGAATCCTTTGTACCGGCAGACAAGGTCCGGCTTGCCTATATCGATGAAGACCTCGAGATTGCGCCGGGCCGCTACATCATGGAGCCGTCACCACTCGCCAAGCTTTTGCAGCTGGCCCATATCGGCAAGGAAGACGTCGTCCTGGAAATCGGCTGTGGCTGCGGTTACACCGCAGCACTTCTTTCGCTTCTGTCCGGTTCTGTCGTGACGGTTGAAAGCGACGAGGAACTGGCCGCGCAAGCAACCCAGACCCTGTCTGAACTCGGCTATGACAATGTTGCCGTCGTCACCGGGCCTTTGGAAGCGGGTTACGCTGCCGAGGCGCCCTATGACATCATTTTCGTCAATGGCGCTATTGAAGACGTTCCGGAAGCCCTGATCGGTCAGCTTCGGGAAGGCGGCAAGCTGATAGCCGTCGTCGGCTATGGCAATGCGGCACGTGCAATCGTGCATGTCCGCTCGCAGGACGCCTATTCCAAGAGCGACTATTTCAACGCTGCCTTAAAGCCGCTTCCGGGCTTTCGTCGGGCCGCTGAATTCGTCTTCTGAATCACGCTGTCCCATCTTTCACGCGGCGCAGCGCTTAATGCTGTTATGTCGGCTGATGGGAACTGATCGGGCGAAGGGGCAGGGGCAATCGCCTGAGCGCTGGTCGTACGCTGCTATTGCTTTGTGCCTGATGCTGCAGCTGCAGCTGCAGCTGATTTAACCATCACTTCATAAATCTGTGTATCACGCGGGAGAAACTCTCCGGCGTGATTTTTTTCTGCAACGCGGTATCCTACGGTGATTCGCGACGCAGTTGTCGGCGGCGACTGTCGCTTTGAGCTCGAAAATACGGGAATGAAAATGGCACAGCCAAATGTAGCGCGTGAACCGTCCATGGAAGAGATCCTCGCATCGATCCGCAAGATCATCGAAAGCAACGATCCGGAGGCTCCGCGCGACTTCTCCTCTCCAATGTCCAACGCCTATGGAGATGAGGGTGGCGATATCGGCGATGAAGCGGAATTGACGATCGAGGATGAGACCATGGCGACCGCCGCCATTTTCGCCGCCAATGATGAGCGTCCTCGTGCAGAGATGCAGCATTACACACCGGAGCCCAGCCGTCAGTCCTTCGCTCAACCGTCAGCAAATGACGCCGAACCGCCGAAGAATATTTCACTTGCTGATCTGGCGGCCCGCGTTCGCGCGGCGGCTGATCGCGCCGAGCCCGGCGTTCCAGCATCTGCGTCTTCATCGGTGCCACCGGCGCAAATGCGTCGGCCAGAGCCGGCAGCGGCGCCTGCCGCAGTGCCGCAAACTGCCCATGTGAGCCACAGCCTTGCAGGTTTGCGCGGCTCCGAAGCGCCGCTGATGACGGCACCGCTTCGCCCGTCCATGGTCGAAGAGCCAATTCGCAACGCCATTCGCGATGCCGCTGATGAGGCCCTGTCTCTGCCAAAGTCGGTCGACGAAACGACACGCGAAAATGCCTTGATCTCAGCCGAGACCGGCGCCTATGTCGCAAGGTCCTTCGGTGATCTGGCGAAAGCTGTCGATGGAGAGCAGCGTCGCTCGCTGGACGAAATGGCAGAAGAACTGCTGCGCCCGATGCTCAAGGAATGGCTGGACGACAATTTGCCAACATTGGTCGAGCGTCTGGTTCGAGAAGAGATCGAGCGCGTGGCGCGCGGCCCGCGTCGTTAAGAAACCGTATTGCATGCAGACAATCAGCCGCTCCGGCCGCCGGGGCGGCTTTGCTGTTGACACTGCAAGGTCGTCCGGCTTTAAAGCCCACGGTCTCGTGAAAGAAAGTTTGTTCCGAAATGCTCGATAAAACCTATGATTCCGCTGCTGTCGAACCGAAGATTGCCAAGGCCTGGGATGAGGCCGATGCATTCAAGGCGGGCGCCAATGCCAAGCCGGACGCTGAATCATTCACGATCGTGATCCCGCCACCAAATGTCACCGGCTCCCTGCATATGGGCCACGCGCTCAACAACACTCTGCAGGACATCATGGTTCGCTTTGAGCGGATGCGCGGCAAGGACGTTTTGTGGCAGCCCGGCATGGACCATGCCGGCATTGCCACCCAGATGGTTGTCGAGCGCAAGCTTGCGGAAAACAAGCAACCCACCCGTCGTGAACTGGGCCGCGAGGCGTTCATCGAGAAGGTTTGGGAGTGGAAGGACGAATCCGGCGGGCTGATCTTCAACCAGTTGAAGCGCCTCGGCGCCTCCTGTGATTGGTCGCGCGAACGATTCACCATGGACGAGGGGCTGTCGAAGGCGGTTCTCGAAGTTTTTGTCACCCTCTACAAGGAGGGCCTCATCTACCGTGGCAAGCGGCTGGTCAACTGGGATCCCAAGTTCGAAACCGCGATTTCCGATCTCGAGGTCGAGAACAAGGAAGCCGACGGCCACATGTGGCATTTCAAATACCCGTTGGCTGGCGGCGAGACCTATACCTATGTCGAGAAGGACGAAGACGGGAACGTCATTCTGTCTGAGGAACGCGATTATATCTCAATTGCCACCACCCGTCCGGAAACCATGCTGGGCGATGGCGCGGTTGCCGTTCATCCGTCAGATGAGCGCTATGCGCCGATTGTCGGCAAGCTGTGCGAAATTCCGGTAGGGCCGAAGGAACACCGCCGCCTGATCCCGATCATCACCGATGAATATCCGGACAAGGATTTCGGGTCAGGTGCCGTCAAGATCACCGGCGCTCATGATTTCAACGACTATCAGGTCGCACGCCGCAACAATATTCCGCTCTACCGCCTGATGGATGTGACTGCCGCCATGCGCGACGACGGTGAGCCCTATGCCGTATATGCAGCCCAGGCGCTCGACATCGCCAAGTCCGGCAAAGTGCCGACGGAGGCAGAGGTCGACGACATCAATCTGGTACCCGAAGAATATCGCGGGCTGGATCGCTACGAGGCGCGCAAGCGCATTGTCGATGCGATCAATGCCGAGGGCCTTGCCGTCACCGTCAAGGATGACGAAGGCAATGACATTCCCTATGTCGAATCGAAGAAGATCATGCAGCCCTTCGGCGATCGCTCAGGCGTCGTCATCGAGCCGATGCTGACCGACCAGTGGTTTGCAGACGCAAAGACGCTCGCAGAGCCTGCCATCGCCAGTGTTCGCGAAGGCCGCACGAATTTCGTGCCGAAGAACTGGGACAAGACCTATTTCGATTGGATGGAGAACATCGAGCCATGGTGCATTTCTCGCCAGCTCTGGTGGGGTCATCAGATTCCGGCATGGTATGGTCCAGACGGCCAGGTCTTTGTTGAAAAGACCGAAGAAGAAGCGCTTGACGCCGCCATCCAGCATTACATCGCCCACGAAGGGCCGTGGAAGGCCTGGGTTGAGGAGCGTCTTGAGAACTTCGAGCCCGGTTCGATCCTCACGCGCGACGAAGATGTGCTCGACACGTGGTTCTCTTCTGCGCTTTGGCCCTTCTCGACGCTCGGCTGGCCCGACAAGACGCCGGAAGTCGCACAATATTATCCGACCAGCGTGTTGGTCACGGGCTTCGATATCATCTTCTTCTGGGTTGCCCGGATGATGATGATGGGCCTTCATTTCATGAAGGACGAAGACGGCAATCCGGTTGAGCCTTTCATCACGGTCTATGTCCATGCTCTGGTGCGCGACAAGAACGGTCAAAAAATGTCGAAGTCCAAGGGCAACGTCATCGACCCTCTGGAACTGATCGACGAATACGGTGCGGACGCACTGCGCTTCACGCTTGCGGTCATGGCGGCGCAGGGGCGGGACGTGAAGCTCGATCCTGCCCGGATCGCCGGCTATCGCAATTTTGGCACCAAACTCTGGAACGCCACGCGGTTTGCCGAAATGAATGGCGCCAGGAGCGATCCGCATTTTCTGCCCGAGGCAACCACGCTTGCCGTCAATCGCTGGATACTGACAGAACTCGCCGCCACGGAAAACGCAGTGACCGAGGCCATCGAGAGCTATCGGTTCAACGATGCCGCGAGCACGCTCTACCGTTTCGTCTGGAACCAGGTCTGTGACTGGTATCTCGAACTGCTGAAGCCGGTCTTTGCAGGTGATGACGAAGCCGCAAAGACGGAAGCGCAGGCCTGCGTCTCTTATGTTCTGGATGAGATCTACAAGTTGCTGCACCCCTTCATGCCCTTTATCACGGAAGAGCTGTGGGCGCATACCGCTGCAGAAGGCACCAGCCGCGGCAAGCTTCTGTGCCACGCTGACTGGCCGGCACCTGAGTTTTCCGACAATGGTGCTGCGGACGATATCAACTGGCTGATCGATCTGGTGACCGGTATCCGCTCCGCCCGTTCTGAAATGAACGTTCCGGCAGGTGCGATCGCACCACTGGTCGTGGTCGGTGCCAATGGCGTGACCCAGGCGCGTCTGGCCCGTCACGAGGCTGCTATCAAGCGCCTCGCGCGTGTTGACAATATTTCGGAAGCGCCGGAAGCCCCGCGTGGCTCGGCGCAGATCGTCATCGGCGAGGCGACCGTCTGCTTGCCGCTCGGCAATCTGATTGACGTTGCAGCAGAAACGGCACGACTGCAAAAGGCAATCGGCAAGGTCGATCAGGAAATGGGTCGTATCGACGGAAAGCTCAACAACGAGAAATTCGTTGCCAACGCCAACCCGGAAGTCGTCGCAGCTGAACGCGAGCGTCGTCTGGAACTGCAGCAGCAGCGCGCCAGTCTGGCGGTCGCACTTGCCCGTGTGGCTGAGGCGGGTTGATCTGACAAGCGAGAGTCGGTGGCGCCGCATAGCTGTCGCGCCACCGATCCGTTTTCTTCTCGATATTCTCTGGTGATCAGACTTTCAGCGTTTGCCCAAAGTTCGGGCAAGCGATTTTTGGTGTCGTGCTTTTTTTGTGACACATGGGTCAGAGATGAGGAAAATATTCTACTCTGGCCAAATCTGTATCCGTGCAGGGCGTGATTTTTTCTATTATCGCCCGATTTTCCTGTTGATTGAGAGATTTTACGTAAAAAATTAAGCTCCAACTGTGCAGAGTGAACACGACGCGGAAGATTGTTATTCGTCGCCGCATCGCTAAGCTCTGAAACATGGAGTCCTGGAGTGGGGAGATATACGGCGATGACAATCATCAAAACGACGGTCGCATGCCTGTTGGCAACATGCGCATTCACAGCGGTTTCCAACGCCGGTGGTTTTTCCCGCGGCGAAGCGGATACCGATATCCTATACGAGGATGGCACTTTTGTGGTTCGAGGCGGCGCGACCTATGTAGCGCCACAGAGAGGTTATGATTCGATCGGAATCGCAAACGGGACAGACGGTGATTTCACAGAGAATTTTACGATACCGTCCGTCGCCGCAAAGTTCCGTTTCTCTGATAATTTTTCATGTGCGCTCAGCTATACTCAGCCATTTGGCGCAGATAGCGAATATGGCAATCAGGCACAAGCCGCTGATCGTGCCGCAGACCTTGTGTCTGTTGATTGGGCATTCCCCACGGGCAATGCGGTAAAAAGTGCCGGGTTCGATAGCGACGAATATGCTGGGACCTGCGCTGTGAATTTTGCAGTGGGTCGAGGGGAAGCATATGTTATCGGCGGCATCTTTTCGCAGTCTTTCGATTATACGGAAAGCAAAGATTTCGGCACGCTGAATCTTAAGGACGATAGCGCACTGGGGTATCGCATCGGTGCGGCCTATGAAATCAAGGAATATGCGCTGCGCGCGCAATTGCTTTACCGTTCAGAAGTCGAGCAAAAAACAGAGGGTGTTTTTACACCTTCTCCAACACTGCTGGCTTATGTTCCAACTTTGCCAGCCACGACGACAGCAAGTGGAACTGGTAAACTGCCGCAGTCGATGGAATTCAGCTTGCAAAGCGGAATTGCGCCTGACTGGCTTGCTTTCGGATCGGTCAAGTGGACCGACTGGAGCGTGCTTCAGACCTTAGACTACAATATCGTGGGATTGGGTGATCTGAAGAAGAACTTCTACTGGCGAGACGGTTGGACCATTACAGGTGGTCTGGGTCACAAATTTAACGAGACAGTGTCTGGCGCTGCTAGCTTGACTTGGGATCGTGGCGTCGGAACGGGCGCAGATATTCAGACCGATACGTGGACGGTATCTGCGGGTGCCGACATAAAGGCTGGCCCAGGAACGTTGAGACTGGGTGGAGCTATCTCCTATCTGACAGCTGGTAGCCAATCGGTCGCCAAAGAAGCCGATTTCGACGCGACAGCAAACGGCGATTGGGCCTACGCACTTTCCGCTTCGTACAAAATCAGCTTCTGAGTCCAATTTATCTCTGACGCGCATTTCGAAAGGCCCGGTTCGTCCGGGCCTTTCTTCTGCCTGGTCATGCGTCTGACCGCTGCACACACAGAAATTGTGACAAATCTGCAACGCGCCGACAATCAGCATTGCGCTATCATGCAGAACCCTAATTTGTCCATTTCCCGCCACAAAGGAAGCGCAGCAGAATAGACCTGCGAGGAAGAGTATCGTTTTGGAACGATGATTGACCTCGAAGACGAAGTTGGTTTGGACAGGAAATATAGCGCATTCCAAGGGGTATACAGAGACGCCGGGCTTTTCATGGGAGAGACGGCGGGCAGGCAGAGGGCCAAAGCCCCAGTCTCGCCAGAAATGCCTCCTAAATTGTGCTCAGCAGCTAAGTTGCTTGCGAAATCCTGACCCGAAATGATGTGTGACGGGTTGCTTGATGAACTGGTTGTTCACGGTTTCGCGTCTAGAGTTTTCGTGGATGGAGAATGCGATTGCGCCTCATCCACGAGCGCAGTTGATGTCCGCATTGGGATGGATGAATAACAGGACCATGGCGAATACCGAGTATAGATTTGCGAAACGCACAGCGGTTGCGCTGGTTGCCGGCCTTCTGGCCGCCCCCGCCGCCTTGGCGTTCGATATCAATTCAGGCGTCAGCAAGGAATCGGGCCCGTTCGACCTCTTCAAGTTCGGCTTCAAGGCCTACAAGGCTGGCCAGAAGAAGGATGCGATCGAGGCCTATCGCTATGCCGCAGAAAAGGGTCACACGGGCTCGCGTTGGGCCTTGGCCAACATGTATGCCGACGGCGACGGTGTGGTGAAGAACGATTTTGAGGCCTTCAAGATCTATTCGGAGATCGCAAATCAGGGCATCGAACCTGGATCCTCCGATACCGGATTTTTCGTCAATGCTCTTTTGTCGCTTGCCGGCTACTACCGCGTTGGCATTCCCGGCACTCAGGTGTCCGCGGATCTGACACAGGCCCGTCAGCTTTATTTTCAGGTCGCCTCGACTTTTGGTGTCGCCGAAGCCCAGTTCCAGTTGGCACGCATGCTGCTGGCAGGTGAGGGCGGCAAAGCCAATCCGAAACAAGCCAAGAAGTGGCTCAACCTGGCACGCAAGAGCGGCCACGCGGGCGCCATGTCGGTTTTCGGAAACGTCCTTTTCCAGGAAGGCCAGACCGCACAGGGCTTGGCATTCATGACCGCCGCGCTTGACCGGTGTCGCCCTTCAGACTGCCAATGGATGCAGGATCTTCAGGAACAGGCCTTTTCCATCGCGACGGAAGATGATCGTCGTGTTGCCGTGGCCCTTGCACCACAGCTTGGACGTCCGCAGTAAAATCATCGGCTTTGGTCTGAACGGGTGCGCAAAGGCCCTCGTCAGGTCATTGCCGAGGGCCAGTTCAGATAGACGTTGTGATCGCCGACACGTCCGAAGTATGCGTTTCCACCATTCGCAACATCAATATAGGCGCCTGTCTCCGTCTGCTCAAAAGTTGCGTCACTGCCGCGCTTGAGATGCGTTCTCAAGAATGAAGTCCAGCTTTCACGTGCGAATGTGTCTCCGGGTTTGCGGCGAGTCAGCCGTTCTTCCGGGTCGGACACATCCCACGCAGTGATGGTCACGCCGATTTCGGCATCGGTGACCGTCAAGGATCCGTCCGCCAATGCCTCCAGCATATCGGCGCCGAGATTGCCCGATCCCTGATCGGTCTCTGCCATGTCTTGCAGCTTGGTCTTCAGGCCCGCCATGAAGGATGCCGTCCGGATGTCGGATGACACCGTTTCCTCTTTCTTCGCCGCTTCGCGAAGGCTGGTATCGTAAAGCGTCGCGGCCTCGCTCAGGCTGTTGATCAGACTGCGGCTGTAATAGGTTGCCCGATCATTCAGCCCGCCATTATATGCGGCAGCAGCAGCAGCATCGCCTGCCTGTTGATCACCTGTTTCGCGGATGTTCCTCAACATTACGCTGGAAGCCGTTGTCTGGACGGTCGATATCGCATTCATGCTTCAAATACCCTCTTTCCAAAACAATTCGGACCGACGGATTGGCTTGAAAAAAGCGCCTTTCGTCGGCGGGAGCGACGAGTCTCCGCGCGTTTGAAGGCTAGGAAGCGATCATTGCCTGGAACTTGCGGCGTTCACGCACATGCATGCGTTCGGCCCCCGTCAGATTTCCAGAAGCCGGTCAGCAAGACAGATATATGGGAAGCGGTCGGTCAGGCCGCGAAATCGAACCAGCCGCAGACGGGCACGTGGTCGGATGGCTTTTCCCAGCTGCGCACGTGTTTTTCGATCTCGGTCGCCGTCAGTCTGTCTGCTGCTTCCGGTGACAGCATCAGGTGATCGATGCGGATTCCGTTGTTCTTTGGCCAGGCACCGGCCTGATAGTCCCAGAAGCTGTAAAGCTTGCTCTCGTCATCGGTTGCCCGAACCGCATCTGTGAGACCAAGATTTTCAAGTTGGCGAAATGCATTGCGGGTCTTTGGCAGGAACAGCGCATCGCCTTCCCAGACCTTCGGATCAAAGCAATCGAAGGGTTCTGGAATGACATTGTAGTCACCCGCCAGAATGAAAGGTTCTTCAAGCGCAAGGCGGCTTTCGGCAAAGCTCTGCAACCTGGCCATCCAGGCAAGTTTGTAGGGATATTTGACCGGATCGTCGGGCGGGTTGCCATTGGGCAGGTAAAGCGAGCAGACGCGCAAGACCCCGCCTTGGACTGAAAATACGCCTTCGATAAAACGGGCCTGCTCATCGCTGTCATCGCCTGGAAGACCGCGATTGACCTCATCAGGTTTCATCTTCGACAGCAGAGCGACGCCGTTGAAGCCCTTCTGGCCGTGGGTCTCCACATGATAGCCGAGTGCTTCGATCTCCATGCGCGGAAATCCCTCGTCCTGGGATTTAATCTCTTGCAGGCAGGCGATGTCGGGAGCCGATTGTTCCAGCCACTGGCACAGATTGCCAATGCGTGCCTTGACGCCGTTGATGTTCCAGGTGGCGATTTTCATACGGGATCCTTTCGGCTGGCCCTCAAGCAAAGTCCGATGCAGCCGTGCCAACTATTAGAGGAGCCGTGGCCGCGAGGAAACCCGTTTTGTGCCGAGCCCCCAACGATAAAGCTGCCGGGTCGCATCTGGAATTCCGGCGGCTGTTCCAATTTGCGATTGCATCGCACAACGGTTGTGGCTCTATTGAAGATCTGCGAGCGTTTGGGGAGGCCTTCGCAGCATAAAAGAGCAAAAGGGGACAGTACAATGACAGACGCAATTGAGCCGAAAAGACCCGGACTTATTTATAACTTGAATGATACTCCGCCGCCCGGCCCAGCATTTCTGGCCGCGTTCCAGCACATTCTTGCCAGCATCGTTGGCATCGTCACGCCGACACTCGTGATCGGCGGCGTTCTGGGGCTAGGCGAGCACGTGCCCTACCTCATCGCCATGTCGATGTTCGTGTCGGGTGTTGCAACCTTTATCCAGTGCCGTCGCATCGGACCGGTGGGCTCCGGTCTGCTCAGCCTGCAGGGAACCAGCTTCGCCTTTTTGGGCGCTGTTCTTGCCGCAGGTTTCGGCGTCAAGGCGCAAGGGGGAACGCCCGAAGACATCCTGGCGATGATCTTCGGTCTTTGCCTGGTCGGTTGCCTGGTTGAAGTGATCCTCAGCCAGTTCATCGACAAGATGGATCGCATCATCACCCCGACCGTGACCGGCATCGTCATCACCGTGATCGGCCTCAGCCTTGTGAAGGTCGGTTTTACCGATTTTGCCGGGGGTGTCGGAGCAGGGGAAAGCTTTGGCGCACCCGTCAATCTGATGCTGGGTCTGATCGTCGTCGCCGTGATTGTCTTTTTCACCTTCCAGAAAAATCCGATGCTGCGGATTTCGGCCATCATGCTCGGACTGATCGCCGGCCTGATCGTCGCTGCAGTTTTGGGTAAGGTGAATTTCTCGATCCTCGGCACCCAGCCGATCTTCGCGCTGCCGATGCCGTTCAAATACGGATTTTCCTTCGACATCACGCTCTTCATTCCGATCGCCTTCGTCTATCTGATCACCGCCATCGAGACGACGGGCGACCTGACGGCGAATTCGGTGATCTCAGGCGAGCCGGTCGAGGGCGAGGTCTACATGCAGCGGATCAAGGGCGGCGTGCTGGCAGACGGCATCAATTCCGGTCTGGCCGCAATCTTCAACACCTTTCCCAACACCACCTTCAGCCAGAACAACGGCGTGATCCAGATGACCGGTGTGGCAAGCCGCCATGTCGGGCTCTATATCGCCGGAATTCTGGTTGTATTGGGCTTTTTCCCCATCATCGGCGGTGTTTTCATGCTCATCCCGAAGGCCGTTCTGGGGGGCGCGACACTGGTCTTGTTCGGGTCCATTGCCGTGGCCGGTATCCGCATTCTGGCCTCGCAGGAGATCGACCATCGCAAGATCTACATCATGGCAATCTCGTTTGGTCTGGGCCTCGGCGTTACGCTCGTGCCCGACGCCATGAAGCAGATGCCGGATCTGATCCAGAAGGTCTTTGCCACCCCGATCACGTTGAGTGGCCTCTCGGCGATCATCCTGTCGCTCATCATTCCGGAAAAGGCCGGTGCGGCAACGACGGAACCTGCCTGAACCTCAAAAAAAAGCGGCGGGCCTTTGACCCGCCGCCTCAAGATGGACAAGTCGCCGCGCCCTAAATGGCAAAGCTTGTGCCACAGCCGCAGCTTGCGACAGCATTCGGATTGTTGATCTGGAAAGACTGGCCCAGAAGATTGTCGACGAAATCGATCTCGGAGCCGGCCATATAGACCAGCGAGACTGGATCGATCAGAACGGTGGCGCCGCTTTTTTCGAGAACGATATCGTCGTCTTCGGCCGCATCGGCCAGATCAAATTTGTAGGAAAAGCCCGAGCAGCCGCCACCTTCGACAGACACGCGCAGCGCCTGCTTGCCTGATTCGCCCGCAATCACAGCCGCGATACGCTTCGCAGCGGCCTCGGAAAGGGTCACATTCGGTTCGCTCATGATGCCTCCGGCCTATGGCTTGATCGCGAAATCTCCTGGGTTTTCCACGCCATCAGGCAAACGACAGGAGCGGGTGGCAGAAAGCCTGCCTTGGGCTCAGGGTTCGAATTGATGCGTCGAGCAAGGAAACTTCGCCGATGCTGTTCTAAAACAATCATCCAGTAGGTATGTAGACGAAGCGGCAACGTCAATGGGCAGAGAAGAGCAGTAGTAGCAATGACGATCGACAGCAGTGCATTGGGATTCGGCAGCGGCCAGCGTGCAATCTATGCCGCCGATCCCTGGAATTCGCGTGGAAGGCTCTTTGACGAGACCTCCAGTCCCACTCGTTCGGATTTCCAGCGCGACCGCGACCGTATCGTCCACACCACCGCCTTCCGGCGGCTGAAGCACAAGACACAGGTGTTTATCGGCCCGGATGGCGATCACTATCGAACGCGGCTCACCCACACGATCGAGGTTGCGCAGATTGCCCGCGCGCTTGCCCGTGCCTTGAAGCTCGATGAGGATCTGGCCGAAGGCGTGGCCCTCGTGCACGATTTTGGCCACACCCCTTTTGGTCACACCGGCGAGGACGCTCTCGACGAAATGCTCAAACCCTATGGTGGCTTCGATCACAATGCCCAGTCATTGCGCATCGTCACCAAGCTTGAACGCCGCTATGCCGATTTTGACGGCCTGAACCTGACCTGGGAAGCGCTGGAAGGACTGGTCAAGCACAATGGTCCTTTGATGACGAAGGACGGAGAGGGGATCAAAGGTCCTGTACCGTTGCCGATCCGCGACTACAGCCTGATCCATGACCTTCATCTGTCGAGCCATGCCAGCCTTGAGGCCCAGGTTGCTGCAATCTCCGACGATATCGCCTATAATACCCATGACATTGATGATGGCCTGCGCTCCGGGTTCCTGACCTACGAGATGCTGGAAGATGTCCCTTTCCTGGCCGGTCTGATGAAGGAAGTCCGCGATAAATATCCGCATCTGGATGAGGATCGCTTTACCAATGAGATGATGCGACGTCAGATTACCCGCATGGTGGAAGACGTGATCGGCGTGACGCAGTCGCGTTTGAAACAGGTGGCTCCTCAGAGCGCGGACGACGTGCGCAATGCCGGGATCACCCTGTCGACCTTTTCCGAGACGATGGCCGAGACGGACAAGCAGATCAAGAAACTGCTGTTCGCCCGCATCTACCGGCATCCGGATATCATGCGAATTCGTGAAGGGGCGGCGCAGATCGTCACCGATCTCTTTAAGGCCTATATGGAAGACCCGACCCGCATGCGCAGCCACTTCTGGGTGAACCACATCAGTGGCCTCAACGAGGGTCAGCGCGCCCGCCATGTCGGCGACTATCTGGCCGGAATGACCGACACCTATGCAGTTCGCGCCCACAGCGAGCTGTTTGACCGGACTCCGGAATTGCGATAGAGCCGCCTCCCGAACGAACACCTTTGCAGGCCGCACCCGGTCTTGCGCCCAGGACGGATGACATGAATCTTTTTGCCGATTTTGAAGCCAGACTTAAGAATGCTTTGGAAGATATTGATCTGATAAAGGAAAAGCGATCTGAGGTTGATTTCGGCCGCGTGATTGTCGAGCCGCCGCGCGATCCGAGCCACGGCGATGCAGCGACCAATGCTGCCATGGTGCTTGCCAAGCCGCTTGGCACCAATCCGCGTGCACTGGCCGACATCATTGCACAAAAGCTCAAAGAGGATGCCGACATTGCCGACGTCAATGTGGCCGGTCCGGGATTCATCAATCTGAGGCTGTCAGAGGACTATTGGCGCCGCCTGCTTGTCCAGATGGTCGAGGAGGGTACTGATTATGGTCGCTCCGCTGTGGGCAAGGGCCTGAAGGTCAATGTCGAATATGTCTCGGCCAATCCGACCGGTCCCATGCATGTCGGCCATTGCCGCGGCGCCGTCGTTGGCGATGCGCTGGCCAATCTGCTGGGCTTTGCCGGTTATGAGGTCACAAAGGAATACTACATCAACGATGCCGGCTCGCAGATCGACGTGCTGGCGCGCTCGGTCTTCCTGCGTTACCGCGAAGCGCTTGGCGAGGATGTCGGCGAGATCCCTGCAGGTCTCTATCCGGGCGATTATCTCGTGCCCGTCGGGCAGGCGCTGGCCGCTGAATTTGCAACCAGGCTGCTGACGATGCCGGAAGACGATTGGATGCCGATCGTCAAGGACAGGGCCATTGATGCCATGATGGTGATGATCCGTGAGGATCTCGCAGCACTCAACGTGCATCACGACGTCTTCTTCTCCGAACGCACCCTGCATGCGGGCAATGGCGGGCGCATCCTGTCGGCCATCAACGACCTGACCTTCAAGGGTCACGTCTACAAAGGCAAGCTGCCGCCACCGAAGGGACAGCTACCCGAAGACTGGGAAGACCGCGAGCAGACGCTGTTCCGGTCGACTGAAGTGGGCGACGATATCGACCGTCCGCTGATGAAGTCCGACGGCGCCTTCACCTATTTCGCCGCCGATCTTGCCTACTTCAAGGACAAGTTCGATCGTGGCTATGACGAAATGATCTATGTGCTCGGCGCCGACCATGGCGGTTACGTCAAGCGCCTGGAAGCGCTTGCGCGTGCCGTGTCCGAGGGCAAGTCCAAGCTCACCGTATTGCTGTGCCAACTGGTCAAGCTCTACCGCAATGGCGAGCCGGTGAAGATGTCCAAGCGCTCTGGCGATTTCGTCACGCTGCGTGAGGTGGTGGACGAAGTCGGTCGCGATTCGGTACGCTTCATGATGCTCTACCGGAAGAATTCCGAGCCATTGGACTTCGATTTCGCGAAAGTGACAGAACAGTCCAAGGATAACCCGGTCTTTTACGTGCAGTATGCCCATGCGCGTTGCATGTCTGTGCTGCGTCAGGGCAAGGAAGCTTTTCCGGAACTGGAAGCCTCCAGCGCCGATCTGGCGAAGGCTGTCAGCGATATGACGCTTGATCCGGCGGAGATTCAGCTTGTGGCAAAGCTTGCGGAATATCCCCGTGTTATTGAGGCTGCAGCCCAGTCACAGGAGCCGCATCGTCTTGCATTTTATCTCTATGATCTGGCAAGTTCCTTCCATGGTCATTGGAATAAAGGTAAAGATCACCCGGAATTACGCTTTATTAACGATAAAAACCGACAATTGAGTGTTGCCAGACTTGGGTTGGTGCATGCCGTCGCTTCGGTTTTGAAGTCGGGCCTGTCAGTTACAGGCACTGACGCGCCGGAAGAAATGCGATAGTATTGACACCATTTCCCCATATTGCGCTGGCAAATGTATTTGTCGCGTAGAAGAGTGGAATGGGTATGGTTCAGAAACAGGCGGCTCTCCGAGACGGAACTGGGGACGATTTCTTCGCTGAGGACGATCCTCTCGCAGAACTCGCCCGGATCGTCGGATTCGAAACGCCCCATTCGCCAAAGCCGGTTGAAACGGAACGGCATGAGCCGGCATTCGACCTGGAAGACGAGCTTCTGCGCGAATTTGAAACCTATGATGCGCCAACTCCGGCGCCGCAGTTCGTTTCTGAATATGCGCCTGTCCGGGCGCAGCCTGAAGCGTTGTCACTCCCTTCCGTGGAAGAGCAGGTGTTCGAGACACCGGAGCAACAGCAACCCGCTGAAGATGTCGCAGATGGATATTACCCCGAATCGATAGAGCTTCCGCAATCTTATGAGGCACAGGCTTTCGCGCCTGAGCCGGCATATATTGAAGACGATAGCAACGCCCGAGAGCAGAGCGCGTTCGGCCAGACCGATCTCGCCGATGAGCTTGAACTGGCAATCGCCGACTTCCCGCAATTTGCCGAACAGGCAGAGATGCAGTCGTCGCCTGAACCTGTTTATGCCGAACCGAGCTATTCTGAACCGAGTTTTGTTGAGCCCATCTCCTCGGAGCCGGCACATGTCGAGCCGGGCTATGATGCAGACGAACTGTATGAGCCGGCTTTTGCCGAGCCGGTGGACGAACTGCAGACAGCGCCTGAACAGGTCCAGACGTCTGAGCAGCCTATCTATGAAGAGCCAGTCGCTTTCGATCCCGAGCCTGAAATCGTCAGCGAGGAAATGTACGATGCTCCGGCGCGCACGGAGACACGCGTCAGACTGCCTTTGACCAATTTTACACCCAGCCGCGCCAATCTTCGCCGCGAGCCTGATGTTGAGCCGGTGCCAGCACCCGCGCCCGAACCGGAATTTGTGTCGGCTTCCGAGCCAGAGCCTGTCCTGTCGGATGAAGATTTTTTTGCGGAAGAAGAGCTGTTTGCCGATCAGGCAAGCGCGGTGGAGACGCCATTCGACTGGACCGCACCCGCTGCCGCCTATGAGGCGCCGACCGTAGAACCGGCCATTCACTCGACCCAGGTCCCGGCGTTTTCACAAGAGCCAGCTGGAGAAGCAGGTCAGGGGGGCGAGAGGCACGAGCCGGAAGTCGACTTTGCCGAACTGGAAGCCGAGTTGGAGGTGGCGCCGGAGATTGCCGCCCCATCCACGCCGGCACCGCTCGTCGCGCCTGCTGCTGAGGCCAAACCAGCGCTTGCTGCCGAGGACGAGTTCGATCCCTTTGCAGACACTGAATTCGAACTGGCGCTTGATGATATCGAGCTCGATCTGTCTGACCTCGATCCTGAACCCGTAGCCAAAGTACAGGACCCGCAGCCTGTGCAGAGCACGCAGCCGGCACCCGTCATGGCCCATGTGGCCCGGCAGCCGGACGTCGCGCCAACAGCCGTGGCTCCACGATCAGTCATGCAACCTGCCGCTCCTGCGCCGCAACCCGCAGCGGACACCAGCGCCGCGATGCCATTCGATCTGTCGCAAATTGCCGAACAGGATGAACCGCTGACAACGATGGCGACCCTCGATGTGCCGGATCTCCCGGCCCAGGAGGCACCTGCGGAACCGAACTACAAACCCGACTATGGCATCGATGTTGATGCCGAGCTTGAAACCATGTTCGCCGCGGAAGCAGCCGCTGAGACGCCACAACCAGCGTCGACGAGCCAGTCAAGCCGCTCCGCAGCGGTCGCCGCCGCCACATCTGCGCCCGCGCAACCGGATTTTCAGGAATTCGAGCGCGCTCTGCGCCAGGACCTCGCCCAGTCTTCGCAGGGTGAAGCCCAGGGTGAATCACAGCGTCCACGCAAGATCGCCCTTCAGCAGGCCATCGAAGCGGTGCCGGCAGAAGGCTCGAGCCGCCGTTGGCTCTTGGCTGCTTCGGTCGCTTTCCTCGCGATTATCGGCGCTGGCGGTCTTTATGCCTGGATGGGGGGATCACCCATAGGTCTCATCGAAACGGGTGAACCCGTGGTCATTCTTGCGGACAAGGATCCGGTCAAGGTTGTGCCTGAAAACCGCGGCGGTGCGTCTGTCCCCAATCAGGACAAGGCCGTTTATGATCGCGTTGAAGGTGCAGCCGTTGCGCCCAAACAGGAAAGCCTGATCTCTTCAAGCGAAGAGCCGGTGGACGTCGTTCAGCGCACGCTTCTGCCGCAGAGCGCCCCGGACGATGGCGCCGATGCCGATGTGGATGCTGCTCAATCAACGCCTGTTGGGGAAACGGAAGATCCGCGCCTTTTGCCAAACGGCGGTCGCGAAAGCGCATCAGAGGCAGATGATGCCGTGACGATCACGCCGCGCAAGGTGCGCACCATGATTGTTCGTCCGGATGGAACGCTGGTCGCTCAGGATGTGCTTGAAGAGCCTGCCCCACAAGCACCGGCATCCGAAGCCGCTCCAACGCTTGCGGAATCTCCGGTTGAAAGCGCGGCCGAGGCTCTGGCCGCGTCAACCGAAACGGCAACGACGAGTGCCGACACGGACGCCGCGGCGTCTGCGCCCCTCGAAACTGCTGCGACTTCGGAACCGGAAGCCGTCGCTGAAGAGCCGGTGGCGCCTGCGCCAAGCAATACACCCATTCCGCGGGCGCGCCCGTCTGAGCAGCCCGCCAACGTGGTGGCAACAGTGACGGAGCAGGGCAATGTCACCCAGACGCCTGCACCGGCCGCACAGCCTGCAGCCACAGCGCCTGCTGCCTCTGCGGCACCTGCGCCGGTCGAGACAGCATCGGCCTTGCCTCCTGGTACATATGTTGTTCAGGTCGCATCACTGCCGTCTGAAGCGGAAGCGCAGAAGTCCTATCGCAATCTCTCTGCCCGCTATTCCAGCATCATTGGCGGCAGGGGTGTCGATATCAAACGCGCCGATATCTCTGGCAAGGGCACCTATTATCGTGTCCGCATTCCAGCCGGGACACGGGATCAGGCGATTTCCATGTGCGAGAGCCTCAAGGCCGCCGGCGGTAGCTGCCTCGTCGCCCGCTAAAGACTAACCGACAGCAAAACAGGCAGGCGGCGAGATCGACGGGATCTCGCCGATTTTTTTCTGTTGACTAACCTGCGACTCACTTCGGCTTTGGCCAGAAGCTCCGTATGGTCAGGCCATGAGCGAATCAAAAGCAATGATCCTGGGCGTCAGCGGGCTTCAACTGACAGCAGAAGAAAAAGCCTTGTTTGCCGGTGAGCGTCCCTGGGGCTTCATCGTCTTTGCACGAAACCTGTCCGAGCGCGAACAGATCTGTGATCTGGTTGCCTCTATGCGTGATGCCGTAGGCCGCCCGGATGCACCGGTTCTGATCGACCAGGAGGGTGGTCGCGTCCAGCGTATCCGCGAACCCCTTCTGCCGCGTTATCCGTCTGCAGCCGTGCTTGGCGAGATCTACAAGCGCAATGCCGGGCAGGGGCTGCGCGCTGCCTGGTTGATGTCGCGCCTGCATGCCTTCGATATGAAGAGCTTCGGCATCAATGTCGATTGTCTTCCGGTGCTCGACGTGCCGGTGGAAGGCGCAAGCAATGTCATCGGCAATCGCGCCTATGGCTTCGATCCGGATACGGTCAGCGCCATGGGCCGGGCCGCAGCAGATGGATTGACGGCGGGCGGTGTGCTTCCGGTCATGAAACATATTCCCGGTCACGGACGGGGTATGGCCGACAGCCATCACGAATTGCCTGTTGTGTCGACGTCGCTTGGTGAACTGGAAGCGCATGACTTCCCGCCATTCCGCGATATGGCCGATTCGTTGATGGCGATGAGTGCCCATGTGGTCTATTCGGCGATCGATCCGGATCGACCGGCCACGATCTCGCGCAAGGTGATCGACGAGGTCATTCGCGGTTCGATCGGCTTCAATGGCTTGCTGATCTCTGACGATGCCTCGATGAACGCTCTGAAGGGTACATTGGGCGAGCGTGCCCGGGCGATCGCCACCAATGGCTGCGACATCACCTTGCATTGCAACGGTGTTATGGATGAAATGAGGGCAGTCGTTGCAGAAGTGGGGCCACTTGCGGGTGAAGCGTTACGCCGCACCAAGGCCGTAGAAGCAGCGTTTGGCCAGGATGACGGTGCCGAAGAGTCTGTCATCCGCGCGGAGTTCGACGGAATGGGAGCCTATAGCTGATGTCGACTACGTCGGGTTCCACGGATGCGCAGGGCGTGAAACCTGCCAATGGGAGCGCACGCAAGCCGGCGCCCATGGAGCAACTGTGGAGCGACGTGAACGCCGATCGTGGGGTAACCGAGCCGGCGCTGGTGATCGACGTTGCGGGCTTCGAAGGCCCGCTCGACCTTCTGCTGCATCTGGCCCGTGGCCAGAAGGTGGACCTGTCGCGTATGTCCGTTCTGGCGCTCGCCGAGCAGTATCTCCTTTTCATCGACAGCGCGCGCCGCATTCGGCTGGAGCTTGCGGCTGACTATCTGGTGATGGCGGCATGGCTTGCATATCTGAAGTCACGCCTGCTGATCCCGCAACAATCGAAAGATGATGGCCCCTCCGGCGAGGAGATGGCAGCGGTTCTGGCGTTCCGGTTGAAACGGCTTGAGGCCATGCGCGAGTCGGCTACGCGCCTCATCAACCGCAATCGACTGGGCCGGGACGTGTTTGCGCGCGGCGCACCGGAACACATGCCGGATCGCGTGGAATCTGCCTTTGATGCTTCGCTCTACGATCTGCTGACAGCCTATGCGTCGCTGCGCCAGCGCCAGTCGACCACCCAGGTGACGATTGCAAGGCGCACCGTCTGGTCCTTGTCGGATGCCCGTGCAATCCTGTCGCGCATGGTCGGTGAGATCAAGGACTGGACAGCGCTCGACCAGTTTCTCCTGCGTTATCTGACAAAACCCGAAGAGCGTGTTACGGCGATTGCCAGCGCCTTTGCCGCGTCTCTGGAATTGGTCCGCGAAGGCAAGATGGAGATCCGCCAGGAGGGCGCATTCGAACCGATCTACATGCGTGCAGGCGCTCATGCAGTGCCCGCCATCATGGAATAGGAAATCAGCCGGTGATCGAGGACGAGGACATTCACGACATCGTGGTCGTGGACCAGCAGGTGTCGGAGGCTCCTCCGATCGACCCGGTCGCCATGCGCGAGGCCGTCCGTGTGGCCGAAGCACTGGTGTTTGCCTCAGCCGAACCCGTGAGCGAGGGCTTCATTGCCGAGCGGCTGCCAGAGGGTGTCGACATTCACTCCCTGATGCAGAGCCTGAAGGAAGACTACGCACCGCGCGGCGTCAACCTCGTTCAGGTTGGAGATCATTGGGCTTTCCGCACCGCAGCCGACCTATCCTTTGCCATCCGCAAGGATGAAACCGAGGTCCGCAAACTGTCGCGCGCGGCTTTGGAGGTGTTGGCGATCATCGCCTATCACCAGCCGGTCACCCGTGCGGAAATCGAAGAGGTCCGTGGTGTCCAGACGTCCAAGGGCACGCTTGACGTGCTGATGGAAGCGGGCTGGGTCCGTTTCCGGGGCAGGCGGCGGACACCCGGTCGCCCTGTCACCATCGGTACCACTCGCGACTTTCTCGATCATTTCGGTCTGGAAGAACTGCGCGACCTGCCTGGCATGGAAGAATTGAAGGCTGCCGGAATGCTGTCAGGGCGCATCCCGCAGAACTTCAACATACCGCTGCCCTCCATGGATGATGAACTGACAGAAGATGAAGATCCGATCAGCCAGCTGGAACTCGAAGAGCTCGGCCTCTTGACTCCCGGAGGTGAACCGGACGAATAGGATCATGTTTGTGTAAAGGGCATTGGTCAAATGACCGAACCTTTCTGGAGTGATCCGAAGTTCTGGGTAGATGATGGCTGTGCAGAGTGGAACCAAGCCGGAAACGGCGATGAGCGCACGGCGGACTGCAGGTGTAACCTTTGCGGCGCGTCTGTCCTTTGAAGATATTCATCACAGCTATTTCGGCAAGGAAACCATTCGCGGTGTGTCGCTGACGGCGGAGCCGGGCGAGGTGCTTTGCCTGCTCGGACCGTCGGGCTCTGGCAAAACCACGCTGTTGCGCATTGCTGCTGGCATTGAGGCGCAGACATCCGGACGTCTGACGATCAATGATCGGGAAGTGGCCGGCCCATCCGTCTTCCTGCCGCCAGAAAAGCGCGGCATCGGGCTGATGTTTCAGGACTTCGCGCTGTTTCCGCATATGTCGATACTCGACAATGTCCGCTTCGGCCTGACGGCCATGCCGCGCAAGGATGCGATCAACGAGGCCATGGCATCGCTGGAGCGCGTCGGTCTTGCCCATTACGCACAGAAATATCCACACTCTCTGTCGGGTGGCGAACAACAGCGCGTGGCCCTTGCTCGCGCGCTCGCGCCCCGCCCGGGCGTGCTGTTGATGGACGAGCCCTTTTCCGGTCTCGATTCACGGCTGAAGGATACAATCCGCGCCGACACACTCGATGTATTGCGTGAGACGCGGGCGACCGCAATCGTTGTGACCCATGACGCGGAAGAGGCGATGCGCATGGCAGACCGTATCGCACTCCTGCGGGACGGCCAGTTGGTGCAGGTCGGCACATCGGATGATCTTTATCGCCGGCCGCGCGATCTATTCGCTGCCGCCTTCTTCTCCGAGATCAACGAGTTTTCCGGCGTGGTTGAAAATGGTTCGGTGGTCACACCTCTCGGCATATTGCCGGCCCCGGACATATCCAGTGGGCGCAAGGTGTCGATCGCCGTCAGGCTGTCGGATGTCAAAGTGTCGCAGGAGGGCGGGGCAATCCCGGCACGCATTCTGTCCAGACGTTTTCTGGGCGTCGTCGAACTGCTCAATATTGCCGTTCCAGGTGGCGAGAAGCCGCTACGCGCACGCATCCGGGCCGATCAATTGCCGCCCGGTTTGCGCGATATCACTGTCAACATAAACCAAAGCGATATTTTGGTGTTTGAAAAACCATAATAAACCCCTTACATCGGGGTGAAACAAAAAATTAGGAGCTGGAGTAAATGGGTTCTTTTAGTATGTGGCATTGGCTGATCGTTCTCGCGATCGTGCTGTTGTTGTTCGGTCGTGGCAAGATCCCGGAACTGATGGGCGATGTCGCCAAGGGCATCAAGAGCTTCAAGAAGGGCATGTCCGATGAGGATACCCCGGAAGAGCCAGCCAAGACTGTCGACCACAAGGCCGACGAGACCAAGTAACGCAAATCTCGCTTGCGCGAGTTCCGGCGGCGGCATTCTGGCCGCTGCCTCAGGAGCATGACTAGATGCTTGACATAGGCTGGACCGAACTTTTCGTCGTCGCGGTGATCCTCATCGTCGTGGTCGGGCCGAAAGACCTGCCGCCGATGCTGAGAGCATTCGGCAAGATGACATCACGTTTGCGCAAGACTGCTGGGGAATTTCGCCACCAGTTCGATGAAGCACTGCGTGAGTCTGAACTCGATGACGTGCGCAAGACCATAAGCGATGTGCGTAGCCTCAATCCGGCCAATGCGATGCGGGACGCGGTTAATCCGTTGCGCAAGATGGGCGAGGAGATCAAGGCGGATCTGAAGAAGGCGGCGACGCCTGATTCGGCCAAGTCATCGGCTGCGGTCGATGAAAAGAAGTCGACCCCGATGCCGGAAATGTCGTCGCCCTTGCCTCCGATCGATACTGGCATGTTCAAGGATGCGGCACCGGCAACGCTTCCGGATCCAATTCCCGGCAAGGCCGACGTTCCACCGGACACGAAGGCAAAGAAAACAGCCTCGTCGCCAAAATCTGCAAAGACGACAAAGGCGGCGGCAAAGCCGGCTTCAGCAGATAAGGTTGCAAGTTCATCCGCGAAAGCAAAACCTGCAGCACCGGCAAGGAAGACAGCCGTGAAATCTGCGCCTGCGGCAAAGGGCCTTGACGCAAAGCCGTCCGGTGCAGCTGTTGCAAAGAAACCCGCGAAAAAGCCAGCTGCACCAAAGACCGCAGCCTCTGAACAGAAGGTGGCAGCGAAACCCGCCGCTTCGACCCGTAAGCCGGCATCTCGTGCCAAGAAGGATTCCGCATGAGCGGCGATACTGACGACCAGCCCCAGCCGCTTCTCGAACATCTGATCGAACTGCGTCGCCGCCTGATGTGGTCGCTTGCGGCGTTCTTTGTGGCCTTCATTATCTGCTTCGCCTTCGCCAAGGATCTCTTCAACCTGTTGGTGGTGCCTTACAAATGGGCGGTCATCTGGGCAGGGCTCGATATCACCAAGAGCGAATTGATCTACACGGCGCCGCAGGAATTCTTCTTCACCCAGCTGAAGGTGTCGATGTTTGGCGCTCTGGTCATCGCCTTTCCCGTCATTGCGTCCCAGATCTACAAATTCGTGGCGCCAGGCCTCTACAAGAACGAACGCCAGGCATTCCTGCCGTTCCTGATCGCGTCGCCGATCCTGTTCCTGCTGGGCGGAGCACTGGTCTATTTCTTCTTCACGCCCATGGTCATGTGGTTCTTCCTGGCCATGCAGCAGGCGCCGGGCGAGGGCGAAGTGGCCATTTCGCTGATGCCGAAGGTGTCGGAATATCTCAGCCTCATCATGACGCTGGTCTTCTCCTTCGGGCTGGTTTTCCAGCTTCCGGTCATCACCACGCTTCTGGCCCGGGTCGGCATCATCGACAGCAAATGGCTGGCCGACAAGCGCAAATACGCCATCGTCGTCGCCTTTGTCGTGGCTGCTGTTTTGACGCCGCCTGACCCGGTCTCCCAGATCGGTCTGGCCCTGCCCACCATACTGCTCTACGAGATTTCGATCTACGCGGCACGCATGGTCGAACGCCGTCGTGCGGAAGCGGCAGCCGCCGAAACTGACGACGCTGCGGTTCCGGCGGAAACAGAAGAGACGTAAGGCTTTCCATTCGTCTTCGTTTGCGTTATCCGAGGCCGTCTGGCCTCGGATGTCGTTTTGGCAACGCTCGCCAGGCTAGTCGCGTTTTGATCGACCAACGACCTGGAATGGCAGATGCTTGATATTAAATGGATCCGAGAAAATCCCGAGGCACTAGATGCAGCGCTTGCCAAGCGCAGCGCAGAGCCAATGGCTGCAAAGTTGATCGCACTCGATGAGAAGCGTCGCTCTGTGGTGCAGTCGCTCCAGGAGATGCAGTCCCGCCGCAATGCCGCCTCCAAGGAGATTGGCGCGGCCATGGGCCAGAAGAACATGGAGCTGGCCGAGAAGTTGAAGGCCGAAGTGGCCCTGATCAAGGACACCATGCCGGCGGCTGAAGAAGAGGAGCGTCAGGTCTCTGCAGAATTGACCGACGCCCTGTCGCGCGTTCCCAATATCCCGCTCGATGAAGTTCCCGCCGGCATGGACGAGAACGACAATGTGGTCAAACATACTGTCGGCCAGAAGCCAGGCTGGAACCATGCACCGAAGGAGCATTATGAAATCGGCGAAGCGCTCGGCTACATGGACTTCGAACGCGCCGCCAAACTGTCAGGCTCGCGTTTCACGGTTCTGACCGGACCGCTTGCAAGGCTTGAGCGCGCACTCGGTCAGTTCATGATTGATCTCCACACCAGCGAGCATGGCTATACGGAAGTGTCGTCGCCGCTGATGGTGCGCGATGAGGCTATGTTTGGCACAGGCCAGCTTCCGAAATTCGCTGAAGATCTGTTCAAGACCACCGATGGCCGTTGGCTGATCCCGACTGCGGAAGTCACGCTGACCAATCTCGTTTCGGGCGAAATTCTCGAGCAGGAAAAATTGCCCCTCAGGTTCACTGCGCTCACCCCGTCTTTCCGTTCGGAAGCAGGATCGGCCGGTCGCGACACGCGCGGCATGCTGCGCCAGCATCAGTTCTGGAAATGTGAGCTGGTCTCGATCACCGATGCCGACAGCTCGCTCGCCGAGCATGAACGCATGACCGCCTGCGCTGAAGAAGTGTTGAAGCGTCTTGGCCTTCATTTCCGCACCATGACCTTGTGTGCCGGCGATATGGGCTTTGGCGCACGCAAGACCTATGACCTGGAAGTCTGGCTTCCCGGTCAGAAGACCTATCGAGAAATTTCGTCTTGCTCGGTCTGTGGTGATTTCCAGGGCCGCCGCATGAATGCGCGCTATCGCGCCAGGGACGAGAAGGCGACGACATTCGTTCACACGCTGAATGGTTCGGGAACCGCCGTCGGTCGTTGCCTGATTGCGGTGATGGAAAACTATCTGAACGAAGATGGTTCGATCACCGTTCCGGACGCGCTGTTGCCTTATATGGGCGGCCTGACCCGTATCGAAAAGGCAGCGTGAGACCAATGCGCATTCTTCTGACCAATGACGATGGCTTTCATGCCGAAGGCCTCGCCGTTCTGGAGCGCATCGCGCGCACCTTGTCCGATGACGTCTGGGTTGTGGCCCCTGAAACGGACCAGAGCGGGCTTGCCCATTCTCTGACCCTTTCGGAGCCGCTCAGGCTGCGCAAGATGTCGGACAAGCACTTTGCCTTGCGTGGCACGCCGACCGATTGTGTCATCATGGCCATTCGCGAAGTCATGGATGGCAAGCCGGATCTGGTCCTCTCCGGTGTCAATGCCGGTGGCAATATCGCAGACGACGTCACCTATTCCGGCACGGTCGCCGGCGCAATCGAGGGCACGCTTCAGGGTGTGCGCTCGATCGCTTTCAGCCAGCTGTTCGACTATGCCAAATCCGGTCTCGATATTCCGTGGGACGTGGCCGAAACGCTGGGCCCGGATCTCTTGTCTCAGCTGATCAAGGCCGAGCTGCCGCCCGGCACATTCCTCAACGTCAATTTCCCGCGTTGCGCGCCGTCGGATGTGCAAGGCGTCGAGGTGACCCAGCAGGGCAAACTCGATTTCGGCCTCGAGGTGGAAGAACGCGCTGATGGCCGCGGTCTGCCTTACTATTGGCTGCGCTTCGGCAATCGCGGTGAGCGTTTTCCCGAGGGAACCGACGTTCAGGCGATCAAGTCAGACAAGATTTCAGTGACGCCGCTGAAGCTGGACATGACAGATTATGCAGCGCAGAATGCCGTGGCGCGGGCGCTTGGTTTCGGGGGCGGCATTTGAAGACAGGCATGATCGAGAAGGAAGGCTTCGCCGCTCTTGTTCTGCGTTTGCGCGCGGAAGGTATTGCCGATCTTGATCTCCTGACAGCCGTGGAGCAGACGCCTCGCTCCAAATTCGTGCCCTCGCAATTTTCAGAGCAGGCCTATTCCAGCCGAACGATCCCGATCGACTGCGGTGCCTACATGGAGGGCGCCGATCTGGCAGTGCGCATGCTGCATGCGCTGAATGTCAAACGGGGTCAGCGCGTTTTGGAAATCGGCAGCGGTAGCGGCTTCATGACCGCCGTTCTCGGGCGCATTGCAGAACGGGTGCTGTCCCTTGAGCGTTACCGCACGCTGATCACGGCCGCCCAACAACGCTGCGACGCCCTTGGCTTGCGCAATGTTGCCTTCCGCCAGGCCGATGGCACGATCGGGATGCCGGGCGAGGGGACTTTCGACAGGATTATCGCCACTGCGGCATTCCCGAACTTCCCGCGCTTCCTCGCCGACCAGCTGGTGTCCGGCGGCGTTGTCGTGGTTCCGGTCATGGTATCGGAAGAAAACTGCATGATCATGCGGTTGACAAAGACAGGCAGCCGCTTCGAGCGGGAAGACCTGTTCCCGGCACCCTATCTGCCTTTGGAGCAGCGCATCGCGCAGGCTCTCTGAGGCGCGACCTGGGTCCGAAATCGCTTGGATACGAGCTCGATTCTCTAAAATAGTTCACTCGGATTCGACACGGTTAACCGCGCAGTAACACTAACGCGGTTTAATAATCAGCATGTCAAGTTGCGTAAAATTATGGATACGAGTCATGCGTATGAGTGTCTTGTCGAAATCTCGACTGCCTGTTGCCCGCTTCGTAGGAGCAGCGCTCCTGGCGAGTGTCGCCACCGGCTGTAGTTCGGATGCGACACGATTTAGCTCTGTGTTCAACGAGGACACATTGACGACCGCCTCCATCGGAAATCGAAACATCACGGGCCTGAACGGCGGCGTCCCGGTGCCCTCGGCCGATGTTGCCTCCTCCGGCGGCTATGCTCAGTCGAATTCGACACCGGACTATTCCAACCGCCAGCAGGCAATGTCTCAGCCTTATCCGTCGGCACCCGCCCGCTACGATGCCAGTGGTTCGGCCTCGCCGGCACGCATGGCGACGCAGCCATCGACTGTGGAGCGCGCCGAACTGGCCGCGCCGTCAGCTCCTGCAGCACGTCAGACCCAGAGCCGGGAAACGGCAATGGCTCAGCCGTTCCCGTCTGCGCCGGCGTCCAAACCGAAGTCCCAGCCGATCGTTCCAGAAGATGCGATCGTGACCGGTTCCACGCCGAGCAGTTCCGCGCGCAATGCGGCACAGCCCGCCAACTTCCCGACGAAGCTGCCAGCCCCTGCGCCGCGTCGTCAGCCGGAAGACAATGTCGCTGTCCTGCCAACCTCTGCGCAGACGCGTGAAAAGCAGCAGGCCTTGGCGCAGCCGGTTCCGTCCAAATCCTCCGCAGGTGGCAATGATCGCACGGCTGGAACCTACAAGGTGCAACCCGGTGATTCGCTTGGCAAGATCGCAAGTGCCAATGGCGTGTCTGTCGATGCGCTGAAGCAGGCAAACGGCCTGACGAATTCCAATATTCGTATCGGTCAGAACTTGAAGGTCCCAGGCGCAGCGCCAGTCCAGGCTAAAGCGCCTGCACCCGAGGTCAAGACGGCATCGGCGCCAACCAAGCCGGTCAAGATCGTCAAAGCTTCGGAGCCAGCCTCTTACACGCCGCCATCACAGACGGTAAAGCAGGTCGCAGCCATCGACACCAAGGACAAGGCGCCAGAAGAAACCGGCATTGGCAAGTATCGCTGGCCGGTCACCGGTGCGGTGGTGTCGCGCTTCGGTCAGAATGCAGGCGGCAAGCGCAATGACGGTATCGACATTTCCGTACCTTCGGGCACGCCGGTCAAGGCTGCCGAAAACGGCGTGGTCATCTATGCCGGCAATGGCCTGAAGGAGCTCGGCAACACGGTGCTGGTTCGTCACAACGACGGAACTGTCACGGTCTACGGCCACGCTGACACGCTCTCCGTCAATCGCGGACAAAAAGTGCAGCGCGGTCAGCAGCTTGCTCTATCCGGCATGAGCGGCAGCGCCGAACGTCCGCTCCTGCACTTTGAAGTGCGCAAGGATGCGACGCCTGTCGACCCAATGACTTTCCTTGACTAAGGTTTTGCGTCTCAAGGAATACAATGAGAAAAGCCCGGGAAACCGGGCTTTTTTCGTGGCGCTTTATTCCTTGTTGAGGCGAACCCGCTCGCGTCCGGCGAGGTCCTGAATATATTGCCAGGCCACGCGACCGGATCTAGCACCGCGCGTTGTCGCCCAGGTCAGCGCCTCCCGATGCATCGCATCGCGGTCGAGCGACAGCGCGAAATGCTCCGCGTAACCGTCAATCATCGACAGATAGTCGTCCTGATTGCACTGGTGGAATCCCAGCCAAAGACCGAAGCGGTCAGACAGTGACACCTTTTCCTCAACCGCCTCGGACGGGTTGATCGCCGTCGACTGTTCGTTTTCCATCATATGACGCGGTAGCAGATGACGACGATTGGAGGTGGCGTAGAACAGCACATTGTCCGGACGCCCCTCGATGCCGCCATCGAGTGCCGCCTTCAGCGACTTATAGGCCGTGTCATCATGATCGAACGACAGATCATCGCAAAACAGTATGATGCGGTAGGGGGCCGCCTTCAGCACGTCCATCAATTTGGGCAGCGAGGCAATATCCTCGCGATGGACCTCGATGAGCTTCAATGTGTCGTGACCAGCCTGAAGCAGGTCTGCGTGGACGGCTTTCACCAATGAGGACTTGCCCATGCCGCGTGCGCCCCACAACAGAACGTTGTTTGCCGGATAGCCGTCGGCAAAGCGTTCGGTATTGTCGTGCAGGATGTCGCGAACATGATCCACGCCGCGAATAAGTGTCAGCGCCACCCGGTTGGGTTTCGGGACCGGTTGCAGATAAGCGCGCTCCGGCGACCACACAAAACAGTCTGCAGCAGTCCAGTCATTGGTCGCCGGGGCAGGGCCGGCCAGTCGTTCGATGGCGTCGGCAAGCCTTGTGAGTTCCGCAAGTAGCACCGTGCTGGTGTCGTTCGTGTCGGACATCTTGCTTGCTCCATCGGCTGATTTCAGCGGCATATTGATGCGTCAAAGTTATTTTACCGGCGGTTAGCATGGCCTTTTGCAGCTCGAAAGGGTATGAGGCGGAAAATCGGTACGCTTTGCGGCTGTTTTTGTTGCATTCACACGGCTCGCCACTATATTCCGGCGGCCTGCAGTGGCAGGGCGATCGCAGGTTGTGATCCAGTTCGTTTTAGGGAGTTTTCGTATGTTCTTTACACCAGCATTTGCGCAAGACGCAGGCGCCGCCACCGGTTTCGGTTCTTCCGGCCTTGAGATGCTTTTCCTGTTCGCGCCTTTGATGGTGGTTTGGTATTTCTTCCTGATCCGCCCGCAGCGCCAGCAGATGAAGAAGCGCCAGGAAACACTGACGGCCATTCGTCGTGGTGATCAGGTTGTTCTGGGCGGCGGTATTTCCGGCAAGGTCACCAAGGTGATCGACGATAACGAGCTCGAAGTCGAGATCGCAGATGGCGTGCGCATCCGCGCTGTTCGTAGCTATATCGCGGAAGTGCGCGTCAAGGGCGAGCCGGTCAAGGCTGACGCCGCATCCTGATTACTTCAACGGGCGCATCTAGCGCCCGCTTTGCCTGCCAATAACCCCTGAATTCGAGAGTTTCATGCTGTATTTCTCGCGCTGGAAGACGATTCTGATCTGGCTCACCGTTCTTGGGAGCATCCTCGTCGCTGCACCCAACCTGTTCAGCAACGAAGAACTGGACCGGTTCCCGTCCTTCCTGCCGACTGGCAAGATAACGCTGGGTCTCGACCTTCAGGGTGGCTCCCACATCATGCTCAAGATCGAGCGTTCCGATATCGTCAAGGAACGCCTTGAGGCAACCGTTGGGGATGTTCGCAACAATCTGCGCGAGGCGGGCATCCGCTACAGAGGGTTGTCGGGAACGGGGCAGTCGATTCAGGTTCGCATCAGCGATACCAGCCAGTTGCAGGCCGCCAAGGATGCCTTGGCTCCTCTGACGGAGCCGGTCTCCGTCGGTGGCCTGACCGGTGGCTCGGTGAATGAAGTCACGTTGACGGAAGGCGAGGGCGGTCTCCTGAAGCTGGACCTCACGGATGCCGGCATTGCCTACCGCCTGTCTTCGGCACTCACACAGTCCATTGAAGTCGTCCGCCGTCGTGTCGACGAACTGGGTACGACCGAGCCGGTCATCCAGCGTCAGGGCGAAGACCGCATCATCGTTCAGGTTCCCGGTCTTCAGGATCCTCAACGCCTCAAGTCCCTGCTGAACCAGACCGCCAAGCTGACATTCCAGATGGTCGATCTGTCCATGCCTGTGCAGGAGGCAATCACCGGTCGTCCGCCGGCATCGTCCGAAGTCATGTATTCGACGGATGATCCCGCAGTTCCCTATCTGATCGAAAAGCGCGTCGTCGTCTCAGGTGAAAACCTCGTGGACGCCCAGGCAAGCTTCAACCAGCAGAACAACGAACCGGTCGTGACCTTCCGCTTCGACAGCCGCGGCGCGCAGCGTTTCGCCCAGGCAACGCAGCAGAATGTCGGCAAGCCTTTCGCGATCATTCTCGACGATCAGGTCATTTCAGCGCCTGTGATCCGCGAGCCTATCGTCGGTGGCTCCGGTCAGATTTCGGGTAATTTCACGGTCCAGGGTGCCAATGACCTTGCCGTGCTCTTGCGTGCCGGTGCGCTTCCGGCAACGCTGACTGTCGTCGAAGAACGTACGGTCGGCCCAAGCCTCGGTGCAGACTCGATTCGTGCGGGCATCATTGCCGGTATCATCGGTGCCGCACTCGTCGTCGTCTTCATGATCGGTTTCTACGGCTTCTTCGGTGTGATCGCCGTGATCGCTCTCGTGGCCAACGTGGTGATGATCCTCGCGGTCTTGAGTATTCTCGGATCGACGCTGACCTTGCCGGGGATCGCCGGTATCGTGCTGACCATCGGTATGGCGGTCGACTCCAACGTTCTGATCTATGAGCGCATACGCGAAGAACACCGCAATGGCAGGCCTTTGGTTCAGGCAATTGACGTTGGCTTCCAGAAAGCCTTTTCCACCATCGTGGATGCCAACCTGACGACGCTGATTGCAGCCGTTGTCCTGTTCTTCCTCGGCTCCGGCCCCGTGCGCGGCTTCTCCGTCACGCTGGCCGTCGGTATCATGACCACCGTATTTACAGCCTTTACGCTGACGCGCTGGATGTTTGCCGAATGGGTGCGCCGTACCCGTCCAAAGACGATGCCGAAGGGTGTTCGCACCGGTATCTTCGATGGCACGCAGATCGCCTTCATGGGCTTCCGTCGCTATACGTTCATCATCTCGGCGGCTCTTTCGATCGCCTCCGTGATCGCCTTCACGACAGTCGGCATGAATCTCGGTATCGACTTCAAGGGCGGCTCGATGATCGAGCTCAAGTCGAAGCAGGGCAATGCCAATCTGGCCGACATCCGAAACAGCCTGAGTGACCTCAACCTTGGCGAAATCCAGGCCCAGGGCTTCGGAGACCCGCAAAGCGTCCTCGTCCGCATTCAGTCGCAGGACGGCGGCGCCAATGCGGAGCAGTCCGCAATCGCAAAGGTTCGCGGCGCGCTGGAAAGTCAATATGAGTTCCGCCGCGTCGAAGTGGTCGGACCTGTGGTGTCAGGCGAACTGACCCAGTCGGCGACGTGGGGCGTCCTGGCATCGCTGGCGGCCATCCTCATCTACATCTGGTTCCGCTTCGAGTGGCAGTTCGCTCTGGGCGCGATCATCGCCACACTGCATGACGTCATCTTGACCATCGGTTTGTTCGTGCTGACGGGGGTCGAGTTCAACCTCACCAGTATTGCAGCGGTGCTGACCATCGTCGGTTACTCGCTCAACGATACCGTGGTTGTCTATGACCGAATGCGTGAAAACCTCAGGCGCTACAAGAAGATGCCGCTCGACGTGGTGATAGACAGTTCGATCAACCAGACATTGTCGCGTACCGTTCTGACGGCTGTCACGACAATGCTGGCATTGGCGGCGCTCTACTTCTTCGGCGGTGAAGTCATTCGTTCGTTCACCTTCGCCATGCTGTTCGGTGTTGCCGTCGGTACATTTTCGTCGATCTATATCGCCGCACCTGTCCTGATCGCCTTCAAGCTGCGCCCGGAAAGCATGCAGGAAGCAGAAGAAAACAAGAAGAATGTGCGCGCCGACGGCGCGCAGGTTTGAGGCCATGGCACAGGGAATCGTCATTCGTGATGCGCATTTCCCCGGCAGCTCCCAGATCGATGCCTATGGCGATGGCGGTTTCCGCTTCGCCGACATGTCGCATCGGGGTTCGCTGCTGATGGTGCCTTCGGGCATCTATGGGTGGTCGGTCGAAGAAGGCGATCCGCTGACAATCGAGAGTTTTCAGCGGGTACTCGATGAGGCCGGAGACATCGAGTTTCTGCTCCTTGGCACAGGCAAGCAGATGCGTCCGATCCCGGCGGATCTGAAAGCCGCCTTTCGCCAGGCCGGTATCTCGTCCGATCCGATGAACACGGGCGCGGCCGTTCGCACCTATAATGTCATGTTGGCGGAACAGCGTGCCGTTGCGGCTGCGCTGATCGCCGTTTGATCGGGGCGGCACCTTGGCCGATTCGCCGATAGACACAGAGACGCTCTGCCTCGATATCCTGCGCGATATCGATCGTGATCGCTATCTCGCATGTCTCTTGTCACCAAAGGAAAAGCGCGGCGCGCTCGCGGCGCTTTATGCCTTCAATGCAGAGCTTGCCCGCATCCGCGACCTGGTGCACGAGCCTTTGCCCGGTGAGATCCGCCTGCAATATTGGCGAGACCTTCTGAGTGGCGGTGCCCATGGCTCCACGGAAGCCAATCCGATTGCCGCCGGTCTGTTGAATACTGTCGAAACCTATCGACTGCCTATCGAGCCGTTGCAGGCCATGGTCGAGGCACGTTTGTTCGACCTCTATGATGACGCCATGGAAAGCCGGTCGATGTTTGAAGGCTATGCAGGAGAGACCGCCTCTGCTCTCATCCAGCTCGCCGCCGTCATACTCGATCCGACGCAGGCTGCCGGATGCGCGGAAATAGCAGGCCATGCCGGGATTGCCCAGTCCGTCGCCGGTCAGATGTTGCTCATGCCTAGACAACGCGCACGTGGCCAGATCTTCATTCCGCTGGATATCCTCTCGGCGACCGGCCTTGACCGCGATGGTTTCCTGGCCGGCATCGACGGAGCAAGAATTGCCGCGTCAATTGATGCCTTCGCGGGCCTGGGCTTCGAGCATTTGCAAAAGGCACGGCGGGCCGGGCGCATTCCGGCATCCTTGATGCCGGCATTTCTGACAGCTTCCCTCGCCGAGCCCGTGTTGAAGTCCGCGCGCCGCGCAGGCATTGGCGTCTTTTCCCGAGATCTGCGACCAAGCCAGTGGCGCCGTCAGTGGCGTATGTTCAAGGCCAGCACCACACGCAGTATCTGAGTAGCTGCGCTGTTCCTCGCGCCCTGTTCGGTTTAATATAGCCATTGTACAGCTGAGAGACTCTCCTGCCGCCTGCCTTTTGGTATTCTTGTCTGGAGGGTAAAATTCGCGCAAGCCTCGCGCGGTAACAAGCGCAGGCAAGCCGGCTCCGCCGGCAGATCTGGGGGCTGAATTTGACTTACTTCACTTGGACCTTGATCATTGGCTGCGTCGTCATGTTTGCCTATTGGTCGACACGCATGGCCAAGCGAGACACGGGCGATGATTTTGGCGATGCAGGTCTGGCGATTGTCGAATTCGGGCGCGCATTTCCCGCGGAAGCCATTCGCACGCTAAGGACAACGGCCGATCGAAAAGTCGTTTTCTTGCGCCTGCATGACAACAAGGCCGGTATCATGCGCAACATGGGCAACCATTATGCCTGTCGCGTGATTGAACCGGGCTCAGTGCGCGTTCAGCCGACCAGCAATCGAAACGGCTTTGCCATCGAGTTTCGCGATGCGCCCGCTTTCAATGACGAGTTTGTCTTCTCCTCTGCCGAAGAAGCGGCAGAAGTCTCGCTGTGGATGCTGGGCAACTATACGACGGCTGCCGACATCAAGCCGGTGGAAAAATCTGCCGGATAAGCAGCGAGTGCGTTCAGGTGAATGAGCGCGTCTGAGTGACAGCCGCGCTCTTTATCGCTTTCATGAAGCGGTCTGGCTCAGCCATTCCTGGCAGGTCTTCAGCGCACGTTCCGCCATCAATTGCTTCTTCATGATCGTCTTGTCCTTGCCACGGAAGCGCTTGACGCCTTCCGGCTTGACGATCGAACCCGGCTCCAGCTCGGGGAACAGTCCGAAATTGACATTCATCGGCTGGAAAGACCGTTTGCCCGGCTCCTCATCGCTGACGAGATGCCCGCCGGTAATGTGGTTGAGAAGCGCGCCAAGCGCCGTTGTCACCGGTGGCAGGCTGGGCGCTTCACCTTTTCGCTCAGCCGCTGCGAATCGTCCCGCAAGAAGCCCGATCGATGCACTCTCGACATAGCCTTCGCAGCCCGTGATCTGGCCCGCAAATCTCAGGCCGGGTCGTCCCTTCAGCTGCAGCGATGTGTCGAGCAGAATCGGAGAGTTGATATAGGTGTTGCGATGCAGACCGCCGAGCCGTGCAAATTCGGCATTCTGCAAGCCGGGGATCATCTTGAGGATTTCGCTTTGTGCGCCGTAGCGCATCTTCGTCTGGAAGCCGACCATGTTGTAGAGCGTGCCCAGCGCATTGTCCTGCCGCAGCTGTACGACCGCATAGGCCTTGACGGTCGGGTTATGCGCATTGGTGAGCCCCATGGGCTTCATCGGGCCGTGACGCAACGTCTCGCGACCGCGCGCCGCCATGATCTCGATCGGCAGGCAACCGTCGAAATAGGGGGTGCCTTCCCATTCGTGAAAACCGACTGTATCGGCTTCGATCAGAGCATCGATGAAGGCATTATACTGCGCCTCATCCATTGGGCAGTTGATATAGTCCTTGCCCGTGCCGCCCGGTCCCACCTTGTCGTAGCGTGACTGATACCAGCATATATCCATGTCGATACTGTCGCGGTGAACGATCGGCGCGATGGCGTCAAAGAAGGCGAGTGCCTCCTCGCCGGTCTTGGCCCGGATCGCTTCAGCCAGATCGGGAGAGGTCAGTGGACCGGTTGCGATAATCGCCTGGTCCCAGTCTTCCGGCGGCAAGACCGGTACTTCTTCGCGCACCACCGTAATCAGCGGTTCGGCTTCGATTTCTTTTTGCACAGCCAGAGCAAAACCGTCGCGGTCCACGGCAAGCGCGCCGCCGGCCGGCACCTGATGCCTGTCAGCGCAAGCCATGATCAGCGAATTGGCAAGTCGCATCTCCGCATGAATAACGCCCACAGCGTTGGAAGTCGCATCATCCGAGCGGAAGGAGTTTGAGCAGACAAGCTCTGCCAGGGTATCTGTCTTGTGTGCATCCGTGCCGCGTACGCCACGCATTTCATGAAGAATGACCGGCACGCCCGCGCGCGCGATCTGCCATGCGGCTTCCGAGCCGGCAAGTCCGCCGCCAATGACGTGAATGGGGGAATATTCAGTGTTTTGCATGGCGGCTGCCATAACATGTCATCTCGCGCATGTCGCGGAAAAGTGTCAGTCACGTCACGACAAAGACAGGCACGATCGGCATTTTTTGCAAGCGACGGAGGGGGAGCGAGATCCAGGCGGAATGACTGGTTTCTCCTCAAACGAAAAACGGCACCTCAAGGGTGCCGTTTTGGATGTTTTCCAGGCCGGGTTCCAGCTCTGTGACCATCTGCGTTGCCTCGTCATCTTCGGCTCGCGCCATACCTTGAACAAGGATGGGCTGGGTCGCAGGCGGTGCCGCAGCGCGGTGGTCTTAGCGGTAAGAACGGCTCGCGATATTGCGAATGTCGTAGCGGGTGATACCGATATCCGACAGAGCGTGGTTGGACAGGTTGCTCAGTTCCGACATGGTGCGGCGGTAAGAGAGCCAATGCTTAGCGATACGTACAGGGTTCATGGGTGTTTCCTCTATAGACTTTTGATTTTCTGGTGGCTGGGCTGTTTCTTTGTGCTCCAGCCTTGAGCGCTGTAATACACCCGTACAAATAAATTGTGCAGTGCAATTTTTGAGCGACTGCCATGCATTTGTGCAGGCGCTTGCGCAATAAACAGGCGACTTAGGGTCGGTGGGTAAAAAATGACCTCATGACATTCTGCTGAGGCTGCTTAACGCAAGGCACAAAAAAAGCCTCCCGGAAGGGAGGCTTTTTGATCGGCTTTCACCCGATGGGTGGGGCCGGGAAGTCCGCTGATCAGCCGCGAACGGCGTCACGGGCAATGCGGTTGATTTCGCCACGGCCAATACCGAGGTCGCGAAGTTCGCGGTCGGACATGCGGCCAAGTTCTGTGACGGTCTGACGATACTTGCGCCAATTGTTGAGCGAGCGTGCAAAGTTCATGATGTACCTCTTTTGAGTTGTGCGCATCGCCCTCGTTGCGTGCGCTTCAATCTGATGGGGCTAATGTATGTTGCGCTGCGAAAAATAAAAGCGCTAATCCCGTAGATCACCCATGCGTCATCTGCATAGCGGCGAGTGTCTTGTGTCTCGTTCGCCTCAAAATTGAGCATTTCAGAGACGAAAAGACGCCGTAGCGAGCCTTGGCTTGGCTCCTGCGCTGCGGACGGAATTTGAAGTCGAGCAGGGAAGGGCTGAAAACAATAACGCCCACCGGGGGAGGAGATCCGGTGGGCGTCATTTGAGGTGGTCAGCAACTGGGAGGAGGAGTGCTGCCGACCGTATCGCGATGGCCTTTGGGAGGAGGAGTGCCAACGCGAAATTCTGGGTCTGGATCAGATATTCGGTGAACATCTTCGTTCCCGACCCTTGTTGATTTTGAATGTAGCCCAGTTCTCACCACTTGTGCAGTGCAATAATTTCATGGAAGCCATGCAGATTTAGCATGGCCTCTTCATGCGGTTCTCTGATGCTTGTCTTTTACGCGCCGCCTTCACTAAAATGCGGTGTCTTGTGACAAATGCCAGTGCCGGGGGGCGGAGATGTATCGTGGTAGACTGAAACGGGATCTCGACCTCTGGGCGAGCCAGGGCATCATCCGGACTGACGCAGCTGAGGCGATGCTGGCCGAGTATGATGCGCGCAAGTCAGCCTTCAGTATTGGCACGGTGCTCACCATGCTGGCGGCGGTTTTGCTGTCGGCCTCGATCGCTATGGTCATTGCTGCCAATTGGGAAACGATACCTCGTCTTGCGCGGATCGTTGCCGTTCTGGCGATGATCTGGATCTTTCACCTGGGAGCAGCACTCGCCGTCGCCCGTGGCTTTGTCCGCCTTGCCGGCGCGCTGCTTGTGCTCGGCGCTGCCAGTTTCGGCGGTGCGATTGCGCTGGTCGGTCAATTATATCATCTGTCGGGCGATGCGGTGCAGGCAGCCTTGTTATGGTTTGCCATGACGATGCTCTCGGCCGCGCTGTTCCGCTCTATAGCCCTGACGACCATGGCCGGTATTCTGCTCTGGTCTATTCTGGTCGCAGTGATCGACCAGAGTAATTTCAACTGGTCTGCGGGATATGCTGGCATACTGGTCCTGTCGGCCATGCTGCTCTCGGCACTGATCGCCTGGACGAAAGCAATCCATGTGCAGCATTTTGTCTATCTGCTGGTGCTGGCACTTCTTTTCTGGCGCTACGTCGCAAATGGCGGGGAGGGCACCGCCCTGACAATTGCTCTGGTGGCGCTGCTGCTTTTTCTGGCTGCCACGCTGAGAGCTTCGCCACTGTCACCTATTGCGGCCAGGATCGGACCCGCATTGCCATTCTATAGTCTGGCCGCCTGCATGATGGGCCTTCTCTTTCTGCATGTCGATTTCGATGGAGACGGCCTGGCGAGTGTTGTTCTGGCGGTCGTGACCCTGGGCGTTGCAGTGTTGGCCTTGGTGGTGTCGGGCCGGGACAATGGCGCAGTCCGTGCGCTCGCCTATGCCTGTTTCTCTGCCGAAATTCTCTACCTCTCCTATGAAACGATCGATTCGATGCTCGAAACATCCGGCTTCTTCTTTATCTCCGGCTTCGTGCTCGCCGCGCTCGCTTTCATTGCCATAAGATTGGAGAAGCTGTTTTCGGCCCGCGCGGCGGAACGGAGAGGGGCACGACCATGAGGATGCCGCTTTCTCTCGCAAGCCCTGCACGCCGCGCATTATTGTCTGCCCTTGTGGTGGCCACTCTGATGACCGGTTTCATCGCATTCCAGATCGAAAGCCGTGCATCGATCCTGCGCAACGGCACTGAGGTGCTGTTGCGCACAGCGCCCGTCGATCCCCGCGACCTGATGCGCGGGGACTACGTGATCTTGAGCTACGACATTGGCAGGATACCGTCGGAGTTGCTGAGCGCCGACAAGGGCAAGAGCGGCTGGGGCTCCGTCTGGGTGCGCTTAAAGCCCGCCGATGATGGATACTGGCAGGCAGCGGAAGCCTCCTTCGAGCCTCTGTATTCGAAAGAAGGCAGTGCGGTCATCCGCAGTCAGACTTTCGATCGACGCGATCCAGCCGAGGCCTACGGTAATTATCGTCTCGATTACGGCATTGAACGATTCTATGTGCCAGAAGGCGAGGGGCTGGCAATCGAAGAGGCGCGCAACGAACAACGCGTTTCTGTTGTCGTGCGCGTGTCTTCCTCCGGCGTGGCCCAGATCCGCAGCTTGATGCTGGACGGCACCGCTATCTATGACGAGCCCCTGTACTGAATACTGCCGATACCGCCGGACCTTTCGTGAAATGCCGGTTGAACCTTTTCATTTTTCCTTTGCGCACACGAAAACGGGTGATATAGAGACGCGCGCTCCGAAGGGGGCCTTGCGCATGCGGTGGCATGCGGTCTTGAGACGCGGGTATGGTGAAATTGGTAGACACGCCAGATTTAGGTTCTGGTGCCGCAAGGCGTGGGAGTTCAAGTCTCTCTACCCGCACCAAGGATGCCAGACGGCGTAGGACGATCGGTCTTCGAAAGAAGTCGATGCTGTTCGCGCCGTTTACGGCATTGGCTTCCTGGGGCAATGGGCTTTTGGCCGTATGGCTTTGGAATGTGCATCGCCACGTCCGGGAAACAGTTTCCGGCTCCGTGCTCTAAGAACAACATGGTAGTCCGGGCACGGTCGCCACGACATGAAGGTAGGAACATGCAGGTTATCGAAACGCTCGCTGAAGGGCTGAAGCGCGAAATCAAGGTCGTAATTCCGGCCAAGGACATGGAACAGCAGATGAACGAGCGTCTGGCTGATGTGAAGGACAAGGTCCGGATCAACGGCTTCCGCCCGGGCAAGGTGCCGGTTTCGCACATCAAGAAGATGTACGGCAAATCCATCATGGCTGAACTGGTCAACGAGATCGTTCGCGACAAGCCGACCTCCATCATTTCCGAGCGTGGCGAAAAGTCCGCTACCCAGCCGGAAATCGCGATGACTGAGGACGAGGCAGAAGCCAACAAGATTCTCGACGGTCAGGCCGATCTCGAATTCACGGTTGCCTATGAAGTGATCCCGCCGATCGAGCTGAAGCCGGTCGACAAGATCAAGGTCACCCGCGAAGTCGTTGAAGTCTCCGAAGACGAAGTCAACGAGCAGATCGAAAAGATCGCTGAAAACGCCCGCTCCTACGAGACCAAGAAGGGCAAGGCCGCCGACGGCGACCGCGTCACCATGGATTACCTCGGCAAGGTCGAGGGCGTAGCCTTCGACGGCGGCAAGGACGAAGACGCAGAGCTGGTCATCGGCTCGAACCGCTTCATCCCGGGCTTTGAAGAGCAGCTGGTTGGTCTGAAGGCCGGTGACGAAAAGGTCATCACCGTCAACTTCCCGGCTGAATATCCTGCTGCCAATCTGGCCGGCAAGGAAGCAACCTTCGACATCACCGTCAAGGAAGTGGCAGCCCCTGCAGCGCTTGAGCTGAACGACGAGCTGGCCACCAATCTCGGCCTCGAATCGCTGGAAAAGCTGAAGGAAGTTGTTCGCGGCCAGATCGAAAGCCAGTACGGCAACATCACACGTCAGAAGGTCAAGCGTCAGGTTCTCGACCAGCTCGACGAAATGTATCAGTTCGACACCCCGTCGAAGCTGGTTGATGCCGAATTCGAAAATATCTGGCGTCAGATCAACACCGATCTTGCCCAGTCGGGCAAGACCTTCGCAGACGAAGACACGACCGAAGAAGAAGCACGCGACGAATATCGCAAGCTCGCAGAGCGTCGCGTTCGTCTGGGCCTCGTTCTCTCCGAAATCGGCGAGAAGGCCGGCGTTGAAGTCACCGAAGACGAAATGCAGCGTGCCCTCTACGCGCAGCTGCAGCAGTTCCCGGGCCAGCAGAAGGAAATCCTCGATTTCTTCCGCAACACCCCCGGCGCATCGGCATCGCTGCGCGCTCCGATCTTTGAAGAAAAGGTCGTCGATCACCTGCTGAGCGAAGTCTCCGTCACCGACAAGACTGTCACCAAGGAAGAGCTGACAGCCGAAGACGAGGATGAAGGCGACGACAAGCCAGCCAAGAAAAAGGCTGCTCCGAAGAAAAAGGCTGAGCCCAAGGCAGAAGCCGCTGAAGGCGACGAAAAGGCGGCCCCGAAGAAAAAGGCTGCTCCGAAGAAGAAGAAGGCTGACGAAGCCGACGCCGAGTAATCTTCGGACAAACATTATCTTGAAAAGGCCGTCCCTCGGGGCGGCCTTTTTCGTATGTATTGAGGGAACCCTTCCGCGCTTCAAGCACTTGGGTCTATGCTCACCTCATCGCTTCAAACTGCGCAGGAATTTCATGAAAAGCATCGGCCGTATTCTGGAACTGTGGCGCTACCCCGTAAGCTCGCTGCCAGGCGAGCTGTGCCAGGCGCTGGATGCACAGCCGGGCGGTATCATCGGTGACCGGCGTTTTGCGCTTTTCGATGCCGAGACCGGTCTTGCTGCTTCCCCGGAGCGCGAACCGCGTTGGCGCCCGGCCCTGTTTCTCACGTGCGGACATGATGAGACGGGACATGTTTGCATTGGGCTACCGGGCGAAACGGCCATGAGGCTTAATGACCCGGCCCTGCCGGATGCGCTGTCTGGATATTTCGGCTTCTCCGTCAATATCGGCTCTTATGAAGCAACCGACGAACCTCTGGACCGGCAGTTGCCTGTGGTTTCCAACCGCTATGATGTGAGCGATATCCATATCGTCACCACGGCATCGCTCACGCAATTGGCGGATATCGGTGCCTTTGCAGAACTGGATCAACGGCGCTTTCGCCCCACCATTCTGGTTGAGACACCGGAGGCGGACGGCTTTGTCGAAAATGACTGGATCGGCCGGACGCTCCACATCGGTGACACGGTGCTGAAAGTCACGGAACCTGCCAAGCGATGTGGCATGACAATGATCGCCCAGCCCGGCATTGCCGAGCAGCCGGAGGTCTTGCGCCACATCTTGCGCTATAACCGGCGCAATCTCGGTGTCTATTGCGCCGTACAGAATGCCGCGACCTTGTCCGTCGGCCTCGACGTCTACGCCGAGGCCTGAAGCATAGGCGCCTCAGTCGCATCGACGTCTTCTATGATGGCTGCAGCCACCACCTCACCGATATCGCGCGCGCTGGTGATGCCCTGAACGAAGGGAAGCTTGTGCAGCAGAAATGAGATGGCGGCACAATAAAGCCTGTTGCTCAGATTGCCCGTCTGCAAGGGTCGAAATCTGTCGTCCAGATCGATACCGCCGGTTCGCACAATCTCCACATCTGCTTCCACGTCCAGCCAGGTGACAGCTTTGGCGGTTGCCGATTCGCGCACGCCGCCTTGCGCGACCAATGTCGGAAAAGGAAGGTCGCGGGCCGACAGGGAGCTTTGACCTGTGGCGTCGATAAAGGCGCCATATGCATGGTCCTCGCCATGATGGGAAATCACGACACCTGTTTTGACCCCGTCGGTGCGGATATCGTATTCATCGCCCAGGGCTGCAATCTCAAGCTTGTTGGCCCGGTGAAGCGCCAGAAGCCGCTGGATCGACGCATGCGGGACGGTGGCATAATTATCGACGAACACGGTTTTGAAATAACGGTGAAAGCGCTTCAGATCGTCTTCGTTGAGATGGGGTACCGCGCGGGCAATAATCTCATGCATGCGCAAAATCGAGTAACGCCACGGCACAGTGTATTTCTGCGTCTTGTTCTGCTCGGCTTCCATCAGGTTTCGACCGGCCCATGCAAACGGATCGACCTCTGCACGATCGGCAAAATAGGCGGGCGCCAGCGTCTCGACGGTCAGCTGCGATAGTCCGATCCGCGCCGCATAGTCCGGATCCGCGTGGCTGAGTTCCTCTTTGAAAAGGGCAAAGACGCGGTCCAGCAGACCAGTGGCTCCGGTCGCAATTGACGCGTCGATGGCATCTTCCGTGCAATAGACCGGTGGCAGATAGGGCACTTCGCAATAGAAATCTGCTTCGGGCAGCAGGCCCTTGCGCGACATCATCGTGGCGTGGAAATCCTCGGTGTCGGGGGCCGGTTGATATTGCAACTGACCAGCGGCATCGAGATAGAATGTGCCATGGGCTGTGGCGACCGTCATCAGCGCATCGATACCACTCAATGAGGTGCCAAGGATCGCGACCGGACAGTTTTGTATGACCTTCAGCGCTGCAGCGGGCCAGGGAGAAACAAAATAGCCGGGTTTGATTTCGGTGTTCTCAGGCCAGTTATGGCCTGTTGCCATCACCACATGCTCAAAGGCGAAGTCGAGGTGCTCTGATCCGCCGGCCTCTTCAACCGTCAGCCGGATGTCGTCCGGCTGTAGAGCGATGTCGAGGACACGGTTATTCGGTCGCACTGTGATCGTGTGGCCATTCTCGACGGCGATCCGGCAAAGTTGCTCGAACTGCGCCTTCATATATTCGCCCAGCACGACACGCGGATAGAACTCGCGCTCGTCGATGGCGTCTCGTCGAACGCGAAGGCGGGCGAGAGTGTCGTCATCCTGACGCACAAGCCATGCGACCAGTGGTTCGCAGATTGGCGGAAACTCGATACTGGCGATATTGGCCAGCATCGCGGGATCGTTGATGTCGGGATGATAGGGCGTACCCTTGCCCGGATCGCCTTCTGCCTCGAAAACCGTTATATCTGTCGGTGTGCGGGCGAGGGCCAGGCCCTTCAATGTGTATATGCCGGTCGGACCTGAACCGATAATGGCGATCTTGGGCGTCATCAAACTGTGTGCTCCGCGGGGCGACTAAATGTCCTGATCCCTATCAATCGCCTTGAGCGCAAAGGGTTCCCAAACCGCAGAATGTTTTGATGACGCTCTGATCCACCAAGCTACACGCCGCGTGGTTGCGGCTCCACCTTGAACACGTCATCGCCCACAAAGACGATGATATATTCGGATCTGGACTCTGCCTCCGCTGCCCAGTCTCGCAAGGCAGAAGCACGCGGCTCCGTCTTCCAGGCATCGGGATGCTCGGGATCAACCAGGACGGTGATCTGCGGTCCCTGCCGATAAATCATCATATGGGTGTCGGCAGGTTCCCATTCCGGTCCGAGGGTCTCATCGATCATCCAGAGACAGAGGAAGTCCCGGCAAAGCTGCGGACGCTCCTCATAGATGCGGCAGCCAAACCCTTCGACACAATTGACGCACCATGCATTGGCGGGCTTCGACAGCGCATCGATTTCCGGCAGTCTGCAACACAAGGTGCAGGTGCCGCAGGATCGGTGGGCAAGGGGTATCGGGGCTTCGATTGGCATGCAGATTGGGATGTCTCGTTTGGACGTTAGATGGTCGTCGGACTGTCTCAAGCCTACCGATGCCATTGTAAAACGCAGTTCGTCCACCCCTCAGGCAGCATGCATTTGAAAAATGCGCAGTTCGCATGTCTCGCATCATCCTGAAACCGGCCGCAGAGAGTATCGGCCATGTCTCTTGGAACAAGGCGGGCCTGGCATCGCTTTTTGTGAAATTGGGCTCTTGTATCTCTAGCCGCTAGAGGTCTTACAACATGCTTATGAGACCGAAAGGACGGATTGATGAGCATGCAAAGACAAACACGCTTCCGCATTGGCGGCATGGATTGCGCCTCTTGCGCCAGCAAGATCGACACGGCAGTGCGCGGTATGCCCGGCGTGGACGATGTCTCCGTGTCCGTCACCGCAGGCACGATGACCGTCTCCCATGACGAGACATCCGATCTGGATGCAATCGGCAAGAAGGTTCGTCGGCTCGGCTATTCCGTATCACCCGCGCAGGCGAAGCAGCCTGGCACACACACAGACCAGCACACCCACGGCACGTGCTGCGGCGGAGATCACGACCATGATGCCAATTCCGGGCGGCATGATCACGATCGCGAGGGTGAAGGAGACGCCCCTGTCGTGGAAGGTCTGCATGGCCACGACCATACACCAATGGATGGCCCCTGGTGGAAGAGCCCGAAAGGTCGCCTGACCATCCTGTCCGGTGCCGCGCTGGTGGCGGCCTATCTGGTTGGTCTCGTTTTGCCGGCAATTGAAATTTGGGCGTTTGCCGCTGCCATGCTGGTGGGTCTCGTGCCGATTGCCCGCCGGGCGGTGATGGCAGCATTGGCCGGCACACCTTTTTCCATCGAAATGCTGATGACGATAGCCGCTGTCGGCGCGCTGATCATCAACGCCACGGAAGAGGCGGCTATGGTCGTCTTTCTGTTCCTTGTTGGCGAATTGCTGGAAGGTGTAGCCGCCGGAAAGGCCCGGCAAAGCATCCGCTCGCTTTCCGAGCTTGTTCCGAAGAAAGCGCTGCTGGAAGACGAGCAAGGCACGACCCGCGAAGTGCCGGCGGAAACACTGTCGATCGGATCCATCATTATCGCCCGTCCGGGGGATCGCATCTCCGCCGATGGCATCATCCTGTCCGGCGAGAGCGCCATCGACGAAGCGCCCGTCACCGGTGAAAGCGTGCCGGTCTCCAAGGCGAAGGGCGATGCGGTCTTTGCCGGCACGGTCAATGGCGATGCAGTCCTGCGGATCGAGGTCACGGCCGCTGCCGAAGACAACACGATCGCCCGCGTTGTTCGTCTGGTCGAAGAGGCGCAGGAAAAGAAGGCTCCGACCGAGCGCTTTATCGACCGCTTCTCGCGTTATTACACGCCGGGTGTGGTGGCTGCAGCAGCTCTTGTCGCCATCCTGCCGCCCTTGTTGCTCGGTGCAAGCTGGAATGAATGGGTCTACAAAGGCCTTGCCATCCTCTTGATCGGCTGCCCTTGCGCGCTGGTCATATCCACACCGGCCGCCATCGCCGCCTCCCTGTCTGCCGGTGCCCGCCGCGGCCTTCTGATCAAGGGCGGGTCCGTTCTTGAAACGCTGGGCAAGCTGACGGCCATTGCGCTCGACAAGACCGGCACCCTGACCGAGGGCAAGCCCAAGGTGACCGACATCGTGTCCTATGGTCGGTCAGAGACGGAAGTCCTGAGGCTGGCAGCCGCAGTCGAGGCCGGCTCAAGCCATCCGCTCGCACTGGCAATCCTCAAAAAGGCAGAAGTCGACAAGCTCGATCTGCCACGCAGCAGCGACAACAAGGCGCTGGGCGGCAAGGGCGTCAGTGCCACGGTCGAAGGTAGCGAGATCTTCTTCGGTTCGCGAAAATCTGCAAGCGAGCGTGGCGACATCAGTGATGCACACAAGCAGGAGATCGAGGCGCTGCATGCAGACGGCAAGACCGTCTCGGTGCTTCTGGTAGATGGTCAAATCGTAGGTCTGATCGCCTTGCGCGATGAACCACGCGCAGATGCCGAAGACGGCCTGAAAGCGCTGGAACTGGCGGACATCCGAACCGTCATGCTGACCGGCGACAATGCGCTGACGGCGAACGCAATCGGAGTCCGGTTGGGCATCGAGGTTCGCGCTGACCTGCTGCCCGCCGACAAAAGCCGCATTGTCGGCGAGTTGCAGGCGGAAGGTCATATGGTCGGCAAGGTGGGCGATGGTATCAACGATGCCCCGGCGCTTGCCGCGGCCAATGTCGGCATCGCCATGGGCGGCGGCACCGATGTGGCGCTCGAAACCGCAGACGCCGCAATCCTTCACGGTCGTGTTGGCGATATCGCCGCACTCATCGCGCTATCGAAGAAGACCATGCGCAACATCCACCAGAACATCACCATCGCGCTGGGCCTCAAAGCCGTCTTCTTGGTCACCACCATCGCCGGCATCACCGGCCTGTGGCCGGCGATCCTTGCCGACACGGGCGCGACCGTACTGGTGACGATGAATGCGCTCAGATTGCTGCGGTGACATTGTTCGCGAAATCGCCCCCCCCCCAACGGCAACGTCAATTCGCGCTGGGCTCCAGCCTCCGTATGGCGACAAGCGATGTGAGCGCCAATATCACGATGGCTGTACCGTAGAGATAGGTGGTCGTCACAAGGCCGAGAACCGGTGCCGCCATACCGGCTGCAATTGCGGGCAGGGCAAAAGCGAGATAGCTCTGGACAAAGAAGGTCGATAGCAGCGCGGCGCGGTCATCCTGATCGGCAAAGGGAAGAACGGTCCGCAAGATCGCGCCGAAATTGCCGCCGAAGCCGATGCCGGCAATGACCGTGCCTGCAAACATCAAAACGGTCTGGTGGAGGCTGACGCCGAGCATGGTAACGACCACGCCGGCGACGAGGGCGGATGATCCAACGGTAAGGACCGAGGTCGGGCGCGACTTGCCTGTGGCAATCACCACAATGACTGATGTCAGCATCAGCGCTGACACGACCGCACCACCGACCAGCGGCGAATGGTTGCCGGTCGCCGCACTCACGAGGCTCGGCATCAGCGAGAGATAGAAGCCGCCAAGCGCCCATCCGGCGATGTTCACCGGTGCGGTTCTGAGCACTGCCGACATCGCCCGCGGTGGAATGGAAACGCGCGGCCGCAATGACGCGATCGCGCCCGGTTTGCGTGTCACCGTTTCGGGAATGACCAAAAGCAAGGCCATCTCCAGCAGGATCACGACAACGAGCACGAGATAAACGGTGTGGGTTGGGTCGGGCGCGTAGGTCACCAGGATAGCGGAAAGCAATGTGCCGGTCATCAGGCCGACGAAGGCACCTGCGCTGTTTAACACCGGTCCATTCTTGGGTGCGGTATCGAGGATCTGTGCACCCAGCGCCGGTATGGCAAGTCCGGTGCCAAGACCTTGCAGAAAGCGGGCGAAGATCAGCATGCTCGCGCCGTCCGCCATCAGAAAGGCTGCCAATGCCGCAAGGTTGAAAAGGAGGCCGGCAAAGACAACCGGACGCCGACCGATGAAATCCGAGAGCCCGCCGAACAGCAATAACCCGATGAGCAGACTTGCCACATACATCGCGAAAATGATCGTGATCGTCGAGGCCGCAAATCCATAGGTCTCCTGATAGATGTGGTAAAGCGGCGTCGGTGCCCCACTGACGGCGAAGAAGGTGACGACGGTGGAGAATCCGAAAGGAGCGACACGTTGCAGGGCGCTCGGGGCAGGTGACGACATGGGAATTATCCTTAACGCGAAATATGTGCGTTAGGGATATAGACCTTATCTGTGTTATTGCAATATATTCGCGTTAGCGATGTTAGAAAATAGCCTGCTTGCGGCAGGTGCAAACAAGGTGCCAGGATATCTGATGGCCAAAACGATGATCAGGCAGGGTGGCCGAAGCGCCCGTATTCAGCAGGCTGTTCACGATGCCGTCCGCCAATTGCTGACAGAAGTCGAGCGCTCTTCCATTACCGTGCCGATGCTGGCGGAGCGCGCCGGCATTCCGCCATCCACCATCTATCGACGGTGGGGCGATCTTTCAGAGGTTCTGGCAGATGTGGCCGCAGAACGGATGCGTCCTCAGGCCGATCCCGTCGATCTCGGCAATGCAAGATTGGATCTGGAAGCCTGGGCCGAGCAATATGCCGAGGAAATGTCGTCTGCAGTCGGCCGCGAGCTGCTGAAAGATCTCTTCCTTCCCAAAGGGGAAAACATCTATGCCGTCCGATGCTGTGAGCTTGTTCGCGGACAACTGGAGGCGATTGCCGCGCGCTCCGCAGCGCGAGGGGAACGTGTCTTTTGCGTCGACGAGGTGATTGACCGGGTCGTTGCCCCGCTTGTCTATCATCTCCTGTTCGGTGACAGGCCGGTGACCGGAGACTATGGCCACGAACTCGTCGCTACGGTCACCACGCTTCCGGAAAGGCGGACATAGACGGGGAGCGCCGTCGGCGCTCACTCCGTCTTCGGTTCACCCATCCGGTTCCACGCGTCCAGGCCTGCAATTTTGTAGGCTTCGGCGAGCGTCGGATAGTTGAAGGTGTTGCGGACGAAATAGTCGATCGTGCCTTTGAGGTTGAGCACCGCCTGTCCGATATGCACCAGTTCGGTCGCTCCTTCGCCAACAATGTGGACGCCTAAAAGCCTGCGGGTCTTCAAGGAGAAGATCATCTTCAGCATGCCGGTATCCAGGCCCATGATGTGGCCGCGCGAGGTTTCGCGGAAATGCGCCACGCCGCATTCATAGGCAATGCCACGCTCCAGCACTTCTTCTTCGGTCAGCCCGCAAGTGGAAATTTCCGGCACGGCATAGATGCCATAGGGAAAATATTGCGGCGGCTCGCTGGCGTGGACGCCCACCGCATGACGGGCAGCGATGCGGCCCTGTTCCATGGAGGTGGAGGCAAGCGAGGGAAAGCCGATGACATCGCCGGCTGCATAGATGCCGGGAACATCCGTCTGGAACGATTCGGGATCGACCTTGAGACGGCCGCGATGGTCGGCTTCAAGACCTGCAGCCTCAAGGTTCAGTGTATCGACAGCGCCCGTGCGGCCCGCTGCAAACAGCACCATTTCGCTTTGCAGCACACGACCGTTCTTCAGCGTCACGCGACATTTGCCGCTGTCTTCCTTGACCACCTCTTCCACTGACTGACCGAAGATCAGTTTCATGTTGCGATCGCGCAATTGATAGGTGAAGTCCTCGACAATCTCCTTGTCGATGAAATCGAGCATGGTGTCGCGTGGCTCGACCAGCGTCACAGCAGTGTCGAGTGCGGAGAAGATCGTGGCATATTCGACGCCGATGACGCCGGCCCCGATCACGATCAGTGAGCGCGGCAGGTGCTTGATCTCCAGAACCTCGTCGCTGTCGATGATCGTTTCGCCATCGAAGGGAATGTGAGACGGGCGGAATGGGCGCGTACCCACGGCAAGCAAGACCGCTTTGGCGCCAACGCGCAGCACTTCGCCGTCATCTTTTTCCACTTCCAGCGTATTGCGGTCGATGAAATGGGCCTTGCCGCGCATCTGATGCACACGGTTACGAGAGAACTGATGTTCGAGTACATCGACTTCATGATTGAGCGTGATCAACAGGCGCCGGCGCAGATCTTCCGCCGAAATCTCCTGCTTGACCCGGTATGCGCGGCCATAAAAGCCGCGCTCCCGCCAGCCGGTCAGATTCAGCGCCGTTTCGCGCAAAGTCTTGGACGGGATGGTGCCGGTGTGGACAGACACCCCACCGACGCGCGAACCTTTTTCGATGACAAGGACTGTCTTGTCCAGTTTCGCTGCCTGAATTGCGGCGCGGCGTCCTGCCGGTCCACTGCCGACCACGACGAGGTCGTAACTGTTCATGAGGTCTGTCCCTGAGCTTAGAACGCGAATCGGATAGGCGGTCACCCCGCACTGCAGCATAAACTAGCACATCATTCTGACTGTTTGGTTATCACCCGGCGCAAAACCTGTTGCATGCATGCAAACCGCCATCGGTCAGGCTAAGGCTGAAGCTGGACGAACAGGGGATAGTGAGGGCTCCACCGCCGCAAGGCTCGCCGTCGAGGCCCGATCCGTGCCATAGAAGGGTATGCCTGAAGAAAGCGAGTCCATGCTGCAACCTCAATCCCGTATCGAGCCAATTTTCGACACAGACGGCGTCAGGAATCCGTTGTCGGTGTTGAAGACGGTTTATGGCTATTCCACGTTCCGTGGAAGACAGGCAGAAGTGGTGGAGCAGGTGGTTGGCGGCGGCGATGCTGTGGTGCTGTTTCCAACCGGTGCCGGAAAATCGCTGTGCTTCCAGATCCCGGCACTTTGCCGTGACGGCATTGGTATTGTCGTTTCACCGTTGATCGCCCTGATGCGCGATCAGGTGGAGGCGTTGAAGCAACTGGGGGTCAAGGCGGCCGCGCTGAATTCCTCGCTCAGCCGTGAGGAATTTGCCGATATCCGCAGCGCCATATCGGCTGGAAAGCTGGACATGCTCTACGTGACGCCGGAGCGCATTGTCACACCCGGCTTCCGCGACATGATGGGCAATGCGAAGATTTCTCTGTTTGCCATCGATGAAGCCCATTGCGTGTCGCAATGGGGCCATGACTTCAGACCGGAATATCGCGAACTCGGAAAGCTTGCGGAACAATATCCGGGCGTACCGCGCATGGCGCTGACAGCGACTGCGGACCCGCATACGCGCGAGGATATTATCGAGCGCCTTGGTCTTGGTGGCGCAAAGGTTTTTACCACGTCGTTCGACCGCGCCAATATTGCCTATGAGATCGTGGAACGCGACCAGCCGCGCCAGCAGCTATTGCGCTTCCTTGCGCGCCACAAGGGGGCCAGCGGCATTGTGTACTGCCTGTCTCGCGCCAAGGTGGAAGAAACCGCCGAATGGCTGGACAAGCAGGGCATACGCGCGCTGCCTTATCATGCGGGCATGGAGCGCGACCAGCGTGACGCCCATCAGGATGCCTTCCTGAAAGAAGAAGATCTCTGCCTTGTCGCAACCGTCGCCTTCGGCATGGGTATCGACAAGCCCAATGTGCGTTATGTCGCCCATCTGGATCTGCCGGGCTCCGTTGAGGCCTATTACCAGGAGACAGGCCGGGCAGGGCGCGATGGCCTGCCATCGGAGGTCTGGATGGCCTACGGCATGGCGGATGTCATTCAGCGTGGCCGCATGATCGATGGCGGCAATTCCTCGCCGGAAATCAAGCGGGTGGAGCGCGCAAAGCTGAACGCTCTGCTCGCCATCTGCGAAACGCCCGGATGCCGGCGCCAGGCAATTCTTGCCCATTTCGGCGAGGCCCATGCGGGTCATTGCGGCAATTGCGATACCTGCCTGAAGCCGGTCGAAACCTGGGATGGAACGGAGGCCGCGATCAAGGCGCTCGCCGCCATATACCGTACCGGCGAACGCTTCGGTGCCGGCCACCTGATCGACGTGCTGTTGGGCAATGAAAACGAACGCACGCAGCGCTTCGGCCATGCCGATATGCCGGTCTTTGGCGCGGGCAGGGATCTGCCGGCAAAGACCTGGCAATCCGTTTATCGACAACTGCTGGCAGCAGGCCTGGTGCGCGTCGACCATGAAGCATTCGGCGCGCTGAAGCTGGAGCCGGAAGAAGCCCGTGCGGTGTTTCGCAAGGAGCGCGAGGTCAAATTCCGCAAGGACCGTCCGACCAAGGGCAAGGCGTCGCGAACGTCCTCTCCAAGCGCCGCAAGCGCCAAGGCAAGCCTCGATCAGGCCGACGGCGAACTGTTCGAGGCGCTGCGCGCCAAACGCATGGAAATCGCCAAGGACCTCTCCGTTCCGCCCTATGTCGTCTTTCCCGACACCACGCTGGTTGCCATGGCCACCGAGCGCCCGACAGACGAAGCCGAAATGCTCGACATCTCCGGCATCGGCCAGTCCAAGCTCGAGCGCTACGGCGACGCTTTCCTCAAGGTCATTCTCCAACACAGTCGGTGAAGAAACGGTCCAGTTGTCTTGAGCTTAGTCGATCTTTCCACTTTTCATCATCATGGTGAAATCGCTATCGCTGGCTGGCATGCCAGCGATACGGATGATCGATGCAAGGGTCCAATCCTTTGCGTCGCGCTTGTCGCCAGCTTCAAGTAAGGGATCGTCATCCGGTGTCCAGCAAGGCGCGATGTTGACATAAGAAGTCGGATCGCCGAGCAGGAGGCCGGAAAATACGGCGCAGACAATGGTGGACCCCAATGCCCCCAGTGTTTCGCCTCCCTCCTGCGTTTCGGCTTCCTTGAGGACATAGTACCACAGACTGTCATGCTTGGGATCGATGTCCATCGGGGGCAGGCAGTACTTGCGGGCGACAGATGTGCCCGATGGCAACGAAAACCGCCAGCCACGCAAGAGGTTACGGAAGCCAAGAACATTCATGGGGACTGGCTCGTTGGGTAATTGCATAAGCGCATTGGCAAGCTTGCTGTCGATCTTGCGCGTGTGTTGCGGGAAGGGGCCGGCAGAACTTTCCATCTGCAAGAACCAATCCCATTGAATGGCATTCTGGATCTTGATCGGACCAAATCCGCGAAGATCGTTGTCAGGCGTCGCCTTATCGAACAACGGGGCGAAATCGCCAAACCCTCTAACGGGATTGTTCGTCTGGTAGGCATTGCGCACCATGGAATGACCGAAGCGATAAGCAGCCACAGAAAACTCGACAGGCATATATGGCTGGTTCTTCCAGTGGAACACATCCTTCATGCCGGGTTTCCAGACAGTACGCCCCATGGGGAACATCTGTTTTTCAAACGCTGAATCGAAGATTTCCGCCTTGGTCACGCGCCGAACGAAATCGTTCCACACAATATATTGGTAAAGCCAGCGCAGGCTCATGCGTGCCTTTTCGAACGGGTCTGCGAATTTCCGGGTGATTGCCCTGTCCACCAACGTATTGTGAGCCTTCAGGAAGGACAATTGAAGCTGTGAGACGATGGCATTCTCGTCATTGCGCATATCACCGATCAGGGCACGTCCTTGCGCGTTGCGCGGCAGATCGGGAAATTTCGTGTCGGCGATCTCACCAAGCAGCAATTTCCCTTTTTGATCCTCTCGCTGGTCGTAAAGATATGGGCTGTCATCAGGACCTCTGCCGTAGACATTGTCGAGATCAAAGCGCGGCGTGCGGTGGTTCATCAGCCCTGCCGGATCATTTTGTCGCATCAGAGACGATGCCGGATCGAAGGTGATGTCGTGGTCGATGAACTGACCGAAATACGTATAGGCCGCCGGGATTTTCGATGAAAGCTTTGTAACCGCCTCCGATGTCTCGTTCGGTGGCTGTCCATCGGGAAACTCCACCATCAGCGTATTGGCCATCTGGAGGAAATGTGCAGTGATTTCTCTCTCACCGGCATTGTCCCCCAATGGCGGCGTCCATGGGTCCAGGTCGGGGCAAATGCGACCGAATGGGCCATGATAAAAGGGTGAGCGCGGAGCAACGATGTCCGCCTTGCCTGCCGTGCCATGCGCCATGATTACCTCCTCAATCTTTAAGTGAACATCAAAATAATGCACCTAAAAATTGATTTAGTAAATATATGCAATCTTAAAATGCATTCGCGCGATTGGCAGTTGCGCACGGCAAGAGCGATGAGTGTCGTTGACGCTCTCTGCATACAAGCGTTGCAGTGCGCTGTGGTCGCAGGTCGGTCCCCGGGAAAGATCAGATCAGCCGCAGCCCTCTGAGGCTGGCATGGCCATCGCGGCCGATGATGATGTGATCGTGGATGGTAATGCCAAGCGGCTTTGCCGTATCGATGATCATTTTGGTCATGTCGATATCGGCCCGTGACGGTGTCGGATCGCCGGACGGATGGTTGTGAACGAGGATGATGGCCGTTGCCGAGAGCTCCAGCGCGCGCTTCACCACCTCGCGCGTATACACAGGTGTATGGTCGACCGTGCCGCGGCCCTGAACCTCGTCGGCAATCAGCGCATTGCGCTTGTCGAGAAACAGGATGCGAAACTGTTCGCGGTCCTCATAGGCCATGGCGGCATGGCAATAATCGATGACCGATGACCACGAGGCAAGCACCTGGCGCCCGCGCAATTCACTTTTCAGCATGCGATGGGCGACGGTGGAAATGAGCTTGAGATCGAGGGCTGCCAGTTCGCCGATACCGCTCACCTCCTGCAATAATGGCATAGGCGCTCCGAAAACTCCCGCCAGCGTTCCAAAGCGGTCAATCAGCGCCTTAGCAATGGGCTTGGTATCGCGTCGGGGGATCAGCCGAAACAGCAGAAGTTCGAGGATTTCATAGTCGGCCAGCGCTGCATCGCCATTGTCACGAAAACGCGTGCGTAACCGGTCTCGATGTCCATGATAATGGGCATTCTTGGCGTCGGTGGCGCTCTGGCGCGCGAGCTCGTTGGCTATCGTCGAGCTCTTGGCAGGTCGGTCGGCGAAAAAGCCGCGTTCGTCGGCTACGGGCTCGGCTTCCCCCGCGCTGTCGAGAGAGGCCTGAAAGCCGTCCTGTCGATCGTCGCGCGGGTGTTTCGCCATGCCCTGTTCCTTATGTTCTAGCCTTTGAGTGGCGGCAGCCCCGGTCGGTCCAGCCCGCCGGGGGAGAGCGTGAAAATCTCGCATCCGCCAGCGGTCACGCCCACGGTATGTTCGTATTGCGCCGTGAGCGAACGGTCGCGGGTCACTGCCGTCCAGCCATCGGAAAGCACCTTCACATGCGGCTTGCCGAGATTGATCATCGGCTCGATGGTGAAGATCATGCCTTCCTTCAGTTCCGGCCCTTCATTGCTCTTGCCGTAATGCAGGATATTGGGACTGTCGTGGAAAAGGCTGCCAACGCCGTGGCCGCAGAAGTCGCGCACGACCGAGCATCGCTCGCTTTCCGCATAGGTCTGGATCGCCTCGCCGATGGCGCCGGTGCGTGCACCGGGGCGCACGGCGGCAATGCCGCGTTCCAGGCATTCATAGGTCACTTCCATCAACCGTTCGGCGGCGCGCTTGACCGTTCCGACGGGATACATGCGACTGGAATCGCCATGCCAGCCATTCAGCACATAGGTCACGTCGATATTGACGATATCGCCTTCGCGCAGTGGCTTTTCATCCGGCATACCGTGACAGACCACGTGATTGATCGAGGTGCAGACCGAATATTTGTAGCCGCGATAATTGAGGGTCGCGGGCAGGGCGCCATTGTCCATGCCGAATTCGAACACGAAGCGGTCGATGGCATTGGTGGTCACGCCGGGTTTTACCACCGCTGCCAGTTCATCCAGGCAGCGTGCCGTCAATTGACATGCCTTGCGCATGCCCTCAAATGCCGCCGCATCGTATAGGCGGATCGCGCCGGTATTCTTGAGCGGCGCGGTGGCCGCATCGATGTAGTTCACCATATGCTGACTTTCGGTCTTTCGATTTATCTCGTTTCTAATGCAGCCAGGGCGGGTTCGTCCATGGTGATCAGGCGATGCGGGGCAATTTCTACCGGCGATACCCGGCAACTCACAGCATAGGCTTCCACCCCGGTGGCACTGGCGGCAGTAAAAGCCCTGGCATAGGCAGGATCCAGATCGCCTGAAATGCTGAACCGGTCGCAATCGTCCCTCTGGATCAGATAGAGCATAACAGCCCTGTGGCCGGCTGCAACCATCGCGGCAAGCTCCACCAGATGCTTTGCGCCGCGTGCAGTGACGGTGTCTGGAAATTCGGCAAGTCCGCCCTCGCGCGAGAAATGGACATTCTTGACCTCGACATAGGTATCGGGCCGCCCGTCGCCGGAAAGCAGAAAGTCCACGCGCGAGTTCTTGCCGTAGCGCTGTTCGCGCCGAAGGTTTTCGTATCCACCCAGATCTCCGACAAGTCCGCCGGTCATTGCCTCTTCCGCAAGCCGGTTTGCCGCTGCCGCATGGACGCCGATGACGGTCCCCTCGGCCTCGATCAGTTCCCAGGAATATCGGTACTTTCGCTCCGATCCCAGATGATCGGCCAGCCAGATTCGCGATCCCGGCGTGGTCAGGCCGCGCATCGAGCCGGTATTGGGACAAAACCCGGTAATCTCTGTGCCATCATCCAGCACCGCATCGAACAGGAAGCGTTTGTAGCGGTGGATAAGTGTGGCGGGCACGAGGGGCGGGGCAAATTTCATGGACCCGGTCTAGCCGTTTCGAAGTGGCACCGCAAACCGGCAGCTGTACTTACCACGGTTCAGCGAGCCATTGCCGTTGCCGATGGCTTTGCCCCTGACCGGGCAATGTCGACAATGGTCCCGCATGCGGAGCGGAGATTTGCCCGCAGTCGGATGAAGGGTATACGCTCACGCTACACCCGCTCCAGCACATAGCTTCCCGGCGCGTCGCCAATTGCGTTCAGCTTGCCACCGCCGGGCTTGCGGGCGGGCACGCGCTCGTCGTCCAGTGCCTCGACCCATGTTTGCCAATGCGGCCACCAGGAGCCAGCATGTTCTTTGGCTGTCTCCACCCAGTCTTCAAACTGGCCTTCGGGTGCCCCATTGGTCCAGTACTGGTATTTGTTCTTGTCGGGTGGATTGACCACGCCCGCGATGTGGCCGGAACCGGACAGCACATAATCGACCTTGCCACCGAAATACTGGCTGCCGACGAAGACCGATTTGGCCGGTGCGATATGGTCTTCCTTGGTGGCCAGATTGTAGATCGGAACCTTGACGTCCTCAAGCGACAGCGTCTTGCCGGCCAGTTCCATTTTGCCCTGTGTCAGATTGTTTTTGAGGTAACAATTGCGCAGGTAATAGGAATGGTTGGCGGCGGCCATACGGGTGGAATCCGAGTTCCAGTAGAGGAGGTCGAAGGCGCTCGGATCGACGCCCTTCAGATAGTTGTTGACGAAATAGGGCCAGATCAGCTCGGACGACCGCAGCATATTGAAGGCTGCCGCCATCTTCTGTCCGTCCAGATAGCCGGTCGATTTCATCCGTTCTTCCAGATCGCCGATCTGTGCCTCGTCGGCAAACACCTTGAGATCGCCGGCAAAGGTGAAATCCACCTGCGTGGTAAACAGCGTGGCGCTGGCAATACGGTCGTCGCCCTCTTGCGCATGCAGCGCCAATGCGGCTGCCAGCAATGTGCCGCCCACACAGTAGCCGATGGAATTGACCTGCCGTTCGCCGGTTGCCTTTTCCACGGTCTCCAGAGCGAAATCGATACCCTCGCGAATATAGGCCTCCCAGCCTTTGTCGGCATGGCGCTGGTCCGGGTTGACCCAGGAAATCACGAACACGGTATGTCCCTGATCGATGCACCACTTGATGAAGCTCTTCTGCGGATTGAGATCGAGAATGTAGAATTTGTTGATCCACGGCGGGCAAATGAGCAGGGGTCGTTTCAGCACGGTTTCGGTGCTGGGCTCATACTGGATGACTTCGCAGATATCGCTCTGGGCAATCACCTTGCCGGGCGTCATCGCCATATTCTTGCCGACTGCGAATTTCGAATAGTCGGTCTGGCGCATGCGCAACTCGCCGCGTCCGGCTGCCAGATCTTCCGCCAGGATTTTCATGCCCCGCACCAGGTTTTCACCGTTGCTGGCCACCGTCTCGCGGTAGACCTGAGGATTGGTGGCAATAAAGTTGGCCGGTGACAATGCTGCCATCAGCTGGCGCACGTAAAAGGCTGCCTTGTGCTTTGTATGCGCATCCAGCCCTTGCGTCTCTTCAACCAGCCGGTCGGCCCATTCGCCAACCACCAGATAGGTCTGTCGCAAAAAATCGAAAAACGGATTGCGCTCCCAGTCCTCATCGGAAAAGCGCTTGTCTTTCACAGCAGAGGCAACGGGCGCCTCTGCCGAGCCGGAGAGCTTGTGGGCAGTGCGCATCCACACATTGAACATGCTGCCAAGGAGAAGCGATTGCGCTTCAAGTGTCCGCTTGGGATCGGCCATCCAGTATTCGGCAATCTGGGAAAGTGTTTTCACAAGCTCGTTCATTGGCTCGGCGGCTGAGTTTGGAACCTCGCCGCGTTCGCGAGGGCCAATCCATTCAGAAGCCGCCTTGCCCAGATTTTCCACGGCCTTGGCAATGTTCATCGCCATCGCCTGCGGATCGCGCACCACGTAAGGTTCGATCAGCTTCGGGTCGAATGCTGGATTGGCCATCTCACCCGGGCCTTCGGCTCCGCTCTCCTTGGTCATACCCATCTCCCCGTTTTTTCTTGTCGCTTTGTATTTGCACATACTTGCGCAAAACAGCTAGAAGTTCCAGCAAGAGAAAAGCAGAGTCTTTTGGCGATGGTAAGACGGGCTCGTCCGAATTCGGACAGGAAGCCGCAATCCGGGGTGACGTGTTCTATGATGAACGGAAAACGAGCTATGTCAGGTGCCTTTTTGGCATGCACTGCTTTGATGCTGGCAGGTTGCGTCAGTGGCGGAAGCGACATGGTGGCCTCCGCGCCCGCAAGTTCACCCTCTGTGGTGACGGTGGTGGACCCCGACGATACCGATCAGGGACCGATGCAGCCGAATGACGGCTATCCCGATTTTTCCACGCCGCTCACGGCTGCCAATACGCAGATGAGCAATGATCAGGCAGCAGCACTCGAAGCAAAGCTGAGCGCGCTTGGCGCCCAACGTCGCGCCGGCACTGTCTCTGATGCCGAATATCGGCAGCGGTTGCTGGAACTGCGCGGTATAGCGGAAAAACACGGCAGCGACGCCACGACCAGGCTTGGCAATTAGCGCTTGCCTTTGATGGAATTTCGCCGCAAATCAGGCCGTTACGGGCGTCATTCGCCAGATTTGCGCCAAACATTGCGCGCAATGTCTGGGAATGCGCTATAGTAAAAAGTGCTTCGGTTCGGTGGTCTTATGCCGTGCCGTCTTTGCAACCTTGAAACGAGCCCGCCGCATGCGGCTTTCGCCGCACGGTTAAACGGGGAGAGAAATGGAAGAATTTCATAAAGTCCGGCGCTTGCCGCCTTACGTTTTCGAGCAGGTCAACCGTTTGAAGGCGAGCGCGCGAGCGGGTGGGGCCGATATCATCGACCTTGGCATGGGCAATCCTGATCTTCCGACCCCGAAGGCCATTGTCGACAAGCTGTGCGAAGTGGTCCAGGACCCGCGCACGCACCGTTATTCGTCGTCCAAGGGTATCCCGGGCCTTCGGCGCGCGCAGGCAGGCTATTACGCCCGCCGCTTTGGTGTGAAGCTCAACCCGGAAACGCAGGTTGTTGCAACGCTTGGGTCCAAGGAAGGCTTCGCCAACATGGCGCAGGCCATCACCGCGCCCGGCGACGTCATTCTCTGCCCGAACCCGACCTATCCGATCCACGCCTTCGGCTTCCTGATGGCTGGCGGTGTTATTCGCTCCATGTCGGTCGAACCGGACGAAAGCTTCTTTCCTCCGCTGGAACGTGCGGTTCGCCACTCGATCCCCAAGCCGCTGGCGCTGATCATCAATTATCCGTCCAATCCGACTGCCCATGTGGCCACCCTTGATTTCTACAAGGATGTGATCGCCTTTGCGCGCAAACACGACATCATCGTGTTGTCGGATCTGGCCTATTCGGAGATCTATTTCGACGACAACAATCCGCCGCCATCGGTTCTTCAGGTGCCGGGGGCAGTGGATATCGCTGTCGAATTCACCTCCATGTCGAAGACATTCTCGATGCCCGGTTGGCGCATGGGCTTTGCGGTTGGCAATGAAAGGCTGATTTCGGCGCTGACCCGGGTCAAGTCCTATCTCGACTACGGCGCTTTCACGCCGATCCAGGTGGCCGCGACCCATGCGCTGAATGGCGACGGCACCGACATCGCCGAGGTGCGTTCGATCTACAAGCGCCGTCGCGATGTCATGGTGGACAGCTTCGGCAAGGCCGGCTTCGACGTGCCGCCGCCGGAAGCGACCATGTTTGCCTGGGCCAAGATACCGGAAAAATTCCGCCATCTCGGCAGTCTCGAATTTTCCAAGCTGCTGGTGGAGAAGGCCGACGTGGCCGTTGCCCCCGGCATCGGTTTTGGCGAAATGGGTGACGATTACGTGCGTCTGGCGCTCGTTGAAAACGAGCATCGCATCCGTCAGGCGGCCCGCAACATCAAGAAGTTCTTCTCAACGGCGGACGATACGATGCACAATGTCGTATCCCTCAACGCCCATCGTTGACCTAAAAAGCGGCTCCGTTCGGAGCCGCTCCCACCGAAATATTCAGGATTGATCAATGGCAGATGCCCTTCGAATTGGCATTGCGGGACTGGGAACAGTTGGCGCATCCCTGGTCCGCATTCTCCAGACACGCGCCGATGCGCTTGCAATGGCATGCGGACGTCAGATCGAGATCGTAGCCGTCTCGGCAAGAGACCGGACACGCGATCGTGGCGTGGATCTGACGGGCATCGAATGGCATGACAATCCCGTGGACATGGCAACCACCGCCGATATCTCCGTCTTCGTGGAATTGATGGGTGGAGACAATGGAGCCGCGGCAGACTCGGTGCGCGCGGCCTTGTCGCGTGGTTTGCATGTGGTGACGGCCAACAAGGCCCTGCTCGCCCGCCATGGCGTTGAACTGGCAAAGATCGCTGAAGGGAAAGGCGTTCTGCTGAATTATGAAGCAGCCGTTGCCGGCGGCATTCCTGTCATCAAGACGATGCGTGAATCGCTCACGGGCAATTCGTTCAGCCGCATCTATGGCATCATGAACGGCACCTGCAATTACATCCTGACCCGGATGGAAAAAGAAGGCCTGTCCTTTGCCGATTGCCTGAAGGAAGCGCAGCGTCTCGGTTATGCAGAAGCGGATCCGACATTCGACATCGAAGGCAATGATACGGCCCATAAGCTTGCAATCATGACCGCTCTTGCTTTTGGTAGCGAGATTGCAGCCGACGAGATCTATCTGGAGGGTATCTCCAACATCTCGATCGAGGATATTCATGCTGCCGCCGATCTGGGGTACCGGATCAAGCTTCTGGGGGTCGCCCAGAAGACCGAGACCGGCATCGAACAGCGCGTTCATCCAACCATGGTGCCGCTCGATAGCGTGATTGCGAAGGTCGATGGTGTAACCAATGCCGTCGCACTCGAATCCGATATTCTGGGCGAGCTGCTGATGGTTGGCCCCGGTGCCGGCGGCAACGCGACGGCCTCCGCCGTGCTGGGAGATATCACCGATATCGCCAAGAGCCGTCCTGGAACCCAGGACGTTCCCGTCTTCGGGACGCCGGCGCGTCTGATGCAGCCCTACCGTCAGGCCGAGATGCAGAGCCATGAGGGCGGGTATTTCATCCGCCTCACGGTCGAGGATCGTGCCGGCGTGTTTGCCTCGATCGCCGCCAAGATGGCAGACAACGGCATTTCGCTGGAATCGATCATGCAGCATTCCAAGCGGCAGGTCGCAGCCGGCGACCCGCAGACGATCATCCTCGTCACCCATGCGACGATGGAAGCCTCGGTCCGCAAGGCTGTCAGCGCCATCAAGGCCGAGGGCTATCTGCTGGGCGAACCGCAGGTGATCCGCATCGAGCGTCCGAAAGACAGCTAGGTTCCAGCCGTGTCATTGCTGGCGCGGTCAGCATCATCGGTCGAGCAGGAATTGCAACGGGTGTCATCGCGATAGACGACATCCGTTGATTTCGCGCGTCCAGTACCTATTGTGAAGTCATGCCATCGAGGCGTGGGTAAACTGTGTCGGGAGCTCATGTCAGCTTGGCTCCAACGGCACATCCAGAATCAAGACAGGTGACATGACGGACGAAGTGGATCCGGTACCGAGAGCCTTTCTCGGGGTTGAAAATTCAGTCTCGGGGCAGCGTTGGATTTCGCGCCTGGATCAGGCCGGGCAAAACCGTGCGCTTGCGATGTCACAGGTCCACGGCCTGTCAGATCTCGTGGCAAGGGTCATGGCCGGACGCGGCGTGACGCTTGATGAGGCGACGCTCTTCCTCGATCCCACGCTGCGCGCGCTGATGCCCAATCCCTCGACCCTGACCGATTGCGATCTGGCCGCTGAGCGGCTCATGCAGGCGATCAAACGCGGCGAGCGCGTGGCGATCTTCGGTGACTACGATGTCGATGGCGCAGCATCTTCCGCCGTTCTCTATCGCTTCCTGGCGCATTTCGGCGTTGAGGCCGAGATCTACATTCCGGACAGAATTTTTGAAGGCTACGGCCCGAACCCGACAGCCATCGGCGAACTCATCGACAGGGGCGCGCAACTGATCGTCACCGTCGACTGCGGATCCACAAGCCACGAATCGCTGGCTGTCGCCCGCGAACGCGGGATTGATGTCGTCGTTATCGACCATCATCAGCTTGGTCACGAATTGCCGCCCTGTCTGGCTCTGGTCAATCCCAACCGGGAGGACGATTTGTCGGGGCAGGGGCATCTCTGCGCGGCCGGCGTCGTCTATCTGGTGCTGGTGGCAACGCTGAGAGATCTGCGCAAGGCGGCCCATCCCGGCTCCGCCAGCATGGATCTGCTCAGCCTGCTGGATCTTGTGGCCCTTGCCACGATCTGCGACGTGGTGCCGCTCAAGGGCCTGAACCGCGCCTATGTCGTCAAAGGCCTCGCCGCAGCGCGCCTGATGAACAATTCGGGGCTTGCAGCGCTCCTGAAGGTCGCCGGCATCGGCGGCCCCGTCACGCCCTATCACTTAGGCTTTCTCGTCGGACCGCGCATCAACGCTGGCGGACGTATCGGCGACGCAGCCCTCGGCAGTCGGTTGCTGACGGTCGATGATCAGTCCGCCGCGGCCGAGATCGCCGCCAGACTGGATGAACTCAACCGCGAGCGTCAGGCCATGGAAGCCGCCATGCTGGAAGAGGCACAGGCCGAGGCGCTGGCGGAATATGGCACGGCGGAAAACGCCGCCGTCATCCTGACCGCAAGAGAAAACTGGCATCCGGGCATCGTTGGTCTTCTGGCTGCGCGCCTGAAGGAGCGGTTCCAGCGCCCAGCCTTTGCTATTGCCTTTGATTCGATGGGCAAGGGCACGGGCTCGGGTCGCTCGATCACCGGCTTTGACCTTGGCAAGATGGTGCGCGCCGCTGTCGATGACGGGTTGCTGGTCAAGGGCGGCGGTCACGCCATGGCAGCGGGCCTGACGGTGGAGCGCGGCAAGCTTGGCGCCCTTCGCGCCTTCTTCGACGAATCGGCTGCAAAGCAGGTCGCATCCCTGACGGCAAACCGGGTGCTCAAGATTGATGGTGCGTTGGGCGCAAGTGCTGCCACCACCGAACTCATCGACAAACTTGAATCCGCAGGCCCCTTCGGAGCCGGCCATCCGCAGCCGCTGTTTGCGGTCCCGTCCCATCGCCTCAAGGATGCCCGTCCGGTCGGCACGACGCATGTAAAGGCGACGCTGGAATCGCAGGACGGCCGCCGTCTGGAGGCCATTGCCTTCCGCGCCGCTGAAACGCCTCTGGGGGACTTCCTGATGAGTTCACGCGGCAATCAGATCCACGTCGCAGGTTCGCTGTCGGCCGATCAGTGGCAAGGATCGCGCCGCGTACAAATGCGTATAACGGATGCCGCCAAGGCACCGTAATCATTTGTCGATTCGATTTTGAGAAAACTGGTACGCCCTAGGGGAGTCGAACCCCTCTTTCCAGAATGAAAATCTGGCGTCCTAACCGATAGACGAAGGGCGCGTGCCGTGGGCGCCCTTATAGGGGTGACTTTTCATTCCCGCAAGCGCCTTTTTGCTCTTTTTCAACAGAGCGATGACGATTTTGTCTCCTGGGCGAAGATTGTATTCATTCTTCAACCGTGACGGACCTCCATGAACAGAAAATTCTGCCGAAATTGCATGTAGTTTGCCATCCGTTCCGGTTTTCCCTAGAGGCCTATGTACACATTAACGGAGGTGGATCGTTGTGAGATTTGCGCGCAACTGGTAATGAGATGGGAATGTACACACTCTCATGGGGATGTGTCGTGATGGATTTCAAACGCTGAGGGCGGGTGCGGTGGCATTCTCGTGAATCGGCTGGTTTTCGATCATGTGACGGCGTGCGCAAGGTCATCGGTGCCGCGTTTGCAGACAATGATGCAGACTCATGGTCTAGTGGAGCTTGCGGCCTTGGTCGCAACCGGACTTGGGGAGAGGTCCGGAGCGCAATGTGGAGGCAGGAAATGACGGAAACACCGGGAAATACGCACGCAACCCGAACCGTGATCGAGTTGCGCAAGAAAATACTCGCCGGCGAATTGGCGGGCGGCACCCGCTTGCTTGAAGTGCCCTTGTCGGAAGAGCTGGAAATATCGCGCACCCCCTTGCGCGATGCCATGAGCCGGTTGGTCGAGGAGGGGCTGCTGGAGCGGGGCAAAAGCGGTGGCTTTACCGTACGCAAATTCACCTTCGATGATGTCATCGATGCCATCGAGTTGCGGGGTGTGCTGGAAGGCGCGGCAGCGCGGCTTGCGGCAGAGCGCGGCGTATCGCCTGCCGCGCTGGAGGAGATCGGGGCGACTGTGGCGAAGTTGGATGACTGCTTTGGTGCGGACCCGGACAGCATGGATTTCGATCGATATTCAGAGCTGAATGCGCAGTTTCATCATCAGCTTGCAAGATTGTGCGGCAGCGACATGATCGCACGCGAAGTGGAGCGTGCAGCGCGATTGCCCTTTGCTTCGCCATCGGCCTTCCTGCCGGATAAGGCGGATATCACAGCCTTTCGCCGCTCGCTCTATCAGGCCCAGGCCCAGCACAAGGCGTTGGTTCGGGCGATTGCGGCGCGGGAAGGCTCGCGTGCGGAAGCCTTGGCGCGAGAGCATGCGCGTATTGCGCGCCATAACCTCGACTATCTCATGAACGAAGATCGCAGCCTGATCGAGCAGGTGCCCTCGCTGGCGCTGGTCATGGGCTGAGACGGTCAATTAGCCGGCAACAAGTACAGGACCGCTTTATCGGAGGAGAAAAAGCCTCTTGCAAGTCCCGCTTGTTTGGGTCTTATAATGTATACATAGCGAGAAACCCCATGGGAGGAGAAACCATGACTAACTCGAGCCTAGAGGCGGTATTGCAGGCTGCTGGCAATCCTGTCGAGCTTTTGCGCAATTCTAAAATCGGTATGTATGTATACCCGGTCGTGACGCCTGAGTTTTCCAACTGGCGTGTGGAGCAGCAGGCCTGGCGTGAAACAGCGGTTCTGTTCGACCAGTCTCACCATATGGACGAACTGATCGTCGAAGGACCCCAGGCGGAAGAGTTCCTCAGCCATCACGGCATCAATTCCTTCTCGAATTTTGGCCTGAACCGCGCCAAGCACTTCGTGCCGGTCACACCGAATGGCCACGTCATCGGCGACCACATCATTTTCCGCGAGCGTGAGGACAAGTTCATTCTTGTCGGCCGTGCACCGACATCCAACTGGCTGCAGTTCTGTGCTGCCTATGGAAAATGGAATGTCCGCATCAAGCACGATCCGCGTTCCCCCTCGCGTCCTGAGGGCGAACGCGTGCTGCGCACCCATTACCGCTTTCAGATCCAGGGACCGGACGCGCCGAAGATCTTTGAGAAGATGAATGGCGGTCCGATCCCCGACATCAAGTTTTTCCATGTGGACTGGATCAATGTCGGCTCCCGCAAGGTGCAGGCCCTTCGTCATGGCATGTCCGGTGCGCCGGGTCTGGAGATCTGGGGCCCCTATGAGGACAAGTCCTATATCCTCAATTGCATTCTTGAGGCCGCCAAGGATGCGGGCGTCGATCTGGTTCGTTGCGGCAGCCGCGCCTATTCCACCAATACGCTGGAATCCGGTTGGATCCCTTCGCCGCTGCCCGGTATCTATACCGGCGATGGCATGCTCGCGGAATACCGCCGGTGGCTCGGTGCCGATTCTTATGAAGCAGCCGGTGCGATCGGTGGTTCCTTCGTCAGCGACAATATCGAGGATTACTACGTCAATCCGTTCGAACTCGGCTACGATTTCTACATCGGCTGGAAGAAGCAGGACTTCGTTGGCAAGGCGGCGCTGGAGAAGATGAAGGGCCAGACCCATCGAAAGAAGGTCACCTTCGAGTGGAACCGCGAGGATGTGCTGAAGGTCATCGCATCGGCCTTTGAACAGGGCACGCCATATAAGTGGATCGACTTCCCGCAACCGAATTATGCCTCTTCGAGCGCCGACATGGTCATGCAGGACGGCAAGATGGTCGGCATGTCGATGTTCAACGGCTATTCCTTCAATGAACGCTGCGTCCTGTCGCTGGGCGTGGTGCATGCCGACGTCAAGGAAGGCGATGTGCTGACGATGAAATGGGGCGAGCCGGAAACGACCGGCAAGACCTCGACGGAAAAGCACAAGCAGACCGAAATCCGCGTGCGCGTCTCGCCCACGCCGTATTCGAGCGAAGCCCGCGAAAACTACGCGGACAGTTGGCGTTCCAAGAAGTAACAGGGACCACGGCCCGCGTCGTATAAGGCGCGGGCCGAGCAATCCCCGATGAGACCACTGATAGCCGGTGTCAGCCGTAAGGGTTGACGTAAACCGGTGCTGCCGAATGCCGGTGAGCATGAGTGTGCCCCGGCATTCGACTATCAGCTCTTCTGCACCAGGCAGGGAAGGTCGGTGCGGCCGCAGACGGAAGGAACAAGGCGATGTTTAAGTTCTTCAAGCGCGCCGATCACGGTAATGAAAAACCTGAGCTCGATTTGAAGACTGTCGTTCAGGGATATTCCATTGAAGTGATGCCGCGCACAGCGGCCAAGATCGATGACTTCAAGGCGCTGTTGCCGGCTGGAACGCGGGTCTACATCGCCCATATCGATGGAACGCCGATCGACGACATGGTGGCAACGGCGTCGCGATTGTCCAGCGACGGTTTCCAGGTCATGCCGCATTTTCCTGCACGCAGCATTGCCGATGTCCATACCCTTGAAGACTGGATCAAGAGATACCGCAATGAAGCCGGTGTCGAGCAGGCATTGTTGCTGGGGGGAGGGAGTTCTAATCCAGCGGGACCATTCGACAGTTCGATCCAGATGATCGAAACGGGCCTGTTCGACAGATATGGCTTCAAACGCCTGCATGTTGCTGGCCATCCGGAAGGCAACAGGGATATAGACAAGGACGGCTCATGCCGGCTGATCGATGAGGCCTTGGTTTGGAAGCAGGCCTTTTCCGAGCGCACCGATGCTCAAATGGCCGTCGTCACGCAGTTTGCCTTCGACGTCGAGCCGATCATCGCCTGGGATCGTCGGTTGAGAAGGGCCGGCATCACGCTGCCCGTTCATCTGGGAATTGCCGGACCGGCCAAACTCCAGACCCTGATCAAATATGCTGTCGCGTGTGGCGTCGGACCGTCGCTGAAGGTGCTGCAAAAGCGTGCCACAGATCTCACCAAGCTGATGCTGCCTTATGAACCCGAGGATGTGCTGGCGGATCTGCAGTCCTATTTGGCTGACGAGCCAGACAGTCTAATCAGGCAGGCACACTTCTTTCCTCTGGGCGGGGTGAAAACCTGCGCGGACTGGGCAAATGGCGTTCTGGCATCTTCGAAACAGTCGGCCTCTTCCCCACCTGTCGCTGTCTGATATCAACAGGGCGGTGACGGGCAATTGACCGGACGAGGTGTTGAGCAGACCTCGCCGGTCCATTTTGTAAAGATGGGAAACTGCGGCACCAATAGCCAGTGGCACATGCGCCAAGTGCATGATTGCCGACCGATATCCTGCAAGTTTTAGGATAGAGAACTGGTACGCCCTAGGGGAGTCGAACCCCTCTTTCCAGAATGAAAATCTGGCGTCCTAACCGATAGACGAAGGGCGCGTGCCGTGGCGCCCTTATAGTCAGGGCTTTCGAATCCCGCAAGCGGATTTTTGCGCTTTTTTCAAAAAAATGACACAGACCGAAGAAAACGTTGCCGATTGAAATTTGGCAGGAATTACAAAGCCCTGCTGTGCCGGGAAAAACCCCTTCTCATGAATTGAAGGTGAAACGATCCAGCAACGGACCCTTCGTACCTCGCCTAGTAAAGGGCACCGTCTTCGCTGGGCGGAAGGGTCGCAGGAGCAGCTGCCGGCGCGCTGAAAAGGCTACCTGAAGCGGCATGGATTCCACGTTGCGGCATGCCGGCCGGAATGAGGCTCGATGGTGTTTCGGACGCGGTCACGGGCGCTGCATCCTCAACCGCTTGATAGGCGGAAAATATGCTGGAGCGTCCCGCGTTGACACCCGTCTGCTGCATCACAACGGCCCCTAGATCCTCAGGGGCTTCCTGTAGCTGTGCGGTATCCGTTGTGCCGCCGCCGTCGGCCGCCGTCTGTGCCACCGGGTCGGCAGCATTGGCAACCATTGGGTCGACATAGCCGCCTGGTGTTTTCCTGGGCACGTCCGCGCTGGCCACAAGATCAGCATCCTCAATATCGAGGCCGAGGGCTGCCTGATCCTTGGCACCGGTCATGCAGCCAGCCAATAGCAGCAGGCTGGCGCAAGCCGCCACGCGCGATGTCTGTTTCACATTGAGGTATTGAAGGTGACGCAACATATCCGCTCCGCTTGCGGCGAACCCCGCCGTTTGGTTCTTCGCTCATCCGCAACAAAAAAGACGGGAGCGCAAACTCCCGTCTTCATGGCATGTCAATCTTGCGTGGAGCCGAACGGGCTTACCAGCTGCCGGTATTCGGCATTGAAGCCCAGGGCTCAGCCGGTGCCAGACTGTCGCCCTTTTGCAGGATCTCGATCGAAATCCCGTCGGGAGAGCGGACAAAGGCCATGTGACCGTCGCGCGGTGGACGGTTGATGGTCACGCCATTGTCCATGAGGGTCTGGCAGGTGGCATAGATATCGTCGACCCGATAGGCGAGGTGGCCGAAATTGCGACCGCCGGAATACTCCTCCGGATCCCAGTTATATGTGAGCTCGATGCTCGGGGCGCGATCGCCATATTCGGCGATGTCTTCATCCGAGCAGAGAAAGACCAGAGTGAAGCGGCCTTTTTCATTGTCGATTCGCTTCGTTTCTTTCAGGCCAAAGACCCGGCAGTAGAAATCGAGCGATGCGTCCAGATCTTTGACGCGTACCATCGTGTGTAGATAGCGCAATTTTGGTACTCCTGTATTGGCTGTTACGATATGGTGCAGACGACAGCTTGGAGCAAGGCTGTGGAGCAACAAAAGCATCTGGGTATTATTTGAAACAAGGGCTTGCGCAGCACCATTGCAGGAATGTTATTCTGGATATCAAGAATCAGTTAACATTTGGAATGTGAAGCGTTGCCGAGGGGCTGGTGGTAATGGCAGACAGAATGTCAGCGAAGGGGATCTCTGAATTTCAGGATCTTTCTAGCGAGCCGATAGATCTAATCGAAATCACGGGCGTCGTGAAATGGTTTGACGTCGCCAAGGGCTTCGGTTTCATCGTTCCGGACAATGGAATGCAGGATGTGCTGATGCATGTGACCTGCCTGAGGCGAGACGGATATCAGACCATTCTCGAAGGCACGCGCATCGTGGCCCTCATCCAGAAGCGCGACCGTGGCTATCAGGCCTTCCGGATTCTCTCCATGGATCAGTCGACGGCAGTCCACCCGTCGCAGCTTCCACCCGTCAGAACCCATGTCCAGGTGCAGGCCACCAGCGGTCTCGAACGTGCACTCGTCAAATGGTTCAACAGAACCAAGGGTTTCGGCTTCCTGACGCGCGGTGAAGGCACCGAAGACATTTTCGTCCACATGGAAACGCTGCGCCGATTCGGCCTGACGGAACTGCGTCCGGGTCAGACGGTTCTGGTTCGTTTTGGAGATGGCGAAAAAGGCCTTATGGCTGCCGAAATTCACCCGGATATTCCAGATCCGATCAACCGGGCTCACTGATGCAGATGTTGCAGAATGGTTTTGTGAAAAGCGCTGTTGGGGCGCTTTTTTTGTGTTTCGCTGGCGTCGCCCAGGCGGCAGAGCCGATCTTTGGTACAGCCACCGTCACCATCGAGACGGCAGCCGGTCCCGCGCATGAATTCGCGGTCGAATTTGCCGCCACGCCCGATCAGCGGGCGAGGGGGCTGATGGAGCGTACAGAACTTGCGCCGGACGCCGGCATGATTTTCGATTTCGCGGTGGAACGTGAAGTGATGATGTGGATGAAGAACACACCGCTTCCGCTGGACATGCTGTTTGTCGCCAGCGACGGCGAGATCAAGCGGGTCGCAGAAAACACCGAACCCTATTCAGAGACCATCGTTCCGTCGCGCAGCCCTGTACGCTATGTGCTGGAAATCAATGGCGGTCGGGCGTCTGAACTTGGCATTGCAGCGGGAGATCACCTGAAGCTCAGCAATATCAACCAGCGTTGAAACGGCCTTGTCAAAATTCCGTAAGAAAAACGCATTTTTGCTGTTGCGGCCCATGGGGTAACCGTGTATTGCCACACTCGTCAACGGCACGGAGTGTAGCGCAGCCTGGTAGCGCATCTGGTTTGGGACCAGAGGGTCGGGAGTTCGAATCTCTCCACTCCGACCATTGATCTTCCCAAGAAAACAAGAACTTGCAGGACGCTGAACATAAAGCGACTGGCGCTGTTGCGCGGATATCATTTCACGTTGTCAGCGCAGGGATGCAGATCGGCAGGGTTTACCGATCAACCTCTGCGACCGTCCGGGTCCACGCGCTTTACGGCCTCTCAACCTTTCAGATTTATGGGATAATCGGTGCCCAGCGCCGGGTCGGCATATTGCCATTTGAACCTGTAGCAAGTATCTCAACCTTATGAAGGTAGAAGCTGGTGTACAGTCTCTTCCGTCTCTCTTGCCCCGGCTGGACGCTGCTGAAAGCCAGGGGTGTTTGAGATGAAATCCTTCGCTTGTGTTTAGGAGCCCGAAGCCATGTCAGCCAAGATCTATCGACCTGCAAAGACAGCCATGCAGTCCGGCAAGGCCAAGACTCATATTTGGGTGCTCGAATTCGATCAGAACAGCCCGCGCAAGATCGATCCCGTCATGGGCTACACCACGTCCAGCGATACGCGCCAGCAGGTGAAGCTCAATTTCGAGACGCAGGAACAGGCAGTGGCCTATGCGCAGAAGAACGGCATCGACTATCGCGTGATCCCGCCAAAGGAAGCGGTCCGCCAGGTGGCATCCTACACCGACAATTTCCGCTACAGCCGCCAGCAGCCCTGGACGCACTAAGGCTCAACACCTAGACAGGCGCAAAGACGCTTCAGTCTCGCCCAAAGCCGGCTCAAGCCGGCCAGACGGCCCCTTAGCTCAGCTGGATAGAGCACCGGCCTTCTAAGCCGACGGTCGCAGGTTCGAATCCTGCAGGGGTCGCCACTTCGCTTTTTGTCCATACCGAAGACATAGGTATCATCGATGCCGATCTGTCACAGGTTGGCGCAAATGGTCAGCTTGCTCAATATCTCGGGTTTTCGATTTGCTGCATTGCGATAATATCGACTGATTCGTGGACGCACTCGATGCGGTTCTTTCTTGCGTGCCGGCGGTACGCCGGGAGATGATGATGAAAGCGTTTCTCGCTGGTTCATTTATATATATGAGCGTGCTTGCGGTCGGCCCCGCCTGGGCAGGCGATTCAGCGCCTTTGACGTTTCAGGCGACCCGCAACTCCGATCGGGATTATGTGGGCGATTGGCGCGTGCGCTTCGGCGGTTCTCTGCCGATGAGTGCCAGCCTCAAGCTTGGCGTGGTCGCCACAGACAGCGGCGCACTCAGCGCAATCCCCACATCCATCTCGGCCTCCGTCGGCACTCTCTATGACAATAGCAGCCACGCCCGGCGCGGCGCGCGTGTTCAGCTATGCCCGAATACGCAGCAAGTGGAAGCATCAGTCAAAAATATCCAGCCTGTCTGGATCGGAGAGAGTGCTAATCTGGAACTGCGCCAGAGCATCGACACGGTGATTTATGGCGAAGCCGATGCCGGCCGCGTCGCAGTCTCCGCCAACCAGCAGGTCTATGTCACCGATATCCGCCATCGCATGGCCGTCACAGCCGGTGCACGGCTTGCCAGCGATCAGGCGCGAATGACGGCAACCCTGAGGCTCGAACAGAAGATCCTGGACCATTGGACCGTGTCAGCCGATTTTGCCCATGGTGTTCAGACCAATAGCGCAGCTTTCAAGGCCCGCTACGCCTTCAACTGGTAGAGCTCCGCCAAACCGGGTGCGGCAAACCGGCCAATCCCGCCGACCGGTTGTCCTTGCGATAAAAAAAAGCCGCCACCTCGAAGAGGCGGCGACTTTGATGGTCTCTCTGTCTGTTTAGGATCAGTGCAGGATCTGGCTGAGGAACAGCTTGGTCCGCTCATGCTGCGGATTGTCGAAGAATTCTGCCGGTGCATTCTGTTCGACGATCTGCCCCTGGTCCATGAAGATCACCCGGTTCGCCACCTGCCGGGCAAAGCCCATTTCATGGGTCACGCACAGCATGGTCATGCCTTCCTCGGCAAGGCTTACCATGGTGTCCAGAACTTCCTTCACCATTTCAGGGTCGAGCGCCGATGTCGGCTCGTCGAACAGCATGATCTTCGGTTTCATGCACAGGGCCCGGGCAATCGCCACGCGCTGCTGCTGACCACCGGAGAGCTGGCCTGGATATTTATTGGCCTGTTCCGGGATTTTGACGCGTTCGAGAAAGTGCATGGCAATCGCCTCTGCTTCCTTCTTCGGCATTTTGCGCACCCAGATCGGTGCCAGCGTGCAGTTTTCCAGAATGGTCAGATGCGGGAACAGATTGAAGTGCTGGAAAACCATGCCGACTTCGCGGCGCACTTCGTCGATCTTCTTCAGATCGCTGGTGAGTTCTGTACCGTCGACGAGGATCTGCCCGGTCTGGTGCTCTTCCAGACGGTTGATGCAGCGGATCATGGTCGATTTGCCGGAGCCTGAAGGACCAGCGATGACGATGCGTTCGCCCCCCATCACCTTCAGGTTGATGTCGCGCAGCACGTGGAAGTCCCCGTACCACTTGTTCATATTGATGATTTCGACGGCCACCGAGTTTTCGGCAACGGTTCTTTGGGCGGTGTTGGCCTGTGCCATTTGTATGTTCCCCTCTTTAGCGCTTGTGCCCGGTGTCGAGACGCCGTTCCGTAAAGGCGGAATAGCGCGACATGCCGAAGCAGAATATCCAGAAAATGAAGCCCGCAAACACAAGGCCCGTGAGTGGTGTCACCGGCGATGCCCAGGTGGCGTCCGTGAAGTTGAGGCGGACAATGCCGAGAAGATCGAACATGCCGATAATGGAGACCAGCGAGGTGTCCTTGAACAGCCCGATGAAGGTGTTGACGATACCCGGAATGACCAGCTTGATGGCCTGCGGCAGGATGATCAGCCGCGTTTTTTGCCAGTAGCTGAGACCCAGAGAATCGGCGCCTTCATACTGTCCCTTGGCAATGGCCTGCAGGCCGCCACGGATCACTTCGGCCATATAGGCCGAGGCAAAGATGGCAACGCCAACCAGCGCACGCAGGAAATTGTCGATGGTCCAGCCTGTCGGCAAAAATAGCGGCAACATCACATTGGCCATGAACAGAACCGTAATCAACGGAACGCCGCGAACCACTTCGATGAAGAACACGCAGATGATCCGGATGGCCGGCATATGCGATCGTCGGCCCAAGGCCAGCACGATGCCGAAGGGCAGGGACACCGCAATGCCGACAAAGGACAGGATCAACGTGACCATCAGGCCGCCCCATAGGGGAGTTTCGACCTTTTGAAGGCCAATTCCGCCATGCAGCAGGAAGAAGGCGACGACCGGGAAGATGACGAACAGCAAGAGGGCGTTCAGGCCCTTCCGCGGCGCCTTCGGCATCAGCATCGGCACCAGAAGACCGATAAACATGATACCGACCAGTATCGGTCTCCAGCGCTCGTCGAGCGGATAGCGACCGAAGATGAACTGCATCATGCGGTTATCGACAAAGGCCCAGCACGCACCCGACCATCCGTCGGGTTGATTGCCGCCTTGGGCAATCGTCGCACAGGCTGCACGGTCAGCACCCGTCCAGGCCGCCTGAATGAACAGCCAGTTGATAACACCGGGCAGGAGCCACAACAGAAAGGCAACGCCCAGCACCGTCAGAATGATGTCCTTGGGCGTTGCGAGCAAATTTTCGCGGATCCATCCACCGGCAGTATTGCCCTGCATCGGTGCCGGCTTGGAGTCGAGCATGTCCTGACGGACATAATGTATAGTCTGTGCCATCGCTTATCTCTCCACCAAAGCCATTCTGGCGTTAAACCAGTTCATGAACAGGGATGTGGCAATGCTGATAGACAGGTAGACGGCCAGCCAGATCGAAACGATTTCGACAGCCTGGCCCGTCTGGTTCATCGTCGTGCCACCGGTGGACACCAGTTCGGGAAAACCGACGGCGACCCCAAGCGAGGAGTTTTTCGTGAGGTTGAGATACTGGCTGGTGAGCGGTGGAATAACGATTCGCATCGCCTGTGGAACCACGACGAGGCGCGTGGTGATCGAGGGGCGCACTCCCAGCGCCGAGGCAGCCTCGGTCTGGCCGTGGGGAACGCCCTTGATGCCGGCTCGGATGATCTCGGCAATAAAGGCTGCCGTGTAGAAAGACAGTGCCAGATAAAGAGCCACGAATTCCGGGCGGATAATGGAGCCGCCACGAACATTGAAGGTGCTTTCAACCGGATAATCGAACGTCAGCGGTGCGCCAACGGCCAGAAAAGCGAGCAGCGGAAGGCCGATCACGATGGCGGTCACTGCCTTTGCGGTGGCAAAGGGCTGGCCGGTCCGCATCTGTCTGGCCTTTGCCCAACGGGCAAGGAAAATGGAAGCTGCAATTGCGACGACGATGGCGATGGGCAAGACGATCGACCCTTCACCCCAAATCGGCGTTGGAAAGGCCAGACCGCGATTGTTGAGGAAGGTCGAGAACGGCAAGATGATCGAATCGCGCGGATGCGGCAGTGCCGACAGAACGCCGGAATACCAGAAGAAGATCACCAGCAGCGGCGGAATATTGCGGAAGGTCTCGACATAAACCGTGCAAAGCTTGGCGATCAACCAGTTCTTGGACAACCGGCCGACACCGATCAGAAAGCCCAGTATCGTTGCTGTCACGATGCCGGTTGCGGCAACCATCAGCGTGTTCAGCAGGCCGACGATAATCGCCCGGCCATAGGTGGAATCGCTGCTGTATGAAATGAGTGATTGGCCGATATCGAAGCCGGCCCGGCTCTTCAAAAAGTCATAGCCCGAGGCAGTATTCGACCGGGCCAGATTTTCCATTGTGTTGTTGACGATGTTCCAAACCAGAAACGTCAGCAATGCCACCGTGACGACCTGAAAGAAGATGGAGCGCACCTTCGGATCGTAGATCAGCGAGCTGAAGCTCTGACCAGCCACCGGTTGGTGTACGGCGTGATCTGTCATGCTTGTGTATCCCCGCGACCCCTTTGGGGTCTTATTGGTCTTCTATATCGGCATGCCGGGTTCCCATCCACGGTCCCGGCTCTTGCCGCTCATCGCTGGTCGCCTTGATGGCAATCCTAGAGATGAACGAGGCGGCTTTCGCCGCCTCGTAAGATGTTATGCCTGATCTTAGCGGATCGGCGGTGCGTACTGCAGGCCACCCTTTGTCCAAAGAGCGTTGAGGCCGCGCTCGATCTTCAGCGGAGTGTTGACGCCGATATTGCGCTCGAACACTTCACCGTAGTTACCGACGCCCTTGATCACGTTATAGGCCCACTCATTGGTCAGGCCCAGGTCCGTACCAATCTTCGAGTCGGCTTCAACGCCAAGGAAGCGCTGCACGTCAGGGTTCTTGGAATTCGCCTTCATGTCGTCGACGTTTTCCGAAGTGATGCCGAACTCCTCAGCCTGCACCATCGCGTAACCAACCCAGGTTACGATGTCGAACCACTGGTCGTCACCCTGGCGCACGGCCGGGCCGAGCGGCTCCTTGGAGATGATTTCCGGAAGAACGATGTGATCGTCTGGATTGCTGAGCGTCAGGCGGATCGAATACAGGCCCGACTGGTCGGTCGTGTATACGTCGCAACGACCGGCCTGATAGGCAGCGTTCACTTCTTCGAGCTTTTCAAAGACGACCGGGTTGTATTCGAGATTATTGGCCTTGAAGTAGTCGGCAAGGTTCAGCTCGGTGGTGGTGCCGGACTGTACGCAGACGGCAGCGCCCGACAGCTCGAGAGCCGACGACACGTTGAGTGCCTTCGGAACCATGAAGCCCTGGCCGTCATAGTAGTTTACGTAACGGAAGTTGAAACCCAGAGCCGTATCGCGGCTGATGGTCCATGTGGTGTTACGTGCCAGCATGTCGACTTCGCCGGACTGAAGCGCGGTAAAGCGGCTCTGCGCGGTGGTCGGCGTGTACTTGACCTTGGTCGCATCACCGAAAACCGCAGCGGCAACGGCCTTGCAGTAGTCGACGTCGAAACCGGTCCAGTTACCTTGTGCATCTGGCGAAGCAAATCCGGCAAGACCGGTGTTCACGCCGCATTGCACGAAGCCCTTCGACTTGATGTCGTCAAGGGTAGCAGCGGAGGCGCCGGAGGCGGCCATTCCTACGACTGCGGCGCCAATTGCGACGGACAAGAACTTGATGTTCATTTTTTCCCAACCTTTATCTATTGTCTTTTGCAGCAGTGGGTTGCGCGTTTTGAACACACACATTGCCACCGGCTCGCTGCCCTCCCGGCGCGAACGGATCTATCACAATCTTAAATGGGTACACGGTCAAGTGGTGATGGACAGAATCGTCCAGAAAAACGGCAATTTGAACAAGCAGCATGAAAAACGGGCAGAAAAAGACGCCTTGAGGCAGCGAATGATTAAAAAACGGTCGTCCGCAAACGCTTTGGATCGCTCTTTTCTGCCAGTGGACCTGTTTCAGGCTTGAACTCAGCCATGGGGTTGACCTGTGACTGCGGCAAAGACACAAAACGTCATCGCATATTCTCGGAAAGGCCCACCCCCCAATGCATGATCGGAAAGAAATGCTGGCCAAGGCCGGCATGGAAACAAAACTCTGCCATATCGGCAACGACCCTTCAGCCTTTCACGGCTTCGTTAATCCTCCGGTGGTCCACGCCTCCACGGTCCTGTTTCCGGACACCAAGGCGATGGAATCGCGGGAGCAGAAATACACTTACGGCACCCATGGAACGCCGACGACCGACGCGCTTTGCGAAGCGATCGACGAACTGGAGGGCTCGGCCGGAACCGTTCTCGTGCCGTCAGGCCTTGCGGCCATCAGCGTCCCGTTTCTGGCCTTCCTGTCATCCGGCGACCACGCATTGATCGTCGATTCGGTGTATGCGCCCTGCCGCCGCTTCTGCGATACGATGCTGAAGCGCATGGGCGTCGAGGTCGAATATTATGACCCGGAAATCGGGGCCGGCATCGAAACGCTGATCAAGGCCAACACAAAGCTTGTGCATACAGAAGCGCCCGGCTCGAACACCTTTGAAATGCAGGATATCCGCGCCATTTCCACCGCCGCCCACAAGCACGGCTGTGTGGTGACCATGGACAATACCTGGGCAACGCCGCTTTATTTCAAGCCGCTCGATTTCGGTGTCGATATCTCCATCCATGCGGCGACCAAATACCCATCCGGGCATTCCGACATTCTCATGGGCACTGTGTCAGCCAACAAGGAACATTGGCCGCGCCTGCTGGAGGCCCAGACGGTGCTTGGCATGTGTGGCGCACCGGATGATTCCTACATGATCCTGCGCGGCCTGCGCACCATGTCGCTAAGGCTCGATCATCATCAAAAGAGTGCCCTGACCGTTGCGAAATGGCTGGAAGGTCGCGATGGCGTCGCCAGGGTTCTGCATCCGGCCTTGCCCAGTTTCCCCGGACACGACATCTGGAAGCGCGACTTCAAGGGTGCAAGCGGCATTTTCTCCTTCGTCCTTGCAGCCGGCCAGCCGGAAAAGGCAAAGCCGAAGGCACGCGCCTTTCTGGATGCGCTGCGGCTTTTCGGTCTCGGTTATTCCTGGGGTGGCTATGAAAGCCTGGCTGTCATGGTCAATCTGGATGATCGCAGAATCCGCAAGGCGCCACCGGAAGGCACCGTCATGCGCCTGCAGATTGGTCTCGAAAATGTCGAGGACATTATGGCCGATCTGGACGCCGGATTTGCCGCAGCGGCCGAGGTTTGAAGACGTCGGTCAGCCCTTGGCCTTGAAACCGTAGAGCCAGTCGAGATCCGCGGCCAGGCTCTCCGGCTTGCGCAGGGAAAGCACCACATCACGCCCGATCCTGAACGGGCCTCGGGCGTGATAGGCAAATTTGTTGAAGGCGCCGCGGTCGCGCACCTTGGCCGTGCGCGCGCTCCGCTCAGCCTCGAAACTCGCCAGTGCCTGGGGCAGGGGCGTCCCGGCGACCTTGCCGGCCAGCACGAAGGCATCTTCGATTGCCATTGCCGCGCCTTGAGCGGCAAAGGGCATCATCGCATGGGCCGCATCCCCGATCAGCACCGTGTCCCGACCATTATGCCAGCGCCCTTTGCCGGCCTGAAACAAGGGCCAGAAATTCGGCTGGTTCGCTTTTTCCAGCATGTCGACAATGGCATCGTGCCAGCGATGGAAGTGTCTGAGCATCATGCGCTTCTGCGCAGCTGTTCCAGTCGTACCCCAGGTCTCTCCGGGGCTGTTGCCAGCCGTGATTGCCACCACGTTGAAGCCGCCGATCTCGCGCAAGGGATAGCTCACAAGATGCGAGTTTGGCCCGAGAAACGCCGTCACATTGTTACGGTCGAGAAAATCGGGAGCGGACTCGTCCGGTATCGTGAAGCGCCACGCGACATTCCCGGAAAACGACGTCTCCGGCGCATCGGGCACCCGTGAACGGGTCCGCGACCAGACACCGTCTGCGCCGACAATCAGGTCGGGTGCGCGGCCCGTCAGCGTGCCGATTGACTGAGGCGTTGTGTCTTCCAGTCGATGTCCGAGATGGAGGTGACACGAAGAAGATGCGTGCAGAACGGCCGTCAACAGCGCTTGCTGCAAGGTTGAGCGATGCAGGACGCCATAGGGCGCCCCCCAGCGTTCAAGGGCAAATTGGCCGGCAGGCACAAAGGCCAGCGGGCGAAGACTTGTGCCGCTTGCCAGGCCGATCCGGGATGGCTTTTGCCAATGGTTCTCGAGTTCGGGCAAGACCCCCAATCTGTCGAGAATATAGGTGGCATTGGGTGACATCTGCAGTCCGGCACCCACATCGGTGAGCTGCGGTGCCTGCTCGATGATGTCTGTGCGGATGCCGAGACGCGCAAAGGAGAGCGCTGCCGTCAGGCCGGCAATGCCGGCTCCGACGATGGCGACAGAATGAATGGACATGAACTTACCCGCCCCGACGGGACCGGGATCAGGCGGCCTTGGCGTGGAATGTGCATCCGGGTGGATTGGTCTGTTCCGGCTTCAGCGATGCGTTGAAGCGGTAGAGCGTCGAGCAATAGGAGCAGACCCGCTCGGTGTCGTGTCCCATATCGATGAAGATATGCGGATGATCGAACGGCGTGGACGCGCCGGTGCACATGAATTCCTTCACGCCGATCTCGATAACGCGGTGACCACCGTCGTTCTGGAAATGGGGAATGCTATGATGTCCCGCCATGTCTGTCTCCAATGCAATGCGATTTGCGCCGCACATTATCCGGCTTCTGCGCAAATGTGTAGAGGCCGCCGTGACGGAAACCCATGGAAAAACTGTCGCAGCAGGGCTTGATCCGTGTGGCCTCTCCAATATTGTCGCCGGCGACTTAAGGAAGACGCTTCATGAATCTCAATCTGCCTGCTTTTTCACTCTTTCATCACGACGGTTTGCAGCTCGCCTTTTTCGATGAAGGTGACAAGGCAGCCCCCGCCGTTCTGCTCATTCACGGTTTTGCCTCCACAGCCAATGTCAACTGGGTCAGTCCCGGCTGGCTGAAAACACTGTCGGAAGCCGGCTACCGCGTGATCGCCATCGACAATCGCGGCCATGGGGCGAGCGACAAGCCTCATGATTCTGAAGCCTATTATCCGCCGTTGATGGCCGAAGACGCCATCGCATTGCTGGATCATCTGGCCATCGAACAGGCCCATGTCATGGGCTATTCCATGGGCGCGCGCATCTCCGCCTTTGCGGCGCTTGCGCATCCCGACCGCATCCGTTCACTGGTGTTCGGTGGTCTGGGGATTGGCCTTGTCGAGGGTGTCGGCGATTGGGATCCGATTGCAGAGGCCTTGCTGGCGCCGTCCCTGTCGGAGGTTACCCATGCGCGCGGACGCATGTTCCGCGCCTTTGCGGAACAGACGCGCGCCGACCGCTATGCCCTTGCGGCCTGCATCCAGACCAATCGTGTTCTGGTGACGCGTGAACAGGTCTCGACAATATCGCTGCCCACCTTGATTGGCGTCGGCACCAAGGACGATATCGCCGGCTCGCCGCGGGACCTGGCAGACTTGATGCCCAATGCCCGCGTCATTGATATTCCCAACCGCGACCACATGCTGGCCGTCGGCGACAAGGTCTTCAAGAAAGCCGTTCTCGAATTCTATGCCGGGTTGGCAGATTAGCGGTCCCTCGCGCTATCTGCCGGTAAATGCAGGCGCGCGACGTTCGGCAAAGGCTGCGCGTCCCTCGCGGTAGTCGGCGCTGTCAAAGGTCGATGCTCCGGTGATCTGCGCTTCCGACAGAAGGGTCTGGTCGCCTTGCTCGAAAGCGCGAAGCGCAAGCTTGGACGCCTGAACCGAGAGCGGTGCGTTATTGGCAATCGTTTCGGCCAGCGTGAAGGCTGCTGCATCCAGTGCCTCAGCCGCGGTGACCTCCAGAAGAAATCCGTTTTGCAGCAGTTCTTTCGGCGACATCGCTGCGCCCGTGAACAAGGCTTTGCGTGCCCATTGCGACCCGAGCGCTGTCGCGAAATCGCGCACGGCGTCGGCAGGATAGGCAAGACCCAGACGCGCTGCTGGAACGGCAAAGGCAGCCGTCTCGTCGGCAATTCTGAGGTCGCAGGCTGCGGCGAGGCCAAATCCGCCGCCATAGCAGATGCCGCGGACGGCAGCGATCATCGGCACGCGCGCATCGCGAATGGCGGAAAACGCTCTCGAATTGGTCGCCTCGTAGACACCGGCGCTGGCTGCATCATGGCGCACGTCGGGAAATTCGGAAATATCCGCACCGGCGCTGAAATCGCTTTGCCCACCCCCTGTCAGCACGATGGCGCGAGCCTTTGCGTCTGCGACAAGCCATTGAATAGCATCGGGTATTGCGTGCCACATTGCCAGCGTCAGCGCGTTTTTGCGCGCGCCATTGTCGATGATCAGTGCCCCTGTCCCGTCGTGGACTGCCGCACGAATATGGCCGCCTGCGAAATCACTTGTTAGTTTCATTGACAACTGCCCATTCAGTTTGCATCTGCAATGCTCTATACAGGGAACGCCCGCAAGATACGAGGAGACCGGCGATGGCGGCTGAAAGCGAACGCGTTCGCAGCGAATACCTGAAGTCCATGGACCCGATCTGGGACACGCTCAAGCACGAGGCCAGTGCCGCAGCCGAGCATGACCCGATCCTGGCGGCCTTCCTCTATTCCACTGTGCTGAACCACAAGTCTCTGGAAGATTGCGTGATTTACCGCATCTGCGAACGTCTGGATCATGCCGATCTTCAGGCCGTGCTTTTGCGTCAGGCATTCGAGGACATGCTCAAGGACTGGCCGGAATGGGGCACAATCCTGCGCGTCGATATCCAGGCGGTCTATGATCGCGATCCCGCCTGCCTGCGTTTTCTCGAGCCTGTCCTATATTTCAAGGGCTTCCACGCCATACAGACCCACAGGCTCGCCCATTGGCTGCTGAGCAAGGGACGCAGGGATCTCTCTCTGTATCTGCAAAGCCGCGCGTCCAGCGTGTTCCAGACGGATATCAATCCGGCTGCGCGGATCGGCAAGGGCATCTTTCTCGACCACGCAACCGGTCTCGTCGTCGGTGAGACCGCGCGCATTGGCGACAACGTCTCGATCCTCCATGGTGTCACCCTGGGTGGCACCGGCAAGGAAGGTGCTGACCGTCATCCGAAGATCGGCGATGGCGTGTTGATCGGTGCAGGCGCCAAGGTTCTTGGCAACATAGAGGTGGGCGCATGCTCGCGCGTCGCTGCCGGTTCCGTCGTGTTGAAGTCCGTGCCGCCATGCACCACCGTTGCAGGTGTCCCGGCCAAGGTCGTGGGCGAGGCGGGTTGTGCAGAACCGTCGCGGTCCATGGATCAAATGCTTTCCGGTGACGTTTAAGCCTTTGCGGGTTTACAGCGCCGCCGGGTGCGTGCAACAAGCGGGCCTGATTTGCATATCGATGGAGAAACGCCTTGAAACCTGACGAAATCAAGAAGCTCGAAGCCTACTTCAAGCGCACCTTCAATCAGGCGATGGTCGTCAAGGCCCGCCCGCGCAAGGACGATTCTGCCGAAGTCTACATCGGCGACGAGTTTCTCGGCGTCGTCTTCCGCGATGACGAAGACGGTGATCTGTCCTTCAATTTCTCGATGGCGATCCTCGACGTCGATCTTTGAGATGCCAATTTGGCGCTAGTGACTGCACAATATTTTGATGTTGCAGCAATAATCGCTCCAAACGGTTCAAACAGGCCCGCAGCATAGGTTGCGGGCCTGTTTTTTTAACCGCAAATGCAACCTATGAGAGTTGTGCGATGCAGCATTTTTCTTGACGACGACCGCTGGATGTTATATGAGGCAATCCTGAATTCGAACTGAAACACATTGGGAAGGAATGCTGTCATGTTTAACTTTGATGAAGCGAGCAAGAAGAGCAAGGAAGCCATGGATACGGCGCTGAAGAACTATTCAGAAGTCGCCAAGGGCTTCCAGGCCATCGCTGGCGAGACCTCGGAATATTCCAAGAAGTCGTTTCAGGATATGGCGACATTCATGGAATCCCTGGCCGGCGTGAAGAGCCTCGAGGCAGCCTTCGAACTCCAGACCAGCTACATGAAGTCTTCCTATGAGAGCTTTGTTTCCGAAGCCGCCAAGGTCAGCGAAATGTATGCCGGTCTTGCAAAGACGGCCTACAAGCCGTTCGAAATGCCGATGGCCAAGGTTGTCAGCGAAAAGACAAAGGCTGCCGCCTGAACCAGCGCACCACCTGCCGACCGCGGCAGGTCCGATGTAATTTGTTCAACCGGCCGCGCCCAGCGTGGCCGGTTTTCTATTTTCAGCGCGAAAACCATTGATTTCCGGTGTTTTTGCACCTGCCCCCAAGCAATTCTAATTGCACTGTGACGGAAGGGGCTTAAAATCCGCCAATTGAGAACTAATTATGTGGACAGAAGAAATCGTCGTGGAATTTGCATCAAAAGATCGGAATGGCTGGACGTATGGGGACGAGACTGAGATGATTGCCGAGCCGGTCGTAATGCAGCAGCAAGGTGACGGTGACGGCGAGGGACCCGGACGTGGTACCTCGGTTATCACCCGAACCAAATCGAAGACCAAGCAGCCGAATTTGTATCGCGTTCTGCTGTTGAATGATGACTACACTCCGATGGAGTTTGTCATTCACGTACTAGAGCGGTTTTTCCAGAAGGACAGGGAAGCCGCAACCCGGGTAATGCTGCAAGTACACAATCACGGCGTGGGGGAATGTGGTGTCTTCACGTATGAAGTCGCCGAGACCAAGGTAAGCCAGGTAATGGATTTCGCCAGGCAGCACGAGCACCCGCTGCAATGCGTGATGGAAAAGAAATGAGGATCTGACCGTGCCAACATTTTCTCCCAGTTTAGAGAAGGCGCTGCATCAGGCACTGACTTTTGCCAACGAGCGGCATCATGAATATGCCACGCTCGAGCATTTGCTTCTCGCCCTGATAGATGACGCCGACGCGGCCGCGGTCATGGGCGCATGCAACGTCAATCTTGACGTCTTGCGCAAGACCGTCGGCGATTATGTCGACAACGAACTCGCCAACCTGGTGACAGGTTATGATGAGGATTCCAAACCCACATCCGGGTTCCAGCGGGTCATTCAGCGCGCTGTGATCCATGTTCAATCATCCGGCCGCGAGGAAGTGACCGGCGCAAACGTGCTCGTGGCAATCTTCGCCGAGCGCGAGAGCCATGCCGCCTATTTTCTGCAGGAGCAGGAAATGACGCGCTACGATGCCGTCAACTATATCTCCCACGGTATCGGCAAGCGCCCCGGTTCCGGTCCGGCCCGTACGCCGCGCGGTGCCGAAGAAGGCGAGGGCGAAGCGCGCCAGGCCCGCGACCAGCAGGAAGAGGGCGGCGCCAAGAAGCAGCAGGAAGCGCTGAAGGCCTATTGCGTCAATCTGAACGAAAAAGCCAAGACCGGCCGCATCGATCCTCTGATCGGGCGTCACGACGAGGTCAATCGCACCATTCAGGTTCTGTGCCGTCGTTCCAAGAACAACCCGCTTTACGTGGGGGATCCAGGCGTTGGCAAGACCGCGATTGCCGAAGGTCTGGCCAAGCGTATCGTCGAGGGCAAGGTGCCAGAGGCGCTGGCAGATGCCACGATCTTCTCGCTCGACATGGGCACGCTTCTGGCCGGCACCCGCTATCGCGGTGACTTCGAAGAACGCCTGAAGCAGGTCGTCAAGGAACTCGAGGATTATCCGGGAGCCGTGCTCTTCATCGATGAGATCCACACGGTCATCGGTGCAGGTGCAACCTCTGGCGGCGCCATGGATGCCTCCAATCTGTTGAAGCCTGCCTTGTCCTCCGGTGCGATCCGTTGCATCGGCTCGACCACCTACAAGGAATATCGCCAGTTCTTCGAAAAGGACCGCGCTCTGGTTCGCCGCTTCCAGAAGATAGACGTCAATGAGCCATCGGTTGACGATGCCATCGAAATCATGAAGGGGCTCAAGCCCTATTTCGAGGAATATCACAAGCTGCGCTATACCAATGACGCGATCAAGGCTGCCGTGGAACTGTCGGCCCGCTATATCTCTGACCGCAAGCTGCCGGACAAGGCGATCGACGTGATCGACGAGACCGGTGCGGCGCAGATGCTGCTGCCGGCATCCCGCCGTCGCAAGCTGATCACCGACAAGGAGATCGAAGTCACGATCGCCACAATGGCGCGCATTCCGGCCAAGACCGTATCCAAGGACGACGAGCAGGTGCTTGCCAATCTCGAGCAGGAGCTGCGCTCGGTGGTCTATGGTCAGGACAATGCAATCGAGGCCCTGTCGACCGCGATCAAGCTTGCCCGTGCGGGTCTGCGCGAGCCGAACAAGCCGATTGGTTCTTACGTCTTTTCCGGCCCCACCGGCGTCGGCAAGACCGAGGTCGCCAAGCAGCTTGCCTCGTCGCTTGGCGTTGAAATGCTGCGTTTCGACATGTCGGAATATATGGAACGTCACACGGTTTCACGGCTGCTGGGCGCACCTCCCGGCTATGTCGGCTTCGACCAGGGCGGTCTGTTGACCGACGGCGTCGACCAGCATCCGCATTGCGTGGTTCTGCTCGATGAAATCGAAAAGGCCCATCCCGACATCTACAACATTCTGTTGCAGGTGATGGACCATGGTTCGCTGACCGATCATAACGGCAAGAAGATCGACTTCCGCAATGTCATCTTGATCATGACGACCAATGCGGGCGCATCGGAAATGGCAAAGGCCGCCATTGGCTTTGGCTCCTCCAAGCGCAGCGGTGAAGATGAAGAGGCATTGAACCGCCTGTTCACGCCGGAATTCCGCAATCGCCTCGACGCGACGATCCCGTTTGCGCCGCTGCCGACAGAGGTCATTCATCAGGTCGTCCAGAAATTCGTCATGCAGTTGGAAGCCCAGCTGTCCGAGCGCAATATCACCTTCGATCTGTCTGAACAGGCAATCGGCTGGCTGGCAACGCGCGGCTACGACGAAAAGATGGGTGCCCGTCCGCTGTCTCGCGTGATCCAGGAATATATCAAGAAGCCCCTCGCCAACGAGATCCTGTTCGGCAAGCTCAAGAAGGGCGGCGTGGTCAAGGTCGGCGTCAAGAAAGACAAGGCCGGTGAAGATGTTCTGGACCTCGAATCGATTGCCGACACGGCGCGTGTAAAGCCCAAGCCTGAGGCTGAGCTCGAAGAGGTCGAAGCAGAAACGTCGAAGAAGAAGGCCCCGGCCAAGAAGGCCAGAAAGACAAAGGCCGCAGAGGCAAAAGCCTCTGATGCGCAAGCGTCCGAAGAGGCACCGGCTTCGGCAAAGCGGTCCTCGGTACCCAAGGTACCGAAGAAAAAGTAAGGGGCGCAGACCTTTGCATCATTTCAAGGAAGCCGGGCCATGTGTCCGGCTTCTTTGCATTTTGTGCTCCGGGATCAGGCGACGACGCTCGCGTGATGCCATTGCCGCATTGCCGGTTTTGGGTTAGCGAGTATGCATGAATTCAACGGATGATCCTCGCAGCGCTACCTACTGGTTCCTGACCGGCATGCGCGGCATTTTCAGCATGCCGGCGCTGATCCTGATGACGTCCTTCGTCGGCTTTGCCGCCTTCGCACTCGAATCGGGACTGACGCGTAGCGAGGCCATGTTCATGACCATCATGATCTGGGCATTGCCGGCCAAGATGATCCTGACGGGCATGCTGGCAAGCGGTGCCCATATCCTTGCCATCTTCGTTGCCGTGTCGCTGTCGTCCATCCGCATGATGCCCATGGTTGCCTCGCTGGTACCGGAGTTGAAGACGCCACGCACGCCTGTATGGCTGTTGCTGTTCCTGTCCCATTTCATCGCCATCACGGCATGGGTCTTTACCACCCAGACCATAGACCGGGTGCCCCGCGAACATCGGACCGCCTATTTCGGCGGCTTTGGCATGACACTGACGCTCACCAACACGCTGCTGGTGGGCATTTGCTACGGTCTGGTCGCAACATTTCCGCCGATGGTCGCCGGCGCGCTGTTCATGTTGACGCCGGTCTATTTCGTTGCCTCCATCTGGGCCACATCGCGCCAGCCGGTGCTGAAGCTGGCTTTCGTCATCGGTATCATGGGTGGTCCGCTCTTGGCGCTGGTGGCACCCGGTTTCGATGTTCTGGTGGCCGGCATCGGCGGCGGAACCCTGGCCTATGTGATCGACCGATTCCTGCTGTCTCCGCGCCGGGCGCAGAGCCTTGATAAGGGGCAGCGTTTGTGACCACAGGTGAATACGCAACCTATATCGTCATCATCGTCGCCGGCTGGCTGGCGACGGATATCTGGCGCTGGCTCGGGGTCGTGGCGGGCAATCGTCTGGACGAGCATTCCGAAACGCTCAAATGGGTGAGGGCGGTGGCCACCTCGCTGGTGATGGCCGTGACAGGCAAGCTCATCATCTATCCGGCCGGAAGTCTCGCCGACAGTCCGCTCTGGCTTCGACTGGCCGCGGCCGGTCTCGGCTTTGCCGCATTTCTGTTGAGTGGCCAGAAGGTCTTCGTTGGCGTCGTCGTGCCCATCGCCATTCTGGCGCTCGGGCTTTTCCTGCCCTGACATATCGTGCACAGGTGTGGGAGCGTGGGGCGCAGGCGCCAGAGCGAGCGCTTGACGGATCGTGATCGACGAACAGGCAGTCCGTCCTCCTCACGTCTTGCGGTATATTTGGAGTTTGCACCTGATGAACATAACCGTTGAAGCCCCCGATGATGCAGCCGAGCGCCGTGCCGTCAAGCCGGTCATCTGCTATCCGAATGAGACGCTGCCGCCGCCAGACATGGCTGTATTGAAGCGTGCCCGCGCAACAATGGTGAAGGTAGACGAGGTCATCGTACCACCTCGCGAAGGCGAAACCTTCGATGTGCCAAAGGGCCATTTCTTCCGCATCGTCAGCATCGACGGTCCGCAGGTCGGCGATCTCAACCTGTGGAACGCAAACGACCTCACCGAACGCTTCTTCAGCGGCAAGACGCGGGCGCTGCACGCAACCCATGTCACCGAAGGTCACAGACTGTGGAGTAACCTCCCCAATCTCCGCCCCATGGCGACGATTACCCATGATACGCTTGGCTGGTACGGTTTCGACCAATATGGCGGTGGCGTGCATGATGTCATCGGCACGCGCTGCGACCCCTATACGCACAGGCTTTTGTCAGGCGGCGACTATCACCACTGCTGCCACTCCAACCTGACGCGTGCACTGAGCAAGGCATCGGGGCTCAGCTTCCGCGACGCCGAGCCTCTGGTGCATGACGTCCTGAACGTTTTCATGTGCACCGGTTTCACCCGCGACACGCAGCAATATTTCATGAAGGCCAGTCCGGTTCGTCCCGGCGACTTCATCGAGTTCTTCGCCGAAATCGACCTTATGGGTGGTTTGTCGGCATGCCCTGGCGGTGATTGCAGCGTCGAACATTCCAGCGATACGGCTGCCTGCTATCCCTTGAAGGTCGAGATCTACAAGCCGGACATGACTGTATTGAAGGATTGGCCGTTCCCGAACCGCAGTGAATATCTGCCGCCGGAAACGTGATCAGCCGTCATCCTCGGGCTTGACTCGAGGATCTACAACCGTGGCCGATGCCAGTTGGGCCGTTCGGCTTAGTGCCGTGCATGGCGTCACACGGAAAAGCCGCAACTCACAGTGCCGCCTTGATCTTTTCTGCATTGGCCGTCAGCACCGCCATATCTTCCATGCCACCGGTATGTGGCTTCAATGTCTGGCCGTCGTGGCGTGGGATCACGTGGAAATGCAGGTGGAATACGGTCTGCCCGGCAGCCGGCTCGTTGAACTGGGCAACATAGACACCATCTGCCGCAAACGCCTGCTTGGCGGCAATCGCCAGCTTTTGCACCACCGGCATGGTCTTCGCCAGAACAGCCGGATCGGCATCGAGAAGATTGCGCGACGGCGCTTTCGGTATAACCAGAAGATGACCGGGTGCCTGCGGCATCACATCCATGAAGGCCAGCGTATGCTCGTCTTCATAGAGTTTCACCGAAGGGATCTCGCCCCGGATGATCTTGGCAAAGATATTGGTGTCGTCATAGGCGGAAGCAGTCATCGCGGGTCTCCTCGTAATTGTCGGTCATTAAGGGCCGGCTGGCGGCAAGATCAAGCACGCTACTCGTCGCACTCGGCTTGCCGCTGCAACTCGCCCTTTCGGAACGGGCTGTGTCCGGCCAGATATTCCCCGGTATATTCCACATCCCGGCGCTCGCGCTCCAGATAATCCGAAATGGCGTGTCTGAGGCCCGGATGGGAAATGTAGTGGGCGGAATGCGTGGTCACCGGCAGGTAGCCGCGTGCGAGCTTGTGCTCCCCTTGCGCGCCCGCCTCGACCCGTGCCAGCCCCTTGGACAGGGTAAAGTCGATCGCCTGGTGATAGCAGACCTCGAAATGCAGGAAGGGGTGATCTTCGATGCAACCCCAGTGGCGTCCGTAAAGCGCCTCTGATCCGATGAAGTTGATGGCGCCGGCGATATAGCGCCCCTCGCGTTTGGCCATCACCAGCAGCACGTCGTCTGCCATGCGCTCACCGATCAGCGAATAGAATTCCCGGGTCAGGTAAGGCCGGCCCCATTTGCGGCTGCCGGTATCCATGTAGAAGGCATAAAACTGATCCCAGATGTCTTCTGTCAGATCCGAACCGGTCAGCCAGTCGATCTCGATGCCGCCCTCCAGCGCGTGGCGTCTCTCCTTGCGCAGGTTCTTGCGCTTGGACGAGGAAAGCTCGGCCAGAAACGCCTCGTGATCGGCATAACCCTTGTTGATGAAGTGAAACTGCTGGTCGGTGCGGTGCAGGTAATCGAGCGTTTCGAATGCGGGCAGCTCGTCTTCCGGAAGAAAGGTAATATGCGCCGACGATACACCCAGCTGGTCTGCCACCTGTTTCAATCCGCCGGCCAATAGAAGCTGGATTTCCCCGGCCTCCTGTCCACGTGCCGGAAGAAGGCGGGGACCGGTCGCAGGCGTAAACGGGATCGAGCATTGCAGTTTGGGATAATAGCGCCCGCCGGCCCGCTCGAACGCATCCGCCCAGCCCTGGTCGAACACATATTCGCCGCGGCTGTGGCTTTTGAGATAGCAGGGGATCGCGCCGAGCAGTTCGCCTGCCTCGTTCTCCATCAGCAGATGATGTCCAAGCCAGCCCGTTTCGGGCGACGCCGATCCGGACTCTTCCAGCGCAGACAGAAAGGCGTGGCTCAGAAAGGGATGATAGCTGCCACCGCCCGGGATTTTCGCTGTGCCTTCAAGGCTTGCCCATTTGTCTGGTGCGATATCCTTGAAGGATGAAATTACCCGGATGGTGACATTTTGCATCATGCGATCGCTGCTTGTCCTTCTCGTGGGTCGAAACCCTCGAACGTCATTTGATCGGCATAAGTATAGGTCTTCACCCGCATGGTTTCATCCCTCACGGTCCATGTGATGACAGGAATTTTGCGTGCACGCTGCGCGGTGATGAAGCTGTTGGGAAGATGTGCAACGCTATAGGAGATGAAGTCGAGCCCCAGATGCATGGCCTCGTCATGGGAAAAGAAGGCTTCCGGCTTGACGCCTTCCGCAGTCAAACCGACCGGGTAGGGGCAATCGGCGGCCTTGAGATCCCTCAATATCCAGTGGTCGAAGCTCATCAGTGCCACATGACCCTGATACGTTTCAAGCACATCCAGCACGGCTTCCGGAAAACCATCATCATCGCCGGCGCGACCTTTTAACTCCAGCACCAGCGGCACCTTGCCCTTGGTCAGTTGAAGCAACTGTTTCAGCGTCGGAATACGGTCGGAGCTGCCGCCGATGGACAGAAGTCCGAGCTCCGCAGACGTCCGCTCGCGCACATCGCCGTTCAATCCACAAAGCCGTTGCAGTTTGTCGTCGTGAAAGACAACCGGCACGCCATCGGCTGCGATATGAAGATCGCATTCGATGGCAAATCCGGCCTCGATGGCGCGGGTAAAGCCGGACAGCGTATTTTCCCAGATCGTCTTGTTCATGTCGTGAAAGCCGCGATGGGCAATCGGTCGTTCGGTAAGCCAGGCGAGGTCGGACATATCAGGCAAACTCTATGATGGCGTCGATTTCGACGGTCGCGTTAAGGGGAAGCGAAGCCATGCCGACGGCCGCGCGCGCATGCTTGCCGGCGTCTCCAAGCACATTGGCAATCAGGTTCGACGCGCCGTTGATCACCAGATGCTGGTCGGTAAAGCCGGGGCCGGACGCGACAAAGCCGTTGAGCTTGATCACCCGCACGATCCGTGAAAGATCGCCGCCGAGTGCCGCCTTGGCCTGGGCGAGAATATTGATTGCGCAGAGTTCTGCAGCTCTTTGGCATGTGGCAAGGTCGATGTCGGTGCCGGCAAGACCTGTTGCTGCAAGCTTTCCGTTTTCCAGCGGCAACTGGCCGGAGACAAACAGAAGATTGCCGCTCATGGTGAAGGGCAGATAGTTGGCGGCGGGTGCGGCGGCATCGGGCAGGGCAATGCCCAGTTCCTTCAGCCGGCCAGCGATGGCTTCGGACATATTCGTCTCCCGGTTTTGTTTGATCTATCCCAAAGAATCCTGCATTCAGGCAGCAGGTGCCTCGTTTTCGCCGGGTGTGTTCTTATATCATCGGCGGCGAGTCCAACAGGAGCAATTGCATGTATCGTGCGGGCGTTATCGAAGTTTTCAGTGTTACGTTCGCAGCCGTGAGCCTGACCGTGGTCGGTGCCACATCGGCCATCGCCGGGGGCTTAATTCCCCATCGCGCCGTCTACGACATCGAGCTGAAGCAAGCAGACGAGCAATCCGGCATCGATGGCATGAACGGTCGCCTTGTCTATGAATTCGGCGGCGACAAATGCACCGGCTACACGACCAATTTTCGGTTCGTCACGCGCCTTGAAACCGGCGATCAGGTCCGGGTGACGGATCAGCAAAGCACCACATTCGAAAACCCGGATGCCGGTGAGTTTCGCTTCGACAGCAAATCCTTCACCGACGATCAGCTCGACAAGGAAGTCAGCGGCTTCGCGAGCGGCATCGAAAGCGGTATACGCATCGACCTCGACGAACCGGAAAGCCGCAGTGTGGATATCGCCAGCAGCCGCTTTCCGACAGAACATATGCTCGAAGTGATCGACAAGGCCCGCAAGGGCAAGTCGGTTGTGGAAGAGCGTATCTTCGATGGCTCGGAAGATGGCGATCAGAGCTATCTGACCACCACCTTTGTCGGCAATTCGCAAAAGCCCAAGGACAATGATCCCGAGATCGGCGCCGATAGCCCGCTTGCCAAGTCGCCCTACTGGCCAGTCTCGATCGCCTATTTCAATGATGGCGATAGCGGCGATCAACTGCCGGTCTATACCCAGTCCTTCAAGCTCTACGAAAATGGAATCACCCGCGACCTGACGCTGGATTATGGTGACTTCGTTTTGAGCGGCCATTTGAAGAAACTGGAGATATTGGGCGACGGCAAGTGCCAGTGAATGCTGGCCTCTGCATCACTTTTTTCGCCGCAAGCCTTGCTTTCCCCGCCAACTAGGGATATGGCCAGCCGCATTCCACACGTGTGACTTGGGATTGTCCGGGAGAAATCCGGATCGTTCCGCCGGTGGCGTCTCTGCATGGAGCGCTGTTTGTTGCACGGGGGTTAAACCGGAAACAGGAGACTACCAGGCATGTCATTGCCCGATTTCACCATGCGCCAGCTTCTTGAAGCAGGCATCCACTTTGGTCACCAGACACACCGCTGGAACCCAAAGATGAAGCCGTACATCTTCGGCGATCGCAACAACATCCACATCATCGATCTGGCACAGACCGTTCCAATGCTGTCGAAGGCCCTTCAGGTCGTTTCCGACACCGTTGCTCGTGGCGGCCGTGTTCTGTTCGTTGGTACCAAGCGCCAGGCATCCGAGATCATTGCTGACTCTGCCAAGCGTTCGGCCCAGTACTATGTCAACTCCCGCTGGCTCGGCGGCATGATGACCAACTGGAAGACCATCTCGAACTCGATCGCTCGCCTGCGAAAGCTTGACGAGATCCTCGCTGGCGAAGGCCAGGGCTTCACCAAGAAGGAGCGTCTGACGCTCGACCGCGAACGCGAAAAGCTTGAAAAGGCTCTTGGCGGTATCCGCGACATGGGTGGCGTTCCTGACCTGATGTTCATCATCGACACCAACAAGGAAAAGATCGCTATCGACGAAGCAAAGCGCCTGGGTATCCCGGTCGTTGCTGTCATCGACTCCAACTGCGATCCGGACCTGATCGACTACGCAATTCCAGGTAACGACGACGCATCGCGCGCCATCGCTCTTTATTGCGACCTGATTGCACGCGCTGCCATCGACGGTATCGCACGTCAGCAGGGTTCTGCTGGCCGCGACATCGGCGCTTCGGAAGAAGCTCCGGTCGAGCCGGAACTTTCGGAAGAAACCGGCGCCTGATTGGCCCGAAGGCGGGATCGCTGATCCCGCCCGTGTCTTCTTACAAGCATGTCTTCTTTCAGAAGCATGTCTTCGCACTGAAGATTGGCCGCCTGTCAGCAAATGCTGTTCGGCGGCCAGTTCCTTTCAAGGACCGCATATTCGCTTGAAGCGTGACATGCGTATCCAGGCGAGGGAGGCCCGGCCAGGGGCGCGTTTCATAACGCTGTCATGTTGCCGGTTCATGTCCTCCCACCAAACGAAGCGCCGGCCGCGAGTCCCGCTGCTGCGCAAGATAAACGATCAAGAGGCAAACAATGGCTGAAATCACTGCTGCAATGGTGAAGGAACTGCGCGAAAAGTCTGGCGCAGGCATGATGGATTGCAAGAAGGCCCTGACCGAGAACAATGGTGACATCGAAGCCGCCATCGACTGGCTGCGCGCCAAGGGCATTGCCAAGGCCGACAAGAAGTCTGGCCGTACGGCTGCTGAAGGTCTCATCGGTATCGCCAACGCCGGCCATAAGGCTGTTGTCGTTGAAGTGAACTCCGAGACCGACTTCGTTGCCCGTAACGATGCCTTCCAGGATCTCGTCCGCGGTATTGCAAGCGTTGCGCTGACCACCGACGGTTCCGTCGATGCGGTTGCTGCTGCGACCTATCCTGCAACCGGCAAGTCGGTTTCCGATTCGCTCAAGGATGCGATTGCCACCATCGGCGAGAATATGGCTCTGCGTCGCTCGGCCATGCTGGAAGTCGAGCACGGCGTTGTTGCCACCTATGTCCACAACGCTGCCGGCGACGGCATCGGCAAGCTCGGCGTACTCGTGGCACTGAAGTCCGAGGGCGACAAGGAAGTCCTGACCTCCATCGGACGTCAGGTTGCCATGCATATCGCTGCAACCAACCCGCTCGCCATCCGCTCTGAAGAAGTTGACGCTGCTGTCGCCGAGCGCGAACGCAATGTCTTCATCGAACAGTCGCGCGAATCCGGCAAGCCGGAGAACATCATCGAGAAGATGGTTGAAGGCCGCATGCGCAAGTTCTTCGAAGAAGTTGCGCTTCTCTCGCAGGCTTTTGTCGTCAACCCTGACGTTACCGTCGGTCAGGCCATCAAGGATGCTGAAAAGCTCGCTGGCGCCTCGATCGAAGTCACCGGCATGGCGCGTCTCCTGCTCGGCGAAGGCGTCGAGAAGGAAGAAAGCGACTTCGCAGCAGAAGTAGCTGCCGCCGCAAAGGGCTGATCAGGTCTTTACCCTTACAGGGAAAAGTCGAGGGCATCGCGTGACAACGCGGTGCCCTTCGTGTATCCGGCATTGAATTCATCCCCAGGAGCCAGCATGCCGTCCAAACCTCTCTACAAACGCGTTCTTCTGAAAGCCTCCGGTGAAGCCCTGATGGGCAGCCAGGGTTTTGGTATTGATGTGGCGGTTGCCGACCGTATCGCCGCAGACATCGCTGATGCGAGAAAAATGGGTGTGGAAGTTGGCGTCGTCGTGGGCGGTGGCAATATCTTCCGCGGCGTCGCAGTGGCCTCCAAGGGTGGCGACCGCGTGACGGGCGACCACATGGGCATGCTCGGAACCGTGATCAATGCGCTGGCGCTGGCAACCTCGCTGCGCAAGCTCGACGTCGATACCGTGGTCGTATCCGCCATCGCCATGCCGGAGATCTGCGAAAGCTTCTCTCAGCGCCGGTCACAGCATCATCTGTCCCAGGGACGCGTCGTGATCTTCGCGGGCGGTACCGGAAATCCCTTCTTCACCACCGATTCTGCTGCGGCTCTGCGCGCGGCTGAAATGGGTGCCGAGGCCATCTTCAAGGGAACGCAGGTCGATGGTATCTATTCCGCAGATCCGAAAAAGGATCCGAACGCGACTCGCTTCGACCACCTGACCCATTCGGAAGTCCTCGAAAAAGGCCTCGCGGTCATGGATGTGGCGGCCGTGGCGCTGGCGCGCGAAAACTCCATTCCGATCATCGTCTTCTCGATTCACGAGCGGGGCGGGTTCGGTGAGATTTTGTCCGGCGGTGGCCGGATGACAATTGTGACGGATAATTGAGCGGCCAACAGCAGCCGCCATCAAGTTGAGACGGGAGCAAATACGATGACCGAAGGTATTGATTTCAACGATCTGAAGCGCCGCATGGATGGCGCCATCAACGCTTTTCAGCAGGATATCGCCGCGCTTAGAACAGGCCGCGCCTCTGCCAATCTGCTCGACCCGGTGACGGTTGAAGCTTACGGTTCGCGTGTTCCTTTGAACCAGGTTGCCAACATGTCTGTGCCGGAACCGCGCATGTTGGCTGTCTCGGTTTGGGACAAGTCCATGGTCGGCGCTGTCGATCGCGCGATCCGCGAATCCAATCTCGGTTTGAACCCGATCGTCGACGGTCAGAACCTGCGCATTCCGCTGCCCGAGCTGAACGAAGAACGCCGCAAGTCTCTGGTCAAGATCGCCCATGACTATGCCGAAAAGGCCAAGGTGGCGATTCGCCACGTACGCCGCGATGGCATGGACGGCCTTAAAAAAGCCGAGAAAGATGGAGTTATCGGGCAAGACGAGAGCAGGGCGCAGTCGGATCGGGTGCAAAAGATGACCGACGACACGATTTCCGAGGTCGACCGCTTGCTCGCGGACAAGGAAAAGGAAATCATGCAGGTATGATGGAGGCCTCTGGTCTCGCGTCATAATTGCTCAAAGCGGATTGTCCATGTCGAATATTCAGCATCGCACGCGTCCCGAGCATGTTGCCATCATTATGGATGGCAACGGCCGCTGGGCGAATGCGAGAGGACTGCCTCGCACAATCGGTCACCGTAAGGGTGTTGAAGCTGTGCGCGAGACTGTGCGCGCAGCCGGTGAAGCGGGCATTTCCTATCTCACACTGTTTGCATTTTCTTCCGAGAACTGGCGTCGCCCGCAATCGGAGATCCATGATCTGTTTGGATTGCTGAAGGCCTTCGTGCGCCGCGATCTGGCCGAGCTGCATCGTGAAAATGTGTGTGTGCGCGTCATCGGCGACAAGGTCAATCTGCAGGAAGACTTGCGCGAATTGCTCAAGGAAGCCGAAGAGATGACCAAGGACAATACGGCTTTGACCTTGGTGATTGCCTTCAATTATGGCTCGCGCGACGAAATTGCGCGCGCCGCGGCAAGCCTTGCCCGCGACGTGGCGAAGGGGTTGCTGTCTCCCGAGGACATTACCCCCGAACGGATCAATGAGCGCCTGGATACCCATGGCATCCCCGATCCCGATCTCGTGCTGCGCACCAGCGGCGAGGAGCGGTTGTCGAATTTCCTGTTGTGGCAGGCAGCCTATTCCGAGCTGATGTTCGTGCCGGAATACTGGCCCGATTTCACCCGCGACGTCTTCTTCAGGGCGCTCGATGGCTATGCTGCCCGCGAAAGGCGCTTCGGCGGTCTGTCGCCAGCCGTCGCCGTCGCAGCGGGATCCTGACCCCGCCATGTCGCAAGAGCTCAAGCTTCGCATCTACTCCGGCATTGTCATGATGGCGGTCGTCATTTCGGCCACATGGCTCGGCGGCATATCCTTTCGGTTGCTTGCGACCCTGATCGGACTGCTGGTTTATTATGAGTGGTCGACCATCTGTCGCCTCTCCGAACGATCCATAAGGGGTCATGCCTTCGGCTGGCTTTCCATCGTGCTGGTGTCGGCAAACCTCTTGTTCGGCGATGATCTGCTGACCTTTCCCTTATTATGCGGTTTGACCATCACCGCACTGATTCCCGTTTTTCTGCGCAGATGGAGCGGCTGGCAGGCTGGCGGCATCTCTTATGCAGGCCTCAGCGCCATTTCGCTTGCCGCGATCCGCGGCGAAGACGCGCTTGGCTTTGCCGCCATGCTGTTCGTGTTCGTGGTGGTCTGGTCGACCGATATTCTTGCCTATTTCGTCGGTCGTGCGATTGGCGGTCCGAAACTGGCGCCATCGATTTCACCTGGCAAGACATGGTCGGGCGCCATTGGCGGGACGGTTGCCGGCATCCTCGGCGGTTCTGCCGTTGCACTCAGCTTTTTTCAGACAGTGGCCCCGTGGGTCATTGTGGTGTCGCTGCTTCTCTCCATATTCTCCCAGATAGGTGATCTGTTTGAATCCTTCATCAAGCGCCGGTTCGGCGTCAAGGATTCCAGCCACCTGATCCCGGGTCATGGCGGTGTCATGGATCGGGTTGACGGACTGGTGTTTGCGTGTTTTGCAGCATTCTTTCTGGCCATCCTCTACGCCTCCGTCGCCGGTGGAGTGGTCAATACCCTTGGCGGTTTCCTGTTCGGCCTTTAGCGGCGCGAAACGAAGAAAGGCTTTGAAGCCATGGAATTCATCATGACAGCCGGCCACTTTCTGATCGGCTACATATTGCCCTTCGTGATTGTCTTGTCGCTGCTCGTCTTTGTGCACGAGATGGGGCACTATCTCGTCGGACGTTGGTCGGGCATCCGTGCGCTGGCCTTCTCGGTCGGCTTCGGCCCGGAACTGATCGGTTTCAACGACCGCCATGGCACGCGCTGGAAGATCTCGCTCATTCCGCTGGGTGGCTATGTCAAATTCTTTGGCGATGCCGATGCATCAAGCCGTCCCGATGGCGATGATATGGCCGAGCTGACGCCGGAAGAACGGGCGCAGACCCTGTCTGGCGCCAAACTGTGGAAAAGAGCGGCAACAGTCGCTGCCGGTCCGATTGCCAATTTCCTGCTCGCCATTGTCATCTTTGCCTGCCTGTTCGGCTTCTACGGCAAGCCGGTGTCCGATCCCGTCGTCGCGGAAGTAAAGCCGCAAAGTGCAGCCGAGCGCGCCGGTGTCCTTCCCGGCGATTTGCTGCTGGCCCTCGATGGCGAAAAAGTCTCCACCTTTGACGATGTGCGACGCTATGTCAGCATGCGGCCTGACTTGCCGATTGATGTCACGCTCAAGCGTGGTGGCGAAACGATGAGCCTTTCCATGGTGCCGGAGCGCACTGAAATTACCGATCAGTTCGGTAACAAGATGGAAGTCGGGTTGATCGGAATTGTCACAAATCAGGACGCCGGCAATTTCCGGGTCGAGCAATTGTCACCGGTTCAGGCCGTGGGCGAGGGCTTCAGGCAGACCTGGAATGTCGTCACGGGTACCTATGACTACCTTGCGAATCTGGTGACAGGCCGGATGAATGCCGATCAGCTGGGTGGCCCTATTCGCGTGGCACAGGCATCGGGCCAGATGGCAACGCTTGGCATCGGTGCTGTGCTGCAACTGGCAGCAGTCCTTTCAGTTTCGATTGGACTTCTCAATCTGATGCCCGTTCCGGTACTCGACGGCGGCCATCTTGTGCTGTATGCGCTTGAAGCATTGCGAGGCAAGCCGGTGGGCGCGGGAGCGCAGGAGATCGCGTTCCGGATCGGTCTTGCGATGATTCTGTCGCTGATGGTCTTTGCCACCTGGAACGACATTTCGAGGCTGATTGGCTAGGGGGCTCCTTGCTATTTCAGATACGATTTGTTTACGATGTTTCAAAGTCGTAGTGGCCATTGAGACACGGAAACAAACGAAGTAAACAGAATTTAACCCCCACACTTGCTTGTAGGGTGAAACCGGGTAAAAACGACTGACGGGCCGGAGTCGGGGATTTATGACTGCGGGACAACGGGAAAAAGGTAAGAAGTACTCATGAAGGCTGGTTCAACATTTTTGAACGCGGTGTCGGCGGTTGCGCTGTCTGCAGGGATTGTTTCGTCGGGAGCCGGAATCGCCTTTCTTGCATCCGCTTCAGTTGCTGAAGCAGCTGTCATCAGGAGCATTGATGTTCGCGGCGCGCAGCGGGTTGGCGCTGATGCAGTCCGCTCCAACATAACGATCAAGCCCGGTCAAAGTTTCTCGAATTCTGACATCGATGAGTCGGTGAAGCGTCTCTACGCCACTGGCTTCTTCTCCGATGTCCGCATGTCCGTATCCGGCAGCACGCTCGTTGTGACTGTCAGTGAGAACGAACTGGTCAACCAGGTCGTGTTCAACGGCAACCGCAAGATCAAGGATGAAAAGCTTCAGGCGATCGTTCAGACGCGCGCGCTCGGTCCTTACAATCAGGGCCTTATCAACGCTGACATCGAACGTATCCGTGAAGCCTATTCCGCCATTGGCCGCAGCGATATCGAAGTGACGACTCAGGTTGTTCCGGTCGCTGAAGGTCGCGTCAATCTGGCTTTCGTCGTCAATGAAGGCGATCGCACCAAGATCACGCAGATCAATTTTGTCGGCAATAATGCCTATAGCGATAGCCGTCTCGCTTCCATCATCAGCACCAAGCGTTCCAATATGCTGTCCTTCCTGACCCGTAAGGATGTCTATAATGAGGACAAGCTGCGCGCTGATGAAGATGCGCTGCGCCAGTTCTATTACAACCACGGTTATGCCGACTTCCGCCTCGTGTCGTCCGACGTGTCGCTCGATTCCGATGGCAATGATTACACCATCACGATCACCGTCGATGAAGGTGAGCGCTACCGGTTCGGCGATATCTCGGTCGAATCGACCGTTGAAGGTGTGGATCCGGCTGAATTGCAGCGTCTGGTCGAGACCAAGACGGGCGCGACCTACGATGCCAGCGATGTTCAAAAGTCGATGGAAGCCATTTCGCGCCGCGTCTCGGCTGAAGGTTATCCCTTCGCCCGCATCGTGCCGCGCGGCAATCGCGATTTCTCCACCAATACCATCGGTGTGACCTATCTCGTCGATCAGGGCGAGCGCGCCTATGTCGAGCGGATCGAGATCCGGGGCAACACGCGTACCCGTGACTATGTCATTCGTCGCGAGTTCGATATCGCTGAAGGTGATGCTTTCAACCAGGAAGTCATCTCGCGCGCCAAGCGTCGTCTTGAAGCGCTCGGCTATTTCAGCGGCGTCAATATCTCGACTGCCCCTGGTAGTTCGCCGGACCGTGTTGTCGTGGTGGTCGATGTTCAGGACCAGCCGACAGGTTCCTTCGGCATCGGTGCAGGCTATTCAGCCGGTGGTGATGGTCTCGTTCTTGAAGCCTCGGTTGAGGAAAAGAACTTCCTGGGTCGCGGTCAGTTCATCCGTGTCGCCGTTGGTGGTGGCCTTGAAGACAGCAAGACCTACAACCTGTCCTTCACCGAGCCCTATTTCCTCGGCTATCGTCTGGCTACCGGCTTCGACCTGTTCAAGAGCTCGACCAGCAGCAATGACGACTACGATTACGAAGAACAGGGCGGCACTCTGCGTGTCACAGCGCCGATCACTGATGATCTGGCAACGACATTCCGCTACAATTACAAAGAGCTGAGCTACGACAGCAATGGATCGACGCCGTCCGATACCTATGCGGCACTGATCGCCGGTGGCGATTACACCCAGTCCAGCGTGTCTCAGTCGATTGTCTACAACACGGTCGATGACCGCGTGATGCCGCGCGAAGGTATCTATGCGAGCATTACCCATGAATATGCCGGTCTTGGTGGGGATTCCAATTTCTACAAGATCTACGGTAAGGCCCGTTACTTCCAGTCGCTGTCGGATGAGCTTGATATCATCGGCTCCGTTGCAGTCAGCGCAGGTTATGTCGCAGCGACCGACGGCAACTTGAATATCTACGATCAGTTTTCGATCGGCGGCAAGGAGATCCGTGGCTTCGAAACCGGTGGTATCGGTCCGCGCCTCACCAATGGCGATGCGCTGGGCGGCACGACCTATATGACAGCGTCTGCCGAGGCATCCTTCCCACTGCCGGTGATCCCGCAGGACTTCGGTCTGCGCGGTGCAGTCTTTGCTGACGCCGGTACGCTCTATGGGAACGACGTGTCGATCATCGGCACCGATGTGGCCGAAGGAACAGGTATGGATTGGCGTGCATCCGTAGGTGCAGGTATCGTTTGGAATTCGCCTTTCGGCCCGCTGCGCTTCGATTACGCGGTCCCGGTCGTCAAGCAGTCCTTCGACAAGGTCCAGAATTTCCGCTTCTCGATGGCAAACCAGTTCTAATTCTGGCGGACCGCACCGCAACACAATTCAAGTTCCGGGGCAGAGTTCGATGGAGCATAATATATTCTTCCCACCCCATGCAGGGGTGAGATTGGGTGCGTTGGCAACCCAACTGGATGCAGAGCTAGAGGATGCCGGCAATGACGGCATCCTTATTCGCTCCGTTTCGCCCATAGCGCGGGCGAAAGAGGGCGATGTTTGCTACATCCTGTCCAGATCCTCACGAGATGAACTGAAAACCTGCCGGGCATCTGCCATTCTGTGCAGGCCTGCGGTGCGCTCGGTGATTCCCGATCATATTCCGGTTTTGCTGTCGTCTAATCCGCATGTGGCATTCGCGCGCGCCGGGGCGATTTTTCACCCCGAAGCCATGCGACCGAAAGGCATTGCCGACGATCAGTCCGGTATCCAGCCCGGCGCCTATGTTCACCCGACTGCGAGACTGGAAGCCGGCGTCACCGTCGAGCCGACCGCCGTGATCGGCGCAGATGTGGAGATAGGCGAGGGCAGCCATATCGCCGCCGGTGCTATTATCGGACAATCGGTCAAAATCGGCCGGAACTGTTCGATTGCCTCCGGTGTTTCGATCCAGTGCGCGTTGATTGGAAATGACGTGATCATCTTCAACGGCGCCCGTATCGGTCAGGATGGATTCGGCTATGCGCCAAGTCCGACTGGGCTTTTGAAGATCGTTCAGGTCGGTCGTGTCATCATTCAGGACAAGGTCGAGATCGGCGCCAATACGACGATTGATCGCGGTACGATGGACGATACCGTGATCGGCGAGGGCACCAAGATCGACAATCTTGTGCAGATTGGTCACAACGTCCGGATCGGTCGCCATTGCGGCATTGTCAGTCAGGTTGGCATAGCCGGCAGCACCCGCATAGGCGACGGTGTCATGATCGGCGGCCATTCCGGCGTCAACGGTCATATCACCATCGGCGACGGGGCCCAGATCGGCGCGATGAGCGGTGTGATAGGAGATGTCGAGCCGGGTGCGCGTCTTGGTGGCGTACCGGCCAGACCCATGAAGGATTTTCTTCGCGACGTGGCAAACATCATGAGCCAGTCCGAGTCGCGGACAAAAGATAAGAGGAACGACAATGGCTGACGAAAAGAAGGAGAGCCTCGGCTCTGCCGATATCCTTGAAATCATGAAGCTTTTGCCGCACCGCTATCCGTTTCTGCTGGTCGACAAGATCGTGGATATCGATGGCGACAATTCTGCGGTCGGCATCAAGAACGTGACGGCGAACGAGCCACACTTTACCGGCCATTTTCCCGAATCTCCGATCATGCCGGGCGTGCTTTTGGTCGAAGGCATGGCACAGACGGCTGGCGCAATCTGCGCGCGTTTGCACGGTGAGGGCGGAAATCTCGTCTACTTCATGACGATCGACAATGCCCGCTTCCGCAAGCCCGTCGTTCCCGGCGATCGCGTGGAGTTCCACGTCTTGAAACAAAAGCAGCGCGGTAATATCTGGAAGTTCCACTGTGACGCAAAGGTCGACGGTGCATTGGTCGCGGAAGCCGATATCGGCGCCATGATCATGCGCAAGGAAAATCCATGAGTAAGATTGCTGCCAGCGCGCGCATCCATCCCCAGGCATTTGTCGAGGATGGTGCCGAGATTGGCGAGAATGTCTCCATTGGCCCGTTTTGTTACGTCGGTCCGAAGGTCGTTCTCGCAGATAATGTAGAATTGCTGTCCAATGCCGTCGTGTCCGGTCGAACCGACATCGGCAAAGGTACCCGTATTTTCCCCTGCGCCGTTATTGGCGGCGAACCGCAGAGCGTTCATCACAATGGTGAGGAAACCACGCTGTCGGTGGGTGAAAACTGCACCATGCGCGAAGGTGTCACCATGAATGCCGGCACCGTCGAGGGCGGTGGCAAGACGGTCGTTGGCAACAACAACCTGTTCCTGGCAAATTCGCACGTCGCCCATGACTGCCAGCTTGGCGACCATATTATCCTGTCGAATAATGTCATGCTGGCTGGCCACGTGACCATCGAAGATCGTGTGATCCTGGGTGGCGGTTCTGCCGTCCACCAGTTCACCCGTATCGGCAAACATGCCTTTGTCGGCGGCTTGTCAGCCGTCAGCTATGACCTCATTCCCTATGGCATGCTCAACGGCAATCCGGGTATTCTCGGCGGTCTGAACGTGGTCGGCATGACCCGCGCCGGTATCGAGCGTGCAACCATCCACCGCGTCCGCAAGGCCTTCAAGCAGATCTTCCGTGAGGAAGGCTCTATTCGTGCCAATGCCGCGGCGGTCCGCGACGAGTTTACCGATTGCAAGGAAGCAATAGAGATCTTCGACTTCATCGCGGTTGAAAGCGATCGGGCACTGTCTTCTCCCTTCCGGGGCAAGAGCTAGAACCCGATGGTAGAGGTCGGTCACCAAAGGAAGGGCCGCCTTGCGATCATCGCCGGGGAGGGGCAATTGCCGCTCCACGTTGCCCATGCGGCCCGGTTGGCGGGTGAAAATCCGTTCATCATGGCCCTCAAGGATGAGGCGGCCCAGGATTGGAGCGGTTTCGACAATGCCGTCATTGGCGTTGGCGACATGAAGGGCCTGGCCGCGATCCTCAAATCCCGCGGCATCGACCGCGTCGTCATGTCCGGCGGGGTCAAGCGACGTCCCAATTTCAGCCAGATCCATGTGAATCTGGCCACCATTCTCAAATTGCCGTCCACCCTACGCACCCTGCGTGCCGGCGGCGACGATGCCGTTCTGAAGATGGTGATCGGGCTCATTGAGGCACAAGGCGCAACCGTGGTCGGTGCGCATGATATCGCCCCTGATCTCCTGGCAACGACCGGTCCCCTCGGCTCTACCCGGCCGAGCGATGACGACAGGCGCGATATCGCCCGCGCGGCCGATGCAGCTGAAGTGCTCGGTCGTCTCGATGTCGGACAGGGTGCCGTCAGCATTGGCGGCCGCATCGTCGCACTCGAGGGCGTTGAAGGCACCGATGCCATGCTGGAGCGCGTGGCCGGCCTGCGCGCCGACGGGCGTATCTCGCCCCGCCGCAAGGGCGTGCTTGTCAAATTGTGCAAGCCGCAGCAGGATATCCGCGCCGATCTGCCAACCATTGGGCGTTCGACCGTTGAAAATGCTCTGAAAGCGGGACTGGCCGGTATTGCGGTTGAAGCGGGGCGCTCGCTTGTGATCGAAAGAGACGCCGTGTTGAAAGCTGCCGATGAAGCCGGCCTCTTTGTCGCCGGTCTTGATCTTGGCTTGCCGGGAATGGGATTATGAGCGCCAAGCCACTCAAAATCGCTGTGATTGCCGGCGAAGTTTCCGGCGATCTTCTGGGCGGCGATCTGATTGCCGCGCTGAAGCAGAAATATCAGGGCGAGATTTCCCTGATCGGCGTGGGTGGCGAAGCCCTCGAAGACCAGGGCTTGTCGCCACTCTTCGATTTTTCCGAACTCTCGGTCATGGGGTTGAGCCAGGTTCTGGCGGGCCTGCCGAAATTCATCCGCCTGATCAAGCTGACAGCACGCGAGATTATTGAGCAGAAGCCGGACTTGCTGCTGATCATCGACAGTCCGGATTTCACGCACCGCGTGGCGAAGAAAGTCCGCAAGGCGTTGCCGGATCTCCCGGTCATCGACTATGTCTGCCCGAGCGTGTGGGCGTGGAAAGAATACCGTGCCACGGCCATGCTGGCTTATGTCGATATGGTGCTGGCCGTCCTGCCTTTTGAGCCAAAGGTCATGCAGGACCTTGGCGGTCCTGAAACGCATTTCATTGGCCACCGGCTGACAGCAGACATTGACCTTCGAAACACACGTGCCGCCCGCGCCGCCCGCCATTTGCCAGGATCAGGTCAACGAAAGACGCTGATGTTGCTACCGGGGTCGCGCGGCAGCGAAATCAAGCCGCTGATGCCGGTCATGGGCGAGGCGGCAGCCCAGTTCATCGCCCGCAACGGGCCGACCCGCATCGTCCTGCCGACGGTTCCGCGTCGCGAAGCCTTGGTGCAAGAACTGGCCCGGTCCTGGTCCGTCCAACCGGAAATCGTGGTGGGCTCCGACGCCAAGTGGCAAGCATTCGCCGACGCCGATGTCGCCATTGCCGCCTCCGGCACGGTGATCCTGGAACTGGCGCTGGCAGGCGTACCAGTTGTGTCCTGCTACAAGATGGACTGGCTGATCCGCTTTTACAGCAACCGCATCAAGACATGGTCAGGCGCTCTGCCCAATCTGATTGCCGATTATCCCGTGGTGCCGGAATATCTGAACGACTATCTGCGCCCCGGCAATGTCATGCGGGCTGCCGAACGACTATCCTCAGACACGTTGCAGCGTCGTGCCATGCTGGAAGGTTTCGATTTTGTCTGGCAAAGCCTTGAGACCAAGGTTTCGCCGGGCGAGCAGGGGGCTGTCCTTCTGCTGGATCTCTTGTCGCGCAAGGGCAAGCTTGCCTGAGTTCAAACGGGCCGCGCCGGCACATCGAAATGCTCAGGTGCCTTGCCAGCCTTTACCCGCGCCGCCATCACATCATAGGCATCTTCCAGATGCCGGCAGAAGCGATCGGCATCGAACAACGGTGTCGTATAGCGGTTTTCCTTCAGCTTGGCCTTCACGCCGGCCAGCGAGGCAGCGTCCTGAGCAAGTCTGGTCGCCAGTGCCACGAAGCCGTCGTCATCCTCTGCCACCAGCTCCGGCATGCCGACCGCATGGAGAAGGCTTTCCGATACGCGCGAGGCAAAGTTGCTGCCTTTTCGGGTGATCACCGGAAGACCGGCCCACAACATGTCGGATGTGGTTGTGTGGCCGTTATAGGGAAAACTGTCGAGGCCGAGATCCGATGCCTGAACGCGCGCCATATGATTGGCATAGGCCATTTTCGGGGCAAACTGGATTCGATTGCTGGATACGCCAAGCTTTTCGAAATGCGCAAGAGTGGACGCGCGCGCATGCTCGCCATCCACCATCAACCAGAACAACGAATCCGGGTTGGCACGCAGCACTCTTGCCCAAAGCGCCATTCCTTCCAGCGAATTCTTGCGCTGCGAATTGAAGGCGGAAAAGACGAAGCGCCCCTCCGGTAATCCAGCTTCGGCGCGCGAAACCGGTTGCGGTTGGACCCGAAACACCGGATCATTGGGCTGATAGGTCTCGGGCAGTCGGCAGAATTTTTCGTGATAATGCGGTTTCGACGTCTCAGGCAGCACGATCGGATCGCCGATGGCATAGTCGCAATCCACATGAACGCAGCTTCCCGGAAAGCCCAGCCACTGCACATGGACCGGCGCAATAGGATGGTTCATCAGGGCGGAGCGTGACCCGCCGGTATGGCCTTTCAGATCGACCAGAATATCGATGCCGCGGCTTCGGATCGCAAATGCGGCCTCCTCGTCGCTCATGCTATCGATGCGAACGATCCGCCCCCAGCTCTTGCGATTGCCTGAATCGAAGCCGATGAAGCGTTCGCGCGTGTAACAGAACAGCGTCACATCGAAGCGTGCCGGATCATGGGTCGTCAAAACGCTCTGAAACAGCCGCATCGTGGCGTGGTCATCCCAAAGATCGTTGGAGAGATAGCCGATACGCAGCCTGTCTCCCCACTGATGCGGCATGCTCAATCGACGAGCGCCGGCATCACCCGGTGGTGCGCAAACCTCGGCAACATTCAGCGCCTGGCGGTTCAACGCCTCGTCACTGCACCACATCAGGTTGTGCAGCGGTGTCTCGGCATTCAGTAAATGGAAGTCGCCCTTGGCGATGGCGGCGCGCATCGAGGCCTCTTCGCGCTCAAGAATGGGATAGTCGCAAAATTCCCGCGCAAAGCCCGACAGCGAGGCGCGCAGATAGGGATCGTCCGGCACCTTGTCGACCAGCTTGGAAAACAGCGTGAGATTGCGGATATCGCGATTGTCATGGCCGATGCGTTGCAAGGCCTGCCTGAGCTTGGCCAGATCGTCGCTGGCAATCAGCTCGTTGGTCACATCATCGACGCTTTTCGGCTTGCCGCCGAGGCCCGTCAGGGCGGCGAAAATGGCCGCCGCATCCGGATCGGTCGGGTCATCGCGGCGAAGCTGAACGACCAGCGCCATCGCCTTGTCGCGACGTCCGGCCTCGGCATAAAGTCGTGCGGCGCGGCGACGTCGTTCGGCACTCTCATCGCCACCGAGATTCGCCAGATGCTCGAACACCTCGCCAGCCTCGCCTTTCAGGTCGAGCTTTTCAAAGCACTCCGCCAGAAGGTGAATTGCATCTGCATCATTGGTGGCGGCAATGATCGGCCCCAGCAGTTCCACGGCCTCGTTGTAGCTTTGGGCCTCAAACAGGCGCCTGGCATCCGCCAATTCCGTCCCCACGATACGTGCTACCCCGCAGTCTCTTTCAATAGATCAGGCGGCCGGACGGGAGTGCCCGGCCAGCCGCCAAAATCTGTAGGAGAGGGGACTTGCGCCGGGCTAACCTTGGCGGCGCCCGGCGGCCTGAACGGGCCTTAGCCTTCGAGGCAGGTCTTCATCGAGGTTGCCATATTGCGCATCAGTTCGAAATAGAGGTCCGGACCATTCTTGAGATCGGCACCCAGCGGATCGAGTGTGCCGGTTCTCGCCTTCGTCCCTTCCATGACCGTCTTGATCAACTTGGATTCGAATTCCGGTTCGGCAAAGACGCAGGCCGCCCCCAGTGTTTCCAGCTTCTCATGGATCTTGGTCAGCCTCTCCGCACCTGGCATCGCTTCCGGCTCGACAACCACCGAACCTGCCACATTCACCCCGTAGCGATGCTCGAAATACTGATAGGCGTCGTGGAAGACCACGAATGGCGTGTCCTTCACCGGTGCCAGCTCAGCCTCGATCTCGGTGTTGAGCGCGTCGAGTGACGCCATCAAGGCCGAGGCGTTTTCCTCATAGCGTGCAGCATTGTCTGGATCGGCTGCGACCAGCACACGCTCGATTTCAGCGGCCATTGCCTTGGCGTTCATGGGATCGAGCCACAGATGCGGGTCGATGCCGCCGGGCGTGTCCTGATCGCCATCGTCATCGGCCTCAAAAGGGCCTCCCACGCGAAACTTCAGGGTTTCCACGCCGGGCGCCTTGTCCATCTCCGAAACGGTCGCCTTGTCTGTCAGCGCTTCAAGAGGCTTCTCGAGAAACAGTTCAAGCCCGGGGCCGGTCCAGAAGACCACATCCGCATCCTGCAGCGCCTGCGCATTGGATGGCTTGAGGCTGTACGTGTGCGGAGAGGCGGCACCGTCGACGATCAGTGAAGGCTCGCCGACGCCCTGCATCACAGACGCCACCAGCGAGTTCAGCGGCTTGATCGAGGTCACCACCTTGGGTGCCGCAGCAAAGGCGGCGGCTGGCATCAGGGCAAGGGCTGCGACGGTTGCGAGAAGGGGTAGGGGACGTTGAAACATGAAGGCTCCTGCTTGTGATCAAGATGTAATGTTATTACATCAATTGCGTTATGCTATAACGTGTGCCATTAGCCTGTGCAAGAGCAAAAAAGGACGTCGATGTCTGTGTTATCCAAACCTGTAGAAAAGCCTCTGGTCACGCTTACCAATGCCGGCGTCAACCGCAACGGCCGCTGGCTGGTGCGCGGTGTCGGCTTCTCCGTCAGCCGCGGCGAGATCGTCACCCTCATCGGGCCCAACGGCTCCGGCAAGTCCACCAGCGCCAAAATGGCCATTGGTGTCACCAGGCCAAGCGAAGGCAGCGTCGAGCGCCACACCCCCTTTACGGTTGGCTATGTGCCGCAGAAACTCGCCATCGACTGGACAATGCCGCTCACCGTGCGTCGCCTGATGACACTGACGGTGTCGATTTCCGACCGCGAGATCGATGCCGCACTGCAATCCGTCGGCATCGCGCATCTGGCCCGGGCCGAGGTGCAGCATCTGTCCGGCGGCGAGTTTCAGCGAGCGCTTCTGGCCCGGGCCATGGCCCGCAAGCCCGATCTGCTCGTGCTGGACGAACCCGTGCAGGGGGTCGACTATGCCGGCGAGATCGCGCTCTATGATCTGATCACCGATATCCGCAACCGCACCGAATGCGGTATTCTGCTGATCTCCCATGACCTGCATGTGGTCATGGCCGAAGCCGATACCGTCATCTGCCTCAATGGTCATATCTGCTGCCGCGGCACGCCGGAAACCATCAGCCAGAGCCCGGAATATCTGAAACTCTTCGGCGCCTCGGCCGCCAGCACCCTGGCCGTCTATAATCACAATCACGACCATACCCATCTGCCCGATGGCCGCGTGCAGCATGCCGATGGCAGCATCACCGATCACTGCCACGCCGGCGACGGCCATCACCACGGCGACCACGATCATCCTCACGCCGATCACGGCCATACAGATATGAACGGCAAGGCCGACAAGGATCACCACCATGCTTGATGATTTCTTCGTGCGCGCCATTATCGCCGGCATCGGCCTGGCACTGACCGCAGGTCCCCTCGGCTGTTTCGTCATCTGGCGGCGTATGGCCTATTTCGGCGATACCATGGCCCATTCCTCGTTGCTGGGCGTGGCGCTGTCTTTGATGTTCTCGCTCAATCTGATGCTCTCGGTCTTCGTGGTCGCGGCTCTGGTGTCGCTGCTGCTTCTGGTGCTGCAACGCCGTCAGGCCCTGTCTGCCGATGCGCTGCTCGGCATTCTCAGCCACGCAACCCTTGCCATCGGTCTGGTCATGGTGGCTTTCATGAGCTGGGTTCGCATCGATCTCATCGCCTTCCTGTTCGGCGATATTCTGGCCGTCACCAAGAGCGATATCGCGGTGGTCTGGGGCGGCGGATTGCTGGTGGTCGTCGCCATGATCGTGCTCTGGCGTCCTTTGCTGGCCTCCACCGTCAATGCCGAGATTGCCGAAGCCGAGGGCCTGAAGCCGGAACGAGCGCGCCTGTTTTTCATGCTGTTGATGGCGCTGGTCATCGCCATCGCCATGAAGCTGGTCGGCATCATGCTGATCACCTCGCTGTTGATCATTCCGGCTGCTGCGGCCCGCCGCTTCTCGGCCTCGCCCGAGATCATGGCGGTGCTGGCATCCGTCATCGGTGCAATCGCCGTTGTCGGTGGCCTGTTCGGCTCGCTGCATTACGACACGCCGTCTGGCCCCTCGATTGTGGTCGCTGCCCTCATCCTCTTCATCGCAAGCCTGATCCCCTTCGGGCGTAAGCGACTGGATGAGGCCGCCACCACCCAGACGAGACGTTGAGGAGGAGAGCAAATGACGCAGAAACTCACCAAGAACCAGTCGCTCGTCTTTGGCGTTCTGGAGCGTTCGGATCAGCCGCAATCGGCCTATACCATTCTCGACAAGCTGCGCGACCATGGCTTTCGCGCACCCTTGCAGGTCTATCGCGCGCTGGAAAAACTGCTCGAATTCGGTCTGGTTCACCGGCTTGAAAGCCTCAATGCCTTCATCGCCTGCGCCCACGCCTCAGACGATTGCTGCACCCACGCCCATGCCACCGTCGCCTTTGCCATCTGCAACAATTGCGGCCACGTGATCGAATTCCACGACCACGCCCTCGATCACCGGCTGGAAGACTGGGGCAAATCGAAGGGCTTCAAGGCGGAAAAGACCACCATCGAGATCCGCGGTATTTGCGAGAAATGTGCCGCCTGAGGGTAGCCGGCACGCAGTCTCAAACCTCGGCCTTCATCGCCTTGATGAAATCGATGAAGGCCCTGAGCGGCGCTGGCACCAGACGGCGACCGGGATAATAGAGAAACGGCCCGGAAAAGCTCTCCCACCAGGGTTCCAGCACCGGTTCAAGAGCGCCGCTATCGAAATGCGGTTTCAGCCAGTCCTCAAACAGCGCCACGATGCCCGTTCCACCGATGGCCGCCGCGACGCCGAGATCCGAGCCTCCACCGGCCTGCACGATCAGCTGACCCGGCGCATCGACCGTGATCACCTCACCGTCACGCTCGAACTCCCAATCGAACACCGCCCGTCCGGCAAAGCGATTGCGGATACAATTGTGTTGCAGCAGATCGCGCGGATGCTCCGGTCGCCCATGGGCTGCGAGATAGGCCGGGGAGGCGCCGCAGGCAAATCGCTGCACGCGTGGACCGATCGGCACCGCAATCATGTCCTGTTCCAGCCGTTCGTCATAGCGGATCCCGGCATCGCAGCCGGCCGTCACGATATCGACGAAGCTTTCATCCGTCTCGATTTCCATCCGGATATCGGGATGGGCCGCCAGAAACGGCGAGACGATGCTTGGCAAGACCAGCCGCGCCACACTCGTCGGCACATTGAGCCGAAGCGTGCCCGCCGGTCGTCCGCTCAGGCTTGCCACCTGGTCGAGTGCCGCTTCGATTTCGCCGAAGGCCGGGCTGACGCGCTCCATCAGGCTGCGACCGGCCTCGGTGGTCACCACGCTTCGGGTCGTGCGATTGAGAAGCCGCACGCCGAGCTGCGCCTCCAGCCGCCGCACCGCATCGCTGAGCGCGGACGCACGATATGGCCCGGCCCGCGCCGCCTCGCGAAAGCCGCCGGCCCGCGCCACGGCCAGAAAGGCGCGAATATCCCCCATGTCGGCATCGCCGGCCATACAGTCTCTCCATCATTCATTGTCCGGAAAAACGGACAGCCTGTCTCGATTGTATCGTCTAATCGCGAAACGGAAAGTGACCTATATCCGCTGCAGACGAAAAAAGGAGAAAGACCATGACCAATCTTGCAAGAGCCGGCACCTTCAAACTCGCCGATCTCACCGTAAAGCGCTTGGGTTACGGTGCCATGCAACTGGCCGGTCCAGGCGTCTTCGGTCCGCCGAAGGACAGGGCTGAGGCCATCGCGGTCCTGCGCGAGGCCGTGGAAAGCGGCGTCGACCATATCGACACCAGCGATTTTTACGGACCTCACATCACCAATCAGATCATCAAGGAAGCGCTGCATCCCTACAGCAAGGATCTCGTCATCGTCACCAAGATCGGGGCGACTCGCGGCGAAGATGCCTCATGGAACCCGGCCTTTTCCAGGGACGCACTGACCAAGGCCGTGCACGACAACTTGAAAAATCTGGGACTGGACGCCATCGACGTCGTCAACTTGCGCGCCATGTTCGATATTCACGGTCCTGCGGAAGGCTCGCTCGAAGAACCGTTGACCGTATTGGCGGATCTCCAGCGTCAGGGTCTGGTCAAGCATGTCGGCCTCTCCAACGTCACGGCCAGACAGATCGCTGACGGCCGCAAGATCACCGATATCGTCTGTGTACAGAACCAGTACAATCTGGCCCACCGCGACGACGATGCCCTGATCGACGAACTGGCCAGGGAAGGCACCGCCTACGTTCCCTTCTTCCCGCTCGGCGGCTTCTCGCCGCTGCAATCGGAAACGCTGACATCGGTCGCTGCCCGCCTCGGCATCACCCCGATGCAGACCGCACTCGCATGGCTGCTGAAGCGCGCGCCCAACATCCTCCTGATCCCCGGCACGTCGTCACGTGGTCACTTGCGGGAGAATTTGGCGGTGGCCGAGATCGACCTGCCCGACGATGCGATGGCGGAACTGGAAGGGATCGCCAACGCGCACTGAAGAGACCGATCAGAAATAGAAATGGCGGGTATTTGCCCGCCACTTCCTCTCTCTTCATGCAGCTATCGCTAGGCCTGCGCCGTCGGGCGTATCACGATATCGCCGACATCGACGTCGGCAGGCTGCTCGATCGCAAAGGCAATGGCCCGAGCGATCGCGTCGGGATCGATTGCCATTTCTGCCATCGCCTTGTCGGCCATGGCCCGTGCAGCCTCGTCGAGTGGCGCGTCCTTGGCAAAGTCTGTGCGGATATAGCCCGGAGAAATCCCCGTCACGCGCAGATGCGGCCCGGCCTCCTGGCGCAGGCCCTCCAGCACGGTGCGAACCGCATTCTTGGTCGCCGCATAGACGGACTGGGTCGGCACGATCCGGAGGCCCGCCGTCGACACAACAGTCACGAAATGCCCGCTCTCCTGTCTTCGAAAGACGGGCAGCGCGGCAGCGATCCCATAAAGTACGCCGCGAAAGTTGATGTCGATCATCGCCTCCCAATCCTCGACGCGCAAATCGTCGAGGCGCGATATCGGTCCGACCCCGGCATTGGAGACCAGCACATCCATGCGCCCGTAGGCGCTGCAGGTCTGGTCGACGAGTGCCTGGACCGATGCCCGGTCCCGCACGTCCGTCCGGCATATCCGGGCCTCGCCGCCGGTGGATGAAATTTCCTCTGCGACCGCGCGCAATTGCTCTTCGCGCCGAGCGCCGAGCATCAGTTTCGCGCCGGCGCCTGCCAGCCGCAAGGCCGTGGCGCGGCCAATGCCACTGCTGGCGCCGGTGATGGCGATGACCTTGTTTTCCATATCTTTCATGTGCACCTCCTTTCATCTCGCTCAGGATAATGACAAGATGCACGGACACTCTATATCGCTAAGGCCAGATTATTGTTGAGATCGTCCGCAACATGTTTGATGCATTAAGCACCATCTTCGAATTGCTCGATCTGGAAAGCGCACGTTGCACGCGGCTCGAGGCGGCCGGCGACTGGTCGCTGCGCTTCCCGGAAAAGCGCGCCATCAAGTTTGCCGCCGTCATTCGGGGTGGATGCTGGATGATCCACCCCGATCACCAGCCGATCCGGATGGAAGCGGGCGACGTCTTCCTTCTATCCCAGACGCCCGCCTATGTATTGGCCAGCGATCCGGCACTGCCGCCGGTGGACGGAGCGGTAGTGATCGACTGGAACGCATCCGATATCGGTCACTGGGGTGGCGATGAGGTCGTTCTTCTGGGCGGCGCCTTCAAGGTCAGTGCCCTGCACGAGCATCTGTTGACGGATGCCTTGCCCCATTTGATGCACATCCCCCGCGATGCGCCGTCGGCATCGGGATTGCGCCGCACCCTGGAAATGCTGGAAGTCGAATTCTCGCATTCGGACATGGGCTCGCAGCTGCTGCGCCATCATCTGGCCGACATGCTGCTGGTCCAGATGCTGCGCGCCTTTTCCAGGCGGGAGGATCTTGGTGGAAAGGAGGTCCGGGATAGCCGTCGCAACGACTGGCTCGGGGCGCTGACCGATCCGCGCCTCGCAAGGGCACTGAACGCCATCCATGCCGAGCCGCAGCACCGGTGGACGCTGAAGGGTCTGGCTTTGGTGTCGGGAATGTCACGCACCTCGTTTGCCGAGGCCTTCCGCGCCGCTATCGGCCATCCGCCGATGGAGTATGTGCTGCGTTGGCGTATGCAGCTTGCAGAAGACCGGATCCAGCGAGGCGAAGCGATTGCCGGCGTCGCAGCCGAACTCGGCTACGCCTCCCAAAGCGCCTTCGGCGTCGCCTTCAAGCGGCTGAAAGGCTATTCGCCGAAAGCGGCCTCGCGGCGAGCAGCAGAATTGTCGGAAGTGCGATTGTATTGAAACATGGGCGTCAAGAAGAACCGCTATGCTTGAACTCCAAGGTCCCAAGTAAAGCCGGGGGAGGTGCCAGTGAATTCAACCTTCAAGGATTTGAGCGATAGGATTGGCCGCGTCGGCGAACTCTATGCAGGCGTGCATGGTATTGACCGAACGCCGGACTGGTATCTTCTGAAGCTCACCGAAGAACTGGGTGAACTGACGGCCGAGCATCTATTGCTGAATGGTCTGGCAAGGCCCGTTGCCGATGGTTCAGGCGGTAGGCGCGGCGCCTTGGAGGATGAAGCGGCCGACCTCTTTGGTCAATTGGTTCTCTATCTGCGTGCAAATGAGATCGACATCGAGGCCGCGATCGAGCGCAAATGGTTGCGGCATCTCACCGACTACGAGGAGATGGCCGATGGGCCAAGTGGCAAAGAGCTATTCGCGCCGTCGGGCTGAAAGATAGAACAGCAATGCCGCCAGAAGCAGCAGTGGCACTGCGATCGCTCCGGCGAAAAGCGGAATCATGCCGGCCATCTCATCAAACTGGCGACGCCCTGTGCTTGTCTCAAGCCCCCACCAGCAGAAAAGCAATCCGAAGAGACCGAGCACGGCGAAAATGACGGAAACAGGTCTCATCATTGCAATCGGCCTCCGCCCGTAAAGATCACACCACCTTCAAATCCCGTTTGAACCGCTTCCAGTTCGCCACGTAATTCTCCGCCGACGTCGTCAGCCCCTTGGCCGCATCGCCGTCCAGCATCCTCACCACCCGCGCCGGCGAGCCGACGATCAGGGAGTTGTCGGGAAATTCCTTGCCTTCGGTTACCAGTGCATTGGCGCCCACAAGGCAGTTCCGGCCGATCTTCGCGCCGTTCAGGACGGTCGCACCCATGCCAATAAGCGAATTATCGCCGATGGTGCAGCCATGGATAATGGCGTGATGGCCGATGGTGCAGTCCTTGCCGATTGAGACAGGGCAGCCCGGATCGGTATGCACCATCGCCCCTTCCTGGATATTGGAGCCGGCACCCACCGTGATCGGTTCGTTGTCGCCGCGCAGAACCGCACCGAACCAGATGCCGACATCCGGCCCAATCGTCACCTGTCCGATGACATGGGCATCGGGTGCCACCCAGAAGTTCTCGTCTTCAGGTGTCTTCGGCGTCAGGTTTCCAAGCGAATAGAGCGGCATGGCGGTCCTCCGATGGTGGTCTTTTCAAATCCGGGCGTCAGCCCGCAGTCTTTACCCGCCGGCACAGCCTGTCCAGCATTTCCAGAAAGGCCGAGCGGTCGCGGGGTGAGAAGGCGGCGTTATAGCCCTTGCTTTCGCCAGTCTCGCGCAGATGGGCGCCGAGATCGCGCATGGCGCTGGCCATGCCGATATTGGTCTCGTCGAAAAGCCGTCCGGTCGGACCGGTCACCAGCGCACCAGTGGCAACGCAGCGTACCGCCAGCGGCACATCCGCCGTCACCACGATATCGCCGGGGCCGGCGCGTTCGGCAATCCAGTCATCGGCCGCATCGAACGAAGCCGAGACGATCACGATCTTCACCATCGGATCGCGCGATGGGCGAAGACCGGAATTGGCCACCAGCGTCACCTCGATGCCGTGGCGTTCGGCCACTTTCAGAATTTCCGGCTTCACCGGGCAGGCATCGGCATCCACATAGATCATTCAGTCCGCCTTTGGCTGGCCGGGCGCATGGCGCAGCATGTCGACATGCGGAATATCGTCCTCCAGATATTCATCCGAGACGACCTCAAAGCCGAAACTCAAATAGAATTTCTGCAGATGGCTTTGGGCAGCAAGCGCAATCGGGTGACCGGGAAAGCGTGTTTCGCACACCGTCAGCGCCTCGCTCATCACCGCTTCGCCCAGACGTTTGCCGCGATGTGTCGGTGCCACCACCACGCGGCCGATGCGCGCCTCGCCATTCGGTTCGTCGGGCGCAAAGAGGCGTGCTGCCGCAATCACGACGCCTCCGTCCAGCAGGCGCAGATGCAGCGCCAGCGCGTCCTTGCCGTCGAGTTCGGGGTAGGGGCATTCCTGCTCCACGACAAACACGTCAACGCGCAGTTTCAGTAGCGCATAGAGGTCGCGTGCGGAGAACTCGTCGAGCCCCCGCACGTCCACGTCATAGGCGTTTTCGCCGCTCAATAGACCACCACGCCGCGGATCGATTCGCCCGAATGCATCAGCTCGAAACCCTTGTTGATGTCGTCGAGCGGCATGGTGTGGGTGATCATCGGATCGATCTGGATCTTGCCGTCCATGTACCAGTCGACGATCTTCGGCACGTCCGTGCGGCCGCGCGCGCCACCGAAGGCCGTGCCCATCCAGTTGCGGCCGGTGACCAGCTGGAACGGACGGGTGGAGATTTCCTGTCCGGCGCCGGCCACGCCGATGATGACCGACTTGCCCCAGCCGCGATGCGAGCTCTCCAGTGCCTGACGCATCACCGTTGTATTGCCGGTGCAGTCGAAGGTGTAGTCCGCCCCGCCGATCAGGTCGCCATGACGCTTGGTCATGTTGACGAGATAAGCCACGATGTCGCCGTCCACTTCCTTCGGATTGACGAAATGCGTCATGCCGAACTTCTCGCCCCATTCCTTGCGGTCCGGGTTGATGTCGACGCCGATGATCATGTCGGCACCGGCAAGCCTGAGCCCCTGCAGCACGTTGAGGCCAATGCCGCCGAGACCGAAGACGATCGCCGTTGCGCCGATCTCCACCTTGGCCGTGTTGATCACGGCACCGATGCCGGTCGTCACACCGCAGCCGATATAGCAGATCTTGTCGAAGGGCGCGTCCGGGTTGACCTTGGCGACTGCGATTTCGGGCAGAACGGTGAAATTGGCGAAGGTCGAGCAGCCCATATAATGGTGGATCTTGTCCTTGCCGATGGAGAACCGCGATGTGCCATCCGGCATCACACCCTGGCCCTGGGTCGAGCGGATCGAGGTGCACAGATTGGTCTTGCGCGAGGTGCAGGAATAGCATTCACGGCATTCCGGCGTGTAGAGCGGGATCACGTGATCGCCCTTCTTCACCGATGTGACGCCGGGGCCGACATCGACCACGATGCCAGCACCCTCATGGCCGAGAATGGCCGGGAACAACCCTTCCGGGTCAGCGCCCGACAGCGTGAAATCGTCTGTATGGCAAATGCCGGTCGCCTTGACCTCGATCAGAACTTCGCCGGCCTTGGGGCCTTCCAGCTGAACGGTCATGACTTCGAGCGGTTTTCCCGCCTGTACGGCTACGGCTGCGCGAACGTCCATGGGGTGTCTCCTGATTGTCTTTAGATTTGTGAGCGACCTTGGCACAGCAAAAGTGATTTGCTCAAGGTCGAATTCCGCAAATTCGGTGCGACCATGCGATCAATTCAGCGTTTCTACGGGATGGGTCACTTTGGTTCGATCAGTGGCACATGGGCCGCCGCATCCTTGCGCATCTGCCCCGTCAACCGCGGATCCTCGTCCACCTCCACATAAGAAGCATAGGGCGTGAAGCCCGAGCGCTGATAAAAGGCAAGGGCGGCCGGATGGTCGAAATGGCAGGTATGCACCCAGAAGCGCTTGATTGGCATGGACCAGGCCTTGTCGATGGCTGCATTCATCAGCTTGCGCCCTGTTCCCGAGCCGATTGCCTCAGGCGCCAGGCCAAAAAAGGCTAGCTCACATTCCCCGTCCTGCCGGAAATCCAGTTCCAGCAGCCCGACGCGTCTTTCTCCATCCATCACTGTATGGATCTCGACCTTCGGGTCATGGAGGATTGCGGTCAAGTCTTCGTCCGCCATCACCAGCCGCGACATCCACATCCACTCCTCGCCGATCCGGCGAAAGAGATCGCGATAGCCATCCGGATCGGCGTTTTCCCAGCGCTCGATACGAAGGCTGTCACCGGGAGGGTCTGCCTTGACGGGCGGCTTTGCCAACATTTCCAGGCAGATGACGACATTGGCAAGCATGCCGGGCGGCACGCGGGAATAGCCGGTGGGGAGAGGGGGATTATTCGTGTCCATGGCCGCGACTTGGAGCCGCTGGCGGCGCCGCTGTCAAGCCTGATGGAAGGGTTTGCCTCAGCCAAACAGGCTGTCACAGGCCGTCACCACCGCATAGGCGTGGATCAGCACGGCCGCATAGAGCCCGAACCCGGTCAGCAAACGTTCCGCGCCCGTCATTTCTTCCAGCGCATGGCGGGGCTTTGCGCCGATGGCCCCCATCAGGCTCATCAATATGAAGATGGCAAGCGCTGCCAGCAATGCGCTGGTGGGCATGCCAATGCGCCAGCCGGTCCACAAGATAGCGAGCGCAATGCCAAAACTGGTAACCGCAAGCGCCTTGCGCGACTGGAAGATTTGGCGGAGCACCTGCCCGCCGTCGAAGCGTTGCATGGGAAGGAGGTTTAACAGGTTGAAGGCGCCGAGAATGAGCAGCATCGCCATGGCCGGGGCTTCGGTCGCCGTCGGTGCCAGTCCCGCATGGGCCGATTGACCGAGCACCGCCAGGATCGGCACGAAGAAGGCCGACATCCCCGGTCCCATCAAGGCACAGGTCGCCACCTCGAACTGACTGTTATAAGGCCGGCCCCCAATGGCGATGCCGCCCAGCAGCGGTACGAAGATCATCCGCACGGTTTGATGGCCAAAGGCGCGATAGGCGGCCATGTGGCCGAACTCGTGCAGCACGATCACCATGGTCAGCATGGTCGACATCGCCAGACCTTCCCGGTTCAGCCCGAAAAATGGCCACAGGATAAGCGTCGACAGCAATGCCAGAATGATCTGCATGCCCGGATGTTCTAACAGCCCATTGGTGCGCCGGGGTAGATGCTCCACATGCGCCTGAAGCGCTGAGGCCTCGCGGCCAAGCTGGAAATAGCGGTAGAGATAAAAGGCAAGGCCACGGTAACGGTCGGTCTGCTCGATCGTCACCGCCGCGCCGCCCGGAACAGCGCGCACCGAGCGCCGCTCATGAAAATTCTTCCAGAAACTCTGGTCCAGCGCGCTATCGGCCACGATCTCCATATCGACCGTCAGATCCGGTCCTGCCGTATTCTGTTCAAGCGCTGACTGAAAGGTCCGTGTGATCGGCTTTCCATAGCGGTCCGGCTGCTTGAAATACACCTCTGTCTGGTTGCCTTTGCCGCCCACCGACTCGCTGCGCAGAACCGAAGGGTTCCACTGCGCAAATCCGTCGGGCTTCAACAGCGCAAAGATGGCCGAAGCGTCACCCTTCAGGCGGAGGTCACGACGGATCGTGCGACGGCCGATCGGTGCGGCAAGCAGGAGCCAGAGCAGGCCGAGATTGACGACAAGAAGGATTATGGCCGGGAGCGGTAGGGTCACGATCTGGTCCCCGCAGAATTTGAGCGCGCAGGGTAGAGTTAGCGCAGCCGTCTTAGTAGAGTGTTCAAGCTTTTGCTAAAATTGAAGATAAGCGGTTAATTTATTGAAATTCCATGATAACCGCATCCACTGCGAGGCTCTCTCCGGCCGCAGCCTTGATGCTGGATATGGTCAGGTCACGCTCGGCGCGCAACACATTTTCCATCTTCATCGCTTCCACGACGGCCAGCGTCTCGCCAGTCTTGACCTCCTGGCCCTCCTGGACATTGATCGAGACCACAAGCCCCGGCATCGGGCAGAGCAGCAGCCTGGACGTATCCGGCGGCAGCTTGACCGGCATCAGCGCGTCCAGTTCCGCCTGTCGCGGCGTCAACACCTGCGCCGTCACGGAAAGACCCTGCCAGTTGATCCGCATGCCGCTCAACAGTGGACGGATCTGCGCCGTCACCGTCGTCTCGCCAACCATGCCGTTCCAGACAGTGGTGCCTGGACGCCAATTGCAGGTGACCGGCATCGCATCGGCGCCGTCGATGGCCATGTCCATTTCAAAGGGAATGCTGACAAAGCCCTCGGCCAGACGAACCGGCACATAGGCCTCGCCGATCTTGACGACCCAGTGCTCCTTGAGCGGTGGAATCTGCTGGCGCAACCGGTCGGCCTGGTTCCCGCGTCGGCTCAATTCCGTCAGTGCCGCAGTCATGGCAATGGCCGAAAGCGTTGCTCTCTCACTCTCATCCGGCAGCATGGGCGCAAACCCGTCCGGATATTCCTCGGCAATGAAGGCGGTCGATATCCGGCCTTCCCGCCAGCGCGGATGCTTCATCAGGGCCGAGAGAAACGGCACATTGTGCTCGATGCCATCGACAACGAATCCGTCCAGCGCATCGCTCATGGCGTCCACTGCCTGCTTGCGGGTCGGCGCCCAGGTGCAAAGCTTGGCCAGCATCGGATCGTAGAACATCGAGATTTCCGCGCCTTCGAAAACGCCGGTGTCATTGCGCACGATCGTATCGCCGTTGCGCCCTTCCGCCGGCGGCCGGTAGCGTGTCAGCCTGCCGATGGACGGCAGAAAATTGCGATAGGGATCTTCGGCATAAAGCCGGCTTTCGACGGCCCAGCCATTGAGCTTGATATCGGACTGGCTGAGCGACAATGTCTCGCCGGCCGCCACCCTGATCATCTGTTCCACAAGATCGATGCCGGTGATCAGTTCCGTCACCGGATGCTCCACCTGCAGGCGCGTATTCATTTCGAGGAAATAGAAATTGCGGTTCGCATCGACGATGAACTCCACCGTGCCGGCGCTCTGGTAATCCACGGCCCTGGCCAGCGACACCGACTGTTCGCCCATCGCCTTGCGGGTCGCCTCATCCAGAAAAGGCGAGGGGGCCTCTTCCACCACCTTCTGGTTCCGCCGCTGGATCGAGCACTCGCGCTCGCCCAGATAAAGCGTGTTGCCATGCGAGTCGGCCAAGACCTGGATTTCGATATGGCGCGGATCGACGATGAACTTCTCGATGAAAACGCGGTCGTCGCCAAACGAACTCTTCGCCTCGGACTTGGCCCGGTCGAAGCCGTCGCGCACGTCGTCCTCGCTCCAGGCGATGCGCATGCCCTTGCCGCCACCGCCGGCGGAAGCCTTGATCATCACCGGATAGCCGATGTCGCCGGCAATAGTCTCGGCATGGGCTGCATCTTCGATGACGCCGAGATAGCCCGGCACCGTCGAGACATTCGCCGCATTGGCAAATTTCTTCGACTCGATCTTGTCGCCCATCGCCATGATGGCCTTGGGCTTGGGGCCGATGAAGACGATACCTTCCTTTTCCAGCGCTTCGCAGAAGGAGGCGCGCTCGGACAGAAACCCGTAGCCGGGATGAACGGCCTCGGCACCTGTCTCCTTGCAGGCGGCAATGATCTTGTCGGCAACGAGATAGCTCTCGGAGGCAGCGGACGGACCGATATGCACGGCCTCGTCGGCCATCTCCACATGCAGTGCGTCCCGGTCGGCGTCGGAGTAGACGGCCACGGTCTGGATGCCCATGCGCCTGGCAGTCTTGATCACACGGCATGCGATTTCGCCGCGATTGGCGATCAATATCTTCTTGAACATGATGCTCCCGCCCCTCCGTCAATTCTTTCAGCCGTTTAAGCCACAAATCCGGGATGGGTTCAATCATGTGCCTATAGGCATTTGGTCTCGGGCCGGGGCAGGGATGGTCGGGCGGGCGGCGTTCTGTCCTTCGCCGTCTGCCCTCAACCCACGGCCCGCATCCGGTTGTCCCGAGGGTCGTCCAGCCGCAGCCAGGGTTGTTTTTCGCGAACCGGGGGAGACACCGCGTCATCGGGCACCTGACGCACCAGATCCATCAGGTCTGTCCAGGCCGCATGCTGCGCGCCGGTCGGCACTTCATCGTCAATCCGCAGCAGCACTGCGCGTTCTCCGGGAAGAAGCGTCTGGCGTCCGCGCTTGATGATGGCCTTGAACACACGATTGATGAAACGCAGATCGTTCTGGGTGACGCTGCGGGTGTTGACCGGCCGCATGTCGCCATAGGCACCTTTGTCTTCACAAAGCGCCAGCGCGATCTGCTCGAGCACAAATTGAGGCAGGTCATCCGATATCTCGCTGTCTGATTCCAGTAGATGGAAGAGAAGGTCTATTCCATCGGTGCTGTTGACGGCACCGGAAGACGACACGCACGACGTGATGCCGCGCGCACAGGCATCGTTGATCGCCCCGCCATTCGCGCAGTCGCGGGCAATGAAATGCATCAGGGCGTCGGTGAAATAGGGGCGCGATAGCGGTGAACTGTCAGACGTGGACGCATAGAGTGCGTGCAGGGTCATCAGGTCACGAATGGCGCATGCACCACCCGGTAGCGCGTTGCGGCAAACCGCGCGCACCGCACCGTTATCATCAGTTGTAGCACCGGCGAAATGACATGCCGGGTGAGAGAAGCGAGACCCGCTCATCCAAAACTCCGTTTCTTCATGAAACTGGGCGGAGGACTAGCGCCGAAGCCTTTCGATTTCACCAAGAGGAAGGGTTACCCGCTGGTCGACACTTTCGTTAAAATGCCATGTTTCGCCAGGCGATGTTCCCGCCACAGGATGAAAAGACCCGAGCCGACGATGATGGCAATCCCCAGCCATTTGGAGGCCGTGGGAAAGTCACCGAAAAGTGCATAACCAAGCACGGTCGCGGCAATGATCTCGAAATACTGAAAGGGCGCCAGCACCGAAAGCGGTGCCATGCGGAAGGCCTTCACCACCAGCAGGTGAATGAAGCCGGAGATTGCCCCGAGCAGCACCAGCAGATGCAATCCCTTCAGCGATGCGGGCAGGGATGGTGTGAAATCTGCGTCACCCACACCATGGCCAATGCCAAGTGCTGCCACCATGAAAAGAGAGCCGCCAATACCGGCCAGCGTCTGCATGGTCATGGGCGAGTCGGCCGCGCCGAGTGCCCGATTGAGAAACATGTAGAGGGCAAAGAGAAAGGCGCAGGCAACCGGCAGAAACGCTGTCCAGCCGAAGATTTCATAGCTCGGCTGGATAACGATCATCGCCCCGGAAAAGCCGACGACGATGGCAAGCCAGCGCCGCCATCCGACACGGTCACCAAGGAACAGGGCAGACAGAGCCGTAAGGATGAAGGGCTCTACGAAATAGATCGCAAACACATCGGCCAGCGGCATGTATTTAACCGCGATGAAAAACAAAAGACTGGCCGCACCATGCAGAACGCCGCGAAGGAGATTGAAGCCCGGTCGCTTGCTTTTGAGTGCCGCGCTGCCGTTCAGCACCAGCAGGAAAGGCAGCGTACAGGCAAGCTGAAAGAAGAATCGGTAAAAGGTGATCTGTCCCGGGGACATCCCCTCGAAGGCAGCCATATATTTGGCGATCGCATCCATCAGCGGCAGCACCAGCATGCAGCCACCCATGAGCACCATGCCCTGCAGGACTGTGCCCTGTAACCCTGTGCTGTCCTGTTTCATTCTGGGGCATGTCCTTGGGTGAAAAGCGGTCTGTGAGCATATCACCGATACGGGAAGAAGCTGTGGACGGCGAGCCACAACTGTCTTTTTGCACCGATTCGGCCCAGGTGATTCTCCGCCCCCGGCAAATTCTGTCGCCTTCGGGGTGGCACCTGCCGACCCCGCTGCCTATGATATCGCCTATTCTTGCCGGCAACTCCCCGTGAGTTCGGCCGGCCCTTGGCAGGATCCCGTTGCGGCGGCCATGTGCGAATGCCGCCGCTGCGGCTGGTGTCCTGCGCAAACGACAAGACAATGTCTGGAGACGGAAAGAATGAGGAAGAAACAGAACGAGATGCTGATCAGCGATGCCGGTGACGACACGCTTGGCGGCCGTCTGTCTTCTGCGCGTGATGCGGCGGGTATCGAGATGAAGGCTTTGGCCAACCAGCTGGGCGTCAAGCACGAAACCCTTCAGGCATGGGAAACCGACCGCTCCGAGCCACGTCCCTCGCGCCTCGTCAACCTTGCCGGCATTCTCGGCGTATCGCCCATGTGGCTGATGACCGGTGCCGGCGGCGGACCGATCGAATATGGTGTCAGTGACGCCGACGCCCCGCTGGAGGCCATGGCATCGGACCTGATGCGCCTGAAGGAACTCCACGAAGAAACCGGCCGACTGATCAACACATTGCAACGTCGACTGTCGGGCTATCGCGGAGAACAGATGGCGGAGTGACAGGTGCTTACGACGGGAGGCCGGGCTCGTTTGTGACCGGCCCGAAGACTGTCTCGAACGCCTCTTTCAGCCGTATGTCGACATCCGTCATCATGACCGGCAGGCCGAGGTCAACGAGGCTGGTCACGCCATAGGCGCTGATTCCGCAGGGAACGATGCCGGTGAAATGCGTTAGATCCGGATCCACATTGAGCGACAGCCCATGAAAGCTCACCCATTTGCGCAAGCGGATGCCGAGCGCTGCAATCTTGTCTTCTGACATGCTGCCATCTGGCAATGCGGGTTTTTCCGGGCGGCGCACCCAGACGCCGACGCGGTCCTCGCGGCGTTCGCCCTTCACATTCATCGAATCGAGTGTGCGGATGATCACTTCTTCCAGCGCCGCCACGAAGGCGCGCACGTCCTGACGCCGCCGTTTGAGGTCGAGCATGACATAGGCCACACGCTGGCCGGGACCGTGATAGGTATATTCACCGCCGCGTCCCGTAGCGAAAACAGGGAATCGGTCCGGTGTCAGGAGATCTGCCGCATTGGCGCTGGTGCCGGCCGTATAGAGCGGCGGATGTTCCAGCAGCCACACCAGTTCGTCCGCCTCGCCATTGGCGATGGCGGCCACTTCCGCCTCCATCTGCGCCGCCGCCTCCTCATAGGGCACGAGCCCTTCGGATATTCTCCAGCGGATCGGCGGAGAACCGGCATTGGCATACATTTCAACAGCTAGATCAGTGCGCAGCATAGGGGAACCTCTGCGCCTAAGTGGCAAGAATATCAACGAAGTTCAAGACCTGCAGACCTTCCGTCTTCAGGGCATCCGGAAGGCTTTGAACGATTTATCAAAAATCTGTCACACCGGCCTTGTGCGGTTCAAAACCTTTTGCTACATGCTGCCCCGCCGGAGCAATTCGGCGCTACCACGATGCGGTCGTGGCGGAATTGGTAGACGCGCAGCGTTGAGGTCGCTGTGGGGCAACCCGTGGAAGTTCGAGTCTTCTCGACCGCACCAAAAACCCGGCTTTCGAGCCGGGTTTTTTGCATTTTAGACCTCAGGCAAGTCTAGTCGTTGTCCTGTGGAATATGGGTGTCGATACCGCGCGTGTTGATGAGGTTCCGCACCTCCTCCACGCCTTTGGCACCCAGGGCTACAAGCTCAATCTTGCGGCGCTCTTCAGCCGTGTCCACGGCGCCGCGAAGCGTAACCACATGCCGGTCGACATGGATGTCGACGCCCATCAGATCGATTTCACGGATCTCCTCAAGCGCCGCATTGACCTCAGATTCGACCTGGTCGCTGTTTTCGCGACGATCGGTCTCCGGCAGGACGCTGTTTTTCAGCTTCGGCTGGAAACCGTCTGCCTCGACTTCGGTCACACGATAGCCCTCGTTGCGCTCGCGGTCGAAATCCGCTTCTGCCTTGCCGTAGGGACCATTGCCAACCTCCGGCGCCACAGCACCCGCCTCGTCGCTGTAAGGCCAGCCTTCCTTGAGATCGCGCGCCTCGAAGTCGCGGTAATCTTCTTCGCGGGTGAATTCGGTTTTCTTGTCGATCATAATCGTGACCTCGGCGTTGATTGCAGTCAAAAGACAACGCGCAAGCCACCGCAAGGTTCACCAATCGAGCGAGATTATCGATTTTTCTTCCATTGCTTCACCAGCCGCTCTCGCTTTAACCGGGAAAGTCGCTGCAGCCAGAAGATGCCGTTGAGCTGGTCGATCTCGTGTTGCATGCAGATCGCCGCAAAGCCGTCCATGGCGCGTTCGTGAACCTGGCCGTCCAGATCCTGGTATCGAAGGCGAATGCTGGCCGGCCTTGTCACCGTCTCGGTCGCTCCGGGCATGGAGACGCTGCCTTCCGTATGGCTCGTTGTCTCGACCGAATGGCTGAGCACCTCCGGATTGATATAATCGTGCCGCCCACCGATCTCCGGGAGCTCCAGAACGACCACACGCAGAGGAATTCCGATATGGGCAGCGGTGATCCCGACACCCGGTGCCGCCCGCATCGTATCGTATAGATCGTCAGCAAGAGCCTTCAGCGATGCGTCGAATTGGGTGACAGGCGCACAGGGCACTGTCAGCCTGTTGTCGGGAAAGTAGACGAGGTCGCGTTTCATTTGCGTTTCCGTGATGGCGGTGGGAACTGCCAGGCACCGCCGGTTGTTATGCTGATGTCCGGTGGGTGGACCTTCCGGCGCGAATGGGCTAGCACGAGCCACATTCGCAAATGCGCATAGTCTCCATGACATTGCTATGCAGTTGTTGACAATACGTTTTCAGTCGCCATTGTCTGACCGGCGAAACAGACATGCGGCTGAGGCCGGGGAAGGGGCGGATCGATGAGCGATGTTGACGAAGACCTCCGCGCCACCGCTGCAGAAGAGAGCGGCCACGACATCTATGATGAAGATGGCTCTGTGCGATCCGACTTTCTCACGATGGTCGGCGCAGCCATCGCCGACCGCGACACACTCTTTCTGCGCAATAACGTCGCCAGACTGCACGAGTCCGAGCTCGGTGACCTGATCGAATCTCTCCAGCAGGATCAGCGCTATGCGCTGGTCCACCTTCTGGGCGATGATTTCGACCTGACCGCTCTGACCGAGGTCGACGAAGCGATCCGCATGCAGATCGTCGACCAGATGCCGAACTCGCAGATCGCAGCGGCCATCGGCGATCTCGATTCGGATGACGCGGTCTACATTCTGGAAGACCTGGAGCAGGAAGACCGGGATGAAATTCTGGCGCAACTGCCCTTTACCGAGCGGGTGCGGCTAAGCCGGGCGCTGGATTATCCGGAAAGTTCCGCCGGTCGACGCATGCAGACGGAATTCGTCGCAGTGCCACCGTTCTGGACCATCGGCCAGACCATCGACTATCTGCGCGACGACGAGGACCTGCCGGACAGTTTCTCGCAGATCTTTGTCATCGACCCGACCTTCAAGCTCCTCGGAGCCGTCGATCTCGACAACATCTTGCGCGGCAAGCGCATGGTCAAGGTCGAGGCGATCATGCGCGAGACCAACCACCCGATCCCGGCCGAGATGGACCAGGAAGAGGCAGCGCAGATCTTCGAACAATACGACCTTCTCTCCGCGGCCGTCGTCGATGAGAATGGTCGTCTGGTCGGTGTGCTGACCATCGATGACGTGGTCGATGTGATTCACGAAGAAGCCGACGAGGATATCCGTCGTCTGGCCGGTGTGGGTGACGAGGAACTGTCGGACAATATCGCCGATATTTCCCGCTCGCGTGCGCCATGGCTCGCAGTCAACCTGCTGACGGCATTCCTCGCCGCCTCGGTCATCTCGCTGTTCGAGGCCACCATTCAACAGATCGTCGCGCTCGCTGTCCTCATGCCCATTGTCGCCGGCATGGGCGGCAATGCCGGCTCGCAGACCATGACCGTGACGGTGCGGGCGCTTGCCACCCGTAATCTCAGCATCCACAATGCCTGGCGCGTCGTGCGACGTGAGGCGGGCGTGGGGCTGCTGCACGGCATGGTGTTTGGTCTATTGATCGGTCTGATCGCCGGATTCTGGTTTCAGGACGTCAATATCGGCGGCATCATCGCCGCAGCCATGCTGATCAACATGATCGCCGCAGCCCTGGCCGGCATCCTGATCCCGCTGCTGCTCGACAGGCTCGAAATCGATCCTGCCGTCGCATCGGCCGTATTCGTGACCACCGTCACCGATATCACCGGCTTTTTCTCCTTCCTCGGATTGGCGACCTGGTGGTTCTCGATTAGTTGACGTGCACGTCAGAAAAAATTGACTTTTACGTAAATGACTTTACAGTGATCCGACGTGAAATAACTCGGATTTATCGTGAAAAAACACTACAGCATCACCGAACTGACACGCGAATTCGGCGTCTCGACTCGCACGCTTCGTTTCTACGAGGATGAAGGTCTTCTCCATCCGGAGCGCCGTGGGCGAACGCGTCTGTATCGCGCTGCCGATCGCCGGCTGCTGCAGGAGATCCTTCGCGGTCGCCGGATCGGCTTTACTGTCGCCGAAATTCGCGAAATTGTCCATGTCTACAAGGAACCGCCGGGCGAGATCGGCCAGCTCAAATTGATGATGTCGCGCATCGATCAGAAGCGTGAGGATCTGCGCCAGAAGCGTCGCGATATCGAAGAGACCCTCGCCGAGCTGGATACGGCCGAGGAAGCCTGTCTCACCCGCCTGGTCGAGATCGGCGTCGGCACGTGACCTGTTCGTCGCGGCACGCACGGTGATTTCGACCGCCGATGGCTTCATTCTGGACGTCAGGGGCACACTTCATTTCTTCGACACGCGCTCTGCCAATCTGCCTGCCAATCTGCCTGTCGAGATGACGGCCCTTCAGGCGTGGAACCTCATCATCGCCGAGCCTTTGCCCTTGATGAAAACGGCGTTTCGCATCCGCGACGCCGTCGCATCGCGGTTTGGCGTCAAGAGGATCGGCGGCTTTTCCGGTGTGCCAAGGGAAACAGTCAGCATTGGCGACAGGCTGGATTTCTTTCTGGTCGAACATGTCGAGCCGAATGCGCTCGTGCTGACGGAGCGCGATCGCCACCTCGACGTCATGACCAGCATCCAGATCCTAGACAGGCGACTGACGATCACCTCGTCCGTGATCACGCACAATGCCTTCGGACGACTTTATATGCTGCCTGTCGGTCCGGCCCACAAACTGATCGTCTCTACTATGTTGAAGCGTCTGCAGCGAAAGCTGGTTCGGCCCCTTGCGGTCTGATGCTCTTTTCCGTCCAACAGACGCGCCTGTCTCAGATCCAGCGCCGCGTCTGTTGGCAGTAATGTTCGAAATCAGCGCCGAAGCGGCTCAGCAGATGCATCTCTTCGCAGCGGATCGCCATCGACGTGGTGAAAAACGCAGCCGTGAGAGCAGCCACCAGAAACCACGGGCTGGCGGTCACCAGACCGATGCCGATTGTCAACATCGTGTAGCCGAGATAGCTCGGATTGCGTGACAGCCGATAGGGTCCGTCCGTGACCAGCCTGTTGGCCCGCTTGTACGGCATCACCGATGTATGATGGCGCCACAGGGTCCGCACGGACCAGAGCTCGAGCGCAAGCGCCAGAACGATCATGAGCCCACCGGACAAAAGAAAGATGTCGCGGCTGCTTGGTGCAATCGACAGGTTGAAAAGACGTTCAAGCAGAAACGCCAAGGCAATCGCTGCCGCATAGAACAAGGGCGGCCAGTGAAAACGGGAAGGCTTCAGACGATGCGCATTCATGGGCTCAGTTCCCCGGGAAGCTGGATGCGGTGCACTCTTTCGCAATACGTGTGATATCCGCATTCTGACCCGCCTGGATTGCGCCAGACTGGAGTGGCGCGAAAAGCTTCTCATTTTGCAACCTGTCGAGCGTGCAGGCGCAGAACTGGGTACATAGCGTCGCGTCATTGCCTTGTTGAACACAGCTGGCATGGCAGCTTGCCAGATAGTCCTGCTGTGGATCGCGCGCGGCGGGCGGCACGGCCATGCTCATCGCATAGACCAATGCAATCAGCACCGGTTGATGCAGCAGATAGAACGCCAGACTGTGGCGACCGATGAAGCGCAAAATCCGGGGACCCGCGGGCACACTGGCAAGGCGGTGTTGCAGACCGAGCGCCAGCATCAACCGGCCACAGGCGATGCCGACCAGAACCACGCCGGCCCAGGGCAGCATTGGCACATAATCATTGGAGCGTGTCAGCACGGTCGATAGACCGACCCACTTCAGATAGGGCAGGTCGAAGACAGGCGAGCGCACATAGAATGGCAAAAGGATTGCCGCCGCACCGACGACCAGCGTGACGATCCACGGCAGGCGCAGGAAGGCCAGCCCGACAAGACTTGCGGCCGCGATGCAATGCAGGATGCCGAAGAAGATGAAGGCGTCCGGCGTGAAGAACCATGTGGCAATGGTAATGGCGACCGCCGCGACAACGACCATTGCCAAACGCCGCCAGAACGAGCGCCAGCGAATGCTCGGGTAATGGGCCAGCACAAGGCTGACGCCGACCAGAAGCAGAAAGCTGCTGGCAATGCCGCGCGCATAGATCCGCATCAGCCCGTGGGAGGCAGCGCCCGGATCCAGATAGCCGAAGAACTCCAGATCCCAGCCGAAATGGTAGGACGCCATGGCAATGAGCGCGATACCGCGCAGGGTGTCGAGCACGCCAATTCTGGGCAGGGACGCAGCGACTGTGGGGGCAGAGTGTGGGGCGGCCAAGGTCAATTCCCGTTGAATGCGGTTGTGGCGTGTCGACGATGTCGGTTCAGTCCGCGCAATGGGAGGGCGAATTCGGCCTTTTCATGGCAGCGTTGTCGATAGAGCCGTTCGACGTGCTTCGGAGAAGAATTGTCTGCGCACAAGCACGATAAAGACGAATATTGACGTTCCCATGAACACGTATGGCCCGGCAAACCAGCCGAGATAGCCGATGGACAGGAAGATCGCTCTCAGGCCGGCATTGAAATGCTTGGCGGCGATGACATTCATCTCGATCACCCGGTCGATGGCAATTCTGGCCTGATCGATATCGACCCGGGTCTGTGCCATCATCGGCACCGCACCAAACAGGATCGTGCAATAGTTGAACAGGCGGTAGGACCAGCCGAACTTGAAAAAGGAATAGCCGAACATCGCCGTCAGGCCGCACACCTTGAGCTCGAATGCGGTCCGGCTGCTATGGCTGATAAAGGGAATGTCGCGAAAGACCGTATCCACCTGATCGGTCGCTCCAAGCAGCGCAAAGCAGCCACCGATGGCGAAGATCGAGGTCGATGCAAAAAAGCCGGTGCCATTCTGCAGGCCGGACAAAATTTGCGTATCGATCATCTTCAGATCGCGGGTCAGGGAATTCTCGAGCCATTCGCGCCGACGCTCCGCCATCGCCTGTGTCAGGCTCTTGCGCGGCAGCACCTGCGCAATGCCCGTGACCCAGGAGAACAGCATCCACAGCAGGGCAAACAATAAGAGAGCAATAATGTCTGTAATGGTCACCGATTCGCCCGCATGAATTGAAACTGGCAAAACTCTAGGCCACGGGCGATTGCGCAGACAAGGTAAATTTCCGTCAACCTCTCGGGCCAAATTGGGGCGGCGACAAAATGTGGTTTTCGCTCAAATTTTCGATAAATCTTTGATATCCCGACGTTCCATGCAATAGTCACATGGCTGTCATGTTGGAAAAGCCACGCATAAGCCATATTTTGCGATTGCGAAGAGCAGCGAATTTTAATAGATGAGCATCAGGAAAGCGGTCGGGGGACAGCTTTTACAACAAGCGAATTAATTCGGAGTCATTATGGAAGAAAGCATCCAGAAGTCCTGCTGGAGCATCACGTTTCGCGCGCTGCTCGGCTTTGCAGGCATCTTGGCGTTGGCTTATCTGTTTGGTCGTATCTGAAATCATCGATCCCGGTATTGCAAAAACGGCGTGGTCCTTCCCAGACCGCGCCGTTTTTGTATGCAAAGCTTGGTAAATCTGTTGATAGATGGGGAGAAAATCACCATCTCAGGCTGACGAACGCCGTGACTTTTCACCGCGTGTCGCTGCCTTGAAAGGCAATGTCGGTTGGCCGCTACGCTTTTGTCGCGCACTCCTCTAGCGTTCCACCATAAACAGCAGGCAAGGGGCCGCATTTCATGTTTCTGTCCGTATTCGATGTGTTCAAGATCGGGGTTGGCCCGTCGAGCTCCCACACCATGGGGCCGATGTCGGCAGCCAACCGGTTTCTCGATCTGATCCTTTCGGACGACTGGCCAAGACCGGCTGGTGCTCAAGTAGCAGGGTTGAAGGTCAGCCTGCACGGTTCGCTCGCCTATACCGGCATCGGTCACGGAACGGGCAGGGCGGTCATCATTGGTCTCATGGGCGAAGCCCCCGACACCATCGATCCCGACCGGATGGATGACATGATCGCCGAGGTCGAGCGCAAGGCCCAGGTGACGCCACCGGGTCATCCAGCCTATGCCTTCCAACCGGACACGGATCTGGTCTTCGACAAGAAAAACCCGCTGCCGGGCCATGCCAATGGCATGCGTTTTTCAGCCCTCGATCGCGATGGCCGCGTGATTCTCAGCACGGTCTACTATTCGATAGGCGGCGGCTTCGTCGTCACCGACACCGAGCTTGAAGCGACCAAGGCCGCCAGGAAGACGGCGGTTTCGACCAAGGTTCCCTATCCCTTCGCCAATGCCCGGCAAATGCTCGACATGGCCCGCGCGTCCGGCCTCACCATCGCCCAGATGAAGCGCGCCAATGAAGAGACGGTCATGAGCCGAGACGAGCTCAATGCCGGCATCGACCGCATATGGGACGCCATGACCGGCTGTATCGACAGGGGCCTGCGTCAGGACGGCATCTTGCCGGGCGGTCTGAAAGTCCGCCGCCGCGCCCGCTCCATCCACGAAAAGCTGGAACAGGAATGGCGCTCCAATCGCCTCAACCCGGTTCTCGCCAATGACTGGCTGTCGGTCTACGCCATGGCGGTAAACGAAGAGAACGCCGCTGGCGGTCGCGTCGTCACGGCCCCCACCAACGGCGCCGCCGGCGTCGTGCCGGCCACGGTCCGCTATTATCTGCATTTCCATCCCGACGCCGATCAGGAGGGTATCCGCGATTATATCCTGACGGCTGCAGCCGTGGGTGGCCTCATCAAGACCAATGCGTCGATATCGGGTGCGGAAGTCGGCTGTCAGGGCGAAGTGGGCTCGGCCTCGGCCATGGCCGCTGCCGGCCTTGCCGCCGTCATGGGCGGATCGCCGGAGCAGATCGAAAACGCCGCCGAGATTGCGCTTGAACACCATCTCGGCATGACCTGCGATCCCGTGGGTGGCCTCGTTCAGGTCCCCTGCATCGAGCGCAATGCGCTGGGGGCCGTCAAGGCCGTCACCGCCGCCTCTTTGGCCTTGAAGGGGGATGGCGAGCATTTCGTCAGCCTCGACGCCTGCGTGGAAACCATGCGCCAGACCGGCAATGACATGAGCGAGAAATACAAGGAAACCTCGCTCGGCGGCCTGGCTGTCAATGCGGTCGAGTGTTGACGGCCGACGTCTTTTGCCTGCCTGACGCTTGACCTTGCCGCCTGAGAGAGTATCTGCATCTCCCATGACACTGCATATGATCAAGCTTTGCGTTGGCGCCGATTCCATCGATGACCTCAGGCAATGGGTGGCCCAGCGCGCGCTGTCTGCTGTCTCTGCCGGCCTCGAACCCCAGAGCAGCCATGTCACCCGTATGGTACCCAAACGGGTGGAGGAGTTGCTGGATGGCGGCTCGCTGTACTGGATCATCAAGGGCCAGGTCGCGGCACGCCAGAAGTTCCTCGACATCAAGTCCTTTACCGACGAGCAGGGTATCAACCGTTGCGAACTGGTGCTGGGCCCGGAAGTGATCGAAACCGCACCGGCACCCCGCCGCCCGTTCCAGGGCTGGCGCTATCTGGAACCGGACGCCGCCCCCCGCGATCTCAGCCAATCCGGCGACGATCTGGCCGAAATGCCCGAAGACCTGAAACGCGAGCTCGCCGAACTCGGTCTTCTCTAGGCTGCGGCCCGCCCGGCCTTTCAGCGGCCGCTCGGGACGCAATGATGACGGTGGCGGCCAGGTCGTGGCGGCCTTGATGTCGAGTTCTATGTCCTGCGCATCGAAGAGGAGCGGCTGGCTCATGCCGGCGGCGGATGGGACACTGTCGGCCGAGGCGAGCGGCTGGATCGCGGTCTGCTGGAGCATGCCCAGGAGAGTTGTCTGCTGACGACACCGACCGTCAACGGTTATAAGCGCTATCAGCCAAACCAGATGGCCCCCGACCGCATCCTGTGGGGCAAGGATAACAAGGGCGCGATGATCCGCTCATGCTCGACGATCAACGCCGCTCTCGGATGCCGGCACCAAGCCCGACAGACGTCCTCGAAGTCTGAACGTTGCCGCAGAACCGAATGATCAAGCTGTCGTCGGACAGGGGGAGCTTCATTCATCGGTTGCCCGCAGTCGCATCAGAGCCTCCACCATATGGTTGATTGCAGGGCCACTGCCGCATGCGCAGACTTCAATGCCTGATCAAGATGGATCTGCCTCGAGAGGAACGACCGCAATGCCTTCCTTGCGCCTTTCACCTTCAATTTCGTTTCCGCATGGCGCACGACCGGCCTATCTTTTGGCGGCAAGTCTTGTCGTGTTCGGGTGGCTGGCAATTGCCGATATGCTCGGTACGGCCATTTCCGCGTCCGAAACGGGTTTGCTCGGCCCTGGCATGGCGCTCGCCGCTGGCCTTGTCCTGATGCTGAAAGGGATCCCCATCGAACTCTGGCAGTCATTCTGTATCGCGGAGGTAAAGCCGGTTTTCTCATGGGGTCTCTGGAGCCAATTCTGTGGAATGGGTGCAACGATGACGCTGGCGATGATGTTGCCCTGCGCCACGCCTGCTTGGCGGATGCTCAAGGCCGGCTGTTCCGCCGCCCCGGCCTTCTGCTTCCTCTTCGGTTACGGATTTATATGGACCCTGTTTTCCCTCGTGCTCGCGACCATCGACATGACCTTGTCCATTGAGGTCGGTCCCCACCTGGTCTCCACTGCGGGGCTCACGGGTGTTGTGGCTGCAGGCGCGGTTGTCGCTGCCGGGGCTTTTCAATGGACACCGTTCAAACACAAGGCCCGGCGAAGCATCGCAACCGCGAATATTGTTGCAACTGATTTTACCTCGAGCACATGCGCGTCATTCGCTGCAGGCATTGGCTATTCTGTCTGTTGTGCAAGGTCCAACGGGCCGCTGATGATGACCATGATCGTTCTGGGAACGATGAACATCGTCGCCATGACGCTCATCTTCTTGGTCATGATCATGGAAAAGGGCGTGGCGAAAAACCGGTTCTCGCACGGCGTCGGCATGGCGCTGGTTCTTGCCGGATCGGCATGGATGTATTCCGCAGCAACGGCATAGCGCATTCTTGGCACCGGACATGCTGTCGGCAGGCGTCTTTGTCTGGCGTGCCGCTGTCGACAAGGTCACAAGCATTGCGCCTGGGCTCGAAGCTGCAATTCACATTGCTTGACGTCAGCCGCGCATTCTTGATCCGTCAGGCCGTGCGACGGGATGAGGAACCGGTTCGACCGGCACGTCTCTCATGAAAAGAGCAGGCCTCGACCGATCTCCGGCGAGCGGGTGGCGAGCCGCCGTCAGCTGGGTTTTCCCTGCTCATCTGTTTTAGCTGGCCTTGATTTGGCGGCGCTTCATCAGCGCCGAGATCTGGTAGCCCAGTGCCATCACAACGGCGGCGGCAAGGATGGTCAGAGTGCCCACCGCCGGTACCTGCGGCGTATAGCCGGACTGCAGCTTGGCGCTGACCCACTCGGGAATGGTCGAATCGGCACCGGATGAGAGCATCGACAGCGGAAAATTCGCCCAGGACAACAGGAACGCGAAGGTGAAGCCGGAAAAGATGCCTGGAGCCAGCAGGGGCAGGGTGATTTCCCGCATCACCTGCCAGCGGCTGGCTCCCAGGTCGTAGGCGGCCTCTTCCACCGCCGGATCGAAGGAATAGACCTGGATGGCGATCACCAGCGTGGCGATCGGGGCAATCCAGACCATATGGGCAAACACGGTCGCCTGCCAGGTGGGCGTGATGCCGAGCGCGGTGAACCACAGCAGCAAGGCCAGACCCAGCACAGCCTGCGGAAAAAGGATAGGCAGCAGAATGATCTTCTGGAACAGCCGTCGGCCCTTCCAGTCGTAGCGGGCAAAGGCCAGCGCTCCGAAGAAGGCCAGCACCGTGGACAGGCAGGCAACGGCCACGGCGACGACCGTCGAGGTCCAGAAGAAATCGCGGATCGACAGGGACTGGAACACCTCGATATACCATTTTTCGGAATATTTCGGCACCGGAAAGCTGAAATATTTGGACCGCGAGAACGAGGCGAGCGCCATCGTGATCATCGGCAAATACATGAACAGGATGAGGGCGGCCATGGCGCTGCCATAGGCGATCCTGGCGCGGCGGCTGAAATCGTTCATGAGCGTGATCCTCTCATCCCTTGCGGCCGAAAATGGCGTCGAGATCGACGCGTTTGAACATGGCGAGCGCCAGAGAGCCTGCCAGCACGATCATCAGCATCGACAGGGCCGAGCCTTTCGGCCAGTTCTGCGCGAAGGTGAATTCCTTCTGGATGTCCTGGGCGATCATCACCACAGCCGTTCCGCCGAGCACCTTGGCCTCGGTGATGGCACCGGCGGCGAGGATGAAGGTGATCAGCGCCCCGATCATGATGCCGGGCATGGCGAGCGGAATATCGACTTCCCGCATCACCTGAAAGCGGCTGGCGCCCAGATCGAAGGCCGCTTCGCGCATCGTCGCCGGCACCATGGAGACGCCGAGGATCATCGGAAAGAGCATCATCGGCAGATTGATGTAGACCAGCCCGAACAGCGTGGCACTGAAGGTGTAGAGCATGGAATCGACGGGGATGCCGAGATAGGTCTGCAGGGTGCCGGAGACGACGCCTCCCTTGACCAGGAACAGCATCCATCCCATCAGCCGCAGATTGTCGGCGACGAACAGCGGAGCGGCCAGGATCAGCGCCAGAATGCCGGCCTTGCTTGTAAAGACCCGCGCCATGGCAATCGCCAGAGGATAGCAGATGACCAGCAGGATGGCGACGGTGGAGGCGGCCAGCTGCAGGGAGGCCAGGAAGGACAGGTAATAGCTGTCGGCAAAGATGGTGCGAAAATTCTCAAGCGTCGGCATCTGCAGCACGGAGAAGGTCTGCGGCGGCATGAAGGCAAACACGAAGACCAGCGTCAGCGGGCCGAGAAAGCCCACCAGCAGCAGAATCCCGACGGGCAGGGCCGCCAGAAATCCGGGTTTCATCAGGCCGCGGCCAAGCCGCACAGGCCAGGCCTCGGCGCGCGAGACCCGACGCGGCAGAGCGGCATTGTGGCTGAGCGTTTCGCTTGCATCCGTCATGGGCGACGTCCTTCGTCTCTGCTGCTCAAATCAGTTGGTAAAGCGGGCGGCCGGGAAGACGGTTGAATCCGCAGCGTCCCAGGCGATTGTCACGCGGCCGCCGCGGGCACTGGCCAGCTGCTGCTCGCGCAGTTTCTCGACCAGAAAGACCTGCGCATCGCCGACGCGGACCTGATACTGCACCCGCGATCCCAGCAGATATTCGTTATAGACCACGCCTTCCAGCTTGTTGGCCGCCGGGGCGGCTGGATCGTCCAGGAAGCGAATGTCCTCGGGGCGGATGACCAGGGAGCCACCGGCGAAAGCATCGGCGATCGGGGGTGCCAGATAGCTGGCGCCGGTCACCTGGTCGATCACCGTGCCGTCCGGGCCGGGACCGACCTCGAGAATGTTGACCTCGCCCATGAATTCCGAGACGAAGCGGGTCGAGGGATTGCCGTAGATCTCGTTGGGCGTGCCGATCTGCACGAAACGGCCCTTGTTCATCACCCCGATGCGGTCCGACATCACCATGGCTTCCTCAAGCGAATGGGTGATGTAGACGAAGGTCTTGCCGGTCTCGCGGTGAATGTCCTTCAGTTCCTTCTCCAGGATCTTGCGCAGCTTGTAGTCGAGCGCCGACAGCGGCTCGTCGAAGAACAGGATTTCGGGATCGAAGGCGAGCGCCCGGGCAAGGGCGACGCGCTGCCGTTCCCCGCCGGAGCATTGCCACACGCCCTTGCCGTAATAGCTTTCCGGCAGGCGCAGTTGCGCCATCAGTTCCAGTGCCCGTTCCTTGCGGTTTGCGGCCTTCACACCGCGGATCTTCAGGGGAAATTCGATGTTCTGGCCGACGGTGCGATGGGGAAACAGCGCCAGCGACTGGAACACCATGCAGGTCGGACGCTTGTTGGCCGGCACGTCGTTGATGCGTTCGCCGCGCAAGAGGATATCGCCATTGGTCGGCTTGTCCATGCCGACCAGCATGCGCACCATGGTCGTCTTGCCGCTGCCCGATGGGCCGACGATGGTGAAGAACTCGCCCTCGCGTATATCCAGGCTGATCCGGTCGACGGCTGGGAATTCGGCGAAGAACTTGTCGACGGCGCGCAGTTGGAGAATGGGCACGGGCGTTGCCGATGCGATGTCGATATTGCCGGTGGCTGCTGTCATCTTGCGGTCCCATCTGTCTCTTGAACACGTTGAGAACTGTCGGGAGGCCGGGAGCGCCGGTCTCCCTGGCCCTTCAGGCCTTTTCGCGCACCGCGGCCGAGAAGATCTCGTGCAGCTTGGCGTAGCTGGGGATGATGTCGAAGTCGGCACATTTGGCCATGTCTTCGGCCAGTGTGTCATACTGGAAGGCGTCCAGTTCTTCGCTGTTGAACAGCGCCAGCACTTTGGGGTCGCCCATCTGTCCAACCGGATTGTAAGTCCCTTCGGCAAACGAGACGTTCTTGGCCGTCTCCGGACGGAAGCAGTATTCGAGGAAATCCTCAGCGCGCGGCGATAGCTGAGGGTTGTTGACGAGCGAGGTCAGTTCCATCCAGCAGACGCCGGCCTTTCCGCCCATTTCCTCTGGCCCCTTGTTGGGCACGACGCAACGCAGGTTCGGGTTGCCGTCGTAGCGGGCTGCCGAAACGGAATAAACGCTGCCGGGGAAGGAGCCTTCGATCGAGCCGTTGATCATTCCGAGCGCAATGGCGTTCATGTCGTCGGACAGGAAGGCGGCATTGTTGATCAGCTTGCGCATGACCTCCTCGTATTTGCCGATTTCCGCCTCGGTCAATTCGCGAAACGGGTTGAAGCCGGCGGCAATCACCACATGCATGATGACCCAGTCGTCATACATCAACACGGCATATTTGCCCTTGTAGTCGTCCGACAGCATCAGGTCGTAGCCTTCGTCGGCAAGGGTCTGCGCCGACACCTTGTCGGTGTTGATCAGCATGCCCGACGGACCATAGCGCTGGATCATGCCCAGCAATGCATCGCCGTCGTCGGACATGGCCCAATGATAGGGCCACTTGAATTCCGGGATCATCATGTCCCACAGCGGCTCGAACTTCGCCTTGTCCAGGGGCTTGATCAGGTTTTCCGGGTAGAGTTGCCGGCGGCCCCAGGCATTGTTGAGGTTGATGATGTCCCAGACCTTGGTATCGCCGGCGCGCAACTGGTTGACGGCTTCCGGGTCGGAGATCAGCCCCTGGGCTTTGACGTTACAGTCGAATTCCTTGCGGAACGGGTCGAGCACCTTGTCTGAATTGTAGCCCTCCCAGCAATAGATATTCATTTCCTTTTCGCGCGCCGCCCAGGCCGCGCCCGGCATCATGGAGGCGGCGGCGATGCCTGCCGAGATCGAGACAGTGTCGCGCAGAAAGGCGCGCCGGGACTGGCTGAAGGATTGCAAGAGGTTTCTATGCTTCATGTATGGACCCTCTGGTTGGATGACGACGATTATTGCGAGATCGGTATCGCGCGACAGGCGGCGGGCAGGGCCCGCCATGCATTCAACTGTGGCAGCAGCTCGCGCCCTGCGTATTGGATTTGCTGGCCTTGTTGGTTTCCGGCGGCAGGTTGATGAGCGGATTGCCGTTGAAGAAGCCGACCGGCATCAGCTTGAAGCCGCACAGCACGCAGGGCTGGACCGGATGGTCCTCGACGCGCGGGATGTGGTGCAGGCCGAAGGAGTGCCAGACGACGATATCGGTATTGTCGGTCGACCGGTCCTTGGCAGTCCAGGCCGGCAGGCCGTCATCGCCGCTGGAATGGTTCATGTATTCACCAGCCGGAAAGCGTTCCTCGGGGTCGTAGGGCGTGACCCACAGATGGTTGTAGACGAAGCCCCCGCGTTTGCCCGATGGTCCCTGCGGATTGGTATAGGGCTGGATGGCCGAGGGGGTTTCCAGCTTGTAGGCCGTCGGCTTTCCCACCCAGTTCTTGACGTTCGGATTGGTGATCTTCCAGTAGCGCGACTTTTCGAAATCGACCCGGCGCCTCGCCTTCAGCTCGCTGGTGAGCGGTGTCTGCTCGACATAGAAGGCATTGCCCATGGGATTGTCCGGGCCCATCGGCGGGGCGACGGTGTCGCATTCGACGACGGTGTTGTCGGGGCCGTCGACTTCCATGTCGAGCCGCATGCAGAAGACGTGCTGGTGGATGTGACCGACCACGCCGGGGGCGACTTCGGTTCCGTATTTTTGCTCGGTTCCGGGGACGCAGGCGGCGGTGTTGATGACGCCGGTCGCCTTCATCTCGAATTCGATGGTGCCGTCCTGGAACAAATACCAGTAGCAGCAGTATTCGTAATTGCCGACCGTGGTGATCGAGGAGATGACGAGGCGGCGCATGCGACGGGTCTCGGTACGCTCCGAGCGGAAGTCGAAATGTTTCCAGGCAAGCCCGGCATCTTCCTCATGGATGCAGATGGCACTCGGGATCAGGCGCGGATTGCCCATCATGTCGGGCAGAACGACGTCCATATAGTGGATATGGCCGAGGCAATCGCAGCCGAGCGCCAGCGAATTGACCAGCTTGCCAAAGCCGTATTCGCCGCTGTCGAACACGTTTTTGCGGTAATGCACGCCGTCCGGATTGCCGTAGGGCACGACCATTTCCGCCATGGAGACCCGGTAGAGGATCGGCCGGCGCTGGCCGTCCACGGTATAGCCGACTTGTTGCAGCACCAGACCCTCGCGGCCGTTGAAGCTGATGCGAACATCCCAGTTGTCCCAGGTGAGCTTGTTGCCTTCGATGGTGAAGCTCGGACCCTCGCTCTGCACCACGTCCAGGGGTTTCAGCGGCTTGCGAAAATCGGTGAGCAGCTCGGCATCGTAGTTGATCGGGGTGTCGGGGACTGGAACGAAGGTGCCGGAGGCGGCAGAGTGATCGTCGACCCGCAGCACTTCGAGCTTGTCGACATCGACCACGACATTCAGCCCCTCGACAGGATGGGCATAATAATTGTCGAGTTCGGACATGCGCAGCCAAACAAAGGTATGGGCCAGACGCTTGCTCTCCTCACCCGGCACGGAAAAATTGCCGGCTGACCAGGGGTCTACGCAGACATAGGCCATGTTCTCGATGCCGCGACGGCGGATGGCCTCCTGGAAGCGCGGATCCGCTTTGGCCACATCTTCGATCATCATGAATTCTTCCGGCGAGATCATCGGACGGGCATCGGCCAGAAAGTCGACCTTTGTGACCGTCCCCGTGCCGAGATCCAACCGGCCGCGCCAGACGCCGGTGCTGCCGCGCTTGTGCACGTTGAACCGCGCCTTGCGCTCGATGGGCATGCCGGCAACGAAGGCGCGCACGACCTCCTTGGCAGGCTCCAGCAACTCGATCGTCTCGAACAGCATAGCAGGACCGAAATCGAAGTGGGCGCGCAGGATCGACGCGGCCTTGATCAATTCCTCTGCCGTGAGCGGGTCGAGCGGATGCGCAAAGGCAGGCGAGGCTTGCAGGGGCAGGGAAACATTGGGCCTCTCGTTCATGGCCGATCCTCCATTTCAGGTTTTCACCGTCGACATCCGCAGGCGTCATTCCTGCGCTTCGTCAACTCTTGGAGCTCAATATTTGTGCGTGCCCAAATAATGTCCATCCACCGAACGGTTGACATCCGTCAAAGAAAACGGGCTTTGCCGGAAACGCCGGGCAGCCGGGGCTGCAGCCGGCAGCGAAGCGTCACTGCAGCAGGCATTGTCCGGATCGTCCATGAGGATTTTGGGGGCGTTGCTGGTTCAGCTGAACTGCATCATGCGCGACACAAGCCCGGCCCGATTGTCGACGCCAGCCTTGTCGAAGATGTGGATGAGGTGGGTCTTGACCGTCGCAACCCCGATCCCCAGACATTCGGCGATATCGGCATTGGTGCGGCCGCAGCACAGCAGTCTGGCAACCTCCGCCTCGCGCTGGGTCAGGTGCAGCAATGCGTTGGCCTTCTGTGCCGTGCCGGCCTTCGACCGCGGCAGCACCTCCTGGAGATTGAAGGAGATGTAGGGATGCAGCGTATCGGCCAGATGGAACTGATTGGCCGTCGGCATGGTGTCGTCAGCCGTCCACATCACGCTGATGCCGGCATAGATCTGGCTGTCGCGCTGAAAGATCAGTTCTATCGTGTTGCTGACCTGGAAGACGTCGAGGAACTGCCGGTAGAGGGCCACCTCGCTTTCGGGCGCATAGCGCCCGGCATCCATCATATTGATCACCGGACTTTGCTCATGCTCGATCTGGCGCACATGCAGCGGGTCGTGGGCATGCATCTCACGGATGTAGATTTTCAGGAACTCGGAGGGGACCCGCGAACATACAAAATTATGCAGGTTATTATTGTCATCCACGGAGTAAAACACCAGTCGGCTGGCGCCCAGCGCCCCGGAAAGCAGCCGAAAGGTCTCGTCGATGAATTCCCGCTTGCGAACTTCCGTGAAAGCCATGGCTATACTCCACAGTGCGCTAAAATGCCGCAATGCAATTATTGCTGCGATGCAACAATGGAGTCAAGCGCCTCGGCGATGAGGCCCTGGAAACACAGGGTGGAAGGGGGGTGTCAGCGGCACCTGATGGCGGCACGCGGATCGCAAAAAAGCGCGGGCATCGTCGATACCCGCGCTCCAGTTTTGCAGTGTGTCAGTTCAGTGATCGTTGTGCAGGTAACGCCCCTGACGCGGCAGGCGCAGGGCGACCAGGAAAGCGATGACCATCATCGCCGTGACATACCAGTAGAACATCTGCTCATGACCGGCCGTCTTCATCGACAGCGCGACGAATTCAGCCGAACCGCCGAAGATGGCATTGCCGATGGCATAGGCCAGACCGACACCCAAGGCGCGCACTTCCGGGGGAAACATCTCGGCTTTCACGATCCCGCTGATCGAGGTGTAAAAGCTGACGATAGCAAGCGCGAGCACGATCAGGATGCCGGCCATAAGCGGGCTTGTGACATGCTGGAGCGTTGTCAGGATCGGCAAGGTGCAAAGCGCACCCAGCGCTCCGAACAGAAGCATATTGTTGCGGCGACCGATCCGGTCCGAAAGGGCGCCGAACACGGGCTGCATGCACATATACAGAAACAGCGCCACGGTCATCACATAGCTGGCCGTCTTGACCGGCATATGGACGGTGTTGACCAGATATTTCTGCATATAGGTGGTGAAGGTGTAGAAAATCAGCGAGCCGCCGGCGGTATAACCGAGCACCGTGAGAAATGCCGGCGTGTGATGGCGAAACAGTTCCGTGATCGACCCGGCATTCTTGTTGGCACGGGTCTCGGCCTTCTGCGTCTCGGCAAGGCTGCGGCGCAGAAAGATCGAAACGATGGCCGCCAAAGCGCCGATGATGAAGGGAATACGCCAGCCCCATTGGGTGATCTCTTCCGAAGACATCAGGGATTCGATGATGACGATGACCAGCACAGCCAGCAACTGCCCGCCAATCAGTGTCACATACTGGAACGAGGCAAAGAAGCCGCGGCGACCGCGCAGCGCCACCTCCGACATATAGGTCGCCGTCGTGCCGTACTCGCCGCCCACAGAAAGGCCCTGAATAAGCCGGGCGACCAGAAGCAGGAACGGCGCAAATGCCCCGATCTGGGCATAGGTCGGCAAGACCGCGATCATCAGCGATCCGCCGCACATCATGGACACCGAAATCAGCATCGAAGACTTGCGTCCCAGACGGTCGGCAACGCGGCCGAAAATCCAGCCGCCGATCGGGCGCATCAGGAAGCCTGCAGCGAACACGCCTGCGGTCTGCAGCAATTGAACCGTCGGATCTTCGTTGGGAAAGAACGAGCTTTTGAAATAGAGCGCCGTAAAGGCATAGACGTAAAAATCGAACCACTCGACGAGATTGCCCGACGATGCCGCCATGATGGAGAAAATACGGTGCCGCGTTTCTTCGGCAGTATAGGGAGACGCAGCCTCGGCTGCGGATGTCTTGACCAAGATTTTATCCTCCTGGAACATATTGATAGGCCAATGTAATGATTAGTGTACGTACATCTATCGCGATCTGGGCAAAAGGCAATCCACAGCGCTTTGCAATCTGCAGGATAAGGGCTCACGTCATGGATTTGCAGGCGCGACGATGACGGCAGGCTGGCATCGACCGGTGCGATATCATCGATGCGCCGCGCAATGCAGCGACCCGGGCGCATGAGTGGTTTCAACGGCGCGGCTGTGTTAGACAGTGGCCGATCTTGAAAAAAGACGGCGTGTACGCTCGGCAGGAACGACAGAACAATACAATGAAGAAGCAGTATTTTAACGGCGAAAAACTCTTCGCCGTCGCCCCCATGATCGACTGGACGGACCGGAATTGCCGGTTTTTCCATCGGCAGTTGTCGGCGCATGCGCTGCTCTATACCGAAATGGTGGTGGCGGATGCGATCATCCATGGGCCGCGCGAGAGATTGTTGTCCTTTTCGCCGGAAGAACATCCGGTGGCCTTGCAACTGGGTGGCTCCGATCCGGCCAAGCTCACCGAGGCGGTGCGGATTGCCGCCGATTACGGCTATGACGAGATCAACCTGAATGTCGGCTGCCCCTCCGACCGGGTGCAGTCGGGCACATTCGGCGCCTGTCTGATGCAGACGCCGGATGTGGTGGCGGCCTGTGTGGAAGCCATGAAGGCGGTGTCGGACGTGCCGGTCACGGTCAAATGTCGCATTGGCGTTGACGACCAGGACCCGCAAACGGTGCTGCCGGATTTCCTCGCCCGCGTGATTTCCGCCGGTGCCGATGCGATCTGGATCCATGCCCGCAAGGCCTGGCTGAAGGGGTTGAGCCCCAAGGAAAACCGGGAGATTCCGCCACTCGATTACGATCTGGTCCATGCCATGAAGCGTGCAAACCCGGATGTCTTTGTCGGCATCAACGGCGGCATAACGACGCTGGACGAGGCGGCCCGACATATGGAGGTGATGGATGGCGTAATGGTCGGCAGGGCGGCCTACCACAACGCCACGCTGCTGACCGGCGTGGATTCAGCATTCTACGGCAAGACCCCGCAGGAACCCGACTGGGATCTCTTGCGCGACACCATGATGGCCTATGGCGAAAGCGTGATGGCCGGCGGCGGACGGCTGCATCATGTGACCAAGCATATGGTCGGCCTGTTCCAGGGCTATGCCGGCGCCCGCCGCTTTCGCCAGATCCTCTCCAATGACAGCACCAGGCCCGATGCTTCGCCGGAACTGATCGCCCGCGCCTTTGCGGCCGTCGATATTGCGGCAGGGCCGAAGCTGCAGGTCGCTGCCGAATAGGGTTTGTGCGGTGTGTCGGTGCCGGTCTTCGCGCCCGCAAGGGAGCGGCGTCCCGCGCCCATGGCTCGCGCTATGCAGTGGACTGGCGGCCAGATTGGCATGTTCCCGACCGCTGTATCTGCACAAGTGAGGGAGCAATTGGCACATGAGCACGATCGGGGAACGGTTTCAAATGGCGCTCGCCAGCCGCGGTGCGTCCAAGCAGATGGCATTCGCGGCGCGCATCGGCGTCGATGCCAGCCAGATCAGTCGCTGGCGCCGGGGGCGCGGCTGGACGGTGGGCAATGCGGTCCGGGTCTGCCTGATGCTGGATATTTCGGCCGACTGGTTGCTTCTGGGCCGCGGTCGTATGGATTTGCATGTCGATCCAATGCCCGCCAGGTCCGAAGACAAACTGTCCGAGGCGGCGACGCGATTGCCGCCGCCCATCATCGACGTTCTGACCAGCGTTGCAGAGACCGTTCAGGCCCAGCTGGATCACTGCCGGCACTAGCCCGCCATGGCATGAATGCCGGCAGCGATCGGCCTACTGGGAGACGAACCACAGCGCTCCCTCGTCCGGCAGGATGGAGTTCAGGATCATCGGCATGGTCTCCTGCCGTCCGTTGCGCTGATAGCACAGCACATAGCGGTTCTCTTCGTAGACCGCGTTCTGGATGTCGGGGGCCTCGGCCCAGAGCTGAACCAGTGTGCCGTCCTTCGAATATTGCCCCTTGGCCGCCGTGGCGAAGGTTGTGCTGCGTGCCCAGTTGCTGACGATGACATTGGTGACCGGCGTGAGATCGACCATTGGCGCGTCGTCGGAACTCTCGTCGGAGTTGGCACCGGTCTGCGCCGCGAGCGCGTTGCGCAGGCTGTTGCTGCCCGGCGATTTGGGGAACAGGATCTGCCCGACCTTCATGGCGTCCAGCTTGACCGAATAGGTTTCCCGGTCGGAGACGGTGATGAACAGCACGCGTTCATACTCCTGGTTGACCTCGATTTCCATCGACATCGGCAAGGCGAACATCATCTTCCCCGTCGAGGCATCCTGGATGGCAAACAGGATGGCGTAGCTGTAAGTTGTCTTGTTGCCTGTCTTCTTTTCCCAGAAGATCCAGGCATCGCCCGATTGCGTCTCCAGATCGGTGAAGGCGTCGGTGATCGCCCCGGTCATCTGTTCGACCGTTGCCGTGCCAAGGGCAACGCCCACCGCCTGCTTGAGCACCTCGACAATGCGGCTGATCATGCCCGAGACCAGCGCATTGGTCTGGCTGAGCGTCGACTGGTAGACGTTGAAAATGCCGATCTGATAGCGCTTGTCCGTGATGGGAAGGGCGGCGTTGTAATTGGCGATCAGAGTGCGCGCCTTGCCCTGGTCGAAGCGGCCAGACACCGTGTCGATGGCGTCGTTGAACAGCGCCGTCAAGGCGACCGCCTGGCTCAGATAGTCGATGTCGTCAATGGCCACGATCTCCTGGAAATTCTCGGGCAGGTTGGCGGTCATGTTGACGAACAGGAACGGCGGTCGACGCCCCCGGCACCTGGCGATGTGGCGTGCACTGACACGGTAGTCCATGGGTTTCGCTGGCGATGCGGTCATGTCGGTTCTCCTTGAGTGTTTGCTCCGTTGAGGTTGCGCCTCGACAAAAGTGTACCCCGATGAGACTGCAACCATGGGATGCTTTCGCATGCGTTACGCGCAAATCCCGTGCAGGCTGCGCAAGCGGCATGCCCATGCCGATGCTCATGCCAATGCCCATGTCCATGCCGCCCGGCCGGGTACCGCAGACCGGGAGCATCTTATTTTCGCCCCGTGCGTGGCCGAGTGAATGAGCGGACGCGATTGGTCGGTGAAAACCGCTTTGGCGTCTTGAAGCGAAGGGCGCCGGGCGGTAGGTCTGGGGCGGGCTGCAGGACGGACTGACGAATGACGGAAAACGGCGTGATCGACCCTTACGAAATGCTCGGCATCGAGCGCGACGCCAATGAACAGGCGATCAAATCGGCCTATCGCAAGGCGGCCAAGACGGCCCATCCCGATTCGGGTGGCGATGCCGAACAGTTTGCGCGCCTGCAGACGGCCTTCGACCTGCTCAAGGATCCGGTGCGCCGCCGCGTCTATGACGACACCGGTTACGATCCGCAGCTGGCCGATCCCAAGGACCTCAAGGGCCTGATGATGATCGAGACGCTGGTCAACGACTTCATTCTCGACGAGCGCGAACCCGGCAGCTTCGATCCGGTGGCCGCCATGCGCCGCAAGCTGTCGGACGACATCCTGAAAAGCCGCTTCCACATTCTGGAACTGGAACGCCACCGGGCCCGGGTGCGCAAGCACATGGACCGCCTGGGCCGCAAGCCGGAAACCGATGTGCTGGGCTCGATGCTGCGCGCCCGCTCGCAATCCATTTCCGATGCCATCAAGCAGGCCGAGACCCAGATCGAGGTGATCGAGCAGGCCTATACCATGCTGCAGGGCTATTCCTACGAACTGGATGCCGCCGACGAGGCCAAGGCGGCGGAGTAGGGCGGTTGGCCGGACCGAGCCGGGCGCCGGGCCTTCGCCTCAGGCCTCGCTTGCCGATTTCGGCTTGACCTTGCCTTCCATGCGCGCGCGCACCAGCTCGACACTGCCGCGCACATAGATGGCGGCCGGCTTGCCGCCGGCACCGGCCACGGCAAAGGTGATGATCGACACGCCTTCCTCGAAGGTGGTGATGTAAAGCACTTGATCCGGATTGATGTAAACATCCTGGTTGTGGGTGTTCTTGAAACCGATCAGTGCCATGCATGTCTCCCGTTTGACCTTGCCGCCCGCGCTTTCGATTCGCCTCAGGCAGCCCTTGCAGCTTGTTCTTTTGCCGCGATAAGGTGAATGGAAAATTACGCCTCTCCCACTATTTTGCACACGAGATCGCGGCAAGCGCCGATCACACTGTCTGGCGCCGGACAAAGCCTCTTCGCCAAGGCGCCGGTCCGGTCTAGGATGCGGTGGACAACCGATCGGCGCGGGAGAGACGAGATCATGACGCAAGCAACCGACCTGGAACGCAAGGTGGCCGCCGAGGAGGCAAGGCTGGTCTTCGACGGCTTCGACGAGGCCGCCGCCTTCGAGATCGGCTGCCGGCTGGTCGATGCCGCCCGCAGGGCCAAGGCCCCCGTGGTGATCGACATCCGCACGCCCGACCGCACCCTCTTTCACGCAGCCCTGGCCGGTGCCGCCCCCGCCAACGATCTGTGGGCGCGGCGCAAATCCAATGTGGTCTTCCATTTCCACCGCTCCTCCTATGCCGTCGGTCTGGAAAACGCCCGCAAGGACCGCAGCCTCGGCCCCGGGATCGGCCTCGACCCGATCGACTATGCCGATCACGGCGGCAGTTTCCCGGTGCGGGTGAGGGGCGTGGGCGTCGTTGCCGCCATCACCGTTTCGTGTCTGGCCAGCGCCGAGGACCACGCCATGATCGTCGCCGTGCTGGAAAGCATGCTCGGCTGACACGCCAGGCGGGGGAGAATGGGGACTGCTGTCGCGCCGCGCTGCCAGACACATCTGTTTGCTCCTCCTGTTTGCCACTTCTGTTTGCCAGTCCTGTTTGTCAGTCCTGTTTGCCAGTCCCGTTTGCGAGTGCGGTTGACCGGCGACGCCGAACGGCCGGCCGGGCGAAAACCCTCCGGTGGATGGTCTGCTGTTCTGGCCTCTCGCTTGAGAGGCGGACGGGGCGCCGGAAGCTGCCTCGATAGAACATTATAAATGGCACCTTTCGGCGCCCCGTTCGGCGGTTTTTGTCCCGGGCAACTTCGGTGCGGGCTGACACCGGCTCCACCCGATGCCTCGTCCGGCGGCTTTTCTAGCGATTGTCGGTCGCCCGCCGGATTTTAAAGGACGACGGTGTTGCACCCGCCGCCGTGGCCCTCACGCCCTGGACCCTCGCAGACCGGGACATGCGTCTTCCCCCGATCCCGAGCGCCGGCCCCGCCTCGCTGACACGCCTGTCAGTGTATCCGATGGCGGAACGGAGCCATTATCGCACGGGTTTTACGGGTGTGGAAAAATTAGGGGTGGCTGCGTTGAAATCATTGGGAAATCTGGCAGAAACGTCCAACGGGTTGGGGGTAAAAACCCGTGGGTTTTTAGGGGGGGGGCACACCATGATCGCTGACGCCCTTGACCCTGGCGCACCCGGGGTTTGAGACTTCCCCCAATCCCGAGCGCTGGCCGAAGGCCAGAAATCGATACGGTGAATCGATTCAGCGAACGGAGGCCTGAGCGCGACGCCGCGCGAAGGCTGTGAGAGGAATTGGCCGGATCAGGGCCAAACCTCAGATTTCGCAAGAGGGGGGCATGGTGACGTGGGTGCCTACGGAACCGTGCCCCTCTCCGGGAAAATCTGAAGTTTAGGCGGCTTACGCGGACCTCAAGCCTTCGATTTTCCGTCCTCCCCCGCTTGGGGGGAGACATCCCATCGCTTTGGCGAATGTTCACGCTTAAATATCTTGGTCATGCTGATCGAATGTACCCTCGCCATCGTCAAATCTATACATTTCCTGAGTCATTATTCTTTCAATTTCTTTAAAATTGTCGGGGGATGATAGCGCCTTAAGAAACCTCATCTCGTCGTCGTAGTCGTTCGGATCAAATATAGTCCAGTTAACATTTTTCTGACTCATAATTTTATTAACATCATTAATTATCATTATAGTTCTAATGAAACCAAATATATTAGTCCTATAGTTAAGCTTTTTCGAAATCTCTACAAATTTTTCCGGAATTATTTTGTTTAAATCGGATATAGTATTGATCCCAAAATTATTCAATTCTTTGACGAGCTCGGCAATCGGTGCGTTAACGTTCTCAGATATTTCTTCCAGTGGATAGTCATTTTGTCGGACCCACCCTTCAATAAACTCTGTCAAACTAATGGAGTTGATCTCGATGTCCAGGTTTCCAGCCTGGTAGCTTCGGTTCACGCTCTGAGTATAATCATCGATCTCGGTTGCTAATTCGCTAAATCCTTTATCCGCGATCTCAAGCAATCCGGCGTGAAGATATAAGCTGCGCTGAATACTACTTGGAAGTTTACCGCGAAACTTGTAAGATCGGTCGTGTGCCAATTCAGCCCACGCGTGCTGAAGCACGGTTCTGATCTGTATCTCGAACTTTAAGCTATCAAGCCCTTCAAACTCTGGAAGGGCGGATCTATTATTTCCGATGTCGCAGACAAAGTGAACGGATCTATAGCCCACTCGATCTAGAGAAAGTTTTTCATCTTTGTTGCTGCTGTTCAATTCGTCTATCGAAAATGAATTTCTTATGATTTCTGATACAGATTTTATGTCTGATTCAACAAAAAGGATTATTCGAATTCCAGATATATCTGTAATTTGTTTCGCTGGATCCTTGTAGTTTTTTCGCTTTATTTTGTCGGTTATGCTTTCTTTTGTTTTTGTTCGGCCCGAAACAGACAGGTAGTCTATTTTATTTTGCTCAATTAAATTCTTGAGTATGCTCTCAACCGAGGCCGTTAGTCGTCGGTGCTTCGGAAGTAAATCGTCAATTTCTCGTTCAAAGTCCATGTTTCACGTCTATCCACGGGTTGCACTTCGCTTCGCCTGCAACACTTATTGCGGTTGCAGTCTTTGATGCAAGGGCGATAGTCCCATTTTGCTTTTTATGAATTGCTATCAATCCCGCTACACCCATGTCATGTCAGCTTTTGTCGATCGTGTTGCACTAGCCCGCCGCCGACTCTCGCGCATGTCCTGAACGCAAGTTCATCTATTACGCCCAGCGCAACAGCCGTCTCACGCTGCGGGTACGGTTGCGCCACGTGGCGGTCATGTAGCTCAGGATATCAGAGAGCAGCGTTACGGGGGCTTGCCTTGTGGCCGTGGATGCCCCTCTCTTGGAATTTCTAGCACTTAGCTGTGCTAAGATGCTGAAATTCTGTTCTCCCCCGCAAAGGGGGAGATAACCTACCGCCCCGGTCGTCCCGTCTTCCCCTTCGTCCTTGCCTTGCGCTTGCCGTCAGCAGGGTCCTCGTAGGAGCCCGTGCCGACCTTGCCGCGCACCTGCGGGCGCGGGTCGTTGGGCTGCCGAGGGATTATCCTTTTCGATCCATTCGCCGATCTGGCGCAAACGGGAAAGGGCACGCTTTGTATAGCGCATCCGTGGCATCATGCGCCGCGGGTGTCGGCCCCGCAGCGCGCGAGAACGGCATGCACCTCGTCATCGGAGGCGAAATCGCCTCTTTCGGCTTCGGCAAGGCCGGCCTCGATCTCTTCCAGTTGCCATTCTTCGCGTGCGACAAAATCCCGGATCGCATCGGCGGCGACACTGTCGCTGCTGCGCGCGAGCTTTTCTGCCAGCCGGTCAAGGCGAGCGGCGGTTTCCTCGGGGATGACGACGGTAATTTGGTTCATAGCCTGACCTCCGGTCGCATCGATTATGGGCGCTTGGCGACTGTCGTCAAGATGGTGGGTGGAGGACGCTTTGCCCCCTCACCAAGTTCGCCATGCCAATCAGCTTTGCCTCTTGGGGCGAACTATCCTCTCCCACAAGGGGAGAGGAGGGGATGGTGACGTGGATGGCGTTCACCTCTCCCCTTGTGGGAGAGGAAGCGATTTCTGCGTCTTGGCGCAGCCAAGTGCTAGAAATCGCAGGTGAGGGGGATGTGAGGCGGGCGTGACCTGCCCCCTCACCAACAAAATCCAAGACCTGGCTGCGCCAAGACCTTGATTTTGTAACCTCTCCCACAAAGGGAGAGGCGGTATCGCGTGGGGCTCACCGTCCCGGCCGGCCGGTCTTGCCCTTGCTGCGCTTCTGCCGCCTGGCGTCGCCCTCGTCCTCATAGGAGCCTGTGCCCACCTTGCCGCGCACCAGCGGGCGCGGGTCGTCGGGCTGCCCCTCGCCAACCCTGCCCGCAGGGGGGAGGGCGCTGGTTGTGCCTGCCGGCTTGTCCGGGACCTTGCCGGTGACCGGCTTTTCCGTGCGGCCGACGGTCATTTCGTCGAGATCGTTTTTCCGGAACAGGCTTTTGCCGGCGGGTTTGGCCATGTCGGTGCCCGGTCCCATATCGTCGAGCGAGGGCTTGGCGAAATAGGAGGACGAGGCCTGCGGCTTGCCGCTCTTGGAGCGGCCGGACAGGGAGATGCGGGGTTGGTCGACAGACCCCTCGCCAACCTTCCCCACAGGGGGGAGGGCGTTCGTTGCGCTTGCGGCGGCCTTGCGGCTTCCTCCACCGCTCTCCACTGCCTTGGCCTCCTGCCTGGCCATGGGATCGTCCATGGCGGCCAGTTCGGCGGCCTTGAGGCGCTTGATCTCGTCGCGCAGGCGCGCGGCCTTTTCGAAGTCGAGATCGGCTGCGGCGTCGCGCATGTCCTTTTCCAGCGCGTTGAGATGGGTCTGCAGATTGTTGCCGACCAGATGGCCGCCATCGGCAAAGCCCTTGGCCCCGCTGGCCCCGGAAATGTCGGCACGGACATGGTCGCGCTCGTAGACCGAATCGAGAATGTCGGAAATGCGGGCCTTGACCGATTCCGGCGTGATGCCGTGTTCGGTGTTGAAGGCCATCTGCTTTTCGCGCCGGCGCGCGGTCTCGTCCATGGCGCGCTGCATGGAGCCGGTGATCTTGTCGGCATAGAGGATGACCTTGCCGTCGACATTACGCGCCGCACGGCCGATGGTCTGCACCAGCGAGGTTTCCGAGCGCAGAAACCCTTCCTTGTCGGCATCGAGAATGGCAACGAAGCCGCATTCGGGGATGTCGAGACCCTCGCGCAGCAAGTTGATGCCGACCAGCACGTCGAAGGCGCCGAGGCGCAGGTCGCGGATGATCTCGATGCGCTCCAGCGTGTCGATGTCGGAATGCATGTAGCGCACGCGCACGCCCTGTTCATGCAGGTATTCGGTCAAGTCCTCGGCCATGCGCTTGGTGAGCACGGTGCACAGCGTGCGGTAGCCCTTGGCCGCGGTGTCGCGGATTTCGCCCAGCACGTCGTCGACCTGGGTCTTGGCGGCGCGCACCTCGACCGGCGGATCGATCAGGCCGGTCGGGCGGATCACCTGTTCGGCAAAGACGCCGCCGGATTCTTCCAGCTCCCAGCTGCCGGGCGTGGCCGAGACGGCAACCGTCTGCGGGCGCATGGCGTCCCATTCCTCGAAGCGCAAGGGCCGGTTGTCCATGCAGGACGGCAGGCGGAAGCCGTATTCGGCAAGCGTTGCCTTACGCCTGAAGTCGCCGCGATACATGCCGCCGATCTGGGAGACGGAGACATGGCTCTCGTCGATGAAGAGCAGGGCGTTGTCGGGGATGTATTCGAACAAGGTTGGCGGCGGCTCGCCGGGGGCGCGGCCGGTCAAGTAACGCGAATAGTTCTCGATGCCGGCGCAGGCACCGGTTGCCTCCATCATCTCGATATCGTAGCGGGTGCGCTGTTCCAGACGCTGGGCTTCGAGCAGGCGGCCGCCCTTTTCCAGCTCGGCCAGACGGATTTTCAGCTCTTCCTTGATCGCCTTGATGGCGCCGTTCAGCGTCGGGCGCGGCGTGACATAGTGGGAATTGGCGTAGATCTTGACCGACTTCATGTCGCCGGTCTTCTTGCCGGTCAGCGGATCGAATTCGGTGATGCTCTCGATCTCGTCGCCGAACATGGAGATGCGCCAGGCGGCATCTTCCAGGTGGGCCGGGAAGATCTCGATGGTATCGCCGCGCACGCGAAACGAGCCGCGCACGAAATTGATGTCCTGGCGCTTGTATTGCTGGGCCACCAGATCGGCCATCAGCTGGCGCTGGTCGAGCCGGTCGCCAACCGACATCTGGAAGGTCATGGCGGTATAGGTCTCCACCGAGCCGATACCGTAGATGCAGGAGACCGAGGCGACGATGATGCAGTCGTCGCGCTCGAGGATGGCGCGGGTGGCGGCGTGCCGCATGCGGTCGATCTGTTCGTTGATCGAGCTCTCCTTCTCGATGAAGGTATCCGAGCGCGGCACATAGGCTTCCGGCTGGTAATAGTCGTAATAGGAGACGAAATATTCCACCGCATTGTCGGGGAAGAAGTTCTTGAACTCGGAATAGAGCTGCGCGGCGAGCGTCTTGTTGGGCGCGAGGATGACGGCGGGGCGCTGGGTCGCCTCGATCACCTTGGCCATGGTGAAGGTCTTGCCCGAGCCGGTGACGCCGAGCAGGACCTGGGTGCGGTCGTCATTGGAGATGCCCTCGACCAGATCCTTGATCGCGGTCGGCTGGTCGCCGGCCGGTTCGTAGTCGGAGGCCATGCGGATCTTGATGCCGCCCTCGGATTTGTCGGGCCGGGCCGGGCGGTGCGGGGTCCAGATCTTGCCGTCCTTAAACAGCGGATTGCCGCTTTCGATCAGCGAGGACAGGGCCTCGACCGTGGCGGTGACGGCCCCGGGGGCCAGCGTCTGCGCCTCCTCCAGGCTCACATCCATGCCCGCGACCGGATTGAGGCCGGCGGCGGCCCGCGTCTTCGGATCGGAGGATGCGCCCATGGAGGTGCCGCGCGCGGAGCGGCTGGCGGTGGTGTTCTTGTTGAGGCTGACGGTTTCGGAATGCTTGCGCGCGGCATTCTCGACCTTCTTGCGGTGCTTGCCGGCCTTGGAAGCCACCTCGCGCTGCGTTTCCACCGTGGACGACTCGGCTTCGGCCTCGAGCTGCTTCACCCAGTCGGAGACGCTGCCGCCTGCGGGCGCGCCTTCGAATGCGGATTGCGGGGCTTCCTCGAAGCCGTGCGCTGCGCTTGCGGACGCATCGCCCTGCTGTTTCGGATCGGATTTTTTCGCTGATCTTGCCATGGGGGGAATATGGAGAAGCCCCTCCGGAAAGGAAAGGGGGCGGGCCGCGAAAATCGGAACAAAGGTGCAACGGGCAGCGACCATGCTGACAGGTTCTGGTTGCGCAAGGCGACCTCAGGCCACCGCCTTCTTCGCCTCTGCGGTATCGACAGCGCTCTTGCGCGCGGCAAGCCAGGCGCGCAGGGCATCGGCCGACATGGGGCGGGCGAAATGATAGCCCTGGGCGATCTTGCAGCCCAGCATCAGCAGCATGTCGGCATCGGTCTGGTTTTCCACGCCTTCGACGACGATTTCGATGGAGAGCGCATGCCCGAGGCCGACCAGCGCCAGGATCAGTTCCTGGTTGGCACGCGATCCGGTCACGCCCTGGACGAAACTGCGGTCGATCTTCAAGCGGTCGACCTGCAGGCTGATCAGATAGGCGAGCGACGAGTGCCCCATGCCGAAATCGTCCACGGCCAGCTTGAACCCGGCATTCTCCATGCGCTTGAGCTGTTCGCCGGCGCCCTCGGCATCGAGAATGGCTTCCTCGGTGATTTCGATTTCCAGCAGCGAATGGGTGATGCCATGGGCTTCTGTCACGGTTTGCAGCACATCGGCCACCGAATAATGGGCGAATTCGCGCGGCGATATGTTGAGGCCGACGGTGGCCTCGGGCAGGCCGAGCTCCGGCAGTTCGGTAAGCAGGCGGCACACGGCATGGGCGATATAGATCGTCAGCTGGTCGGCGATATGCAGAGACTGGGCCGCCTGGATGACTTCCGGTGGAGACACGGACCCCAGTTGTGGATGAAACCAGCGCAGCAGCGCCTCGAAACCCAGAACCTCCCTGGTATCGAGCGCCATTTGCGGCTGGAACCAGACTTCGAGCGCATTGGCCTCGATGGCGCGGGCGAGATCCTGTTCGATCACGCGCTGGCGCTCCACATGGGTCTTCATTGCCGGATCGAAGGCGCGCACGCAGCGGCGGCCGGATTCCTTGGCGGCATAAAGGGCAAGATCGGCACAGGCCAGGAGATCGTCTGCATTTTGGGCGTGATGCGGATAACCGCCAAGCCCGATGCTGAGGTGAACCACCATCGCCGCGCCGCCGACCGAGATCGGGCGCTCGCTGAGTTCGATGATGCGGTTGGCATAGGCGCGCGCATCGACCGTTGCCATGGGACCCTTGACCAGGACTGCAAACTCGTCTCCGCCGATCCGGGCAATCATGCCGTGATCCTGGACCGCGGAGGTCAACCTGTCGGCAATTTCCTTCAGCACCCGGTCGCCGGCGCTGTGGCCGAGGGTGTCGTTGATCTGCTTGAAATGATCGAGGTCGATCAACAGCAGGGCGACTTCGGATTTGTCCCGGGCTGCGGCAGCAAGATCGGTCGACACGCGGTCGTTGAAGCTGGCCCGGTTGGCCAGACCCGTCACGGGATCGTAATTGGCGATCTGTTCCAGGCGTGCATTGGCCTGGGTGATATCCTCATTGGCCTGCGCCAGGGAGTCTGCGAGTGCCGTGGCACGCAGTCTGACAACTTCGCTCTCGAAAAAGGTCTGCTGTGCGCCAAGGCTGCTGCGCACCAGAATGACGACGAGCGCGAACACATTGGAGGCAAGAATATAGGCGGTAGCGCTGCCGTTCCCCAGCAGCGAGATGAAGATGGCCGACTGGATGGGCAAGGCGAAGACCATCGACATGGGGAAGCAGACGATGCCCCGCACCACGGAGCCGCTGGATATGCCGAGCATCACCAGCAGGATCGCAACATCGCTGGTGCTGCCATCGAAGTTGGGAATGATGAAGGGCAGACATGTCCATGTCAGGCCAGATGCCAGCGAACCGGCGATCAATGTCCGCAACACGAGATGCGGTCTCGTGTGAACGAGCGAGGTTCTTGCAAATATGGCAACCGAGACGCCACGCAAAATCAGTGTGGCCAGCACCACGCCGAGCCAGATCGTGACTGCCTTGGATGGACCATGGGTTATGATGGCAACCGCCGCCGCGGACACGGCGATCATTGCATTAGCAAGGGTCGTCGCGAGATGGCTGGAAAACAGGATACGTACCTGTGCCCGCTGAATCTCGGGAAGAAAATGTTGGCGATCACTTTCTTCTATCGATGCCACCAGGCACTGTTCTCCCGAAATTCGATTGCATTGAAGCGCGCGCCAGTGCACGCGGCTCATCCCGCTGGACCGTTGCATATATTCAATAATAATATTTTAATGGTCGGCAGCGACGGGGCTCGATCCCGGTGCGAACCGCAACGTTCGCTTGTCATGCGCGCCGGGCGCGCACGCGATCTCGGGCGAGCCTCTACATCTTCTCCTTGATGCCTGCTGCGACCAGATACCAGTTGACCGGATAGCTGGTGATGAAACCGCAGATCATGGCGATCTGCATGGCAAACCAGAATTCGAAGCTGTTGACGGAGGCTTCCGCTCCGAAGGCGGCTGGAAAGATCCACAGCTGTAGGGCGGCCATGGCGCCATACATGCCGACCTGCCACGACAGCAAGGACAGCGTGTCGGCTTTCAACGCCGCGATGATTCCCTCCGCCGGAGTGAGATTGCGCATGGGGACGATAGCCAGATATTGAAAGATCACGCCGAAGCCGAAGGCAAAGATGAAATCGAGAATCCAGACCGCGAACATCTTTTCCGAAAACAGTGTCTGCCAGCCAAGAGCGATGGCAACGCCCGGAACCGCAAAGGCCAGCCATTCGGCGATGACGTCACCGATCATGCAGCCGCTACCGCAGTGAAGCGCGCCTTTGCCGACCATGATGTAAAAGGGCGTCTCGCCCATGTCCCGCATGTCTTCACCGCCGGCACCGGTTTTTGCCATCATGTGGTGATGGGAATGGCGTCGGTAACGCCAATAGACCAGAAGCAGGGGGATCGTGCCGAAGAGAGCGGTGACAGGCCAGACCACGTTCATGATCGCCATATGCTGGGGATGTTTGACGACATCGAAGAGGATGATCAGAGCCGTGATGACGCCGAGGGAGATCGCCGCAACGGCCAAAAGATGGAACCAGTCTGGAAACATTGTTTCCTCCTCTGCGCGAGAGCGCCCGGGCGAAAGCCGGTCGCAGGGTGGAAGTGGAACATTCAATAGGGAAACAGTGTTGCAGCGTTGAAGTTCCGGTCCCGCCCGTGCGGACGCTCGCACGCGCAAGAGGAGGGGTCGAGCCACCCCTGTTAACGACATGGAGCGGACTGCCATGATCTGTGCGTAATCAGGCCGTCAAAAATCCGTAAAGCTCGGCAATACTGGTGTTCATCCAAAGAGTGTCAATGATGTTGGCCGAAAGGCCATGAAGGGGACGGAAGATGACCTTAACCCCATCGAGCATGACGGCCATTCGTTTCGGTTATGGACTCGGATCGGCGAGCGCCGCCGACGATGCAGAAACACTGATCGCAGAACTCGAGCCCGCGCGCCGGCAAGTTCCGCTATTCCCCCTTGGCGGAGCACAGCAGCGGCTTGCGGATATCCGAAACTATCTGCAAGAACAGAAACGCCTGAACCAGATGAAGGCGGCGGGTGAGTCCGACGCGGAGCCCAAAAAAGCGCTTCGCAGCCAGGCGCAGGCGCTGTTTCGCAAAGATGCCATGGCACGTATCGCACAGGCCGTGACATCCCCCTATGCCTTTCACGAGCGGCTGGCCTCGTTCTGGATCAACCACTTCACGGTCGGTGCCGGAAAAACGCCGGTGATGCTGCTGATGGTGCCGCATTTCGAGGCGGTGGCCATCCGACCGTATCTGTCCGGCTCGTTCCGCGAACTCGTTGCTGCGGCATCGCTTCACCCGGCCATGCTGACATTTCTCGATCAGGCCAAATCCGTCGGGCCGAATTCGCCGGTCGGGAAGCGCCGGGGCAGTGAAGGCTCAAACGAAAACTTCGCCCGCGAGTTGATGGAACTGCACACGCTGGGCGTCGATGCCGGATACAGCCAGGAGGATGTGCAGCAGCTAGCGCTGCTGTTGACCGGCCTGGCTATCGACCCGATGACGGGCGAGACACGTTTCGAACAGCGCCGGGCCGAGCCGGGGCAATTTACCGTTTTGGGTAAGGTCTATCAGCGAAGCGATGTGCCTTTCGCCGATGCGCGCCTGGTTTTCGATGACCTGTCTCGCGATCCCCGCACCATAAAGCATATCTCGACGCAACTGGCCTCGCACTTCATCAGCGAGCCGCCGCCTGCTGCCGTGGTCGAGGCCATGGCCAGACGATGGGAAGACACCGATGGTGATCTGACGGCCATTTATCGCGCCATGCTCGGCGAACCGATGTCCTGGGAGGCGGCGGGTTCCAAGATCAAGATGCCGCTCGATTATGTGGTGTCCAGCCTGAAAGCGCTCGATGCGGATGAAGCCGTCTTGCTGAAGGCGTCAACGGTGGGCCCAGCGCCTCGACAGGATGTGATGGCCGATGGCGATGCGGCGATGGACGGCATGATGCAACCAAAGGGACAAGGGGAGCCCACGCCAAAAGGCGGCGCGAAGCGGCAGCCGCTGGCCGGTCACGCGCTGCGCGCACTCACAGATCTTGGGCAACCGCTCTGGCGTGCCTCCAATGCGGCAGGCTTTGACGACGAATCGCAGAGTTGGCTGAGCCCCAGCCAGATTTCCGAGCGTATCGCCTGGGCAAGGCGGGCCATCGGTTATCTGGGCGCAGGTCGCGATCCGCGTGAATTTGTCGAGACGACCCTCGCCGATTTTGCCCGCGACGATACCATCCTTGTCGTTGGACAGGCTCCCAATCGTCAGGCCGGTTTGCTGGCGGCGCTGGCATCGCCCGAATTCAATCGCCGCTAAGGAGGAATTGATCATGCAAAATTCCCTCGTCTTGAGACGTCGTGATCTGTTGGGGGCGGCCTGCTGTCTGGCCGCCTCGCCTCTGGTGACGCCGGTGAGCTTCGCCGCCATGCCCGGAGAGAACCGCTTCGTCACCATTCTGTTGCGCGGTGCCATGGACGGACTGGATCTCGTGCAGCCGCATGGCGACCGCCTGTTTGCGGCGCTGCGGCCAAAATTGGCCCTGGGCGGCGATGCCGGCCTGATCGACCTCGACGGTTTCTTCGGGCTTCATCCGGAGGCAGCAGCACTGGAGCCTCTCTATCGCTCCGGCGAATTGGGATTTGTGCATGCCGTCTCGACTTCCTATCGCGATGTGCGCAGCCATTTCGACGGTCAGGACTTTCTCGAAAGCGGCGGTGCCCGGGGAACGACCGGGGAGGGCGGCTGGCTGAACCGCGTTTTGTCGCTGACCGATGCCCGGCTGTCTGCCGTGGATGTGAGCCCGACGCGGGAGATCATTCTGTCGGGCCCAAATCCCGCCGAGGTCTGGTCGCCGCGGTCGGACATGTCGCTGGCGGAGGATGAATTGCAGATGCTGGCGCGTCTTTACCGCAATGACCCCGATTTCTCCGAGGCCCTGACGGAAGCGGTGGGTCTCGACCGCTATACCGATCTGTTGCGGGGAGACGACATGCCGGGGCAGGGAAGTGCCGCGACGGCCAGAATGGCCGCGTCCCTGCTCAAGCAGACATATCGCATCGCCAGTTTCTCGCTCAATGGCTGGGATACGCATGTGAACCAGAAGGGGCAGTTCAAGTCTGCCGTCAACGGTCTGGCATCGGCCGTGATCACCTTGAAAGAGGATCTTGGACCGGCAATCTGGGACAAGACCGCGGTGATTGCCGTGACCGAATTCGGCCGCAGCGCGCGTGAAAACAGCAATGGTGGCACCGATCATGGCACGGGCGGCTGTGCGGTGATCGCCGGTGGCGCCATTCGTGGCGGAAAGGTCTTTGGCCGATGGCCGGGGCTGGACGATGCAAACCTGCTCGATCAGCGCGATCTGATGCCGACCGGCGATGTGCGTTCCGTTGCAGCGGCCCTGCTCGCCAGCCAGTATGGCATTTCACGTTCTGCATTGGAAAAGACCGTTTTTCCGGGCATGCAGTATGACGGCAAGGCGGCCTTCCTGTAGCGGCAGGCCTTGTGTCTTACTCGGCGGGCACCGGCGTCGGTTTGCCGTTCTCGTCGATGGCGACCATGACAAAGGTCGCTTCCGTCACCTTCTCCATCTTGTCTTTCAGATAGCGCTGCGCCCAGACCTCGACGGCCAGCGTGATCGAGGTGCGGCCCACCTTGGCGACTTCCGTATAGACGCAGAGTGTATCGCCGATCTTGACCGGCATGGCGAAGGCCATTTCCTGGACGCCGGCGGTGACCACGCGACCGCGGGCACGCTCAGCCGCGCGGATGCCGCAGGCCAGATCCATCTGCGCCATGACCCAGCCGCCGAAGATATCGCCCGCCGCATTGGCATCGCCCGGCATGGCAAGCGTGCGCAGGGTCAGTTCGCCGCCGGGTGCCTGCTCAGTCATGATGATATCCATCCTTCATTGCGTCGTCGCTCATCCGCCATGCTCCATGATTGTCGAGACAAGGCCAGAGCCATTGTCGGCAAGTCACAGGAAAAATGCATCGCGCGAAGACGGGTGCCAGCACACGATAAGCGCGATTAATGCTTTGCTCATGAATTTTAGGCTAATTTTAGCAATCGGAATTTACCAAATTCGAACTGTGCCGGATCACAGTCAATGACATTAATGGGGTGGGGATTTCATGAAGAACTTTGGATTGTCGACGCGATTATATGCGCTGGTGGGAATTACGCTGGCTGTTCTGGTCGTCGGAATGGCCTTCAATCTGTACATGTCTTACAACGCGCTGGTGGGCGAACGTCGCGCCACGCTGGCATCGATCGATGACGGTGCCATTGGCATTTTGAACAAATATCACGACATGGAAGTGCAGGGCGTTCTGACCCGGGAGGAAGCCCAGGCCCAGGCAATGGATGTCATTTCCGCGATTCGCTATGCGCCAGACGGCTATCTCTGGATCAACGACATGACCCCGCGCATGATCATGCATCCGATCAAGCCGGCGCTGGTCGGCCAGGATCTGACGGCCATGGCCGATCCGAACGGCAAGCATCTGTTCGTGGAATTCGTCAATACCGTCAAGAAGAGCAAGGAAGGCTTCGTCAACTACTATTGGCCGAAGCCTGGCTTCGAGGCGCCTGTGGAGAAATTTTCCCACGTGATCGGCTTTGAGCCCTGGGGCTGGATTGTCGGCACGGGCCTTTATTCCGATGACCTGCAGGCACAGTTCCTGCGCACGGTGTCCTACAGCATCGCCCTGATCGGTGCGAGCCTGGTCATCATCGCCGGTTGTGCCTTTGCCATCGTGGCAAGCGTGACACGTCCGATCCAGCGCCTGAAATCCGCCATGGCCGATATTGCCGAAGAGCGGGTCGATGCCGATATCATCGATGCCGACCGCAAGGACGAGATCGGCGGCATGGCCAAGGCACTGCTTGTCCTGCGCGATTCCGTGCGCGAACGCATCCAGCTCAGAAGCCGCCAATCCCAGCAGCAGCAGGCACTGGATGCCGAGCGGCAGGGCAATGAACGGGTGCTGCGCACCTCCGCCGAGCGGCAGGAGCATGCCATTCGCGAACTGGGCGATGCGCTGGAACGGCTGGCAAGCGGCGATCTGACCGCGCAGATCGGCGATCTCGGTGCGGACTATGAAAAGCTGCGCTGCGACTTCAACGCCGCGGTCTCCTCGCTGCAGACCATCATGACCGGGATCAACAATTCCAGCCATGTGGTGAGCGAAAGCGCCACCGGCATCAGCGAAGCGACCGGCAACCTGTCCCGCCGCACCGAACAGCAGGCCGCAGCCCTCGAACAGACTGCCGCGGCCCTGGACGAGATCACGGCCACGGTGAAGACCTCGTCCGACCGCGCCAACGAAGCGCGCGACATGGTCAACGAGACCAAGGACAGCGCAAACCGCTCGGGCGAGATCGTGCGCAATGCGGTCGAAGCGATGAGCCGGATCGAAAGCTCGTCGGACAAGATTACCCAGATCATCGGCGTGATCGACGAGATTGCCTTCCAGACCAATCTCCTGGCGCTGAATGCCGGGGTGGAAGCGGCCCGGGCCGGTGAAGCCGGACGCGGCTTTGCCGTGGTCGCGCAGGAAGTGCGCGAACTGGCGCAACGGTCCGCCAATGCCGCCAAGGAGATCAAGACGCTGATCAGCGCCTCGGCCAACGAGGTGGAGACGGGCGTGAAGCTGGTGCGCTCCACCGGCGATGCGCTGGTGGACATCGAGACACTGGTCAACAAGGTCAATGACCATGTCCACACGATTGCGACGGCTGCGCGCGAACAGTCGACCGGCCTGCAGGAGATCAACAGCTCGGTCAACCACATGGACCAGATGACCCAGCAGAACGCGGCGATGGTGGAAGAAACCACGGCGGCCGGCCAGACGCTCGCCCATGAGGCAGCCCAGCTGCGCGAATTGCTGTCACGCTTCAATCTGGCCGCTGCCAGCATGGGCAAGCGGGCGGCCTAGGCCTCCTTCATGATCTGCAAGAGGAGACGGCGCCGGGGGAGAAATCGTCCGGCGCCGTTTGCGTTGACCCTGTCAGCGCTTTCGAAACGCTGAATTGCATTTACCTTAATTTGCAAGGAAAGCTTTACGGCTGCGGCCTAGAATGACCCGATATTGCCGGTTCGCCGGCCTTGGCAGAATGGTTGTTTGTATGGCGTATTCTTCTCTGCTTGGACGCGTAACCGTGCTGGCGCTGTCGCTTTCGGCGCTGTCGGCCTGTTCGCCGGATCGCTATGTGCCGACCGCAAGCGTTGGCTCGCCGGGCAATCCCGACCGGCAGCTGGTCGGGCGCGTCAACAGCCGCGGCGATCAGCTGCTGGGGCGTGTGGGCGAGGTGTCCTACAATCCCGAACCGCCGCAAAACAGCGGCAGCGAGGGCATCGATTATCTCAATACGCCCAATCTCGCAGCCGCCGACCATACGACTGCGCAGCCCGAGCAGAGCGCAGAACAGCCGCTTTATGCGCAGGCGGGCGACGAGGATGCGCTGCCGCCGATCGATGGAGGCTATGAAGCGGCAAGCGCACAGCAGACGCCGGCAAAGCTTCCCCCCATCGATGGCGGTTATGAACAGGCCGATGCATCCGCCGACGGGACGCAGCCGCTGACCATTCCAGCCGATGGCGTCAATATCGATGCGGGGCTGGGGGTCGCAGCCGGCGGAGAGGCGCAGGTGCAGACGCAGCCATGGCAGCAACCGGGCGGCATCTCGATCGCCGAAGGGCTGACGGCCCAGCCGGTGGTGGACGGGATCGGCACCGAAAATCCGGTGGTGCTTCTGCCCAACGCCTATGACACGCCGGACACCGATGCCGTCACCGGAACGGTTGTGCGAAGGCCGTCTGCCACGCCTGCCAAAAAATAGGCCGGCACAAGGGCCGGCCAAAACCCGAAACGCGGCGGACAGGGGAACCGCGCTCCAGCAGGGATATCGCGTCGCATCCCGACTTCTGGGCTGCGAGGGGACGCTTGGACATGCGGCAGGTCTGGCGGCGGACGGGGCGGCAAACGCAGTGGATGCGTACCGCATTGCCCCATGTCATGCTTGTCCGGCGCCCAGATTGGCCTAAACACGTCACGGTTTGATGACGGACGCCGGAGGCCGGCGTCATCCGGGGAGGGCAACCAGCCATGCCGCCACTGAGCGATCTTTTGATCTTTGCCGTCCTGCTGGCCGCAGCCGGCGGCCTGGCCGGCCTGTTGGCCGGGATTTTCGGCATTGGCGGCGGGGCCGTGCTGGTGCCGGTCTTCTACCAGATCTTCGGGTTGGCCGGCGTGCCGGAGGCGGTGGCCATGCATCTGTCGGTCGGCACCTCGCTTGCGGTGATCGTGCCCACATCGGTGCGCTCCTTCATGGCCCATAGACGCCATAGCGCGGTCGATGAAAAACTGCTGAAAGGCTGGGTGCTGGCCGTGCCGCTCGGCGCCATCCTGGCGGCGATGATTGCCGCCGAAGCCTCCAGCGCCATGCTGCGCGGCATCTTTGCCGCCATCACCCTGCTGCTTGCCATCCGCATGGTGGCCAATCGCGCCAGCTGGCATCTGGGCACCGACCTGCCGGGGGAGCCTGCGACCTTTCTGGTCGGCAGCGGGATCGGTCTTCTGTCGGGCCTGATGGGCATTGGCGGCGGCGTGTTGAACAACACCTTCATGACGCTTTACGGCCGCCCGATCCACCAGGCGGTCGCCACCTCCTCGGCCGTCGGCGTGCTGATCGCGGTGCCGGGCCTGCTGGGCTATATCTGGGCCGGCTGGGGCGAGCCCGGCCTGCCGCCGCTTTCGACCGGCTTCGTCAACTGGATCGCCGTTCTGCTGATCATCCCCATCACCCTGATGATGGCCCCGATCGGCGCAAGACTCGCCCATGCCATGAGCAAACGCCAGCTGGAGATCGGTTTCGGGATTTTTCTGCTCGTGGTCTCGGCAAGGTTCTTTGTCAGCCTCGGGTGAGCGCCCAAAAGGGTGGCGTTCGCGGGAAGCTGTGTCCGATGGTGGCAATGCGGAGCTGACGAAGGAGGTTTGTCAGGGGAGGGTGTGACCGTTGGGGTATACCCCTGCGGACATGACCCTATACCCTGCCTTATGGCTCCGATGTTGTAGCGGGATCTGGGCCAAAACGGTATACGGGCACGTGAAGGAAAGTTTGGTGGCGTCAGGCCGGTGGTATCCCATGGGGGAAGTGGCTGCACGAAAGAGCTTAGATACCCCCTCGTAAAAATTTGTAGTTTCTGAGATAGCACGCCTATCTGCTGGCTCTACACGTTGGCTCTAACCGTAGCGAACGACATCCTCCTCGCTACGTTTTCTTTCTTCGGCAATAGCCTTGTTTAGTCGATCAAGCTGCTCGGCAACCCAGCGACGAATGTTAGCATTTGGGTGCGATGACCAGCTTTGAACGAGCGGGATAAGCGGCTCAAGATAGCGCTCAAGCCCTCCCCAGTAGCTCCTGGGCAATAGACGACTTGATACAGCAGCTAACACGTCTGGCTGATTGCCGAACTCTGCAACAAAAGCTTCAAGTTCGGTATGCCACTTAAGTTGCCCCCCGTCGTTCTTCTCTGCGATGGGAAGCCATGAGACGGCTGTTGCAGCGCGAGCTTCCTGCTTCTCCCGCACCCAATCCATGTAAACTTGGGGGGGCACGTTGAACGATAGTCCTCGCCCCAGATAATCGCCATCACCACCCAGGTGCTGAGCCTCAAGTAAATGCTCGGCGTAAAAACGATCATACCATGACTTGCTTGTTAGCTTTTTCGCTATCTCAGTCCATACGGTCGCAGGATAAAGAGCCATCAGGCTTTCCAGAATTTTACGAACAGGGGCATCAAGATCATAGAAAACCCGGTCCGTACCCTGTCGACATATTCTCATGACTTGCTTCGAGAGCTTCTTTGCGTAGGGCTCACTAATGGCGCTAAGCCTTACCAAACGCTCCACCATCTGCTCCATGTGGTAGCCATCCATATTGTTCGAGACGGCATCCATCAGGGTGGGTGTTACCAACACACGTTTGATTAGGTCGACCAATTCCTTGGTTACAGGATGCTTGTTGTCGTAGAGGTACATTCCGACTATATCGAGGATAGTCCAAAGCCCCTCATTTCCATGCCTTTCAAGCTCTTCCAGTAGTGGAGTAAGCGAGGATCCATTCAGCCGAGCAAGCCCGAGATTTCTGCATTGCCAAGGTTGAATATCGGCAGATGCTAGAAGCGAGATAACCAACTGAATATCATCAGACTGCAAACGGCCTGAGCCAATGAGTGCGACTGCCTCGTTTTTCAGCTTAGGTGATTGCAGCGCCAAGCGGATGAGACGTTTTGCTAGATCGCTGTCACGATCATCCGCTCCGGTGATCAATCCGCCGAAGAAGCCTCGATTTGGCGATCTTTCGCTACGCTCAGCCACCGCAACAGCAATTTGCATAAGCTCGTTCGGGTCGTTGACTTGCTTCATTAACTCCCTAGCGAAAACAAACGTACCGTGGCCATCATCGCATGCGATCCGCTCCACGGATCGTTCAGTGAGCTGCTTGTCTACTGCGATCAACTTTGCTGTCGAGGTTGCTTGTCGCGCAGCATAATCGAAGTCGCGCCCCGCATCGCTTCCACTGTCATACTTCGCATCTGGATCATGCAAATCGACCTGCCAGCCCTGCGTGTACAAAACGGCAAGTTCGACCGGATCAGTTGGCAGCAATGCGTCGTACATACCGCGAACTTCCTTGGAGATTTTTGCGGGTGTGCCTTTCTCCCGATCAAAATAAAGCCAATCTGAGATCGACATTAGCGCTTCGGGCCAGAAGCCTTTGGCACGTGTTACCTCACCGATCATCGCTTTCACTTCGGCGATGGGCAAGTCGCGTAAAAGCCCGCGAATGTGCTTGGCGAGATGGTTTCTTGCGGCCTTGGCGCAGACATCATCGCTAACCGCAATGCTTGTCAGGCGAGACACTGCGGCGCGAAAGAAATCGTGAATTTCGCCGTAGGTTTTTGGACGCCAGTCCTCTATCGCATCGGCGCTGCCGATTTGCTCCGCCCCACCGCCACGCGAATAGTGTCCGTTGTCCAACATGTGGCCGAGTGCATCGACGCAAACGCGCCTTTCAACCTCAGATGTTGATGCTAGGCCATCATCAAGAACCAATAGCCTTGCGGCAGGGTCAGCCTCTGTACCGCTGAGGTATAACTGGTAAAGCTGCCTAAATATGCCGCTGGCGTTATTGCCGTAGTTTTCATTCTCGGCCGTCGCAAGCTTCATAAGCAAATGGGCCGATCGTTCAAATGTCTGCTTCCTAAATACAAGCTTTTCCAAAGCCCAAACGAGATGGCGACGACCATCATGGGCAGCTTTTAGTTCTTCTATAGTTAGATGTCCGAATACCTTTTCGATGGTTGCAGACACGAGATCCGGCGCAACGTGTACCAGACGATCGAGAGCTTTCGAACCAAACTCCGTATTGAGCGCGGCAAAGTTGCCAAACATCTCGGGCTGAAGCAGCCTGTCAGCAAACGCCACTGCGGTTGGCGACGTGTCCATCCACTTTATACGCTTGAGCAGACTGGATTGAAGCTCCGAAGGTGCCGTCTTAAAAAAGTGAACCAGTTGCTCCGCCGTCATCACGGACAGCCGAGCAAGACCAAGCCGCGCTGCCAATGGTGTTGGGCCAACCTGCGCAAAGTCCCCACGTTGAGAAATAATGCCACGCGGCTTGAACGATAGTAGATGTTCTACAAATAGCGGCGCTGGGATATGCGCTAGCTCTGTGGCAAGAAAGCCGGCCTGACTTTCTACTCTCCCCTGCAATCCTAGCCACTCAAACAACGATGCGATCTCTAGCACTCGTTGTGCTTCCGCCACGCGTTGCTTGCCGCTCCATATGATCTTGTCGAGAACTTGTTCTGCGGAAACCAGTGTCTGTCGGCTATCTGCATCCTGCTGCGCAGCCAGCACAGCCATACTCGGAAAGCCCTCAGCAATCTCGGTGATGAAACGAGTATCACCATCGCTAAGACTAGGGGCTATGCCCTTCGCAATCTCGCCAATCAGCTTGTCGTCCGACTTCTCGACACGGATAGAAAGTGTGTTGTTTGCCTGAAGAACCTTGGTCTCGATGTCGAGCGTCACTAGCCGCAGCCGTGAATTGTTGCGAGCTGCGATGCTCGCGAGCTTATTGTGCAGATCATCTGCACACTCATCAACTACGAGAATTGCTGGAAATCCAGTAGTCGCAAGTTCCAATGCGAGCTTGACGCTTTCCTCACCGGAGATTGAGCCATCAGTGTATATCACCGAGCTTCGATCGATGTCGTCAGCGATGCTGCTTGTGCGGCCAAGTAGTTCATAGACAAAGCGTGATTTTCCGTATCCAGACGGCCCAAATACGCGAGCAATTGCTTTCTCAGAGGAAAGAAATCGCAAGATCTCGTCGGCAGCTTGCTCGTAGGTCCATGCGCTACGCTTTGGATCCGCCCGCACTTCTACAGGTACAACGCGGTTTGCGGGCGCAAACCTCGGCTCATCACTGGATTTCCAGGGTGAGTGAAAATCAGGTACCTGCCCCCACGTCTCATGGGTTTGAAATCCGGCAAGGTTGCGCCCCATGCGTTGTGAGGCTAGCCACAGGGCGACAGCAGGATGGGTATTGACCCAATCAGCTATGAGATTGGCGTCATATACCTCGATTGCGGCAGCATCGTTGGGGTCACCGCCGCCTGCGGTAATTGCAGAGCGAATAGCTTTTACAAGCTTTGTCCGCTTCGCTGTAACCATCCGTTCCCGGCAAAATATGACATAGCCCGCTTTGCGTGAGAGAACCTCACGGATGACCGGGCTTAGCTCTGGTGGCTTCGCCTTAGCCACCTTTAGAACCTCATCGCGAACACGGCTCTCTGTCAGATTTTGGGCCTTCGACTGAAACGCGGTAAAGCGACTTGGCAGATATGCGGTAGATGTTTGCCCACCGTCCCACTCGACACGACCATCCTCTCCGCCGTCAGCTATGGTGATTTGCAAAGGCACAGCCGCTCCGCGTAGGGGGATTCCAGCAAGGCGGCTCTCAGACAATACGAGGCGTTTCAGGAGCTTTACCAATGTCTTGTCGTCGAGATCCGCGATGAAATCAGGATCAGCTTGAAACAACATAATTGCTCCTCTTGCGATACACTTGTCTGCCTAACCTGCCGCTATAGAAAACACGCTGAAGTAGCGCTCCTCATCTCTAACATAAGTGCTACCTCTTCTGCCTGCTCGTCACAATGATGGTTTCTGGGACTGCGAATGGCAACGCGTACGCATTGAAGGTGTACAGATTGACGTGAAGCATCCACTCCCATAGACTTGAAGCGGTATGAATGGAGGCCTCCATGCCAAGAGCAGCAGTCGAAGACAACGAGCGCATGAGCCTGCGTATCGCAGCGACAGCGAAGGCCAAGCTGCTGCGGGCGGCCGCATTGCGCGATACCGATCTCACCAGTTTCGTCACGCAATCCGCGCTTCGAGAAGCCGAGGCGGTGATTGCCGAAGCCGAGGTCGTCAAGGTGTCGGAACGGGACTATCTGCGCATCCTCAATCTTCTGGAAAACCCACCCAAGCCGAATGCCAAGCTGCGTGCTGCCGTCGCAGCGCTGCCGGATACTCTATGAGCCTGCCGCAATGGCATGAGGAACCGATCAAAAAATCGCATGATCGGTCTTCCTTCGATTGCGGCGATGCGCAGATGAACGCGTTTTTGCAGCGCTTTGCACGGCAGAGCCATGAACAGAATGCAGCCAAGACCTTTTGTGCTGTCGATAATACGATAGCAGACCGCATCCTTGGTTTTTACACCATAGCACCTGCGTCTGTGGCGCATGAGGCCGTACCCGCATCGATGACGAGGGGACTGGCACGCCATGAGGTACCGGGCTTCAGGCTTGCCCGTCTGGCGACGGACCGTGCCCTGGCGGGGCAGGGATTGGGAGGACAACTCCTAGCCGCAGCAGCCTTGCGTTGCCTGCGGCTTGCCGGTGAAGGCGGCGGTCTTCTCCTCATGATCGATGCCAAGAGCGAACGTGCTGCCGACTGGTATGCTTCTTTCGGAGCGGAGCCGCTGCAAGACAGACCACTGACCCTCGTTTTGCCGCTTGCCACCTTTGCCCCCGATTTACGCGCCAGGGGCCTGCTGTAAGGGGAGGCGCGATATGCACTCCTCAACGCCTGCTCGCGCCTGTTGCGTGCTTCCCGATCCTGTGACACGCAGAGACACAAACGGGGGGCATGGTGTCTGCCCAGCCACCCCTGAAAGCCCGGTTTCCGAGGCTTTTCTGCGATGGCACGCCTTCGTTTCCCGGCCTCATTCCCCTAATCCAGCTCGCTTGGCGCATGGTCGGTCAAGAGGTCGGTCCGTTTCGATGCCTGCCGCTCTTCGTCGATCTGCTGTGCAATCGCCGGATCGGCGCTGACATCGGCTTTGGTCTGTTGCGGCTTTGTCGCGGGCGTCTTCTTGGATGGTTCGGGCGTTTTGGCGGCTTTGTCTTGCGTCCCCAAGAAGGACGAACCGCCCGGCATGGAGCTGATATTCACCCGATAGATGGGCTCGGGCAGGGAGAAGCCGGCGGCTTCGATCGCATTCTTCGTCACGCGCAGAGCTTCCGAGCGGGCCTTGATGAAATCGGTCTCGTTCTGATCGATCCAGGCGCAAAAGCGAAGGAGGATATTGGAATCGCCCACCGTCTCGATCCAGCCGTCTGCGGGCGGTCTGGTCAAGGTGAAGTCGAGTGTTTGAAGGCTGTCTATGCCGATTTTCAAGGCGACATCGAGCGCGCTTTCGGCATCCACCCCGAGGGCAAAATCGAAACGCCGTTCGGGATTGCGGGTGTAATTGATGATCGTTGCCTTGAACACGACGGCATTGGGTATGCGCACGTGATTGCCGGACGCGTCGAGCAGGATGGTGGCACGCGAGGTGAGGCGGGTGACAAAGCCCTCCTGGCCCTCGATGCTGACATAGTCCTTGGGCCGAAACGGCTGGCGCAGGCTGAGCAGGATACTGGCGAGATAATTCTCGACCGTATCGCGAACGGCAAAGCCGACGGCCAGACCGACGATGCCGGCGGCCCCCAGAACCGTGCCGATCACCGTTGCCGCCCCGACAATGTCGAGGGCCAGCAGCGCACCGATGAGGATGAACAGGATCCACACGAATTGCTTGAGCAGATCGGCGATGAAGATATTGGGCGCTATGCGCGACCAGGGCCAGCTGCGCGAGGTGATGAACCAGCCGAAGACAATGAAGGCGCCCCAGAGAATGAGCGCCACGCCGACCAGCGGCAGATAGCGAATGCCGTCCTGAAAACGGGTGAGCACCCGTTCGAAGACCGGCGTCAGGCGCTCGTCGATGGAGGTCTCTTCCTGCAGGGTGTTGGAGACCGCAACCACGCCCTCCACGCGTTTGGCCAGGGCCTCGGCCTCGTCGATCAATTGCGCGTTGGCCACGGTGCCGAGCAATCTGACAACGCCGGATGCCACCTTGACGTCGACCGTGCTCAAGCCGTCGATTTCCCGGTAGATGGCGCTCAGGCGCTTTGAAATCGCGACATCTTTGTCGGGGCTCGACTGTGCCGAGATCGCCGGCGCATCGGCATTGGTCTGGGCAAAGGACGGCTGTGTTTGCAGGAGGATAAATGCTGCCAGGCAGGTGACGGCGATCAGGCGTGTCTTCGAAGTTCTGTTGCGCATCGTTTCCCCAGCCGTTGTGGACGCCTACCTTCTGCTATTCAGGATGGAAGGTCCAGATGCCGGTCTGTTGTCGGGTTGCGCGGCTTGCGGGACACCGGCAATGCACGCGGTGCAAGATGCCCCCTTACACCACCACCCCGGTGCGATTGTTCGACATCGTCTGCTTGCGCTCGGCGCGTTCCTGCTGGGGCGAGCGGTTGTAGAGTTCGCGGTAGCATTTGGAAAAATGCGAGGCGGAGACGAAGCCGCAGGCAACCGCGACCTCGACGACCGGCATGGAGGATTGCACCAGCAGATGGCGGGCGCGGTCGAGGCGGATTTCGAGGTAATAGCGGGCAGGGGAACGGCCCATTTCCTGGCGGAACAGCCGTTCGATCTGGCGACGCGACAGGCCGGCACCGTCGGCGATTTCGAGCAGCGACAGAGGTTCGGCCAGATTGTTTTCCATGAGTTCGATGATCTGCAGAACCTTGGAATTCTGCACGCCGAGGCGTGCCCTGAGCGGCAGGCGCTGGCGATCATGCGGGCTTCGCACGCGGTCGGTCAGATGCTGTTCGCAGACGCGGTTGACCAGACCCTCGCCAAAATCCTCGCCAATCAGGTTCAGCATCATGTCGAGCGAGGCCGTGCCGCCGGCGCAGGTATAGATATTGCCGTCCACCTCGTAGAGATCGGCATAGACATCGGCCTGGGGGAAATGTTCGGCAAAGCCCGGCAGGTTTTCCCAGTGGATGGCGCAGCGCTTGCCGTTGAGCAGGCCTGCCTGCGCCAGCACATGGGCGCCGGTACAGAGCGAACCGATGGCCGCACCGCGGTTATAGACCTCGCGCAGCCAGGCATTGACCGACTTGTTGCGGAATTCCTCCACATAGATGCCCGAACAGACGATCACCATGCTCGGCCTGTTTTCGCCCGACAAAAAGCGTCTCTCATCGGCAAGAGATGTGTCAGCATCCATGGCTATACCACTGGAAGAGAACACTTTTTCGCCGTCGACAGAGGCCAGCCGCCATTCATAGGCCTGGTAGCCCAGCATGCGATTGGCAATGCGCAAGGTCTCGATGGCACCCGCAAAGGGCAGCAGCGTGAAATGCGGTACCATAAAGAAAACAAGCGAACGTTTTTTGGTCGGCGATTTGTTCATGCTGAAAGCCCGTGCCCGCGAATATGCCAATTCCTTGCGTGGAAGCCTGCCACGGAGATGGCTCAAAAGCGACAGGGCAATAGCAAAAAACGTCTTATGCGTGCATGGATGATTAAATTCGCGACATTTTGATGGCGCGCCTAAGCAAGCGGCATTCACTGCCGCCCAAAAAGCGCCGGCGGCCTCAGCGAGCGCTTATTTTGGCCCGGTCGGCTGCCGGCCAGCCGATATCCTTGCGCACGGAAAACGGCAGGCTGGCCAGCGCGTTTTCAGCGCGGCGGCGCGCCTGCCAGCAGCGATAGGTATAAAGCAGGGCAAGGGCGCGGGCAAGCAGGCGGCCGACAGGCGGGTGGAACGGGGCGGCTGCCACTGAACGCGGTGCGGTGATATAGGCCATGATGGTATCCTTTCGTCCTTGGCCAGGCGCGATCGAGCGCCGGATGTCGTTATGACATCGCTAGATAAATCACTCAAACGAATGTTGTTTGTGGTATCCATCACAATCCGTGATGAATGTTGCGGACCGTCCGGTGCGAACGCTCAGGCCTTGGGCGGCCAATCGACGTCGCGCAGGATATGCGGCGGCAATTTGGACAATTCGCGCTGGGTCTTGCGCCGGTCGTCAGACCGTTTTGCCGCTTCCGCGATCTCGCGGTGGCCGAACAGCCCGAAAAGTCGGGCAATGATGCCGATCAACATGGCGCATTCTCCTTCGTTTCGTTGCCATGACAGGAGAATGCGCCCCATTTGACATTCAATCAAACGCAATGATATCATCTTCATGTTCAATTAAATTGAAGGTCATTGCCATGACGGTTTCATTCAGACAGCCTCTTCCGCTACTCGACAATGACGTGCTGCGCACCTTTGTCGCCATTGCCGAGACCGGCAGTTTTTCCATGGCAGCCGAGACCGTGTTTCGCACGCCCTCTGCCGTGTCGATGCAGATCAAGAAGCTGGAAGAGCAGTTGGGGGCAGCGCTGTTCCTGCGCGATGCCCGCTCGGTGCGGCTGACGGCGGGCGGCGAGACGCTGCTCACCTATGCGCGCCGCATTCTGGCCTTGTCCAATGAGGCGGTGTCGCGCTTTCGCATGCCCGACCTGCAGGGTGTCGTGCGTCTCGGCGCGACCGACTATATCGGCGAGCGGTTCATGCCCGGCATCTTGCGGCGCTTTGCCGAAACCTATCCCTCGATCATGGTGGATCTGACGGTCGATTCATCCAATGCGCTGCGCAAGCGGCTGCAGGAACAGCGGCTGGACCTGACGCTGGTCAATTGCACGCCAGGGGGGGCGGAGCCTGAAGGCGAAGCGATCTTCCGTGAACAGCTGGTCTGGGCGGGCGCCAAATGCGGGACCGCCTATCTGCGCGAACCCTTGCCGGTGTCGATCTGGGAAGATGGCTGCTGCTGGCGCGCCGAGGCGCTGACCCAGCTGGAAAAGATCAAGCGCCCCTATCGCATAGCCTATCTGTCGGCCCATACCATGGCGCAGCGCGCCGCTGTCGTGGCCGATCTCGCCGTGGCCCCGCTACCCAACAGCTATCTGACCGACGAGATGGTCGCGCTTGGCTCGCGCCACAGCCTGCCGGAGCTTGGAAGCTTCGAGGTGCGGCTGCTCTTGAGCGACAACAAAAGCGAGATCATCCAGGCCGTCGCCGACAGCGTGCGCTATGCCTTCGGAGAGATGCATCCGAACATGGCGGCGGCGTAGCCGGCGAACGGCCTGCAGCGCTCCTTCGTCATCTACTCGTCCGATTTCACCTGGACATGGGACATCAGCGCGAAGATCAGCGTGCCCCCGACCATATTGCCAAGCAGCGTCGGCAGGGCGAAATCGACGACCACCTGATAGAGGCTTGCCTGTCCCTCGGCATAGAGGAACATGGCCTCGATCGCGCCGACGATGATATGGGTGAAATCGCCGATGCCGATCACATAGGTGACGAGGAAGATCACCAGCAGATGGGCATTGGTGATGCGGTGAAGCATCCACACCATGGTGGCGATCAGCCAGCCGGCGAGAATGCCCTTGGCAAACATCTGCAGCGGATCGTTTTCCATCATGTGCAGGCCGATCTTGGTGAAGGCCTGCATCACATCGGTGTCGAAAACGGGCATGGTGGTGATGAAGGCGACGGCGATGGCACCGCCGATGAAATTGCCGGCAAGGGCCGTGCCCCAGATGCGCAGGAGCTTGAACAGATTGCGCCCGGTCGGTTCCGACATGAAGGGCAGGACCGGCGTCAGCGTGTTTTCGGTAAACAGCTGCTGGCTTGCCAGCACCACCAGCACAAAGCCGACCGTGTAGCCCATGGCATCGAACAGGAAGGAAAATTCGGTATCGGGCAGATGCGCCATCAAGATGCCGCGCGCCATCAGCGATGTGCTCATGGTCATGCCGCCGGCAATTGCCGACCACAACAACGCCAGCACATCGCGATTGATCTCCTTCTCGCCGTCGCGGCGAATGAGCTCGTGAATGGCAGCGGAGGTGGAGGGAAGTTCGTCCTCGATCTCGTCAACGGTATTGGCGTCTTCTTTGGTCTGTTTCGGCATCGGTCGGGCGTTCCTGGCGAGAGCCGCCAGCATGTCTGCGGCGGGGCCTGCAGAACACAGGCCAAGGCCTCAACGCGTCACGCGCCGTTTTGTTGCACAGATCGCACCCGCTGAAAGCGCGGATCACTCCCGATTGCGCCGCCGCCTGCGTCCGCCGCCGTCGCCGTCAGCCTCTGCCAGCACCTTGCGCTCGGGCAAGGTGACGACGTTCGAAAGCTGCGGAAAGGCATCGACCTTGTTGGGCAAAGCCATGGCGTCGATGAAGAGCTGCTGGAAATGTGGCTCAAGCGCCGTTTCGATCTTCTCGATACGCTTGACCGTGTCCTCGATCTCGCGGCGGCTGGCACGGTTCAAAAGACACATCAGCGCGCCGTCGCCGGCCGCATTGCCGACGGCCTTGACTTCGCTCAGGTCGCAATCGGGGATCAGCCCCAGCACCATGGCGTATTTCGGATCGATGAAGGAGCCGAAGGCACCGGCAAAGCGGATCGTGTCGACATGGTCGATGCCGAGTTTTTCCATCAAGAGCTTGATGCCGGCATAGAGGGCAGCCTTGGCCAGCTGAATGGCCCGCACATCGTTTTGCGTGACGATGATCTTCTGCGCGCCGTCATGCAGAAGATAGGAAAAGGTGCGGCCATTGGCAAAGACCCGTGGCGAACGCTCGGCCATCGCGCCATCGACGACACCATCGGTCGAGATGATTCCGGACAGATACATTTCAGCCACCACCTCGATGATCGCCGAACCGCAGATGCCGGTAATGCCGACCTTGTCGGCGCCTTCGGCAAAGCCCGGCTCATCCGACCACTGGTCGACGCCGATCACCTTGAAGCGGGGTTCGAGCGTGGCCGGATCGATGCGCACGCGCTCGATCGCACCGGGGGCGGCACGCTGGCCGCAGGAGATTTCGGCACCCTCGAAGGCAGGACCTGTGGGCGAGGACGCAGCCACGACGCGGTTCTGATTGCCGAGCACGATCTCGGCATTGGTGCCGACATCGACCATCAGCATCATCTTGTCCTGGCGGTGCGGACCTTCCGACAGCGTAGCGCCGGCAGCATCTGCGCCGACATGGCCTGCAATGCATGGCAGGAGATAGACGCGGGCCCCGTGATTGATGGCCAGATCGATTTCGCGCGACCAGGTATGCACCTCGCCGGAGACCGCCAGAGCAAAGGGGGCCTGACCGAGTTCGGTCGGGTCGATGCCGAGGAACAGGTGATGCATGATGGGGTTGGCGACAAAGGTGGCGTCGAGAATGTCGTTGGCATCGATGCCGGCCTCGGCGCAGACCTTGGCGGTGAGCTCGTTGATCGCCTGACGAACGGCTTTCGTCATGGCTTCGCGACCGTCCGGATTCATCATCACATAGGAGACCCGGCTCATCAGATCCTCGCCGAAACGGATCTGGGGATTGGGCGCGCCGGACGAGGCAATGACGCGTCCCGACAGCAGCGAGACCAGATGCATGGCGATGGTGGTCGAGCCGATATCGCAGGCAATGCCATAGGCTTCGTTATGGAGGCCGGGCCAAAGCGCGATGAGGTTGGGACGCGATCCTTCGAGATCCCGGTGGATGGCGGCCGTCACTCCCCAATTGCCCTTGCGCAGAATGCCCTGGACCTGCGGCAGCAGATGCTGGGCGACCAGAATATTTTCCCAGCCCCAGTCCTTTTCCAGCATCAGGTTCAACCGGTCGAGATCGCCCAGCGGCTTGTGCATGTCGGGCTCATCCACCTCGACATAGCAGAGCTGGACCGCCGGATCGCGTGTGAACAGACGGGTGGAGGCGGATTTGCGGATCACCTGGGCATTGACGACGGTATCCTGCGGCACGTCGATGACGAGATCGCCGAGGATCTGCGCCGAACAGGACAGGCGGCGCCCGTCGGGTATGGTGCGCACTTCCGCATATCGCTTCTCCTTCGCGCCGACCGGGGAGATATGGTCATTGGAAGAGACGATCTTGTGCTTTGCAAACGAGCCTTGCTGCACCTCGATCTGGCAGCGCCCGCAGGTGGCACGACCGCCGCAGACGCTTTCCACATAAACGCCAAGCTCACGGGCGGCATCGAGCACAGTGGTGCCGACCGGAAACCGGCCGCGTTTGCCGGATGGCATGAAAAGGACGAGGGGATCGGTTTGCGACGCATCATTCATGGCGTGTTTTCCAGCGTCGAACGAACGCAAAAGAGCAGGAATCATGCCCGATGGGGCGGCTTCTGACAGGAGAGAATGCCCAAGCATGTCCCTTGGCAATTGTCTATTCCCGACATGGTGCCATTTAGTTGCGCAATCGCTTGTTTGCACGATGTCGACGGCTTCGTCACATCATCATTTGTGCCGTCGTGCGGGCGAAATAGATGAAGGAAATCAAAAAACCGAGAGCGACCAGCGGCGCCAGAAGTTCAAGCCAGCGCGCCAGGCCCCGGGATGCCTTGAAGCGGCTGCTGCGCAGGTCAATGAGGATCGAGACGAAGAATGCGGCGGCGATATAGAGTGTGCACAGGCCAATCACGATCGCAATCGTCTCATTGAGGGCGGCGTGCTCGGGATGCGCGGCCGACAGCTCGAACAGGGCAAAGGCAGCACCGGCACCGATCGCTATATGAAGGACGATGGTGAAATAGTCCGAGATTCGGCGCGCATAGATGAATGCTTCATTCGGCTTGTCGGACATGTCGCTCACCCTCCATGGAAAAATTGCCGGTGCTTATGTTGCACCGGCAATGCCAATCGGTCGAGAGCAGATATCGATAGAGGCTTATTCGCTTGCTAAACCGCCGCCGACACGCGCTGCGCGTCCGCCCCGTCTTCCGCCGCCCGTGGAGGCCGATGCAGGCGAGGGGGCCGCCGCCGCGCCGGCTTCTGCGGGTTTGTAGTCGCGATAGGTCTTGATCCAGTTGTAGCAGTTCTCGTCGGTGCCGTTCAAAACATTTGCCGCGCGCACGGCTTCCATTTCCTGCGGGCGGCAGGGGTTCATGATGGCGCTGGTCATGCCGGCACCGATGACCATGGGGATAAAGCCGGCATTGATGCCGTGGCGGTGGGGCAGGCCGAAGGAGATGTTGGAGAGGCCGCAGGTGGTGTTGACCTTCAACTCCTCGCGCAGGCGGCGCAGCAAGGCAAAGACCTGCATGCCGGCAGAGCCGACGGCACCGATCGGCATCACCAGCGGATCGACCACGATGTCACAGGGCTTGATGCCGTAATCGGCAGCGCGCTCGACGATTTTCTTGGCAACGGCGAAGCGCACGTCCGGGTCCTGGGAGATACCGGTCTCGTCATTGGAGATGGCCACCACCGGAACGTCGTATTTCTTGCACAGCGGCAGGATCGCCTCGAGTTTTTCTTCCTCGCCCGTGACCGAATTGATCAGCGGCCGGCCCTTGGCGATCTTGAGCGCCGCTTCAATCGCGGCAGAGACCGACGAGTCGATCGACAGCGGCACATCCACCAGCCCCTGAACGATCTCCATGGTTTTCACCAGCAATGGCGGTTCTGTCTCGTTGGGATTGACGGCGGTCACGCCGGCATTGACGTCCAGCATGGTGGCACCGGCTGCGACCTGGGCCAGCGCATCCTGGATCACCGTATCGAAATTGCCCTCGATCATTTCGGCGGCGAGCTTCTTGCGGCCGGTTGGATTGATACGCTCACCGATGACGCAGAAGGGCTGGTCGAAACCGATGATGATTTCCTTGGTGGCGGAGGCGACTATGGTACGGGTCATGCATACTCTCCAAAGGCAGGCTTGTGATCCTTGCTGCCGGATAAGGGGTTCGTGGCCGGGCCTGTTTGCCGGTTCACTGGGATTGTTGCGCTGCCTTGCCCGCAAGCGCCTGCTGGTCTTCGGTATTGCGTTCCTGAATGCTTTCGAGCTGGTCGATTACGGCCTGGTCGCCGGTGGAGGGTTCGCGCCGCCAGGGCTTGCGACCTTTGAGCACACCGGACTCATGGACGATTTCGGCCACATATTCTTCCTGCCGATAGGCCATGACATGGATGCCCGACACGCCCTCGATCTCCTTCACCTCGTTGATGATGTCGATACAGAGCTGTTTGCCCTCTTTCTTCTGGTCGGCAGCGCCTTCCAGACGGGCAATGATGCTGTCGGGAATATGGATGCCCGGCACATTGGAGCGGATCCATTTGGCGGTTTTGGCCGAAGCCAGCGGACCGACGCCGATCAGGATATGGCATGCCTCGGTCAGTCCCAGATCGCGCACCTTGGCCATGTAATCGCGCAGCATCGGTACGTCGAAACAATACTGGCTCTGCACGAATTGCGCGCCGGCGGCGATCTTCTTGGCGAGCCGATAGGGCCTGAAATCGTAAGGCGGGGCGAACGGATTGATGGCTGCGCCCAGAAACACTTCCGGCGGTGTCGAAAGCTTGCGACCGGAGAGAAACTTCGCTTCGTCGCGCATGGTGCGCACGGTTTCCAGAAGCGACATGCAGTCGAGGTCGAAGACCGGCTTGGCACCCGGCTGGTCGCCTGCCTGCACGCCGTCGCCGGTGAGACACAGGATATTGGCAACGCCCATGGCAGCCGCCCCGAGCACATCGCCCTGGATGGCGATGCGGTTCTTGTCGCGGCAGGCGATCTGCATGATCGGCGCATAACCCATGCGGGTCAAAAGTGCGCAGATGCCGACCGAGGACATGTGGCAATTGGCGCCCGAGGCATCGACAGCATTGATACCGTCGACCCAGCCCTCGAACACCGCCGCGCGTTCATAGACGTCGTAGGGATTGGCACTGTCGGGCGGGTTGAGCTCGGTGGTGACGGCAAATTCGCCGCGCCTTAGCACCCGCTCAAGGCGACCACGAGAGGAATAGCCGGGAAGCGGCGGCAAAGGGGCGCTGAAGTCGAGCGCCTGCAGGTCCGGTGTCATGACTGCTCTCCCTTTGCCTTGTCCTCACGCTGGGCCGCCGATAGCGCCGTCACGCGCAGCCAGGACGACGTTTCGCGCAGGGACTGGTTGACGGGCTTTTGCACATTCATGATCGCATCGCCCTTCACCATATTGCGCGAGCCGCTCCAGGCCTGCACCCAGACACAGGGCATGTCCGGCTCGACTTCGCAATTGCCATTCGCCCGTACACCCCCGCATGGTCCATTGCGCAACTGCTTGGGACAGTTCATCGGACAGGACATGCCGGTGGAGGACAATACGCATTGGCCGCACATGCGACAGTCAAACAGAAGGCCTTTGACATTGCGCTCGACAAAGGTGATCGGAGTTTCGACGCGGTTGTAGCCCAGCGCCTTCCACAGCGGATGCAGCAACAGAAAGGCATCGGCAAACCGGGCATAGAACCATTCGAGCGCACGCGAATGGCGCACCGACCACAAACGGATGGTGTAGGAGCGACGCGCGCGCCGGCTGGGCGAGACATCGGACGGGGTAAAGGCGCCGCTTGCGGCCTTCTTGCCCGGTGCAGCATTGCCGACCTTCGGCTTGTCGGCGGCAATTCCCGGATCAGCCATCGGTCTTGCCTCCGGATTTTACCAGTGCCACCAGCCGTTCCCTGTCATAGGCTGCTTCGATCTCGGTCGCCGCCTTGTCGGCTTCCGCTTCCAGATCGTCGCTGACGGGTTCAGGATCGCCCTTGCGCCATTCGGCCAGATAGTCGTCGGTTTCGGCGGCCCCGGTGCGCATGGCGCACATGTCGATGGCCTCGGTGAAGCGCAGCGACAATTCGCGCTTGGCCGTCTTTCGGCCCTGCTTGATGATGACCTGAGCCGGAATGTCTCGCCAGTATACAATGATCTTGTCGGCCATCACGCAATCTCCTCTTCCAACAGGAGAATGCACGTGTGGCGGGCGACAGACTGCGCTTTGGACGACGTCGCAATGAGCAAAAAACGACGCGATGAAGATTTACCAGATGCGCCGGGTGATGCCGCGCCAGAACCAGGCCCAGATGACGGGCGGGAAATGGAGCGCCGAAGGTCCGCTGGCTGCGATCGGCTTCAGGTGTCCAGACACGGCATCCGCGACCGCCTGAACGGCGATCGGCAGGGCCGCGGCCGTCAACAGAAGAGGATAGGTGGCAATCGTGTCGTTCTTCGCAGGGGCAGTGCGCGCCTCGTATAGCGTCGCACCCGTGTCGGTGCCGGCATCGACGAGATGGACGGTTGCGCCGAAATTCCCCTCGTCGCGATGAACCAAGGACCAGTATCCACCCATCTGGCCGCGATAGGCGGGGTTGATGCCGGCATGCAGGTTGAGGATGGGGCAGGCGATCTGCAACAATGTCCGTTTGTGCAAAAGTCGCGTGCTGACCAGAAGAACGACGGCGGGCTCGATCCGGGCAAGCGCGGTCAGGCAGGTCTGGTCGTTGATCGTGTCGATGCGGTGAATATGCGCGCTGGAAGAGAGTTCGGCAGACAGGCCTGTGGACTGCACGATGTCGGCCACCCTGCCGGCGGCCAGACGGCGCAGAAATTTGGAGCCGGCCATGGTGGCCATTTGACCGATGGAGCGAACCCAGCCCAGGCGTCGGGCGCGGCGGCGCAAAATCTCGCCCTTGCTCTCGACGTCTTCGATCAGCACATGGACAGTGTCAAAGCGCCCGCAAAGCGCGTTGATCACCAGCGTCGCCGGAAGGCCACCGGGCGTGATCACCACGACCGGGGCGGAAGAATTCGCTGGGGTCATCGGGCCGATATCGCCTTTATATTAAAATACCAGGCTGAGCAGGGCGCCGGCGGTGAAGACGACGAAGCCTGCCACGGCAATGGAGATGACGCCGACTGCGCAGCCGATCGCCACGCCGAGCCCGTCGCGTTCGGAATGGGCAAAGCCGATAATGGCAAGGGCGAAGGCAGGCAGCCAGTTGCCAAGCGGAATGGGCAGGGCGCAGACGATGGCGACGACAAGGGCAAAGACGCCCAGAAGCCGTTCCGAGGTCCGGCTATCCAGAAACCAGAAACGCGGCAGAACCCAGGTCTCGGCGCGTTTCAACCACGGCACCAGCCGGGTGACGATCAGCTCGAAGGTTTCGCGCTTGATGGCGTAATCGCCAATGATGCGTGGCAGGATCAGTCGGCCATGGGTGGAAAAGATCATCTGCCAGGCAACGAAGATCAGCGGCAGTCCGACGATCAGTGTCGCGCCCGGCGGCAGGGGCACCAGATTGGGAAGGGCAAATACGAGGAGAAAGGCACCGAAGGAGCGGTCCTGCATGGCGACAGCAATATCGCGGATCGAGATTTTCTCATGGGTTGTCCGCGACAGTCTGAGCAGCAGATCGGACAGATGTTCCGGATGCTCTTTGTCTGCGGCCCGCTCGAAGGCCTGTGCGAATGCTGTTGCGACCCTGTTGCCCACCTGTTTCACCCTGCCTTTTCTTGTTTGTTGAGCCATGTTGTTACAGACAGTTTGTAAAGCCTTTAAGGCAGGCCTGTTCCCCGAGCCCTTTCGCGCAATATCGTGAACGATTGCTTAAATGCGGGCGTCCTACCCCTACAGTGCCTGGTCGGCCGGAAGGTTCCATCGCACGCAATAGGTGTTTTTTTCGTCAGGATGTGTATTTTGCCACGGCAAGGATACCTGTTTCTTATTCCTGTGACGCCAGTCACTGCTGAAGCCTGGGCAGCGTGATACCCGTTTTTCAGTCGTTGATCGTGCCGAACGACACCCGCAAGCGTATAAGTCTCGCAAACAGAGAGCGCTTAATATGTGCACATCTCAATCTCGTCCCGACGGTTCGAAGGGATGAAATTGACGATACCGCACGAAGCAAAACAAGGTTGGGGCACGGAAAGAGATTTCAGCTCGATGAGCCAGATATTTGATAATGTCTGCAGTTTCGACACTGCAGAGGAAGCCAAAACCTATGCCCGCAGCGCCCAGGGCCCCCATATTGTCACAGCGCCCGAAATCCTTCGCTACATAACCGGCGATGAAGAACGTTGGGCGCGAAATGACGGCGATGGACCGGTCGGCTCTGTATCCCAGCCCTGGTGCACAGATCCGTTGGCGATGCTGATTGCCGGTGCCCTTGTGGAAGGACATCAGCAAAGCCCGCTGGATCTTATGGACCTGAGCGATCTTTTGAACGAGAGCACAGTGTCGTCGCTGCTGGTGGTGCCGAGAAGCGAGCTTGAGCCGTTGTTCGGTCCCCGGCAGCTCTAGATCCACGGCCGTTGGGCGATAACGGGGGCGTTGCCCGTCCGGCAGCTCCACACCTTGACGAGCGACAAACCTGTCTTTCCCGAAACTGCGCCGCGATCGTTGCAGTCGGTACCGTTTCATGCGGGACGGTCCCTGCTCTTCTCGACAGTCTGGGATGATGGGTGGCGCGGTCCCTTGGGCCGAGCTTGCCTCTGACATGCCCTTATCGTCCCGCCGGAGACATCTCTTGCGAATGTCCGTGCGCCGCCGATTGCGCAAATGTGCAAGTGAATTGCGGTGCGCGCCATTGAAGATATTCGGTCATTTATTGACCCTGCGCACGAAGATGTCAGAGCCCGGAGCGGCGGAATGAGACGATCAGATGGAGAGGTAACCGTGGCGCCCGGCGGGACGAGGGTCAGTCGCTTTTCGACGAGGGAAGGGGCGATGCGTTACCTGGAGACGCAGCCGGGTCCGCATCTGGTCACCTCGCCCGAGATCCTCGGCTACATTGTCAAAGACGGCGACTGGGAAAACGATGGCGACGCAGGACCGCAAGACGCAGCGCAGCGCTTTTGCATAGATCCCGTAGCCTTGATGGTGGCCGGCGCGAAGGTCGACCAGCGACAGGTGCAAATGCTGGATCTCCTCGACATAACGCAGATCTTGCACGACAATCCGAAGGAATTGGTTTTGCTCTTGCCGCGCGATGAACTGCTTCTTCTGCTGGACGAAGACGCGGTCTGAGGAAAGAGGCGCTAAAGTCTCGTCAGTTCTTCTGCAAGATCACCATATCCGGTAAAGCGGTATTCATAGGCGAGCCCGAGATATGTGGCTGCGGCTTCAGCCCGTAGCTGAAGATCGGGGTCTTCCTGTTGCGACAGGTAGATGAGCTTGGTGTAATTGCCGAAATAACTGTCGCGCAATTCCGGGTGCCGGTCCAGGCCGAGAGGTTCGATCACGAAGGCGTCGAACTGGCGGGCGAGGAAATCTGTCAGAAAAAAAGCGGTGACATCCTCGTCCCACCGGGCCGCAAAGGCCTCGTTGCCGGCGAAGAAGGAATAACAGTGCGGCCCGTCCAGCCGCTCGACACCCTCAACTGCACAAAGCGTATCGATGTCCCCGCCGGTGCCGCAATCGGCATAGCCGATAAAGATGCGTTCGGCTCCGTTTTTCCGCGCCTGCGCGATCGCGTCTGCCAGCCCCGGCGCGATCTTTTCAGGGCGTGCATGCCAGATCGCCGGCAGGCAGGTGAGCTCGATATGCGACAAATGGTTCTGCTCGATCACGGCCAGAATTTCCCGCGCAATCGCTCCGCACGCAATCACGTGAACTTTTTCGCCTGTCGTGCGTTCTAGTGTCGAACGATCTGTTTGATTAACAACCATCACGGGGAGACTACCATAATGAAATTTGCTAAAGTATTCGCACTGACGGCCATCGGTATCATGGTTCTGGTACTGAGCGGTTGTGGCAACACCATCCGCGGCGTCGGCCGTGACACAGCAAATGCCGTCGATGCGACGCAGGATGCTGCTGTAACTGTAGAGCGTTCCACTTACTGATTGTATACGCCAGGAGAGGGGTAGACAGCCATGGAAATGACGACCGTTGCAAAGATTTCGGCCATTCTCATGCTTACCGTTGTGTCGATCGGAATGTTCGATGCCGTGTGGAGGTCGACCTCCAAGACGGGGGCTGCAAATGCCCCGGCCTTCAATATAGCGCTGACGGGGAACTGATCCCCGTCAACCTATGACACTATTGGTCAGGCGCGCGCACCCAGACTGTTGTGCTTGCGGCTGATCAATTCCTTGGCTGTCTCGACGGCGACAGCGGCGTCGCGACAATAGGCGTCGGCGCCCACGGCCTTGCCGAATTCCTCATTGAGCGGCGCACCGCCGACGAGAACGATGAGATCGTCGCGAATACCTTTTTCCTTCATCGTATCGATCACGACCTTCATATAGGGCATGGTCGTCGTCAAAAGTGCCGACATGCCGATGATGTCCGGCTGTTCGCGCTCGATGGCTTCCAGATAGTTCTCGACCGGATTGTTGATGCCGAGATCGACGACATCGAAGCCGGCCCCTTCCATCATCATGCCGACCAGGTTCTTGCCGATGTCGTGAATGTCGCCCTTGACGGTGCCGATGACCATCTTGCCCTGCTTGGGCGCGCCGGTGGCGGCGAGCAGCGGGCGCAGGATCGTCATGCCGGCCTTCATCGCATTGGCCGAAAGCAGCACTTCCGGCACGAACAGAATACCATCGCGGAAGTCGATGCCGACGATGCGCATACCCTCGACAAGGGCTTGCGTCAGGACATCATAGGGCACCCAGCCGCGTTCCAGCAGGATATTGGTGCCTTCCTCGATTTCCTCCTTCAGACCGTCGTAAAGATCATCATGCATCTGCTGCACGAGTTCCTCGTCGGACAGTTCCGACAGGATAATTTCGTCGTCTGACATAGTCTCTCACTCCTCGCAGCACCATATCGCACAAGAGCAACCCAAAGCTCCCAGATTGTCAGTCTAGCTGCAGTTCGGCAAAAACGCATTTCGAAAACGACGCGGTGCGCGGAAATTGCGACAGGCAAAAAGGACGGCACTTCAGTTGTTGATCAGTTGTTGATGAGAACGAAGGCGGCGGCCGTGGCCTCGTCGACGCCCTGAATAACGCCATTTGCTGTGTCGATCTTTGTCTGTCGGAAGGCTTTCTCATAGGAGATGCCATCGGCCAGATTGCGATAGAAAGCCGCCATGAAGCGCTGGGCTCCGGCGTCGGAAACGGACCAGCGCGCCAGCAGGCTGCGCTTGACGCCGGCCGCTGCGAGTGCCGAGGGCATGCCGGCCAGACCGTCGACGTAACTGATGTCGCCGCTTGCCGTCTGGCAGGCCGACAGGGTGACAAGTTCGGCCCCGGACAGCGGGAAGGTGGCAAGTTCCGATGCCGTCAGCAGACCGTCATCCGGATCCGTCGGGCCAGAGTCCGTATCGGCGTGATTGGCATCGGCGAGTGCAATACCGGCAAAACGCAAGGGATGGGACTCGGTCTTCGACACGGGCCGGAAATAGCCATGCGTGGCGAAGTGAATGATCTGACGCCCGGCGCTGTCGGCCCTGACGGCTTCTTCCGTCGCGCTGTCGCCACTCAATCGGGTGGTCTCCACACCCATTTTCGAGAGCGTTGAACGCACATCATCCGCTTCGATTTTGGTGCCGGGCAGCGGCGCGAATGGACTGTCACCGGAGAAATCGACATCGCCGACGACCAGGGCCTGCCTGGCCGAGCCCGCTGACAGATCGCGTTTTTCCTCAACCGGTATGGAGGCGGCATTGCCGACGATGCGGATGTCCAGACGCTCGAACAGCGGGCGCCTGTCGCCATCGAGCAGACTGTCGAACGGGACGAGATTGAGAATGCCGTCCGGAGCGACAAAAACGGTCTGCTTGCGTTCAAGCTTTTCATCGATCCTGGAGAACAGCGTCTTGTAAAGTGCAGAGCGTGTTTCGCGCGATGACGGGTCGGCCGGCGGTTCCAGCAATCGGGCAATCTCGTCCGTATCGCCGAGATCGTAGATGTAGACCTGACTGTCTGACAGCGACAGCATGGCAAAGATCCTGTCATGCCAATCACCGTCATCCATCTTGACCGGAACCACGATAAAGTCGGCGATGGCGGCGTCCGGGCCCATGTGACGGACGATATCGGAATAGTCCCGACGCTTAAAGGTCGACAGGTGCTTCAATTCGTTGAACCGCCCGGCAAGGCGCGCCTCGGCTTTCGCCAGACTGTCGCGTTCCGCTGCGCTGCTGTCACCCTGCAGGCTCTTGCGGCGCAGGGTCTGGACTTCGTCGATCAGAGCCTTGTCATCGCTGCTGGCGTTCTGTTGTGCGGCATCGATCACCAGGCGTTCGAGGCTGCGCGGTGATTTCCAGTCGAGAAGCACGGAAGCAAGGACGCTGCTGTCATCCGGCCGTCCTTCCTGGCCACCGCGATAGGCGAAGGTGACGATGTCGCCCAGCGTTGCGCGGGTCGTCTCCGCGATCTCGTTGAGCAGGCGCGCATCCGAACTCGATGCGAATTCGCGTTGCGCCCAGGCGTTCAGGTCGGTTTCGAGCTGGCGATAGCGCCTGGAAGCTGCCGGGTCTTTTTGCTGCCGCTCGACGCGGGCGAGGTTGGTGAGCATCTTGATCGAGGTTTGATGGATCGGTCCGAACACGGAACGGGAAAGCCGATAAGCAAGGCGTGTCAGGCGCAGTTCTTCCCGGGCGTCGCCTCGCTGTTCGGCAATGCCGGCCTGCTGATTGGCAATGATGACGTTCATCCCGGTGGCTGGCGCACTATCGGCCAGAACATCGCTGGCCAACGCTGCATTAGGTTCGACCCCGGACACGGCAGCCAGGCGGTTGCGCCGTTCGATCATCGCCCGGGTCTGCTGACCGTCTTCCCCGAAAGCCTGCGTCATGACGGCAATCAGCGCGTCATATTGTTGGATGGATTCTGCCTTTAGACCGATCATCAGAAGATCGAGGGCATAATTCTTCCAACTGACCAGCGTGTCCTGATCGGTCGGTCCAAAAGTGCGCCTGCGTGTGTCAAGATTGCCTTTGTCGATGGGCAGTGCCTTGTCGGCCTGTCCGATTTGGCGATAGACCTCGGCGAGATTGTTGCCTTGGATCATGGTGTCGGCATCGCTTGCCCCAAGCTCGTCGACGGCGCTGCGGTAGGATTTTTCCAGAAGCGGCAAGGCGGCGGTCGGGCGCCCGGCGACAGAGTAAGTCTGGCCGAGCCCGCCGATTGCGGAAATGGTATCAGCCGAGTTTTCGCCAGTGGTCTTCGTCAGGAGGGCGATGGCGCGCTCGTGATAGTCGACCGCCCTGTCCCAGTCCTGTCGCTGACGTTCGAGGATGGCCGTGTTGAACAGGATGATGCCGAGCGAATAGTCATCCGGCTCCGTCTCGTAATCGGCAATCAGCTCGGCAAATGCCTGCGACGCTGAATCGACAAATCCGTTGTTGACCAGAATATTGCCGAATTGATTGGCGAGGCGGCGATAGCCTTCGCGATCCACCGGTCGCACCAGCGCCAAGGCTTCGCGCCGCGTTTGACCGGCCTCCAGACGGCGCTGTGCGCGCTCGAGAAGAACCGCCTTTGTCAACAAGGCGCCGGCATAATCGAAATTAGCCTTGCCGCTGTTGCGCTCGATCAGGTCCATGCGCTGTTCAGCATAGGCAATCGCCTCATCGTAGCGTTCAAGCGCGCTGCTGGCATCCACCGCGATCTCAAGTCCGTAGAGTGCGGCAGAGCCGCTGCTATCTCCCAACTTGGACAGGAACGGCAAGACCACATCCAGGGCTTCTGACGGCCGTCCGGTCTTGTTTGCCATTTCGGCAAGGCGCAAGACCACAACGGGCTGACGGGCGTTGTCGTCCTCGCGATTGAAGAGCGCCTTGTACTGTTCGTAGGCGGCACCATAATTGCCCGCTTTCGCCAGTGTATCGGCGACATCCAGCTCCGATTCGCTCGCCTGCATATTGTCTTGCGCTGTGGTCGGCAGGGCCGGTTGGACCATCCACAGAATGACAAGGGCCGCAGCAAGGCGGGCGGTAGCGGAACATGTCATGCAATGGCCTTTTCAGTACTATGACTATTGTCTTCAAATACTATTTGGATGATGTCGATATGAAAATTGCCGAGGACGTTTTCTGTTCCCGAAATTGAGAGTTTCGTTGTGAGCGACATGCGTGCCGCTTTCAGGAAGGTATCGCTTGCGGCATTCATTAGGATCAAAACGAATAAAAGGGCCGCGCGCGGCGATCAGAGAGGAGATCACCATGGACGAGACGACTGACAGGAGCGGACAGGCGGAGGGGGCTGGTCGGCGTGTACGTGGTGAAGGTCGCGGAGCTGCCGCAAGACGCGCGTCGCGCAGCGGCGGCGGCGCCGGACCGTCCATGCCCTATATCACGCGTAAGATTGGCGTTTACGAGGTTCTGGACGATGATGCCCTGAGCATTATCGAGCGCAATGCCGATATCGTTCTCGAGGAGATCGGTATCGAATTTCGCGATGACGCCGAAGCCTTGGCGCTGTGGAAGCAAGCCGGTGCCGATGTCCGGGGGCAGCGCGTCCATTTCCCCAAGGGTCTGTGCCGCGACATTCTCAAGACTGCGCCCTCGGAATTCACCTGGAATGCCCGCAACCCCGCCCGTTCGGTCCGCATCGGTGGCAATGCGACGGTTTTCGCGCCGGTCTATGGCCCTCCCTTCGTGCGCGACCTCGACGGCAATCGCCGCTATGCGACCATCGAGGACTTCCGCAATTTCGTGAAGCTTGCCTATATGGCGCCATCCATGCACTCGTCGGGTGGCACGGTTTGCGAACCGGTCGATGTGCCGGTCAACAAACGCCATCTCGATATGGTCTACAGCCATGTCAAATATTCCGACAAACCCTTCATGGGATCGGTGACGGCACCGGAACGTGCCGAAGATTCCGTGGCCATGGCCAAGCTGGTGTTCGGCGATGACTTCGTTGAAAACAACTGCGTCATGCTCAACCTCATCAATGCCAATTCACCGATGGTCTTCGACGAGACCATGCTTGGGGCGTTGAAGGTCTATGCGCGGCACAACCAGGCCTGCGTGGTCTCGCCCTTCATTCTGTCGGGCGCCATGAGCCCGGTCACAGTGGTGGGCACGCTGACGCAGATCCTGGCGGAAGTTCTGGCCGGTGCGGCGTTCACGCAATTGATCCGCAAGGGCGCGCCGGTTCTGTTCGGCACCTTCGCGGCTTCCATCTCCATGCAGTCGGGTGCACCGACCTTCGGCTCTCCGGAACCGACACTGGTCTCTTATGGCGCAGCCCAGCTCGCCCGTCGCATGGGGCTTCCGTTCCGCACCGGCGGCTCGCTGTGCGGCTCCAAGGTGCCGGATGCCCAGGCAGCGCATGAATCGGCCAATACGCTCAACACGACATTGCTCGCCGGCACCAATTTCGTCCTGCACGCGGCAGGCTGGCTGGAAGGCGGCCTTGTCAGCTCCTATGAAAAATTCATGATCGATCAGGATCAGCTCGGCATGATGCAGAAGCTGGCGGCGGGTGTCGATGTCTCGGAAGACGGTCAGGCCATGGATGCCATCCGCGAAGTGGGCCCCGGCAGCCACTATCTCGGATGCGCCCACACCCAGGCCAATTTCCAGACGGCCTTTTATCGCTCGCCTCTCGCCGACAACAACTCCTTCGAGCAATGGGAGATCGAAGGTGCCAAGCGCATCGAGGAACGCGCCAACGCGCTTTGCCGCAACTGGCTGGACACCTATGAAGCGCCGGAACTCGACCCGGCCATCGATCAGGCTCTGCTGGACTTCATTGCCGAGCGCAAGAACTCCATGCCGGACGCCTTCACTTGAAAGCATCCCGTTGCCAGGGAGCAAGGCGGGGCGGCTAAAGTCGCCGACATGATCCAGGAAGAGGTCTGGCGTCCTCACTATAAATACGAGGGGCCGCGCGGGTGAGCGCGGCCTTTTCCATGTCAGTCGACGATATTGCCGAACAGCTGGAGCCATCGGGCTTGACGGTGCTGGGCGTTGTCAATTTCGACGCAGGCGAGGGGCCGGCACTGGAAGGCGGACATACGGCGCGATCCGTCTTGCTGATTGGCAATGCTGGCGGCAGCATGTGGCCACGATTTTCAGCCTGGCTGGCGCAACATGAGGACTGCGAAGAGCCGCTGGATACCTGGTCCAGACAGGTGATCGCTCCGGTGGCGACGCGTCAGGGTGGAACGGCCTTTTATCCCTCCGATCCGCCCTATCAGCCCTTCCAGCAATGGGCGATGAAGGCCATCGGTCTCAGACCGTCGCCACTCGGTATCTTGATGCACCCGGAGTTTGGCCTGTGGTTCGGCTTTCGCGGCGCGATTGCCTTCAAGGACAAGGCCGAAGGTCCTGCGCCGAAACGGAATGCCCATCCCTGCGACAGTTGCCCGGACAAGCCATGCATGGCTGTATGTCCCGTCGGTGCGGTGACCGAGAGCGGATTTTCGGTGGTCGCATGCCATCAATATTTAGGGTATACGGCGGGGCAAGCGGGCTGCATGCGGTCGGGTTGTCTGGCGCGCAATGCCTGTCCGGTTGGCCGCCGCCACCGCTACCCGGACAGTCAGATCCGCTTTCACATGCAAGCTTTGACCCTTCCGGAGATATGACAATACCCGTCTGGCGGCCTTCCGCAGGCCGGTCGATGCGTCTTGGCTGGTGTCGTCATGGCTTCGTCAATATTGCAGTCGATACAGGGGCCTGAGCCGCGTCGGTTGAATCTGGACATGAATCATGAAGCTAGTGGCACTGCTTGCCGTCCTCATTGCCTTTGCCATGGCACCCGCAGCTGCGGCGCAACCAGCCTGCGAAACCATGGAGAAGAGTGGCGTGGACTTTACCGTCTGCCGCTTCGATCCGGCAAAGGACGACATTCGCCTTTTCAATCGCGCCCCAGATGGTGCGCCGTTTGGCAGCTTCGATGCGCTGAAGCGGCAATTGTGGATCGATCGCCATTACCTGCGCTTTGCCATGAACGGCGGCATGTTCGAGCGCGATCTCTCGCCAGTCGGGCTTTATGTCGAGAACGGCATTCGCCTGAAAGCGGCCTCAACGGCCAAGGGCTGGGGGAATTTCCACCTGCTGCCGAATGGTGTCTTCGCGCTGGGAGGGCGAGAGGCGCGTATCGCCGAGACGCACCGCTACCTGCAATCCGGATTTCAGGCCGACTATGCCACCCAATCTGGCCCGATGCTGGTGATCGATGGTAAGATCCATCCGCGTTTTCTGCCAGACAGCGACAGTCTAAAGCGCAGGAATGGCGTGGGGATCGACGATCAGGGCAGGGTGGTGTTTGTCCTCGCGCGCCAGCCGGTGCGCTTTTATGATTTTGCCACGCTGTTTCGCGACCGGCTGGATTGCGCTAATGCGCTGTTTCTCGATGGCACGATTTCAAGCGTCTACCAACCGGATACGGGTCGCAATGACAGGTTGTTTTCCCTGGGGCCGATGATCGCGGTTGTCGGGCGCGCGCCCGACTGAAGGATCAGAGCGGCGACTTTGGATAAGCCCGCTCGAAACCGCCGGATTTCGTCAGGCCATCGCGAAAGGCGACGAAGGCCGCGTGCTGGCTCGAACGGCCAACTTCTGCCAAGCGCATCTGCAATCTGGCCGGCGCGTTATTGCCCATCCATTCGCCGCAACGTTCCAGTTTCAAGGAGTTGAGAAACTTGGCCTCCGACTGGTTGTCGAGATAAAGGTTGATACCCGCAAGCAGCGCTTCATCCTGGGTCGGATTTTCGAGCAACAGGCGAAAAAAGGATTCGTCTGCTTCGTTGAAAGTGGAGAGCTTGCTCGCAACCGTTTCGCGGTCGGGGAAGGGCATCTGCTGCGCTGACATCCGTGGCATCCTTCATTTCGATTCGTTCGTGCCCTTTGATTAGAAGAGACGCGACTTCACCGCAAGTTGTGCGCGCTCTTGCCGTACGAGAGCGCGCTTTCGTTGACAGCTGTAACTTTAAGCCTGAACAGTTATATTAGCGCCAGCTACGATTCGTGGAGCCTCTGTCGAGACTGGCGAAACTGGCGAGGGCAGAGTGGCTTGCCCATTCAGCGCCCGGAGCGGGAAATATGACACAGCTATCCATCTGCATGCCGAGCAACAGAGTGCTCAAGGATTCGATCGCCTCGATCGAGAGCGCAATCGCCTATTGCCGGCAGACAGATGCGGTTCTGATCGTCTCGGACAATTCCGAAGATCCGGAAAAACGCGCATTCTTGCAAGGGCATTCAGGCGATTTGATCTACGTGTCCAGCGTCAACACATCGGCTACGGAGAACTGGAAGCGTGCATTCGCAGCCGCCGAGACCGCCTTCATCATGCCGATGGGAGACGATGACTTGATTTTCGCCGACCCGGCACAGCCCGCACTCGATCTGGCGACGCTGGGCGGCGATTATATCGGCGCCTTTGCCGTGAACATCGCTTTCACCCAGGCGCATGGCCAGTTGGCACGAAAGACGCTTTCGCTGACTGCCGACGATCCCGCCGAGAGGATGAAAGGCTATCTCAACAATGCCGGTGGCAATAATAGCAACTACTACAGTATGTACCGCCGTGACGTTTTTGGCGGATTGTTGTCCCTATTTTTGTCGGCTCATCCAACCCAAGGCAGTTATTGCGATTGGGCGCTTTCTCTCGCCCTCGTGTCCTCGGGCAAGATGGCCCACGACCCCGGCACCGTGTTTCACTACAACATGGACAATTGGGGGTCGCGGGAGAAGATCGATGCGCTCAACACGACCATTTACACGGCGGTCGGTTTGCCTGAAGGATCGGACAGATACGAACATCTGCTGATGTTTCTCGATCTTTACGTAATGGCGGCGCGCAAGGACACGCCGCTGACAGAGCCGCAAAAGACAAAGCTTGCGACTGATATCGTGCTGATGACGATGGGACGGTTCGTCCGTCGGGTGAAACAGACACCGGACGATTATGACGAGACGACGCGCTACCTCGTCGAACTGGCGATGGCGGAACAGAATTCGCTCGGCATTTTTCAGATCGCGCTCATGATGGCGGATATCCTTCAGCCGGGTCTGAAGGATCGCTATGTCGAGTTTTTCCGGCGGGCCGTCGCGGCTTAGCTGTTTTCTCGCACCGTGAGCGGCTCCGTTCGCGCGTCTTTACCCGAGGCGATCAACCGCGACGGCGATTGCGGCGTTCGCGTCCGCCAGCCGGTTCGTCGGATGCCGCCTTGTTGCGCAGGGGGCCGATATGATCGACGATCGTTTCGATCGTCGGGCGCGGACCGGCGCTGTAGTCATCGATTGCCTTGCGCATGGCGGCAAGATGGTTGCACGAGGTGCCGCAGCAACCGCCGATGATCGTCGCACCTGCATCACGTGCAAGCCTGGCATATTCCGCCATCAGCGGCGGGGTGCCGGAATAGACGATCTCCGTGCCCTGATATTCGGGAATGCCGCAATTGCCCTTGACGATGACAAAGGCGTCTGGCGCAGCCTCGGTCATGTCGAGCAGGCTTGAGAGAATGTCGGATGCGCCCACACCGCAATTGGCGCCGACGGCAACCGGGCCATCACCGATATCGCTGGCCACGCCGTGAATATCTTTCGGTGCAAGCCCCATCATGGTCTTGCCGGCCGTGTCGAAGGAACCGGTATAGGTGTAGGCGAGACCAACCCTGACGGCGGCCTCTGCTGCTGCCCGGATTTCCTCGGGCGACGACATGGTTTCGATCCAGGCAACATCGACACCGCCGGCCTTCAGCGCTTCCATCTGCTCCACGAAGGAGGCAACGGCCGTTTCGTGGGTGAGCGCCCCCATGGGTTCGAAAAGCTCGCCCGTGGGGCCGATGGATCCGGCAACGATGACCTTGCGGGGGGCCTTGTCGGCAACGGAACGGGCGATCTCTGCCGCCGCCTTGTTCAGTTCGAAAACGCGGTCCTGGGCATTGTGCAGCTTGAGGCGATGGCTGGTGCCACCGAAGCTGTTGGTCAGGATGATGTCGGCGCCGGCATCGACGAAGTCCTGATGCAGCTTGACGATCTTCTCAGGCGCGTCGGTATTCCAGAGTTCAGGCGGCTCGCCTGCCTCAAGGCCCTGCGCGAACAGATTGGTTCCGGTTGCCCCATCGGCGAGCAGCACACCTTTTTCGGCGATGAGTTGCGAAAGCGGATTGGTCGCAGCAGGCATGGGCAGGTCCTCCAATATCAATTCTGAATTGATATAAGGATTTCTTTATATGGCCGCAATCGGAAAACCGACCAAAACAAACGCCGCAGCGACAGGTCCCTGTCTCTGCGGCGTCAAAGGTCATGCAGTGATGGATCACTCAGCCGCGATCGGCTCGTCCAGATGGGAAGACGGTGTGACCATGGCGGCGATGATGGTCGACAGGGTAACGGTGCCCATCGGGGTTCCGTTGCTGGCCATCACCGTTGCCTGTGTCTGGTTGGCATCCGTCATCTTCTTGGCCGTCTCCTCGAGAACCGTACCGGCCTCGACCGGCAGGCCGACGGGCGCCCCCTCCAGCGGCTGCATGATGGTTTCCACCTTGATCACGCGCCCGCGGTTCACTTCCTTGACGAAGGCGGTGATGTAGTCGTCCGCGGGGTTGAGCACGATCTGCTGGCCGGTTCCCTGCTGGATAACCTCACCGTCGCGCAGAACGGCGATCTTGTCGCCGAGGCGAAGCGCTTCATCCAGATCGTGGGTGATGAAGCAGACGGTCTTCTTCAACTCTTCCTGAATGTCGAGAAGAACCGTTTGCATATCCACGCGGATCAGCGGATCGAGCGCGGAAAATGCCTCGTCCATCAAGAGGATATCGGCATCGTTGGAAAGCGCTCTCGCAAGTCCGACGCGCTGCTGCATGCCGCCCGAAAGCTGGTTGGGATAGTGGTTTTCGAAGCCGGCGAGCCCGACGCGTTCGATCCATTTCTGTCCCGTCTTTTCGCTTTCCGAGCGCGAGATGCCCTGAATGTCGAGACCGTAGATGGTGTTTTCCATGACCGTACGGTGAGGAAGCAGGGCAAATTTCTGGAATACCATTGCCGTCTTGTGGCGGCGGAATTCCCGAAGCTCGTTCTTGCTCATCTGACAGACGTCGATGTTGTCGTAGAGGACCTCGCCGGCAGTCGGATCGATCAATCGGTTGATGTGGCGGATCAGGGTCGATTTGCCCGAGCCTGAAAGCCCCATCACCACGGTAATGCCGCCAGCCGGCATCGAGATGTTGATGTCCTTCAGGCCCAGCACGTGACCGTGCTTTTCGTTGAGTTCGGACTTCGTCATCCCACCCTTGACCGCGTCGATATAGCGTAAACCGTCGGGGCCAAAGATCTTGTAGAGTTGGCGAACTTCGATGCCGTGACTAGCCATGAATGACCTCCGAATGTCTCTGGAGCCGCTTGCCGTAAGCCTGGCTGGTGCGGTCGAAAATGATAGCGATCGCAACGAGAGCGAAGCCGTTCAGGAAGCCGATGGTGAAGAACTGGTTGGTAATGGCCTGAAGCACGTTCTTGCCAAGCCCGCCCACACCGATCATCGATGCGACGACGACCATGGCCAGCGACATCATGATGGTCTGGTTGATACCAGCCATGATCGTCGGCAATGCCAGCGGTATCTGCACATTGAAGAGCTTCTGGTGGTTGGACGATCCGAAGGCATCGGCCGCTTCCAGGACTTCCTTGTCGACCAGCCGGATACCCAGATTGGTCAGGCGGATCATGGGGGGAATGGCGTAGATGACCACCGCGATCAGACCCGGCACCTTGCCGATACCGAAGATCATCACGACCGGGATCAGGTAGACGAAGCTCGGCATCGTCTGCATGACGTCCAAAACAGGATTGACGATGGACTGCGCTCGCTCGGAACGCGCCATGACAATGCCGATCGGAATGCCGACAACAATGGCAATCAGCGTACAGACCGTGACCATGGCAAGCGTGACCATGGTATCTTCCCACAGACCAACCATGCCAATCACGAACATGGATATAAATGTGCCGATCGCCACCTTGGTATCCCGGCTGGTGATGTAGACCACCAGCGTGAGCGCCAGAAGGATGATCAGCCAGGGCGAATCCACGAAAAGGTCCTGAAGCCAGTTGAGAAACCACTGTAGTGGTTGAAGAGCGTTGTCCAGGAAATCGCCATAGGCGCGGACAAAGGATTTGAAGCCGGTATCGACCGTCTTCTTGAATGCGCGCATCAGGTCATTGTCGATTGCCGGAAACTCACACAGGAGCGTCGGCAGCGCATTGCACAAAGTTGAAGCCATAAATTCTATCCCCTTATTGACCCCATCCATCCGGCCGGTAGCTCTTGTTGGCTTCTGGTTACCGGGAGGATGCATGCGGAACAGGATTGCTTGTCTGACAGTCCCACATGCTGCCGAAAAGGCACGCCCTCGATGAGGTGTGCCCTATTTTCTGTCATGACGCCCGCATGGCTGGCGCCAGACCGGATATCCCAAAACAAAGATGACGGGGTTTCCCCCGTCATCTCCAAGACCGCTTAAAGCGCAGCCTTTACTTTTTCAGCAGTTTCCGGAGAAACCCACTTGGTCCACATATCCTCGTAGTTTTCGAGGAAATGTTCAGCGGCTTCTTCGTTGGTACCCTGATTGTCGTCCATCCAGGCGAGAACCTTGCCGACGGTCTGGTTGTCCCATTTACGGGTCTTCAGATAGTCCATGGCGACGGCATTGTTTTCGGAGAAGTCCTTGGTGACGACCGTGTAGACGTCCGATACCGGATAGGAATTCACCTTCGGATCCGGGCAATCTGGAACGGCTGTGCACTTGTCCCATTCTTCCTTGTCGTTTTCGACGCCGAAGGACAGCTTGACCATCTCGTATTTGCCGAGGATAGCGGTTGGTGCCCAGTAGTAGCCGAGCCAGCCCTTCTTCTTTTCGAAGGCGTTGGCGATGGAACCGTCAAGACCGGCGGCGGAACCGGTATCGACCAGATCGAAGCCTTCTTTTTCAGCGCCCAGAGCGCGGTAGAGGTTGGCAGTCGAGATCTGGCAGTTCCAGCCCGATGGGCAGTTGTAGACGGCGCCCTTGGACGGATCTTCCGGTGCCGGGAACAGGTCAGGATGCTTGAGCGCGTCCTGAACGGTTTTGATGTCCGGATGTTCGTCGGCGATGAACTTGGGAATCCACCAGCCTTCGACACCGCCGTCAGACAGAAGCGGTGCCGCTTCGATCAGACGGTCTTCTTCGATAGCCTTGTCGAGCGGAATGCGGACAGCGTTGACCCACAGTTCCGGTGCGATGTCGGGTTCGCTCTTTTCGTTCATGGATGTGAACGTTGGCATGGTGTCGCCGGTCACAAGGGTCACGTCGCAGCCGTAGCCGTTTTCGAGGATTGCCTTGTCAACGTATGCCGCAACACCTGCTGAAGCCCAGTTCATCTCGGCAATGGAAACTTTGCCGCATTCTGCCGCCTGAGCGGATCCGGCCAGTGCGTAAACGCTGGCTGCGAGGAAAGTGGAAGCGAGGAGCCTCTTCATTAGCTAAGACCTCCCAGTCTTAATAGATTTAAGCAGCATTGAAAGATGGGACCGACACGGCAGCTGCAAGGCCCTGCGGTCCAAAAGAATTCATTCGCCACCAAGCCGCTTGGGTGGCTCGGACTGGCTGTCGGCTGACATTTTTGTCTGGGGATCTGCGAAAAAGTGCCGCAGGCCACCGACGTCTTCACCGATGCCTAAAGCCTAGAGGTTTGATTACAGAAATCAACCTTTTCATAATGATAAATAGGGGCTGCAACCCTTGGGACCCACCACAACCACCCAGCCGGAGGCCGTCTCTCACAGCGGTTTGGGCAAAATTTGGCCGTGAATTCTGACTGCGCGCAAAAGTCGCGCTTAGGCAAGACCGATTGTGTCTCATCTGCGCCAAAACTGGGACATTCGGGAATTTGCAAAGGCGTGTCCGGACGAAAGTTGCGGATGCAATATTTTTTGCGCTGCCAGGCGCTGCGCTAACGTTCCGGTAACGATGTGCCGATAATTGTGTGCCTGTCATCCGCTGAAAAGCGGCAAAGGCGCACCGGTCTTATGTATTGCGTACCGGTGCGCCTTTTTACGTTTGCGGCGACGCGTGTCGCCCAGCTGTCAGGCAGATTACTTGCCGAAGCCGAAACGCGGGAAAACACGTTCCCAGCGTGCTGGTGCCGACGGGGCCGAAACCCGCGAGCCCCAGAGGATTTTCACGCTGTTTTTGTTTGTAAATACGTAGACCATGAGCATTTCCTCGGATGTACTGCTGTTGGGCTTGTTTTTCTCGTTATTTCCCCGGCATCTAATCCCTTTCTGTGGCGCGTTAATGCTCACAGACGTCACGCGATGTCGCAATTTGAGGATGACTGATCAATTTGCGCCAACATGCTGGACGCGAAATGCCTGGCACTTTACAAGCCCTTAAAAAACAAGCGGAAATTACAATGTCGCGCCCTGTGACAAGGCCAGCCAACGAAGGTTTGAAACCATGACCAGAACGATCATGTTGCAAGGCACGGGCTCGGATGTCGGAAAAACGATACTGGTGGCAGGGCTCTGCCGGCTGGCGGCATCCAAAGGACTAAAGGTCCGCCCGTTCAAGCCGCAGAACATGTCGAACAACGCAGCCGTTTCCGATGACGGTGGCGAGATCGGGCGTGCGCAGTGGCTGCAGGCGCTGGCAGCGCGTATTCCGACCTCGGTCCACATGAATCCCGTGCTGCTGAAACCCCAGACAGAGACGGGCAGTCAGATCATCGTGCAGGGCAGGGTCTATGGCCAGGCGAAGGGACGCGACTATCAGGCGCTGAAGCCGAAACTGATGTCGGCCGTGATGGAGAGTTTCGAGACCATGCGCGCCGGTGCCGATCTTGTGATCGTCGAAGGCGCGGGCTCGCCGGCGGAAATCAACCTGCGCGCCGGCGACATCGCCAATATGGGATTTGCGACCCGTGCCAATGTACCGGTGGTACTGGTCGGCGATATCGATCGGGGAGGGGTGATTGCCTCCCTCGCCGGCACGCATCTGATCCTGCCCGAGGAAGACCGGCGCATGGTGTCGGGCTATATCATCAACAAGTTTCGCGGCGATGTCTCGCTGTTTGCCGACGGCATCGACGCCATCGGCGGCTTCACCGGCTGGTCTTGCCATGGCGTCGTTCCCTGGCTGAAGGCGGCGCGCCGCCTCCCGGCAGAAGATTCCGTCGCCTTGGAGCGCCTGACACGCAAGGCAGAGGGGGGGCTGAAAGTGGCAGTGCCCGTTCTGTCGCGCATCGCCAATTTCGATGATCTCGATCCGCTGGGGGCCGAACCCTCTGTCGATCTGATCTTTGTGCCTCCTGGCGAACGGATACCGCCTGATGCCGGGTTGATCGTGTTGCCGGGTTCCAAGTCGACGATCGGCGATCTCAAGGACCTTCGAGCGCAAGGCTGGGACCGCGACATTGCCGCCCATGTCAGGCGCGGCTGCCGGGTGATCGGTATTTGCGGCGGCTACCAGATGCTGGGGCGGATGGTGCGCGATCCACAGGGGATCGAGGGCGATCTGCCGGAAATCGAGGGCTTGGGTCTTCTGGATGTCGAGACGGAAATGGCACCGGAAAAGACGGTCCGCAACACCACGGCCCATTCGAGGGAATACGATGCGCCTCTGCACGGTTATGAGATCCATCTGGGGGTGACAGAAGGACCGGATTGCGCCCATGCACCCGTGTTTGTCGACGGTCGGGAAGAAGGGGCGATGTCGCCAGACGGCAAGGTGATGGGCACCTATCTGCACGGGCTGTTTGGAAGCGATGCCTATCGCATGGCCCTGTTGCGAAGCCTCGGCATCGATACGCCCGGCTTCAACTATCGCCAGGGCGTGGAAGATGCTCTCGATGACGTGGCCCTGGAGCTCGAGGCGGTGCTGTCTCCGCGCTGGCTCGAAGGCTTGATGGGGTGATGCGGGACCTCTGGAGCGCGCAAACAGAAAAGGAGCGGCGAAAGCCACTCCTGTTCATGCTGGAACATTGATTGTTCCCGACAATGTGCCGCTATCAGCCGAGGCCGATAAACGACAGAATTGCACCGACGACGACCACAAGGCCTACGATGTAAATAATGGCGTTCATTGTCTCTCTCCTTTGCTTGTCTCGCAAAGATGAACGGGCCAGATCGGTCATTGTTCCGCAGCTTTGTCGAACCGCGGTCGGCAGGCCAGTCTTTAGGCGTGGAAATTTGCCGCCTCAGGCTGATTTCCGCGTCAGGGATGCGGGCTCTTGGGGCTCGATGTCGTAACCTGCCACCTCGCGGCGCAGACCGTCGGTCGTTTCAGCCAGACCGTTGGCGACAGAATGGGTCTTTTCCGCCATCACGGCTGTCTCGTCGATGGATTTGCCGATGCGGTCGATCGCGTCCATCAGGTCATTGCATTGCGCGCTCTGGCGCTTGGCGGTCTCGGCAATTTCCGCCACCGACCGCATGCCGCGCTCGGCGCGTTCGGACACGCCATCGAGCGTGGTCGACGCCTTCGAGATGGCCTTCACCGATTCCTGCACAGTCTCCATTGATGAGTTGAGCAGTTTTCCGGCCTCGTCGGCAAGCGAGCCGACCTGGCTTGCAAGACCGCGCACCTCTGTGGCGATCACCCCGAAGGATTGCCCCGCCTTGCCGGCAGAGGAGGCCTCGATTGCGGCATTGATGGCCAGGATATTGGTCTGGAAGGCAATCTCGTTGATATGATCGATGATCTTGAGCGCCTCGGCAGCAGTGACCTCCATGCGGTTGACGGCATCGACGGCAACGGCTGCCGCATCCTGACTGCTGCGCGAGGCAGCAACCGCCTCGCCGACCGCGGTGGTGGCACCCTGGGTTGCCGTCGAAATGCTGTTGGAATCGGCCTGAAAGCCACCCAGGCTTTGGCGCAGGGACGCCATCTGCTGATGCTGCTGGTTCGCAGAGACCGCAAGCTGACGCGAGCCGGTTGCCTGTTGTTCGGCGGCGCCGGACAGATCGTCGACCGAAGAGCCGATCGAGCGGATCAGGCCCGACAGGGTATCGAGCAGTCCATTGACGCCATCGCCGATGGATTTCAGCGTCCCCATCTGAGCACCGAGATCGACGCGGTTGTTGAGGCGTTTGTCCTGAACGGCGGCGATCACCTCGGCAATCTTGGCGATGATTTCCTGTTCGGATTCCTGGCGCCTGGCATCGGCATTGCGCCGGACCGTATCGGCATCGCGGTTCTGATCGTCGAGGAAGCGGCGGCGGATATTGTCCTGCTCCAGACGCGCCATCAGCCGGTTGAACAGGTCTGCCAGTTCTCCGGCCTCGTCTCCGCGGTCGACTTCCAGGCGGGCCGAGAGGTCCGCGTCGCCGACCGCAAGTTCCATCAGCAGCTCCTGCAGCCGCCCGGTGCCCAGCGTTTCGCCATGTTCTGCCGTGTTGAGGCCCGCCAGTTCCTGCTCGGCCGTGACGCGCAGCGGCATGACGGACGACAACAGCTTGAGCACGATCCAGACGCCGCCGAATGCCCAGACGAAGGCGGCGCCCGCGCCCAGCATCTGGACCCCGATCTGCGCAAACCGCGATCCGGCAGCCAGATTCTGCTCCGGTGCCAGAAGGGCAAGGGCAATGGTGCCGAAGACGCCGGCGAAACCGTGCACGGGAATGGCGCCGACCGGATCGTCGATCTTGAGTTTCAGCAAAAGCCACACACCCGATACCGCAACCATGCCACCCACCAGGCCGACGAGCAGCGCACCTTGGGTGGTCAGAACCATGCAGCCGGCCGTCACCGCGACCAGGCCGCCCAGGACGCCGTTGATCAGGCCTTCGGGACGCCATATCCCTTCCTTCATGCGCGACAGGAATGTGCCGGAAAGACCACCGAAGACACCGGCTGCCAGCGTGTTGAGAATGATATGCCCCACGGGAGCATCCATCGTTAGGGCCGATCCGCCGTTAAAGCCGAACCAGCCGATGAACAGGATGAGCGTTCCGGCGCTTGCCAGAACCGTGTTGTGGCTGGCAATGCGGGCGACCGTGCCGTCTTCGAGAAAGCGCCCGATGCGCGGCCCCATGATGACGACAGCTGCCAGACCCGACCAGGCGCCTATGGAATGGACGACGGTAGAGCCGGCAAAATCGATGAAGCCGAGATCCGCCAACCAGGCCGTATTGCCTGGAAACAGAAGCTTGCCCCAGGCCCAATGACCGAAAATGGGATAGACGAGGGCGGCAATGACCGCGACCAAGACGAGATAGGCGGAGAAAGTCAGCCGCTCCGCCACCGCACCGGAGACGATGGTGGCAGCCGTGCCGCAGAACATGGCCTGGAAGATCAAGAAGGAGAGTGCCGCCTCGCTGTCGCCGGAAAACAGCATGAGGTTGCCATCCATGCCGATGAAGCCGAAGAGATCCGCGCCGAACATGAACATGTAGCCAATGATGCCGAACAGGGCGACGGAGACGACCAGATCGACGAGGTTCTTCTGAGCCACGTTGATGGAGTTCTTGGAGCGAACCAGGCCGCCTTCCAGAAACAGAAAACCGATCTGCATCATGAACACCAGAGCAGAGGCGACCAGAACCCATGTCTTGTCGATCAAGGCAATCGGATCGGCGTCAGCGGCATGGAGAGGTGGAGCAAAGGCAAGAAATAAGAATGTATTCGTCAGTAGAAGTGCGTGTTTGCGCATGATTGTTTCCCGCAAGGTTATGGGTACAATCCTTGTTCGGTTATACTTAACGAAGTGTTGCTTTGTCGCTTTGCACGCCGAGTAAATGCCCGCGATTGCGGGACTTTATGGCTGGGAGCGGACGTATCCATGCGCTGATTTCAAGGTGGCGCATAAAAAATATGCGTTTGCTTTAATCTAAGGCAAGGCAAGTGACTGTCGTCGCAATACTTCAGTCCTCCGTACATGTCGCCGGAATGGCCCCGATTCCGACTGGCAGCGGGCACAGAGCGTCGTGACATTGAAGCCAGTCTCGGCAATGGTCTGGCCGAGTTTCATGATGGGGAGATGATGGATGGAAACCTTGACCGGCGGGTGCCTGTGCGGTGCGCTGCGTATTGTCGCTTCAGGCCGGCCCGACAGGGTTGGACTTTGCCATTGCATGGATTGTCGGAAACACCATGGTGCGCTGTTTCATGCCTCGGCTATTTTCCCGCAAGACGCGGTGAAAGTGGACGGAGAAACGCGCGCTTATCAAGGACGGCATTTTTGCCCGCGCTGTGGATCGTCCGTCTTTTCATGCAGCGGCGATGAGATCGAGGTCAATCTCGGATCGCTCGATCAGCCCAATCGACTGGTCCCGACCTACGAGCTCTGGACGGTGAGGCGCGAAAACTGGTTGCCGCCATTTCCGCTGCAAAGGCGCTACGACCGCGATCGGGAGAGTGATGAGCGCTCCGAAGAATAGATCGCGGTCGTGAAATCGAGGGTTTAAGCTTCGATCTCGACGGGTGTCAGCGGACGTGAGCAGCAGGCGAGGATATAGCCTTCCTCGATCTCTTCTTCGAGAATGCCGCCATTATGCTGCATGTCGACTTCGCCCTTGAGCTTCATCACCTTGCAGGTGCCGCAAAGCCCGGATTCGCAGGCAGCGGCAATTCGCACACCCGAGGCACGCGCGGCCTGAAGCAGGGTGTGGCCCGGCTCGCACAGACCGTCCTTGCCCGACATGGCGAATGTGACCTTGGTCGGCTTTTCGCCGTCAGCATAATCGGGCACCACGATCGGGGCAGGGGCAGCGGCCGGCAGGAAGGCTTCTTCATGATAGTGGTCCATGTCGAAGCCCGCACTTTGAAGTGCGTCCTTGACCGTCGCCATGAAGGGCGCAGGACCGCAACAGAAGACCTTGCGGTCGAGGAAGTCGGGCACCAGAAGCGAGATCTTGGCCCGGTCCACCCAACCCTTCAGGCCCGACCACAGCTGCGTGCGCTCCAGCTGCTCGACGATAAAGCCGAGCGTGAAATGCGGCATGTAGCGCGCCTTGTATTCCAGCTCCCAGCGGAAGATGATATCGTTGGGCGAGCGGGCGCAGTGGACGAAGGCGATGTCGCTGTCGGGTTCGCGGTCCGAGAGATCGCGGGTCATCGACATCATCGGTGTAATGCCGGAGCCGGCCGAGATGAACAGGTATTTGTCGCCGGGATGACGGACATAGGAAAAGTCGCCAACCGGCCCATAGGCCTTGAGTTTCATGCCCGGTTGCAGATGTTCCATCATCCAGCGTGTGCCGATGGAATCCTTCTGCGCCTTGGCCGTCACCTGAATGGTGTAGGGACGCGACGGCGTGGACGAGATCGTATAGGTGCGCATGACCGGTTCCGGCCCCACCGGCAGTTCCAGCGTGAGGAACTGACCCGGCTGGTATCGGAACCAGTGGCCCGGATGGTCAGACTTGAAGGTGAAGGTCATCACATCCGGTGTTTCCGGCGTCCAAGCGACACATTCGAGCATATGCTCCTTGTCGCTCCAGGGCCGCATTTCATCGACATGCCTGTATGTTTTGTCTTTTGCCATTTTATGCCACGACCGAGAGTGGAGCCTTGTCGCCCTGCAGGCGGTTGACCATGAAATTGGCGTACCATTCGACAAACTGCATCACGCCGCCTTCATGTTCGACGGAGTAGGGGCCGGGCTCATAGGCCGGCGAGCGGATGCCGAAGGCGTTTTCTTCAACGATGGAGCGGTCCTGGTCGTTGGTCATGTTCCACACATGGGTCAGCTTTTCGACGTCATAGTCGACGCCTTCCACCGCGTCCTTGTGAACGAGCCATGTCGTCGTGACCGCCGTCTCTTCTGCAGACAGCGGCAGCACGCGGAAGGAAATCGCATGGTCGCCGAGAATGTGGTTCCACGTGGTTGGATAGTGGAACAGCAGCATGGTGCCGATATTGGAGATGTTGACGTCGCCTGACAGCGGCTTCTTCACCGCCGGCTTGCCGTCCATGGTGTAGCTCTCCGCACCGGGGATCAGCGGCATGCGGGCAACGCGGAACTGGCCTGTCGGATCCATCAGGAACTCGCTCGGCAGCCCACCGGCTTCGCAACGGGCCCAATGCTCGGCAATGACCGGATCGTCGCCGGCGCCTTGCACGCCGGTCGCAGTCGGCGCTTCCGGATAGGTTCGGCAAAGTTCGGGATGGTTGCCGGCGCAGTGATAGCACTCGCGATTGTTTTCCCAGACGAGCTTCCAGTTGCCTTTTTCGATAATGGTCGAGCGGGCGGCAACCTTGGCTTCGGCCAGACGGTGCGGCGCCATATAGGGTTCGATACTGGCGCGCATCGGCGCAAAATCGGCAGGCTCCTGCGCAAGACAGACGAAGATATAGCCGGCTACACTCTCGCAGGCGACGGGCTTCAGGCCAAACTCTGCCTTGTCGAAGCTTTCACCCATCTGCCGGGCAAAGACCAGCGAGCCGTCGAGGTCGTAGGTCCAGTTGTGGTAGGGGCAAACCATCTTGGCCGCCGCGCCGCGCTCGGACGTGCAAACGCGATGCCCGCGATGGCGACACGTGTTGTGGAAAGCGCGAATGACGCCATCCTTGCCGCGCACGACGACCACGGGATAGTCGCCGATCTGCACGGTGAAATAATTGCCGGCGCGGGGAACCTCGCAGTCATGGCCGATAAACAGCCAGTCACGGTACCAGATGGTCTCCATGTCCAGCTTGAAAATGTCCTCATCGATATAAAAGGGCTGCTCCAGGGAGAAGCCTTCGCGGCGGTTCTTAAGTTGCCGCAAAACTGTCGTCTGCAAATCCATTTGCGCCCTCATTGATGTTCATTGGCGGACGCAGAAAAGCAATGCGGCCTCTTGGGTTTGCCGCATGTGCCCGGACCGCCCGCCGCGGCCGAAACTGACATGTCTACAAGGCTGGTTTCCGGGCTCCGGAGCTGTCCATCATGGACCATCCGACTCCTTCCCAGGCTTGTCTGCCCAGTGGCCTCCCGTCGGATTTTTCGCTCCGCCACCGTTGCGGGGGCAGCGCCGGATTTAGACCGGCTTCCCAATTCTCCGCTCCGCCTCCCTGCGGCCCGGCACCTTGGATTGAGATCATACTAGCGGCTATGCGGGGGTGCGATGCGATGGAAAGCGACATCGAGAATGCGCAATTTGAATAGTCGCTGAAAACTGTGTCCGCCCCTTGGTTGCCGTCTGGTCACGACACGGCGGCGCTTCGAACTATTTCGCTAATGTGCAAGGCGCGATGGATCCTATCGCCAAGTTGTGCGTTCACCCCAACAAGGGGTGAGTAGTGCAGACCCTGAAAACGGTCAAAACAAAGTGGTTTCGTTCAATCACACGGCGGGTGGTTGGGCACAGTTTTGCGTTTTGGGCCGTCCCAACTCGAAGAGGAAAGTCATGAACAATCCAAATTATTATTACCCATTGGGAATTTGGGTGCTTGCTGTCGGCGCTGCCCTCGGCCTTGCCGTCGCACTCTATAATTTTGTTGTCCCGCTCACGGGCGTCAACGGTTCGATCGGAGCGGGTCTGGTGGTGTTTTCCACGGCCATCATGTTGTTGGCGGCGTTGTTTTTCCCGATTTTCGGCCATGGTGCGCTGAGAAACGTCGTACGCGCATTAATAGTACTCGACATCGTCTGCACGGCAGCTGCCGGATATTTTCTGCATGAATGGTTGCTGATTGGCGCCATGGTTGTGGCCCTGATCGGTGCGATCTGGGAGATCGCCCAGCCTTCGCCTGCCGCAACGACATTTCAAGGAGCAGCATGATGAAGCGGATGAATATCGTTTTTGCAAGCGGCCTCATCCTGGCCGCATTGGGCACCGCCGCCTATGCCCAGGATACCACCCAGCCCGAAGCGCCGGCGGCTCCGTCAGCCGGCACCACACTCGAACAGGACAGCACGGCGCCAAGCGCGCCTTCGACATCCGATAGCGCCGATACGGCCGCGCCGTCTACGCCCCCGGCGCTTGCGGACGCAACGCCCAAGCCGGACCGCTATCCGGGCGTCGCCGATCCGACATTCAACACCACGCCGCGTCAGCGCACGAATATTCCGATGATGCCGAAAACGGCGACATGGGACAGTTTTCACGGACAGCTGAATGCGCAGAAATATTCTCCGCTGACCGAGATTACGACCGATAATGTCAAGGACCTGAAAAAGGTGTGGGACATGCATACCGGCGACGTGTCTGACGGCAGCGGCGGCACGCCGGCGACGGTGTGGTCGGCAACGCCCGTCTTTGCCAATGACACGCTGTATATCGGTACGCCCTTTTACCGCATTCTGGCGCTCGATCCCGCAACCGGGAAAGAGAAATGGCACTTCGATACCGATTCCACGCTGGAGGCCCTGACGCAGCCGGCGCTCAAGAATCGCGGCGTTTCCTATTGGCAATCGAAAAATCCGGTCGCCGGCGAGCCGTGCCAGAAGATCGTCTATATCGGCACCATGGATGCCCAGCTCTTTGCGGTCGATGCCGATACCGGCAAGGCCTGCGAGAAATTCGGCAATAACGGCGTTCTCGACGCCAATCAGTGGAACACCATCAATGACCGCTTCCCGTTCTCGCTGCTGCAGCCGCCAACCGTGGCCGGCAATCACGTGATCATCGGCTGGGCCGGCAAGGACTGGGCCTTTGCCGAAGCACCTCCGGGTGCGGTGTTCTCCGTCGATCCGCAGACCGGCAAACTGCAATGGTCGTTTGAGACGCTGCCGGAAGAGGTGCGGCAGAAGACCGGTACCGCCAATGTCTGGACGCATATGTCGGTCGATGAGGATCTGGGCCTGGTCTATCTGCCGGTGTCCTCGCCCTCGCCAAACTACTGGGGCGGCAATCGTACCGAGGAGATTCCCTATGCAACCTCGACGACAGCGCTCGATCTGGAAACAGGCAAGGTTGTCTGGTCGCGCCAGTGGGTCCATCACGACATCTGGGATTACGACATCAATTCCGCTCCGACACTGATGGATATCACGGTCGACGGAAAGACCATCCCGGCCCTGATGCAGGCGACCAAGATGGGCTTTTTGTTCGTCGTCAATCGCGAAACCGGCGAGGATGTCTGGCCGATCGAGGAGCGTGCGGTGCCGGGCGGCGACGGATCGGTGGACGGCGAATATTACGCGCCGACACAGCCATTCCCGACCAAGCCTGCCCCCTTGCTCGACCAGTCGAAGAAGCCGAAGGTCTGGGGCATTGCCGATCTGGTGAGTGGCGGTGCCTGCTCCAAGCTGTTCGACGATCTGTGGTATGAAGGCATGTACACGCCGCCCACTGCCAAGGGCAAAGGTGTCCTGACCTATCCGGATTCCGCCGGTGGCGTTCAGTGGGGCGGGGTTGCCTATGATCCGGAAAACCAGATCGCCGTGGTCAATACCTCGCATATCGTGCAGTACATCAAGCTTTATGCCCGCAAGGAATATGATGAGAACAAGGGCGGGTCCGGCAATGAGAACGGTTTCTACGCCCAGGAAGGCGCGCCCTACGGCATGGAGTTGCAGAACGCGCTGAACTGGCTGGGCATGCCGTGCTGGGAGCCACCCTTCGGTGAGCTCGTCGCCATCGACATGCATACAGGCGATGTGAAGTGGCGCCGTCCGCTGGGCGAATCGCAGAAGTATGGCTTCTTCATGCCTGAAAGCATGGGCTCGCCCACGATTGGCGGTCCGGCGGTGACAGCTGGTGGCCTGGTCTTCATCGGCTCCACGATGGATGCCAAGGCCCGTGCCTTCGACATCAAGACCGGCAAGGAGCTGTGGTCGGCCCAGCTGCAGGCCCCGATCGTCGCCAATCCGGCGGTCTATGAATATCAAGGCCGCCAATATGTCGCCTTCATCTCCGGCGGCAACTCCATCCTGTCGCCGACCGTCGGCGATCAGGTGGCGGTCTACGCCCTGCCGAAGTAAGCGACAGGCTCAAAGATGCTGAGAGGGGGGAAGGGCGCATTTCGCGCCCTTTTCCATGGGCGACAAGGCGCATGCCATGGCGAAGGAAAGCAGGCATGGGAAGCCGGTGGCATTCGCATCTGGCAGAGGGGATGCAGCCAAGAGAATGCCCGATGATCGGCACACAAGAAGACCGGGGTCTTTGGATGGCCGTCCTCGACCCGCAGAGATCCGTTTTGCGGGTCGGGGAACTGATCCATATTGGTGCGGCTGAGCCGGCAGATGGAGCGCCGTCAGGCTTAGCTCAGCGGCTTGTAGGCGATCACGTCCATCTCGACTTTGACATCCACCATCATGGGCGATTGTACGGCGGAACGTGCGGGTGGGTGGTCTATGAAGTGCTTCTGGAAGACGGCATTGAAGCTTGAGAAATCGCGTGCATCGTCGAGCCACACATTGACCTTGACCACGTCTTCCAGTGTGCAGTCGGCCAGTGCCAGAACCGCCTTGATGTTTGCCACCACTTGTTCTGTCTGGGCCACGATATTGCCGACGATCACTTCACCGTCGACGGTCGGGACCTGGCCAGAAACATAGACGTAATCACCGGCGCGGACGGCCTTGGCAAAAGGGCGGCGCTGACCGCCGGCCTGGTTCTCGGCCGCTTCGTAGCGAATGAGTGTCTTTGTGCTCATGATGTAAACTTTCTGCTTGGGAGATTGTAGATCGCGGGGGCGCCGATCAGGGCATGTTCTGCACGAAATGACCAGGCGATACTTCCCGGTAGCTGCGTTTTGGCACAACATAGTCGAAGGGCCGAACGGGGCTCTTGATCTCTTCGGCCATGGGCGGCAGCGTCTGGCCACGACGCGACGGATCGGGGATCGGCACGGCGGAAATCAGGCGGCGCGTATACGGATGTTGCGGGTTGTCGAAGATCGCCGCACGCGGCCCGATTTCGACGATTTCACCCAGGAACATGACCGCGACGCGATGGCTCATTCGTTCCACAACAGCCATGTCGTGGGAGATGAAGAGATAGGCAAGTCCGCGCTTTTCCTGCAGGTCCAGCAGAAGATTGGCCACTTGCGCCTTCACGGTCACGTCGAGCGCTGAAACAGCCTCGTCGGCAACGATGAATTTTGCGTCGAGCGCCAAGGCACGCGCGATGGATATGCGCTGCCGCTGGCCGCCGGAAAACTCATGCGGATGACGGTCGGCCATCCTGGCCGACAGGCCGACCTGTTCGAGCAATTCTGCCACGCGTTCCTTCGCCTCGCGTCTGCCCATCAAGCCATGGGCCAGTATCGGCTCTGCAATGGCGGATCCGATGGTGATGCGCGGATTGAGAGAGGCGAATGGATCTTGAAATATCATCTGCGAGGTGCGCCGCATGGCACGCAAGTCGCGTGTGCCGGCTTTCGTCACGTCCTGGCCTTCGATGACGATCTTGCCGGACGAAGGGCTGATCAAGCGAATGATTGCCCGACCGGTGGTGGATTTTCCGCAACCGGATTCGCCCACCAGGGACAGTGTCTCGCCCGGACGCAGGTCGAAGGAGACATCCTCGACAGCATGCACACGGCCATTGGGCAGATCGAAGCGCACGGAAAGATTGTCGACCTTGAGGATGGGTTCGATAGACGGGGAGACGGGTATCATCTCCCGGCCTTCGATCGGATCGCCGGTCGACGCATCGACTTCCGGGAAGCGCTTGGGAGCCATGGCTCCCCCCATCGTGCCAAGTCGCGGGATCGAAGCGAGAAGCGATCTGGTGTAGACGGCCTTGGGCGATTTGAAGATATCTTCTGTCCTGCCGGTCTCCAGGACATCGCCGCGGAACATGACGACGGTGCGGTCAGCGATCTCCGCAACCACACCCATGTCATGGGTGATGAAGAGGACGCCCATGTTCTCCTCGCTCTGCAATTCGCGCAGCAGATGCAGGATTTCGGCCTGGATCGTGACGTCGAGCGCGGTCGTCGGTTCGTCGGCGATCAGCAGTTTTGGCCGACAGGCGAGGGCCATTGCAATCATCACCCGCTGTCGCATGCCGCCGGAGAACTTGTGCGGATACTCGTGAAGACGCGTCTTTGCCGCAGGAATGCGAACCCGCTCCATCAAACGGATGGTTTCAGCCGCGGCATCGCTCCAGGAAAGGCCGCGATGCAGCACCAGTGCCTCGGAGATTTGGTTGCCTATCGTGAAGACGGGGTTGAGCGAGGTCATCGGCTCCTGGAAGATCATTCCGATCGAACCGCCGCGCACAGCGCGCATTTCGGCTTCGCTGGCCTGTAGCAGATCCTGCCCGTCCAGCAGGATTCGCCCTTGCGACCGCGCGCGGTCGGCGGGCAAAAGCCGCATCGTCGAGAGCGCGGTGACGCTTTTGCCCGAGCCGGACTCGCCGACGATGGCCACCGTCTCGCCGGCATCCACATGCAGGTTGATATCGCGAATGACCGCGGTCCAGCCCTGCTGGGTCTTGAAAGATGTCGTCAGGTTCTCGACCGAAAGCACGGGCCGGACCTTGGTAATGGTATCCGTCATGATCAAAATTCCTTGGCCAGCCGTGGATCGACGAGATCACGCAGGCCATCGCCCAGCAACTGCACGGAGAGCACGGAAAACACGATGGCGAGGCCGGGAAACACCATCAGCCATGGGGCGTTGTTCATATATTCGCGGCCCGCAGCCAGCATTGTCCCCCATGTCGGCATGTCGGTCGAAACGCCAACGCCGAGGAAGGAAAGGCTTGCTTCCGCCAGCATTGCCGACGCGAAGACGAAGGTGGCCTGCACCAGGATCGGGGAAGCGAGGTTCAGCAACACGTGGCGGGCCAGAATTTGCCATGTCGGCAACCCCATGGCGACCGCGGCTTCGATATAGGGAAGCTCGCGAAGGACGAGGGTCGACCCGCGCACGATGCGTGCAAGACGCGGTGCATAGGTGATGCCGAGCGCCAGGATGACCGTGGAAAGGGACGGGCCGAGCGCGGCGACCAGAGCAATCGCAAGCAGGATATCGGGAAACGACATCATCGCGTCGAGCAGCCGTGAGATCGGTGCGTCCAAGTGGCGGAAAAAGCCTGCCGCCACGCCCAGAATAACCCCGAGAACCGTTGATATGGCAACCACGCCGAGGCTGACAAGAAGCGAGATCCGCCCTGCAAAGATTGCGCGTGAAAAGATGTCACGCCCGAATTCGTCGGTGCCGAACAGGTGATCCATCGACGGCGGCTTAAGCTTGTTGACGATCGAAAGCTTGTTCGGCGCGTAGGGCGCAACCCAGGGGGCAAGAAGTGCTGCGAGAACCACAATGGCCAGGATGATCGCACCGGCGAGCATGGCGCGATTGCCGAACAAGCGGCGCAGACTTGAGGCGAACGGCATGGATACGGAGGCCATGGTAGTCATAGGCGCACCCTTGGATCAACGAGAATATAGAGCATGTCGACGATGAAGTTGATCAACACATAAATGGCGGCCACGACGAGCAGTGCCCCCTGTATGACAGGATAGTCGCGGCGCAAAACGGCTGAGACGACGAGATTGCCAACGCCGGGAAGGCCGAAAACCGTCTCGGTCACCACCGCGCCCGCGACCAGCATGGCGATTGACAGGCCGATGACCGTGATGATCGGGATCAGTGCATTTTTCAGCGCGTGCTTGAGGATCACCCGACCTTCGCCGGCTCCCTTGGCGCGTGCGGTGCGCACATAATCATCCCCGAGAACATCCAGCATGGCCGCGCGCGTAAAGCGGGTGATCAGCGCTGAATTGACCACACCCAATGCCACCGCAGGCAGGACCAGATGATGAAGCCGTTCGAGAAACGGCGTATAGGGGCCGCCGTAACCGGATGCCGGAAACCATCCCTGGCCAACGGCAAAGGCCTGGATCAGGATCAGGCCGAGCCAGAAACTGGGTACGCTGGCGGCGACCATGGTCAGGGTGACCACGATCTGGTCGAATAACGTGCCACGCTTGACCGCAGACAGAATGCCGACCGGCAGGGCGATCGCAACCGCAATCAGGATCGAAAACAGGGTCAGGAAGAATGTCGGTTCGGCACGTGCGGCAAGCGCGGTCGTCACCGGCTGCCCGAGGAAGATCGACTGACCGAGATCGCCATGCAATATGCCCACGACGAATTGGACATATTGCATGATCAGGGGCGCATCGAGCCCCAATTTTGTGCGTAACTGGGCTATGTCTTGCGGGGTCGCATCCGACCCCAGCATGACAGCGGCAGGATCGCCAGGCGTCACGCGAACGATGATAAAGACCACCGTCACGACGAGAGCCAGGACAATGGCCATACCTCCCAGTCGTTTGAGCAGTGCCTGCGCAATCCTTGCCATAGTCAGGTCCTTACTTTGTCACATTACTGCTTGGGAGTGACGTTCCAGAAATGCGGCCAATAGGTTGGCTCATATCCGGAAACGCCCTTGGCAACACCCGAAACGGCGTTGAAGTTTCCAACCTTATAGAGCGGCGCATCATCATAGATCACGGTCTGAATGCCTTCCCAGGCAGATTTTTTCGCGTCGTCTGTGGTGGCGTCCATATAGGTGCTCACAGCCTTTGCCTTCTGGTCGGAGACGTACCAACCGGGATAGGCATCGGTGATCGTGTTGATGGTTGTGGGGTCGCCAGGGAAGTTGGAGTGGGTAATGAAGATATCCCATTCCTTTGGATCGGCGCGGCGCGTGGTCAAGGTTGCCCAGTCCACCACCTGCAGATCGACCTTGAAGCCGGCGGCTTCGAGATAGGCCTTGGCGACTTCGCCGATCTTGTAGTGAAATTCATACTGCCGGCTGGTCATCAGGCGCAGCGGCTGACCGTCATAGCCGGCCTCTTCAAGCAGTTTGGCAGCGGTTTCGGGATCGCCCTCGCCATACCGGGCCACACCGGCTTCGGTATGCCAGAACGAGCCCTTCGGGAAGATCGAGCCGTCGACGCTGAAGAACCGGTCGTCAGAAAAGGCAGCCAGCATCATGTCATTCGGGTCAAGCGCTGCCTGTACGGCCTGGCGCATCGCTTTCTTCGTCAGCAAGCCTTCCTTCATGTTCATGTTGAGCGAGGCCCAGCCTGCATCCTTGAAGATAACGGGCTTTGCATTGTCGCTCTGCTCGACCCGCTCATAGGCGCTGACCGGCAATGAATCTGCATAATCGAACTGACCGGCGATCAGGCCTTCAACACGGGTATTCGCATCCGGAACCGGCACAAAGCGGATTTCCTTGGCGATTGCCTCGCGTTTGCCTGCATAATTGCTCGGCGTGCCTTCCGGCGACTTGTAGCCATCGAAGCGAACGAGCTGGGTATACTGGTCAGGCTTGCGTTCCTTGAGTTCGTAGGGGCCGGTGCCGACAAACTCGGTCAAGGTATCGGCCAGCTTCTCAGACGGCATGATGACGGATGCCTGGGAAAGGGTCGCAAGCAGCGGTGCATAACGGGACTTCAGCGTGATGACCACCGCGTGGTCGCCGTCTTCACTCAGGCTGTCGACAAGTTCGGCAACCTGCTTGCCCTTGGAATTGATGGCCATCCAGCGCTTCAGCGAGGCGGTGACATCCTTGGCATCAAAGGCGCTGCCGTCATGGAAGGTAACGCCTTCGCGCAGCGGGATCCGATAGGTCAGACCATCTTCGGAGATGGTCGGCATGTCGGCCGCAAGCAGCGGCACAGACTTCCATTCGGCATCATATGTATAGAGGGTCTCGAAGATATGCTGGTCGATGGTCAGCACGATATCGGTCGGTGTCTGCATGGCGTCAAGCGTTGGCGGTTCACCGATGGTCGCAACGGTGAGCACGCCGTCGCTTGCCTGGGCCAAAGCCAGGCTGCTTGTGCCGGCAAGCGCCGCCAGTGTTATCAGAACAAATGCACTCTTTTTCATGTCATTCCCCTTGTTGCAGTTTGTGTGGTCAAGGCTTTCGTCGGGCTGTCCCGGTTCGAAAATTCATCCATCCAGTCCCAACGGATCGGCAACGCGCGGCCAAAGCTGGAGACTTGCCTTCAGGTATGGTGTCGTTGCGGGGTCGGTCGGATAGGAGGTTGGCGCAGCGACATAGACGATCTCGGACGAAATCGGCTGGAAGCCCGCATAAAAGTGATTGGTCGACTTGATCAGCAAATAGGCCTTGTTTGCAAAATCGATGCCCTGATTGGAAAAGATGTCCGGCTCATAGGTCTGGGTGCGACTGGTAATCAGTACGATATCGATATTGGTTCCAACGGGACGGATAACGGCCGTACTGCCGAGTGTGACGCGGCTGTTTCGGAAACTTTGCCAACCGGCGTGAAAGACACGTTCAACGGTGACGCGAAGGTCCAGCGGCTCGCCGCCTTCCGGGCTGGATTTGCCGCCGACGCGCAGCTTCAGTTCAGCGCCCTGGCCGGCCGCGTGGCAGAAGGTGACGGCGATCGGATCCCAAATGGCAGCGACCGCGAAGTCATCCATGCCGCGCTCGAGCATGCGCCGCAGAATATGCGTGGCGTCGCCCGCAACGCCGCCGCCGGGATTGTCCCAGACATCCGCGATCAAGACAGGTTTTTCAGGTTGCGCGCCACGAATGGACACGGCGAAATCCAGGCCCGCTTCGGTGCCGAGCATCGGCATGGCTGTGTCTTTTCGCATGCCGTATAGCTCGCGACCGAGAGCAGCCGCCAAAGCGTCGCCCTTGTCCTTGTCGTTGTCGGTGATGACGACAATGCGGCTTCCCATGTCCTCAACGTCGCCGGCCATGAACCCGTGAATGACGGAGACGGACAGGACGCCATCCTTGCCTTCAAGCGCCTGCAGGCGATTGACGAAGGAGCGCATCGGCTCGCGACTGGTCGGGAAAATGGTGATCATCCGACAGTCGAAGGTGGAGATGACCGGCCTGATTTCTCCGCGCAGGGCCTGAAGCGCGAGCTCGACCACATGTTCGCCACGCTGCTCGAAATCCGTGTGCGGGAATTCGAGAAATGTCGCCATGATGTCGAGATTGGCGACCCGGCGCGCTGTCAGATGGCTATGGGGGTCGAATTCGGCAGCGATCAGCACATCGGTCCCGACAAGTTCCCTGATGCGCTGCAGGAAATCGCCTTCGGGATCGTCATAACCCTGGGCAACCATGGCACCGTGGAGGCCGAGCACGACGCCATTCACAGGCATCGCGGCCTTCAGTTCGTCGAGGATCTGGTCGCGCAGGGTTTCATAGGTTTGGCGTTGAATGAGGCCGGCGGGTTCTGCCCAGCACGATGTGCCCTCGATCACGGTAAAATTCTCCGCCTTGCCGCGACGCCGCAAGATCGGCACGACCGAGGAGCAGAGCGTCGGCGTATCCGGATGTTCGCCCGGTCCGGCATAGAATGCCGCCTTGAAAGCGTTCATGTCTGTTGGCACCGGAGAAAATGTATTGGTCTCAGTCGCCAACGAGGCGGTAAAAATGCGCATGTCTTTCATCCGAATATGCTCAGGACCAAACCTCCATCGCTGTGGAAGATCCAATGCCGTCGTAAAGCTGTTTTGATTTCCAAGTTTCGTTCGTCAGCGCTGTCAGGTCTGGAGGCCGATGTGGCGACAGAAGCGGCGCGTATTGAAGATGTGCTTTCCAGTCTCGTTCAGTTCACCCGTTCACCATTTTGGTGTAATTTATTTTCTTAATAATGCCAATTGAGCCGTTTATGTCAACACGAAGAAACGATTCTGAACATATTGTGTAAAATATTTACGTGAATGAGGAAAAGCCCCTCAGATTTTCAGGCGGGCCGGCATCTGTCGAGGAAGCGCATGGCGGCCCCGACGCGGCAAAATATCAAGAAATCAAGGTCTTCAGTCGCATCGGATCGGCTGGTTTGGCATTGTGGCTGAGACGCCGTCATGAAAACGGGCGCCCGTGATGGACGCCCGATTTTCACGATATGGTGCAGGCCGCATGGGTCTCGGCGCAGCACGTCAGTTGAAACTGAAGAAAATTATTGCCTGGGCATCACCAGACCGTGCCCCGCGCATCGACTTTTTCGACCCGCGTGACGAATCCGTCGCGATGAAACACGATGCGGTCGAACAGATTTGTAACGACGCAGGTGTGGTTGGGTATAATTTTGACGACCTGACCGATCTCTGCAAACGGCACCTGGCACCCCTGAAGGTCGATGACGGCATGTTCCTCGGATAGGGAGACGATCTGCGCTCCCGCGTAGTCGACAATCGTGCCGTAATCGGTGAAGCCGAGCAGATCGGATGTGAGAGCCTTCGATCCGCAATCGAGGACAGCGCGATCGGGGGCCGGGCGGGAGACGACGGTTGCGAGGATTTGCATGGCCAGATCGTCGGTGGTGCAATGGCCAGCACGGACCATGCTACGGTCGTTATAGACATAGGTGCCGGCACGATGTTCGGTGGCCGACGGCACGAGATGGGCCGCAAACAGATCCGGCGATCCGCCACTGGAACGCACCGGGCAATCGATCCCCTTGTCCGACAGCAATTTCATGGTTTCGGCCATGAACCGCTCCACCTGTTCCGCGCCCCCGACCGCCGGATAGGTCATGATGCCGCCGAAGCGTAGCGCCGGCGCAGCCGCGATCTTCTCAGCAAGTGCCACCGCTGCCTGTGGCGTCTGAACGCCGCAGCGCTTGGCGCCGGTGTCACATTCGACAAGCACAGTGAGTGGCCTGTCCTCACCGAAGGTGGAGGCTAGTCCATCAACCGTGGTTTCGCTATCGGCAACGACGGCAAGCTTTCCAACGCGGTCATTCAGCGCCTTGAGTCGGGCAAGCTTGGTTGGCCCCAGAATGTTATAGGTGATGAGGATGTCATCGAAGCCGGCATCGGCGAACGCTTCTGCCTCTGTCACCTTTTGGCAGTTGAGGCCAATTGCGCCCGCCTCGATTTGCTGTCGGGCGACCGCGGCCATCTTGTGGGTCTTGATATGAGGGCGGAAACGCTTGCCATGCGAATTGCAATAGGCCTGGGCCCTGGCGATATTGGTGGCAAGCCGTTCCTCGTCGATAACGGGCATTGGCGTTGCGACCTGTTCAAGCGGCGTGCCGGGTTGGGGCCACGGATAGTTCATTGTGAAACCTCGTTTGGGGGAGCTGTGCCATTGGTCAATGGAGACAGTTGATATCATCAGGCACAAGTATTTGCATTTTCGTCAGCATCGACAGTTACGTTGATGCTTTGCGTCATTATGCTATCAAAACAGGCGTCAGTGAAATTCATTTTCACGGACCCGCGCATTTTTTCGAGATCGCCGCTGAAGGAGACGACCGGATGGATCTGTTTCATGCCCTTTCCGACGAAGAGGGAAGGCTTTCCAGCCTTGAGACGAAGCTCGCACATTTCGCACTGGAAAATGTCGATTTCGTTGTCAACTCTTCCATCATCGATCTGGCCGAACGGGCCGGGGTCTCGCCGCCGACTGTCACGCGCTTTTGTCGTCGGCTCGGTTGTCAGGGCTATTCGGATTTCAAGGTGCAGCTTGCAAAACTGGCCTATGTCGGCTTGCGCTACCTGAAGCCGGAGGCACCGACGGCGACGGCGGAAGAGGTTGCCCACGACATCGTTTCCAAGGCGCAGAACGCCCTTTTCGAGGTCCACCGCCAACTTGATCTCAAGGCAATCGAGACGGCTGCGAGCATGCTCAGCAGCGCCGAGTTTATTCAGGCCTTCGGCGCCAGCGGCAATTCGGCGATGATCGTCAACGAATTGCACAATCGCCTGTTCCGTCTCGGCTGTCGTATCAATGCATCGAACGATCATGGCATGAACCTGATGATCTCGGCTGCCGCGCAGCCCGGCACCGTTGTGTTCGGCTCGTCATTCACCGGCCGGGACGAGGGCCTCGTCCATTGCCTTGAACTTTTGCGGCAGCAATCCATCCCGACAATCGTCATGACCCAGAACGACTCGCCTGTGGCGGCGGCAGCCGATGTGGTGATTGCGATCGAGATGCCGGAAGGCAAGAACATCTTTCGTCCGACATCCACCCGATATGCATATCTCGCAGCGATCGACATCCTCGCCAACATGGTGGCCTATGCCAGCCGCAACAGAGCACTGAAATCTCTGCGCTCCATCAAGGAGGAATTGGTGCGCAACCGCGATGGCGACGACCGCCAACTGCTTGGGGACTGATGAAAAAGGGGAGAAGGGTCGTGGGCCGCGTCCGGCGATAGGGAACACCACGTCTACACGATGGCCCTCTGACGCCACTTGTTTGAACAAGGCCGGACCAGGCGCGCTCCAGAAGAGCATGCGGCGGACCTTACCCGGATTTCAGGCGTAAGCGCGCCTTGTTGCGCTTGGACTGCCCGTATCGCCATCGCTAAACCAGCATCGGGCAAATTTCGAATAATGGTAGAGTTTAAAATTTTCTGGTGGAGCAAAAGTAATTTTGCAAACGGCGATCATGTGCCGCCCGAGTAAATACAGGAAATTAAAATGAAAGTTGCTATAGTAGCAATCTTGGAAAGTCGGTGAAAATCAGGTGCTTACAGAAGCGAAGTGGCGGACAGGGTGGGATTCGAACCCACGGTACGGTCTCCCGCACGCCGGTTTTCAAGACCGGTGCCTTAAACCGCTCGGCCACCTGTCCGTCCTGTTTGCGCTTATGAACAAACTGCACACGCTTTGCAAGAGCGCTTATTCGGCAGCCCGGCAAATATCGCGTTTTACGGTGAGCATTAATAGATACTAAACCAAGGTCGACTACCCGTATAGCCAGTGCATCAGCTGTGCGGGAATTTACCATGTTGTCCTCGTCTCCACGTTTCTGTTATAGACGAGCGGATCGACAGGTTCGGACAATATTGGTTTGCCATTGTTTTCGTTCAAAATGATGGTGTCTGAGTAGTGTGGAGACGATGAGAATCAACCGCGTAAACTTGCGGGCTGCTGGCAAGTGGTTCGGTCTCGCCATTGTGTGCTTCGGCGTCGCATCGTGCACGACCACAACAACCACGACAGGCGGGAAGAAAAAAACCGCAAAGTCCAAGGAATATTTTTCAGAGTCGGCCTATGGTGTGAAAGCCAGCCCGAAAGTCACCGATGGCAATAATGTGCCCAAGGGTGGCGGTCGCTATCTGGTGGGACGGCCTTACAAGGTTGCGGGCAAGACCTATGTTCCACGTCCCAATCCAAGCTACGACAAGGTCGGCCTTGCGTCATGGTATGGCTCCGCCTTCCATGGTCGCCGCACCGCCAATGGCGAGGTCTACGATCAGTATGATTTGACGGCGGCGCATCCGACAATGCCGCTTCCAAGCTATGCCCGGGTGACCAATCTCGACAATGGCAGCTCGGTCATTGTCCGTGTCAATGATCGTGGACCTTTCCACAAAGGCCGCATTATCGACCTGTCCAACACGACTGCCGACCTTCTGGACATGAAGGGCACGGGCACCGCCAAGGTTCGTGTGCAATATATCGGACCTGCGCAGATGGATGGCCACGACAAGGCATTCCTGATGGCGTCTTACAACGGCAAGGGCGGGCGACTGCCGCAATTTGCCCCCGATGGTCTGACCGCGACCCCGGGCGTCATGGTTGCGTCGAACGACGTGCCAACACCGGTGGATCCCGAAAGCCAGATGCCGGCCGCCCCGACGCTTGTGCCCGTCCCCGCCACGGCGACGGCTTTCAATAACACCGCGGTTCAGACAGCCGGCGCCGATCCGTTCCAGCAATTCGTCATCCTGCCGGACACCGGTCCGCAGATCGTCGAGCGACCGCAACAGTCGGCCTCGATCATGTCTGCGCCGGCCAGCAGGCTTTCTGCCTATTCCTCGCCTGATTCTGATGCGAACGAAACGCCTTTCCGCGCCGTTCTGGTCCGCAATGACGGGCTGACGGAGGAGGCGATCAAGGCCTTTGCGCTCAAGAAGCGCATCGCCGTCAACTGACATCACCAATCCGCCCGGCCTTAGATGTCGCGCGGCACAGTATTGGGAACGCATGAAGATCCTATGCTTTCGCCGTGCCGTCGCGGGTTTGTTTGCCATCGCCCTGATGGCGACGCAGGCGCTTGCGCAAGATGCGACCGATTTCGAGACAAAGGCTGAGCAGGCGCTGATGGTGGAGGCGTCCACCGGGACGATCCTGTTGTCCAAGGGCCAAGCACAGACCATTCCGCCGGCCTCGCTTGCCAAGCTGATGACCATGGAGGTGGTCTTCGATGCGCTGACAAAGGGCGAGATCTCACTCGATACCGAATATACTGTGTCTGAACATGCCTGGCGCACGGGCGGCGCACCGTCGCGCACGTCCACCATGTTTGCAGCCATCAAATCCTCGATCCGGGTCGATGATCTGATCAGGGGCGTGATCATCCAGATGGCGAATGACGGTTGCATCATATTGGCAGAGGGCATGGAGGGCTCGGAAGAAGCATTCGCCGCGCGCATGAACCTGAGAGCCACCGAAATCGGCATGAAGGACAGCCATTTCGCCAATCCCACCGGTTTGCCGGACCCTCAAAACAAAACGACGCTAGCAGACATGGTGACGCTTGCGCGCCATCTGCACACGGCCTATCCGCAATATTACAGCCTTTATGCCACGCCCGATTTCGAATGGAACAACATCTTCCAGCGCAATCGCAACCGGCTCCTCTACACCGATCTTGGCGTCGACGGGCTGGCAACCGGCTATGCCGACGAAAGTGGTTTTGCCATCGTGGTGTCGGCCGAGCGCAACGGCGTCAGGCTGTTTCTTGGATTGAGCGGGTTGAAGAATGACCGCGAGCGCAATGAGGAAGCAATCCGCGTCCTGCAATGGGGGCAGACGAATTTCGAGCGAAAGTCCGTGTTCAAAAAGGGCGAGGTGATCGGTCAGGCCAGCGTGTATGGCAGTGCCGAAGGCCATGTCGACCTGCTGACGGTGGCCCCGGTCGAGGTCTATGTGCCTGTGCTGGATCCCAACCCGCTGTCCGGGCGCATCGTCTATCACTGGCCATTGCGACCACCCGTCCGGTCGGGACAGGAAATTGCCCAATTGCGCGTGTTCTCCGGTGACCGCCTGTTGCGCGAAGTCCCGCTTGAGACGGCCAGTGCCGTGGGCGTTGGAACCTTGAGGCAGCGGGCCATGGACGCCATCATAGAGATGTTGTTTTTCTGGCTTTAGAATGCGTGTCCGGGAGGGTAGCCAGCAATGGTGAAGCCAGCCGCGCTTGATTCATGGGTAGGAACGGCCGGCAGCTGTTTCACCCCATTGATTCTTGCGTTAAACACATCGACATAACCCTCAACACATCCCGCAGAGCAGGAAAGACGTTTTGGCATACCGCAAGGGACTGTTCGTGACATTCGAAGGCGGCGAGGGGGCTGGCAAGTCGACCCAGATACGTCGTCTTGCGGAGGCCCTGCGCCGCAAGGGTCATGATGTACTGACGACCCGTGAGCCCGGCGGTTCTCCGGGCGCCGAGGCGCTGCGGCATGTACTCTTGTCGGGTGCAGCCGAGACCTATGGCGTGCGCATGGAGGCCATTCTCTTTGCTGCCGCGCGCAACGATCACGTCGAAAATGTCATTCGTCCGGCCCTGTCGAAGGGCTTTATCGTGCTTTGCGACCGTTTCATGGATTCCTCGCGTGTCTATCAGGGCGTCACCGGAAATCTGGAGCCGGACCTGGTCGACGCACTGGAGCGTGTCGCCATCGATGGTATCGCACCCGATCTGACACTGATCTTGGACTTGCCGGCGGAGGCCGGACTGGCACGCGCCAGACGTCGAAGCGAGCAGGATAACGCGCAATCCGATCAACCCGACAGGTTCGAGCGCGAAGAGATCGAGACCCATGAAAGACGCCGCCGGGCCTTTCTCGAGATCGCCAAGGCGCATTCCGAGCGTTGTCGTGTGATCGATGCGACAAAGGCAATCGAGGAAATTGCAGCGGATGTGTTGTCGCTGGTCGAGCCTGAGATCGCGGCGCACAATGCCGAGGATCGCAAGCAAGTGGCCGGTGGCGAATGAGTGAGCCGACGCCAGGTGTGCTGGACGGCGCAATCGCGCCCATGCGCAATACGGCCCTGTATGGCCACGCGCAGGCCGAGGCGTTCCTCGCCCAGGGCTATCGCTCCGGCAAGGGGCACCATGCCATCCTGATCGAGGGCGAGGAGGGGATCGGCAAGGCGACGCTTGCCTTTCGCTTTGCCAATCACGTGCTTTCCTATCCAACGCCTGAAACGGCACCGGAGATGATGTCCGATCCCGACACCAATTCGCTGGTCAGCCGGCAGGTGTCATCCGGCGCGAGCCACAATCTTTTGCACCTGACGAAACCGGTGGACGAAAAGACCGGCAAGGTGAAGAGCGCCATCACGGTCGACGAAGTGCGCCGGGCAGGGCACTTCTTCTCTCAGACCGCCGGCGGTGGAAGCTGGCGCATCGTCATCATCGACGCCGCCGACGACCTGAACAGGAATGCGGCGAACGCCATCCTGAAAATCCTGGAGGAGCCGCCGAAACGGTCTCTTTTCCTCGTCTTGTCCCATGCACCCGGTCGACTGCTTCCGACCATCCGCTCGCGGTGTCAGCCCCTCAGGCTGTCGCCTCTCGACCATGAGGACATGCACCGCAGCCTCGCCCATCTCGGCATTGGTTTCAGGGACGCCAAGCAGGAGGAGGGGGTCTTGAACCTTGCCGGCGGCAGTGTCGCCCGCGCCCTGAAGCTGGTGAACTACGGCGGTCTCGATATCATTGAGGCCTTTGACAATGTTCTCGCCTCGAGTGGCCCGTCTGCGCGCCGCGGCATGCAGAAGCTGGCCGATGTGCTGAGCGCCAAGGATTCGGACGCGGCCTTCGGCTTCTTTACCGATCACATCGGCGATTATCTGATGCAGCAGGCGCGCAATGCAGCGATGAATGGCGATGGGGCGGAAGCTGATCGGTTCGCGCGGCTGACGGAAACGGTGAACCAGCGCTTCGTCATCAGCGCCGGCTATAACCTCGATCGCAAACAGACCATTCTCGATACCTTTGCCGATCTCGGTCTCTAGGCCGCATCAACTTGAAATCAGCTTGGCCGCGACGGTCATCAATGTCACAGCCAGAATGTTGCGGACGAGCTTTTCGGGCATGCGGGGTGCCAGAGCGCTGCCAATCATGATGCCGGGTATGGAGCCAAACAAAAGCTCCAGCAGCATCAACCAGTCGACTTCGCCGATCATCAGATAGCCGAGGCCTCCGACCAAGGTGAGAGGAATGGCATGGGCGATGTCGGAACCGACGATTTCCTGAATCTGCAAACGCGGATAAAGCAATAGCAGCACGGTGACGCCGATGGCCCCGGCACCGACCGAGGTCATGGTGACGATCACACCGAGGACGAAGCCCAGGCTGACCGTGAGCACGGCAATCGTCCGGGGCGAGGGCGGCGATGCGCCGGCAAACAGTCGTGTCTTGAAGGTTGCAATGCGCTCTCCGGCGAAGAGGATGACGGCGGTGAGCAGCAAGGTCCAGCCGAGCGCCGATGTCAGAAGGTCGACCGATTCCAGGCTGCGACGGTCGATCCCGGACAGCATCCACAAGGTCCAGAGAGCAGCTGGAACACTGCCCGCGGCCAGAAACGCCACCATGCGCCAGCGGATCATGCCATGGCTTTGATGGACCATGGCCCCGGCCGATTTGGTAATGGAGGCGTAGAGGAGATCGGTGCCGATCGCCATCACCGGATGGACGCCAAACAGCAGAACCAGCATGGGGGTCATCAAAGATGCGCCGCCAACGCCGGTAATTCCGACCAGCATGCCGACGGCAAAACCTGTCAGCGAAAAGAGCGGCTCGAAGGAATCGATCACGTGCGGTCGTCCCCGGTTCAGGTGGCCAAGCCCGCAATACGCCGCACAATGAGCAACAAGCCATTCACGATACATCAACCGGGGTAAGGGCCGTCTGGCATCCTGTCAAGAAAAGACGGATCGGGAGCAAAACGCGGATTGCCGCGAAACTTGGTGTTTCGCAATGCGGCAACATGCGTTAAGAGCGGGCCTTGAGTTTGTAAACAGTAGCTGCGGTCAAAGGCCGATCGATGACAGACACCTTTTATATCACCACCGCCATCGCCTATCCGAACGGCAAGCCCCATATCGGCCATGCCTATGAGCTGATCGCGACCGATGTTATTGCGCGCTTCAACCGGCTCGACGGCAAGGATGTATTCTTCCTGACAGGCACGGACGAGCATGGCCAGAAAATGCAGCAGACAGCCAAGGCCGAAGGCGTCACGACGGAAGCCCTGGCCGAGCGGAATTCAAATGAGTTTCGCGCCATGGGCAAGCTGCTGAACGCCTCCAATGACGATTTCATTCGCACCACCGAAGCGCGCCATCACGAGGCGAGCCAGGCGATCTGGAACCGCATGGCCGAGAATGGCGATATCTACAAGGATAGCTATGCCGGCTGGTATTCGGTGCGTGACGAAGCCTATTACCAGGAAGACGAGACCGAACTGCGCGCCGATGGCGTGCGCTACGGACCGCAAAACACGCCGGTCGAATGGGTGGAAGAAGAAAGCTATTTCTTCAAGCTGTCGGAATATCAGGACAGGCTGCTGGCGCATTATGAAGCCAATCCGGATTTCATCGGTCCGGCCGAACGCAAGAACGAGGTGATTTCCTTCGTGAAGTCCGGCCTCAAGGACCTGTCGATATCCCGCACCACCTTTGACTGGGGCATCAAGGTGCCCAACGATCCCAAGCATGTGATGTATGTCTGGGTCGACGCCCTGACCAACTACATCACCGCGACTGGCTATCTCACAGATCAGAGCGGTCCACGCGCCAAATACTGGCCAGCCGATATGCACATCATCGGCAAGGACATCATCCGTTTCCATGCCGTTTACTGGCCGGCTTTCCTGATGTCTGCAGGCTTGCCATTGCCGAAGAAGGTTTTTGCGCACGGCATGGTACTGAACAAGGGCGAGAAGATGTCGAAATCGCTCGGCAACACCGTCGGCCCGTTCGAGCTCATTGACCAATTCGGCTTGGACCAGTTGCGCTATTTCCTGATGCGCGAAGTCTCCTTCGGTCAGGACGGCAGCTATTCGGAAGAGGCGATTGCGACCCGTATCAATGCCGATCTCGCCAACGGCATTGGCAATCTGGCCAGCCGCTCGCTATCGATGATCGTCAAGAACTGCGACGGCAAGGTGCCGGAGCCCGGTGCATTTACGCAAGCCGACGAGGCGATGCTGGGTGCGGTGGATGGCCTGATAGCCACCTGTCGCGACGAGATGGACAGGCTCGCCATCCACAAGGCTGTGACAGCCATCATCGCCGTGGTCTCCGAGGCTGACCGCTATTTTGCCGGCCAGGAACCATGGGCTTTGAAGAAGACAGATCCGCAGCGTATGGGCACCGTGCTTTACGTGACGGCAGAAGTCGTGCGCCAGATCGCCATACTCTTGCAGCCCGTGATGCCGGACTCGGCTGCAAAGCTGCTCGATCTGGTTGCCTCGCCCGCCGACAAACGCGATTTCTCGGCGCTCGGCGCGGCCAACCGTCTGATCGCGGGCACGCCGCTCGAGGCACCAAAGCCGGTCTTCCCGCGTTACGTCGCGCCGGATGCAGAGACAAAGGCCTGAGGTTCCCATGCTGATCGATACCCACTGCCATCTCGATTTCGCTGATTTCGACGCAGAACGCGATGCTCTGGTCGAACGCGCCCACGAAGCCGGTGTGACGCAGATGGTGACGATTTCGACCCGCGTGAAGAAGCTCGATACGCTGCTGGCGTTGACAGATCGCTATCCGACCGTGTTCTGCTCGGTGGGAACCCATCCCAACAATGCCGATGAGGAACTGGACATCGAGACCGGCGATCTCGTGCGGTTGGCGCAGCATCCAAAGGTTGTCGCCATCGGTGAAGCAGGTCTCGATTACTTCTACGACACGCAAAAGCCTGAGGACCAGAAGACGGGTTTTCGCCGCCACATCGCCGCAGCCCGCGAAACGCAATTGCCGCTCGTCATTCACGCCAGAAGCGCGGACGACGACATGGCCGCGATCCTGACGGAGGAAACGGGGAAGGGGGCCTTCCCTTTCATCCTGCATTGCTTTTCCGCGGGTGAAGCGCTCGCCAAGACCGGCGTTGAACTGGGTGGCTATGTGTCCTTCTCCGGCATCCTGACCTTTCCCAAATCGACGGAGCTGCGCGAGATTGCAAGCGGCGTGCCCATGGATCGGCTGCTGGTTGAAACCGACGCGCCATATCTGGCGCCCAAACGGTGGCGCGGCAAACGCAACGAGCCGTCTTACGTCGTCAACACGGCCGAAGTTCTGGCCGAGGCCAAAGGTGTGAGCTACGAGGAAATCGCCCGCATCACCACGGATAACGCACTGCGCATATTCTCGAAAATGCCGAGGCTCTGATCCATGGGCTTTCGCCGGCGCTTTACCATTCTCGGCTGTTCCTCGTCGCCCGGAGTCCCGCGCATCAATGGTGACTGGGGCGCATGTGACCCGGACAATCCGAAAAACCGCCGCAGCCGCGCATCCTTTCTGATCGAGCAATTTGCGCCCGATGGCGGCAAGACGACACTGGTGGTCGATACCGGTCCGGATTTTCGCGAGCAGATGATCAAGGCCAAGGTCGATCATATCGATGGCGTGTTCTATACGCATGCGCATGCCGATCATCTGCACGGGATCGACGATATCCGCGGTTATTTTCATAGCCAGAAGCAACGGATACCGATCTACGCCGATGCGGAAACCATGGAGCGTATCGAGCAAGGTTTCGGCTATTGCCTGAAGACGCCGCCAGGCAGCGGCTATCCGCCCATTGCCGAACCGCATATCATCGAGGACGTGGAGGCACCGTTCACGATAACGGGCGCTGGCGGCACCATATCGGCGCAGCTTCTAAGACAGATACACGGTGACATTATCTCGATGGGTCTGAGAATCGGCGACATTGCCTATTGTTGCGACGTCAGCGATTTCCCCGCGCGCACACTCCAGCATCTGCAGGGTCTGGATGTGCTGATCATCGACGCCTTGCAATACCGCGAGCATCCAAGCCATTTGTCTCTCGAGCAGGCTTTGGGCTGGATCGAGCGGTTGAAACCCAACCGGGCATTCTTGACCCATATGCATATTCCGCTGGACTATGCGACGGTGATGCGCGAGACGCCGGATCATGTCGAGCCGGCCTATGATCAGCTTTCGTTCGAGGTCACGGTCAACTGACCGGCGCTCCGATTGTACATTAGAAGAGAAGAATAATAGCCTGATCGAATGACGAAAGGGCGCTCAGGAGGTAACATGGTCTGCATCTTCATCCAGATACGCTGCCGTCCCGGCCGGACCTACGAGGTCGCCGACAGCATCTATGAAAAGGAAGTTGTCTCGGAGCTTTATTCGACGAGCGGCGAATATGATCTGATGGCCAAGGTCTATGTGCCGGACGATCAGGACGTCGGCAAATATGTCAACGCCATTATCGCCGATATCCCGGATGTCGACCGCACGCTGACGACGCTGACATTCCACGCATTCTGAGCGAGCGGTGGGATGCAATGTTGGCGCGGGTGACCGATTGTCAGGCATTCGCTGTGTGTTCATGAGTGCTGATAATAGTGCAGGTTCATACAGTTATCGGAACGACCTAATGCGCTATGTGATGCTTATTGGTTCCATAATCTATCTTATGTGATCGATATGCGTAGCCGGGTACATTCTATTTCCAAGTGCGACATGCCCGTCCCAGCGCCACCCTGCACGTGCCTCCATTCGCCTCATTGAAAGACCCGACACTGTGATACGCGGTTTACAGGATGATGACCGGTATGCCGTTCTGGCCCTCTGGCATCAGGGTTGGCATGACGCCCACGCGGCTCTGGTCCCGGCTGGCGTTTTGACATGCCGAACTCCGGATTGTTTTGAGATCTGGTTCGACCAGAGTACAGATGTGTTTTATGTGGCGGTTGAGAACGCGACCGTACTGGGCTTCGTGTCGATCAAGGATGACGAGGTCGTCAAACTCTATTGTTGCCGTAAAGTGCGAGGCTCGGGTCTTGCCGGTCAGTTGCTCGCACATGCAGAAAGTCAGATTGCTGTGCGCGGCTTCACCAAAGCCTATCTTTTCTGCACCGCTGGCAACCACCGCGCTGAACGTTTCTATGAAAACCATGGCTGGATCCTGTCAGGGTCGTCCCTGGAAACGTTGTGGCTTCCGCCAGATGAAACATTGACCGCCACCGTTCTCACGCATCGCTTTGAGCGTGACGTCGCAACATCGCTTTGATCGAACATCGTGTCTTGTGCCCCCAATGCGTCGCTTCATTGCCAGGATTGTCCCGACTTGAGGTTTTCTGTGTTTTGGGAGTAACATCATCGCCGCTAATCGGACAAATACCTCGCACGAGGACCCGGGGGTAATCGAGACGGTGCCGAACCAGATGCGCAGAGCGGCCGAGGCACGATACCGAGATGCCGTAGATCTACGCTCGGTACCTGCTATCAGGCAGTTGTTACACCATCCCTTTGTCGAGCGGATCAGGGCTGCCGTGCCCTTTGACCACGTGGTCGTCGCTGGCCTCGATCTCGACGGCTACCGTCTGGGCCTTGGACATTCGGTCGATACAGATCTTCCGCCCATGTTCCTGGATGCCTATTACGGCGAAGAATTATATCTGGTCGATCCGTTCTTGACGGCGTCGTTGAAGGCGACCGGCGTGACCATCGAAGCCGATGTCTATCGCGAGACCCCTCCTCCGCCGCGTCTCCGCTATATCACCGAGCAGTTCGAGGTTTTCAATCGAACCTTGTTTCCATTGTTCAGAGACGAACGCCCCTTCGGTGCCGTGGCATTATCGCGCGCAACGCGTTTCGATGCCGAAGAGCTGGCATTTCTCTCCGACATCGCACCGACCATGCACGAGGTCGTCACCCGCCCGATCACGGCGAGATTCTCAGCGCAGGCGCTGAAACTGACGGCGGGAGAAGTCGCCTGCCTGAAATGGGCAAGCCATGGCAAGACCAGTGATGGGGTTGCAGCCGAGACAGGCTATGCGGCGGAAACGGTCAATAGTTATATAAAGAGCGCGTGCCGCAAGCTCGGCGCGGAAAACCGCGTTCATGCGATCGCCGAAGCGCTTCGCCGTAAGCTGATCCGTTAGAGCACGGCCTCCGATCACCACAGCCCCCGATTGAAACTCCAGCAGTGAGCAAAAACACATTTTTTGGTCATATGCCCAATTTATCTATTCTAATTTACGAAACGTAGATGTTTTGACCCTAGATCTGGCGTTCACAATTGGACGTCGACCTGACTTCGCCAGACAGCGCAGACATACAAACAAAACAACCTGCGGGTCATCTTGGCCGCCGGGTCAAAAATGGAGGCTCGCTCGACTATGGTATCATTTCCTTTTTCTTCCGATGCCAATGCGGTTTTGGCCGCCTTGAGCAAGTCTCAGGCGGTCATCGAGTTTGACCTGACCGGAAAGATCCTCACCGCCAACGAAAACTTCTGCCGCGCGCTCGGTTATGAATTGAGTGAGATTGTTGGCCAACATCACCGCATGTTTGTCGATCCCGCAGAAGTGTCATCGGCGGAATACAAGCAATTCTGGCTTGATCTGGCCGCTGGCAAGTTTGACCGCCGTCAATTCAAGCGCATCGCCAAGGGCGGAAAAGAGGTCTGGATCGAGGCCTCGTACAACCCGATCTTCAAGGGCAAGAAGCCCTACAAGATCGTCAAATTCGCCACCGACATCACGGACACCAAACTGAAGTCGGCGGAAGATTCCGGCAAGCTGACAGCGCTGTCGCGTGCACAAGCCATCATTGAGTTCACGCCTTCAGGCGATGTCATCACCGCCAATGACAATTTCAACACAGCGCTCGGCTATACCCTGTCAGAGATTCAGGGGCGGCATCACTCGATGTTCTGCGATCAGGACTATGTTCGCACCGCAGACTATAAAAAATTCTGGGAGCGTCTTCGCGGTGGTGAATTCATCGCCGAAGAGTTCACCCGCATCGGCAAAGGGGGCAAGAAGGTCTATATTCAGGCGTCCTATAACCCCATCTTTGACATGAACGGCCGCGTCTTCAAGGTCGTCAAATTCGCAACGGACGTAACAGACCGCGTCGACAACGTGAACACGCTTGCCAGTGGAATGCGCGGCATGGCAGCCGGTGACCTGACCATCTCGATCGACAAGCCATTCATTCCGGCACTCGACCTGCTGCGCCAGGATTATAACTCGGCGGCCGAAATGCTGCGCACGGCTCTTCGAAGCGTTGCTGAAAATGCAGGACATATCGCGTCCGGTTCGAGCGAGATACGGTCGGCTTCCGATGATTTGTCAAAGCGCACGGAGCAGCAGGCAGCCTCTGTCGAGGAAACAGCAGCAGCGCTGGAACAGATTACCACCACGGTCGCCGATTCCAGCAAGCGCGCCGACGATGCGGGAAAGCTCGTGTCGCGCACCCGGGAAAATGCGGAGAAGTCAGGCATAGTCGTACGCAATGCCATCGCTGCAATGGGAGAGATCGCAACCTCGTCAAAGGAAATCTCCAACATCATTGGCGTCATCGACGACATCGCCTTCCAGACCAATCTTCTGGCCCTCAATGCAGGTGTCGAAGCCGCCCGTGCCGGCGATGCGGGCAAAGGATTTGCGGTTGTCGCCCAGGAAGTGCGAGAACTGGCGCAACGCTCCGCCAAGGCCGCCAAGGAAATCAAGGCGCTGATCAACACCTCCGGCGAGCAGGTCAAGAGCGGCGTCAATCTTGTCGGTCAGACCGGACAGGCATTGGAAGAAATCGTCCAGCAGGTCCATGACATCAACACCAATGTTGCCGCCATCGTGGAATCCGCCAAGGAACAGTCCATCGGACTGAAGGAGATCAACCAGGCCGTCAACACGATGGATCAGGGCACACAGCAGAATGCGGCGATGGTTGAGGAAACCAATGCTGCAAGCCATTCACTGGCGTCGGAAGCCGATGCCTTGTTCAAGCTGATCAGCCAGTTCCAGCTCAATGATGGCAAGCAATCGGCAGGCTCGGTGCACCAGACGGCACGCCCTGCCCCAACACCCGCCAATTCATCGGTCGCAAGGCCAATCCGTTCCGCGGGTGGCACCCGCGGCAATGCCGCCCTGGCGGTCAAGACCGAGAACTGGGAGGAGTTTTAATGACCGGAATTTCCACCAACCATGATGGCAAGGCGACGCTCGACATCATCGCCTTTACGCTCGGCCAACAGAGCTTTTGCATCGAGACCACCTCTGTCCGCGAAATCAGGGGTTGGGCCCTGTCGACACCGATGCCTCACAGTTCGCCGGAAGTTCTGGGCGTGATCAACCTGCGTGGTACAGTCATCCCGACCATCGACCTGTCGCGTAAACTCGGAATGGCCGCTGGCATTACCTCGGAGCGCAGTGCCATCGTGGTGGTCGAAGTCTTCGGCAAACCGATAGGCCTTCAGGTCGAGCAGGTCACTGACATGATCTCGGTCACGATCGACCAGTTGCAGCCGACACCGGACCTTATCAGCTCTTTCGAGCGCTCCTATTGCGAAGGCGTCATCACCCATCAGTCCGGCATGATCTGCTTTTTGAACCTGCAGCGCATGTTTGCCGAGGGGCTTGAAGAACTGGCCGCCTGAGCCCCGCGCAAAACTGCCGATCGGCTTTGATCCGGCATCCAGATTGACCTGTGAGAATATCCATATTGTCGAATATATGGTTGTTCAATCAAGGCGTTACACGTAAATGGCGAATCGTGTTATCCCTTCCTCCGGCGGATACGATACGGGGATTGATGATGCCGAATACGCAGGAGATCGAAGTCTGGGCTCTCCAACGCGCCGAGCAGATTGTCTTGAGCGAAGGCATGAAGCTGATGGAGGCGGCCCAGTGGCTTGATCGCAAGAAGACGATGAAGGCATCGGCACAGTTACGTGTCGCGATATGCCAGTCCTTGGTCGAAGCGCTGGCGAAAACCGAATTGCCGAAACCGCGTGAGACGGAAGACAGGTTTGATCAGGAACTGGACAGCCGTACCTCGATCATCGATCAGACCATAAAAAATTCAGCCAAGCCGCCCGAAAGCAATGGCCTTGCCGGCCGGCTTCCGCCATTGATGATGTTCAAGGTCAGTGCATCGGGCTGAACGGATCACGACTTCGAGAGCGCCCTTTCCAAGCGGCTCCATTACCCTATTCTAATAGTGTCAGCACCGAATCATGAGGTACTTGTATGCCCGGATATCGCGTACCCACTATTGTCTTTCTGTCTCTCCTGTCGCTTGCCCTGCCCGCATCGGCCGACGAGACCACCGATAGCATCCGCAAAGTGATCTCATCACAGATAGCGGCCTTTATCGATGAGGATGCATCCAAAGCCTTCTCCTTTGCCGCCCCTGCCCTGCAAAAACGCTTCGGCGATCCACGCGTTTTCGTTGAAATGGTGCGCAAGAGCTATGGAGCGATCTTGCGCCCGGGCGCTTATGCCTTCGGCAAAAGCCATGTCGATGACGACAAGTCCCACGCCTTTCAGGTGGTCTTGATTTCCGAGCCGGACGGCAAGGAATGGGCCGCACTTTACGAAATGGAACGCCAGACAGATGGTCGCTATGCCATCAGTGGCGTCCGGATCATGCGCGATAGCGTCAGCAAGGGCATATAATTTTCGCCCTACAGCGCGCGCCCCTCGGCAATCAACTCTTCAGCGTCTTCGCGGTCCGTTGACAAGACACGTTGGGCGAGGTCGAAGGAAAAGCCGTTGCGGGCGAAGGCCGAAAGCTCCTTGGCCCGGCGCTTCTCGTCGGCGTCCAGGCGGCGAAAAGGTCCGAAAGCGCGCTTGCGGGCAAAGATCATGGCCGCCAGAAGGTCATCTGTGTCGGCCAAGGTCTCGGTTATAAGGGCGCGATCGACGCCTTTTTCAGCAAGTTTGCGGGCAATCCCGCGTTTGGATTTTCCGCTGGCAATGGAGGAGCGGCGCTTGATGTCGGCATAGGCCTTGTCATCCAGCACCTGCAGCGATCGCCCGAATTCAAGGGCGATATTGGTCAAAGCCTCGATCTCGTCTTCCGATATGTCCTCGAACTTTTCCTTTGCCTTGCGGCTGATCGCCTGGACGAGCTCGTGCTCGGTCATCATGCGCCGCGACAGACGATAAATCGTCGAGCGCTTGACCCAGGCGACCATGCGTTTGGTTGGCTCTGGCTTACCGTCTGTTGCGTCTGCGAAGAAATCGGGCTCGGTCATGGCGGGTTTTTACCACGCCAGGCAGTGGCTGACTATCGGTACGAATGGGCTTCTGAAGACCAATCATTGTCCGTTGTGCGCTTCATGTTTTACCCATCAATGTTTAGGGGTATTCAAATCGGGTCGATATCGCCGCGCGCCCACATATCCTGCGTTTCCGCCATGAAGTCCTCGAACCGCCCCTCCTCGAGCGACTTGCGGATGCCTTGCATCAGTTCCTGGTAATAGGCCAGATTGTGCCAGGAAAGCAGCATGCCACCCAGCGCCTCGTTGGAGCGGACCAGATGATGCAGATAGGCGCGGGAATAGTCCCGGCTGGCGGGGCAGTTGGACTGTTCGTCCAGCGGACGCATGTCTTCGGCATGGCGGGCATTGCGGATATTGACCTTGCCGCGGCGGGTGAAGGCGAGGCCATGCCGGCCGGATCGCGTCGGCATGACGCAGTCGAACATATCGACCCCACGCGCCACCGACTTCAGCAGATCGTCCGGCGTACCGACGCCCATCAGATAACGCGGCTTTTCCTTTGGCAGCACCGGCAGTGTGATATCGAGCATATCCAGCATGACAGCCTGTGGTTCGCCCACGGCCAGACCGCCGACGGCATAGCCCTTGAGGTCGAGTTGCTTCAGGCCCTCGGCCGAACGTATGCGCAGATCCGGGATGTCACCCCCCTGCACGATCCCGAACATGGCCTTGCCCTGCTGCTCGCCAAAGGCCACGCGGCAGCGCTCGGCCCAGCGCAGCGACATTTCCATCGCGCGCTCGATTTCCGTGCGCTCGGCTGGAAGCCTCAGGCATTCGTCGAGCTGCATCTGGATGTCGCTGTCGAGCAGCCCCTGAATTTCAATGGAGCGTTCGGGCGACATGTGGTGGGTTGAGCCGTCCACATGGCTTTTGAAGGTAACACCCTTCTCGTCGATCTGGCGCAATGCCGACAGCGACATCACCTGAAACCCGCCGGAATCGGTCAGGATCGGATGAGGCCAGCGGATCAGTTCATGCAGCCCGCCCAAACGGGCAACGCGCTCGGCGCCCGGACGCAACATCAGATGATAGGTATTGCCGAGAATGATATCGGCGCCCAGATCGCGCACCTGATCGAGATACATGGCCTTGACGGTGCCAACGGTCCCGACCGGCATGAAGGCAGGTGTGCGGATCACGCCGCGCGGCATGGAGACTTCGCCAAGGCGCGCCTTGCCCGAGGTCGCTTTCAGGGTGAACTTGAACGTATCATGCATCAATCATGTTTCCGGTGAAGCAGGCTTGTATCGCCATAGGAATAGAAGCGGTAGCCATCGGCGATGGCGTGGGCATAAGCGTCTCGCATGGTCTCAAGGCCGGCAAAGGCCGAAACCAGCATGAACAATGTCGATTTGGGCAAATGGAAGTTGGTCATCAACATGTCGACCGCACGAAATCGGTAGCCGGGTGTGATGAAGATGCCTGTCGGGCCGGCAAAAGGCAGGATGTCTCCCTCTTCGCTGGCAGCACTTTCGAGCAGACGCAGAGAGGTGGTTCCGACACAGACGACGCGGCCGCCGCGCGCCTTGACGGCGTTGAGCTTTTGCGCGGTTTCAGCCGACACATGACCGATCTCTTCGTGCATCTTGTGCTCGGTTGTATCCTCCGCCTTGACCGGCAAGAATGTGCCAGCCCCGACATGAAGCGTCACGAAATGGCGCTCGACGCCTGCGGCGTCCAGCTTATCGAAGAGATCCGGGGTGAAATGCAGGCCGGCGGTCGGCGCGGCAACAGCCCCTTCTTCGCGGGCGTAAATGGTCTGGTAGTCGGCACGGTCCTGCGCATCCTCATGCCGTTTGGCGGCAATATAGGGTGGCAACGGGATATGCCCGACCGTGGCGATCGCCTGGTCCAGGTCGGGACCGGACAGATCAAAGGCAAGGTCGATTTCGCCGGCCTCGCCCTTTTCTGCGACGGTGGCTGCAAGCGTGCCCAGCACGCAGGTCTCGCCGGAATTGCCAAATTCGATCCGGTCGCCTTGCTTGATGCGCTTGCCGGGCCGTGCAAAAGCCTTCCAGCGATTGGCAGCAACGCGCATGTGCAGCGTGCAGGACACAGCGGTGCGCTCGGCGCCTTCGCGCAGGCGAACGCCCTCCAATTGCGCCGGGATCACCCGCGTATCGTTGAACACCAGCGCATCGCCTGCTTTCAGAAAGGACGGCAGGTCAAAGGCATTGCGATCCGCGAGAACGGGGTCGCCGTCGGGCTTGACGATCAGCATGCGCGCGTGATCACGCGGGCTCGCAGGCCTCAGCGCAATGCTGTCATCCGGCAGATCGAAGTCGAACAGATCGACGCGCATGGTCATCCTTCAGAAACGAGAAAACCCGCCCCGGTGCCGAAAAGCACTGGGACGGGTTGCTGAGATAGCGGCCTTAAGCGTCGGCGGCAACCTTCATCGATGTGATCGAATCAGGATCGCTGACCGGCTCACCCTTTTTGATCTGGTCGATGACATCCATGCCTTCCATGACCTGACCCCATGCAGAATACTGCTTGTTGAGCCAGGGAGCATCGGCGAAGCAGATGAAGAACTGGGAGTTGGCCGAGTTCGGGCTCTGCGAGCGCGCCATGGAGCAGGTGCCGCGGACATGAGACGTTGCCGAAAATTCAGCCTTCAGGTCCGGCTTGTCGGAGCCGCCCATGCCGGCACGTGCCGGATTGAAGTCGGAGCCACCCTTTTTGCCGAACTTCACGTCGCCGGTCTGGGCCATGAAGTCTGCGATCACGCGGTGGAAGACAACGCCATCATAGGCCCCTTCGCGCGCAAGTTCCTTGATGCGAGCCACATGCTCGGGAGCCACTTCCGGCAGCAACTGGATCGTGACCTTGCCCTTGGTGGTTTCCATGATGATCGTGTTTTCCGGATCTTTGATCTCGGCCATAGTATCTCTCCTTGTAGTGTGGGCGTTTCGCCCCTTACTTCCTGCCGACGGTGACCTTGATCATCCGGTCGGGATTTTCCACGGCGCCGCTCTGCGGATCGCCCCGCTTGATCTTGTCGACGTAATCCATGCCGGCGATCACCTGTCCGACGACCGTATACTGGCCGTTCAGGAACGACCCATCGTCAAACATGATGAAGAACTGCGAATTGGCGGAATTCGGGTCCTGCGAGCGCGCCATGCCAACGGTGCCGCGCTTGAACGGAACGTTTGAGAACTCGGCCGGTACATTGGCAAGCTTGGAGCCGCCTGTGCCTGCCCGCTCGGGGTTGAAGCCGTCTTCCATATCGCCGAATTCGACGTCGCCGGTCTGGGCCATGAAGCCTTCGATGACACGGTGAAAGGCGACATTGTCATATTCGCCCTTGGCAGCCAGTTCCTTCAGGCGCGCCACATGCTTGGGCGCAACATCCGGCAACAATTCGATCACCACCGGACCGTCCTTCAGCTGGATTGTCAGAAAGTCGTCATCTGCCGCATGGGCAAAACCGGCAAAGCCAGTCAGCATCATGATGCCGGCGGCTGCGAGGGAAATGAGTTTCATGGGGTCTCCCGTCTTGTTTTCGAGCTCATTTCTTGAGCTTTGATTGTAAGGCCTTGAGAACGGTCGCCGGCACAAATGCGCTGACATCTCCGCCCATGGCAGCGATTTGCCGGACCAATGTGGCGGTTATGGGCCGCGACGCCGTCCCCGCCGGCAGGAATATTGTCTGAAGATCCGGCGCCATCTGCTGATTCATGCCGGCCATCTGCATCTCGTAATCGAGATCGGTACCATCGCGAAGGCCACGCAACAGCAAGGTTGCTCCATTTGCGCGGGCGGCATCAACGGCCAGATTGTCGAAGGAGACGACCGAAATATCCCCTGCCCGCGCTGGCAAAACTTCCGTCAATGCCTGGCGGATCAGATCGGCGCGCTCGTCATAAGTAAACAAGGGCGTCTTGCCCGGATGTATGCCGATAGCCACGACCACCTTGTCGGCAACATTGAGCGCCTGCAGAAGGACGTCGAGATGACCATTGGTCATTGGATCGAAAGAGCCGGGATAAAAAGCAGTCGCCATAGGTGCCTTACCGTGTTTGCCGCCTTTTGTCATGGAAGCGGTTTGGCTGCAAGCGCTTTGCTTGTCTACACCACTGCCTATGTACCGCAGATGAACGCAGTATTCAGCATCGCTTCAAGCGCCTTGTGGGACAAGGGAGGCATGCAAGGCGGGATCGGCGCCGAATGAGAAGGAATACTGGAATGCTTGCCATACTCGCGCTCTCCGCCACGCTATTGTCCCTCATCGTTGAATATACGTTTCAGCTGCTTGCAGAGCGCTTTGAAATAGATGGAAACGACGAAGGCTGAACTTGCAAGCGTGTGCGCTGCCGCAATTTAGGCGTCATTCTTGTTCTTTTATCCACCTCATGCGGAACCTTTAACGAAGTCTTTCGTTTTTGAACCACGCACAAACATTTTTCCAAAGGGACCATGCCATGCGCGACAAAGTAACGGTTATCAATCTGGCCTGGATGCTGACCATGACCGCGATGCTGGCCACGTCAGTCGGCTTTTACATGAACACCGAGGATCAGGCGAGCTACTACGGTCCGCCGATCACGGCGCGGTATCACAGCTTCGGCCACTAAAGAGAGAGCCTGCGGGCACGAACGGAATTGGAGACAGCATGTTTGCAACATTGACCATACTGGCAGCGCTTATCAGTGGAATGTTTGTAATCTCGGTCGCGTCCACGATTGTCGCCTTGCGCCGCGAGCGCGAAGAGCTTGATGCAATGATGGCTCGACGCGAACTGTTCTAGGCCGTTTGGCTCTGTCCGATTGCGTCTGCCGCAACGCACGAAAAAGTCTCTGAGACGTAGGATAGCCCAGCCCCCGAAAGGGCCGGGCTATTTTTTTTACCGATTACTCAGCAGTATTGCCGGATGTGTCTTCGCTGCCGGGCTCGATCGCCGCTGCCTCGTCGGACACAACAGCCTCGCCCTCTCCCTCACCTTCGACCACGACATCCTCGTCTTCAGGCTCACGAACGCGCTCGACAGACACGACCTTTTCGTCCTTGGCCGTCGAGAATATCGTCACACCCTTCGTCGCACGGCTGGCAATCCGTATGCCGTTGACCGGAACGCGGATCAGCTGGCCACGGTTGGATACCAGCATGATCTGGTCCGCGTCGTCGATCGGGAAGGCTGCGATCAGTTCGCCGATTTCCGCAGTCTTGGAGGTATCGGTTGCGCGGATACCCTTGCCGCCACGACCCGATGTTCTGAAGTCGTAGGAGGAGGACCGTTTGCCGAAGCCACGTTCTGCAATTGTCAGCACGAACTGTTCAAGCTGCTTCATCTGCTGATAGCGCTCTTCAGACAGCTGGCCTTCTTCGACCACCTCTTCACCGACCAGTGCAATTTCTTCCACCTCTTCGCCAGTGACGGCACGACGCTCCTGTGCTGCACGCTTCAGATAGGCTGCGCGCTCCCATGGCTCGGCATCCGAATGATGGACGATTGTCATCGAGATGATGCGGTCGCCATCGGCCAGATTGATACCGCGCACACCGATGGAGTTGCGTCCTGCAAAGACGCGAACATCGGTGACCGGGAAGCGGATGCACTGACCAAGCGCCGTCGTCAGCAACACATCGTCGCCAAGTTCCGGTGTCGATCCGGTGAAGTCCGGCTCGCGGCAGGTCTCGACGGAGAGGATTTCGTCCCCCTCTTCTTCGAGTTTCATCGCGATCTTGCCGTTGCGATTGACCTGGATGAAGTCGCTGAGCTTGTTGCGGCGCACGGTACCGCGCGTCGTCGAGAACATCACGAACAGGTTGTCCCAGGTGCTCTCGTCCTCAGGCAGCGGCATGATCGACGTAATGCGCTCGCCGGCTTCCAGCGGGAACATGTTGATCATGGCCTTGCCGCGCGAGGTTGGCGTGCCGATCGGCAGGCGCCAGACCTTCTCCTTGTAGACGATCCCGCGCGAGGAGAAGAACAGCACCGGCGTATGGGTATTGGCAACGAACAGACGCGTTGCGAAATCCTCGTCCTTCATGGCCATGCCGGAGCGTCCCTTGCCGCCACGGCGCTGGGCGCGGTAGGTGGCAAGCGGAACGCGTTTGATATAGCCGGCATGCGAAACGGTCACGACCATGTCTTCGCGTGCAATCAGGTCCTCGTCGTCCATGTCCGGACCGCCTTCGACGATCTGGGAACGGCGCGGTGTGCCGAATTCATCGCGAACGGCCGCCATCTCATCCTTGACGATCTCCATGATGCGCAGGCGCGAGGACAGGATGTCGAGATAATCGGAGATTTCCGCACCGATCTTGTTCAGCTCGTCGTCGATTTCATCGCGACCAAGAGCGGTCAGTCGGGCGAGACGCAATTCGAGGATCGCGCGGGCCTGCTCTTCCGACAGGTTATAGGTATTGTCGTCATTGATCTTGTGACGCGGATCGTCAATCAGGCGGATCAGCACATCGACGTCGTGGGCAGGCCAGCGGCGTTCCATCAACTGGGTCCGCGCCGTTGCCGGATCGGGCGCCTTGCGGATCAGGGCGATGACTTCATCGATATTGGCAACCGCAATCGCCAGACCGACCAGGATATGGGCGCGGTCACGCACCTTCTTCAACAGGAACTTCGTGCGGCGGCTGACCACGTCTTCCCGGAAGGCGACGAAGGCACGCAGCATGTCGAGCAGCGTCATCTGCTCTGGCTTGCCACCGGTCAGCGCCACCATGTTGCAGCCGAACGAGGTCTGCAGCGGCGTGTAACGATAAAGCTGGTTCAAGATCACGTCGGCATTGGCATCGCGCTTGAGCTCGATGACCACACGATAGCCTTCGCGGTCGGACTCGTCGCGCAGATCCGAGATGCCCTCGACGCGCTTTTCGCGCACCAGTTCGGCCATCTTCTCGATCATCGTCGCCTTGTTCACCTGGAACGGGATCTCGGTGATGATGATCTGCTCGCGATCGCCGCGCATCGGCTCGACCCGGGCCACACCGCGCATGACGACAGAACCGCGACCGGTCTCATAGGCAGAGCGGATGCCGGAGCGACCGAGAATCATCGCACCTGTCGGGAAATCCGGACCCGGAATGATTTCCATCAGTTCCGGCAGTTCGATCGCCGGATTGTCGATCAAGGCAATACAGCCGTCGATCACTTCTCCAAGATTGTGCGGCGGAATGTTCGTGGCCATGCCGACCGCGATACCGCCGGCCCCATTGACGAGCAGGTTCGGGAACTTGGCCGGTACCACAACCGGCTCGGACATCGTGCCATCGTAGTTGTCGCGGAAGTCGACCGTATCCTTGTCCAGATCGTCGAGCAGCGAATGCGCGGCCTTCTGCAGGCGGCACTCAGTATAACGCTGAGCGGCCGGCGGGTCGCCGTCGATGGAGCCGAAATTGCCCTGACCGTCGACCAGAGGCAGGCGCAACGACCAGTCCTGCGCCATACGGGCCAGCGCGTCATAGATCGCCTGATCGCCGTGCGGATGGTATTTACCCATCACGTCACCGGTGACGCGTGCGCATTTCACATACTTCTTGTTCCAGTCCAGACCCAGCTCGTTCATGCCGTAGAGAATACGGCGATGCACAGGCTTTAAGCCATCGCGGACGTCGGGAAGTGCGCGGCTCACGATCACGCTCATGGCGTAATCGAGATAGGACCGTTGCATTTCCTCGATAATGGAAATCGGCTGGATATCGGACGGGAATTCGCCGCCGCCGGGAGTATTTTGCTCAGTCAAATCAGGTCACGATCTCTATTCAGAATCACTACTCAGCTTATAGCCGAAAGGGCGTTGCAGCGCCAATTTCGCCAGCCGTTTTAAACAGACTTTTGCCCGCGAAGTAAACGGCCTGAAATGATGTGGTAACGCGGGGTTGCACCCGCCCCCAAGGCTCGGTCATATATGGGCTCAAACGAGGGACTTAGCCATGGCTAGCGGCGATATTCTTATCAACGCCTTCACGACCTTGCTGGTGACACTGGATCCGCCGGGGCTTGCGCCGCTGTTTCTCGGGCTGACAAGTGGAATGAATTCCGTACAGCGCCGTATGGTGGCGTTGCGCGGAACGCTGATCGCCTTTGCCATTCTGGCAGTCTTCGCCATTTTCGGCGCGCGCATTCTCGATCTGCTCGGCATCTCCATCGGTGCCTTCCGCATTGCCGGCGGCATCCTGCTGTTTGCCATTGCCTTCGAAATGATCTTCGAGAAACGGCAGGAGCGCAAGGAAAAGGCGCGCGACCAGGCCGTCACCGAAGATCACGCTCAGAACATCGCTGTCTTTCCGCTGGCGCTACCGCTCATCGCCGGCCCCGGTGCCATTTCCGCAACCATCCTTCTGTCCGGTCATCTGCCAAGTGCAATCGAGCGTATGGAACTGCTGGCCGTAATCGCTGTGTGCATGTGTCTGGTGCTGGGTGCGATGCTGATCTCCGGCCCGCTCAACCGCTTTCTCGGCAATACCGGGCGCATGATCCTCACCCGATTGCTGGGCGTGCTGCTGGCGGCTCTGTCGGTCCAGTTCGTGGTCGACGGTGTGAAATCGGTGATCACCGGCGCGTGATGGCGCGTTGCTTTCGCATTATCGCCACTGAACCGGATGTCAGAATCGGAAAAGGGCCGCAAGGCCCTTTTCCTGCAAACACCAATGTTCGGCCTGGCGCCTCTCGATCAAAACGGAATATCGTCGTCCAGATCGCGTGAGAAATTGCCGCTGCCCTGATTGCCGCCACGGGCGCCACCGCCAGCGGCTGCACCGCCCTGGGCGCCGCCGCGCGACTGGTTGTAGTCGTCGTAACCGCCGCCGTTGCCGGTACCGCCGAAATCGCTGCCGCCACCGAAGTCGCCGCCGCGCGATGCGCCGCCACCGTCGCCGCGCCCGCCCAGCATGGTCAGGTTGCCGTTGAAGCCCTGCAGCACCACTTCCGTCGAATAACGGTCATTGCCGGTCTGGTCCTGCCATTTGCGGGTCTGCAGCTGGCCTTCGATATAAACCGTCGAGCCCTTCTTCAGATACTGCTCGGCAATCTTGCACAGACCTTCATTGAAGATCACCACCGTATGCCATTCGGTTTTTTCGCGGCGCTCGCCGGACGTGCGGTCGCGCCAGCTCTCGGATGTCGCGATCCTCAAGTTTGCGATCGGTCGTCCATCCTGGGTGCGGCGGATTTCCGGATCCGCTCCCAGATTGCCGATCAGAATGACCTTGTTGACACTACCTGCCATAACTCACATCCTTGCCGCTATCATGGCGGCCCTATTCATTGCCTCGTTTGCGCACACCTTAAAGCAAAGCGCAGCGCGATTGGATTTTACTGGCCAGAATTCGGCTTGTAATCCACAGCCAATTATGTTCTTTTTTTGTTCTATAAATTGCCTATGATCCTGTCAACCGAATCGGGGAGATTGCAGAGAGTTTCTTGCATTCGCCTCGACACCGGCTTGTCGATGCCTACATAAAGACCCGTCCTCCTCCCTGACAGGCTTGTTATCTATGAGTGATCTGAAGACCATTTCCATTCGCGGCGCGCGTGAGCACAACCTCAAGGGTATCGATATCGATCTGCCGCGCGACAGCCTCATCGTCATGACCGGCTTGTCCGGCTCGGGCAAATCGTCGCTCGCCTTCGACACGATTTACGCCGAGGGTCAGCGCCGATACGTCGAAAGTCTGTCGGCCTATGCCCGCCAGTTCCTTGAAATGATGCAAAAGCCGGATGTCGACCAGATCGACGGGTTGTCGCCGGCGATCTCGATCGAGCAGAAGACCACCTCGCGCAATCCGCGCTCGACGGTCGGCACTGTCACCGAGATCTACGACTATATGCGTCTGCTCTTTGCCCGCGCCGGAATTCCCTATTCGCCGGCCACCGGCTTGCCGATCGAGAGCCAGACCGTGTCGCAGATGGTCGACCGCATCCTCGCATTCGAGGAAGGCACGCGTCTTTATATATTGGCGCCGATGGTGCGCGGTCGAAAGGGCGAGTATAAAAAAGAACTTGCCGAGCTGATGAAGAAGGGCTTCCAGCGCGTCAAGGTGGACGGCACCTTCTACGAGATTGCAGACGTTCCGGCGCTCGACAAGAAGTACAAGCACGATATCGACGTGGTGGTCGACCGCATTGTGGTGCGTCCGGATATCGCCAGCCGCCTGGCCGACAGCCTGGAAACCTGCCTGCATGTGCTGGCGGACGGTCTGGCGATTGCCGAATTTGCAGACAAGCCTTTGCCGCCGGAAGAAACGGCAGCGGGCGGTTCGGCCAACAAGTCGCTGAACGAGACCCATGAGCGGGTGCTGTTTTCGGAAAAATTCGCCTGCCCGGTCTCCGGCTTCACCATTTCCGAGATCGAACCGCGGCTGTTTTCCTTCAACAACCCCTTCGGTGCCTGCCCGACCTGCGACGGTCTTGGTTTCCAGCAGAAGATCGATGAAGCGCTGATCGTGCCCGAGGCCGAGCGCCGGTTGAACGACGGGGCCATTGCTCCCTGGGCCAAATCCTCGTCGCCCTATTACAACCAGACACTGGAAGGGCTGGGCAAGGAGTTCGGCTTCAAGCTGTCGAGCAAATGGTCCGATCTGCCGATGCCGGCGCAAAAGGCGATTTTGCACGGCACCAAGGAGAAGATCGAATTCAATTATGCCGATGGGGCGCGTTCCTACAAGACGGTCAAGGAATTCGAAGGCATCGTGCCAAACCTCGAGCGTCGCTGGAAGGAAACCGACAGCGCCTGGGCACGCGAAGAAATCGAGCGCTATATGTCGGCCGCCCCCTGCCCGGCCTGTAACGGCTATCGCCTCAAGCCGGAAGCGCTGGCAGTCAAGATCGACGGTCGTCATATCGGCCAGGTGACGGAAATGTCGATCAAGAATGCCGGTGCCTGGTTCGAGACACTGCCGGAAAAACTGACGGCCAAGCAGAACGAGATCGCGGTTCGCATCCTCAAGGAAATCCGCGAACGCCTGCGCTTTCTCAACGATGTCGGCCTCGACTATCTGTCGATGTCGCGCAATTCCGGCACGCTGTCGGGCGGCGAAAGTCAGCGCATCCGGTTGGCCTCGCAGATCGGCTCGGGCCTGACCGGCGTGCTTTACGTGCTCGACGAACCCTCCATCGGCCTGCACCAGCGCGATAATGCCCGCCTTCTCGATACGCTGAAGCACCTGCGCGACATCGGAAATACGGTGATTGTGGTCGAGCATGACGAAGATGCCATCCTGACGGCGGATTATGTGGTCGATATCGGCCCCGCCGCCGGCATCCATGGCGGTCAGGTCATCGCCGAGGGCAGCCCTCAGGAGATCATGGCCAACTCCAAGTCGCTGACCGGAAAATACCTGTCCGGCGAGATGGGCGTTCCGGTGCCGGACAAGCGGCGCAAGCCCAAGAAGGGGCAGCGCATCAAGATCGTTGGCGCGCGCGGCAACAACCTGAAGAATGTGACGGCGGAAATCCCGCTGGGCGTCTTCACCTCGGTGACCGGCGTGTCGGGTGGCGGCAAGTCGACCTTCCTGATCGAAACACTCTACAAGGCCGCCGCCCGCCGCATCATGGGCGCACGTGAGAACCCGGCCGATCACGACCGCATCGAGGGCTTCGAATTCATCGACAAGGTGATCGATATCAACCAGTCGCCGATCGGTCGCACCCCGCGTTCCAACCCGGCAACCTATACCGGTGCCTTCACACCCATCCGCGACTGGTTCGCCGGCCTGCCGGAAGCCAAGGCACGCGGCTATCAGCCGGGCCGCTTCTCCTTCAACGTAAAGGGCGGGCGCTGCGAAGCCTGCCAGGGCGACGGCGTCATCAAGATCGAGATGCACTTCCTGCCGGATGTCTACGTCACCTGCGACGTCTGTCACGGCAAACGCTACAATCGCGAGACGCTGGACGTTACCTTCAAGGGCAAATCCATTGCCGACGTGCTGGACATGACGGTTGAGGAAGGTGTCGACTTCTTCTCGGCGGTGCCAGCCGTGCGCGACAAGCTGCAGGCGCTGTTCGATGTCGGTCTTGGCTATATCAAGGTCGGCCAGCAGGCCAATACGCTGTCGGGCGGCGAGGCCCAGCGCGTGAAGCTCGCCAAGGAGCTCTCCAAGCGCTCGACCGGTCGCACGCTCTACATCCTCGATGAGCCGACCACCGGCCTGCATTTCCACGACGTCGCCAAGCTTCTGGAAATGCTGCAGGAGCTGGTCAACCAGGGCAATTCGGTGGTGGTCATCGAGCACAATCTCGAAGTCATCAAGACTGCCGATTACATCCTCGACTTCGGCCCCGAAGGCGGCGACGGCGGCGGTGAGATCGTTGCCACCGGCACACCGGAAGACATCGTCAAGGAAAAGCGCTCCTATACCGGCCAGTTCCTTAAGGAGCTTCTGGAGCGCCGGCCCATGAAGAAGGTGCAAGCGGCGGAGTGAGGGATAAAATATGGGCCTGCCGCTTTCGCGGCGGCGCCTGGTTTAGGTTGAATTTAGGTATACTTGATCGATTTCTGACTGGAGATTTTCGATGACCAAATCCGGCAAAATCCGCACCGGCATCGGCGGTTGGACGTTTGAGCCCTGGGAGGGCACGTTTTATCCAGACAAACTGGCCAAGAGGCGCCAGCTGGAATTTGCCAGCCGCGCGCTGACCGCGATCGAGGTGAACGGCACCTATTATTCCAGCCAGAAGCCCGCCACCTTCGCCAAATGGGCCTCCGAAGTGCCTGATGATTTCATCTTTTCGCTGAAGGCCAGCCGCTATTGCACCAACCGCAAGGTGCTGGCCGAGGCCGGTCCATCGATCGAGAAGTTCCTGACCCAGGGGATTACCGAGCTTGGCAGTCACCTCGGCCCGATCCTGTGGCAGTTCATGAAGACCAAGAAGTTCGAACCGGAGGATTTCGAGGCTTTTCTCAAGCTCTTGCCGAAAGAGCAGGACGGAATCGCCCTGCGCCACGTTGTCGAGCCGCGGCATGAGAGCTTCTGCACGCCGCAATTCATCGAGATGCTGGCAAAACATAATGTCGCCGCCGTCTGCGCCGATCACCATGATTATCCGATGTTTGCCGATGTGACCGCCGATTTCGTCTATGCCCGCCTGCAAAAGGGGGCGGACGAGACGCCGACCTGCTATCCGCAGTCGGACATGAAAGACTGGGCAAACCGCTTTGAAACCTATGCGGCCGGCGGTGTGCCGGATGATCTGTCTTTGATCGCTCCGGACCGGACCGCTGACAAGACGCCGCGCGATGTCTTCGCCTTCTTCATCACGGGCGGCAAGATCAATGCGCCCAATGGGGCAAGAGAGCTGCAATCGCTTGTGGCCTAAGTTTGCGGTGCAACTTTTCATCGTCAAATTGTGACAATGGCGAATCTGGGCTAGGTTCGGTCGTAGCGCTGCGCACATCCATTGCAAAAGCTTGAAATTTTACGTCTGTCGCGGACTGGTTTGTCCAGCCCGCGCATCTTTCTGTTCAGGGATCATCAATGTCGGGCATCGTCGTCTTCATCAATCTGGCCGGGGCCGTTGCCCTTTTGCTGTGGGCGACGCGTATGGTGCGGACGGGCGTCGAGCGTGCCTATGGGACGATACTGAAGGACAAGCTGCGCACGGCCCTTGGCAATCGCGTCTCTGCCGCCGCGGCCGGTTTCGTCTTTGCGGTTGTGTTACAAAGCGCAACCGCTGTCGCCTTGATCCTCTCGTCCTTCGTGGCAGGCGGTTATGTCAGCTCCGCCATCGGCATTGCGACCTTGCTCGGTGCCGATCTCGGTTCGGCCTTCGTTGCCCGTATCCTGCGCTATGATCTCTCGCTTCTGATTCCGTTGCTGCTGCTGGCGGGCACCGTGATGTTCCGTGCGTCCGAGGCACGCGACTGGCGCCAGCTCGGGCGCATTGCCTTCGGCCTTGGCCTGCTGCTTTTGTCCTTGCGCCTGATCGGAGAAGCCTCGGATCCGCTCAAGACCAGCGAGATCCTGCCGGTCATCATCAATTATCTGTCGAGAGACTGGATCACGGCCTTCTTGCTGGCGGCCCTGCTGGCCTGGGCGTTTCATTCCAGTGTGGCCACCATTCTTCTGTTTGCCTCGCTGGCAGACCGGCATCTCGTCACCCCGGTTTTGATCATCCCTCTGGTGCTCGGCGCCAATTTTGGCGCTGCCGTGATTGCGGCCATGCTGACGCGCAATGCCGAAGCTGCCGCGCGTGTTGTGCCGATGGGCAATGTTGTCATTCGCGGTCTGGGCACGATCGCAGCCCTGGCCATCCAGATCGCCTATCCTCTGGATACGAAGCTCATCGCTGAACATCCGGGCGATGCCGTCGTTTTGACCCATCTCTACATAAACGCCCTGGTCCTTGTCGGCGGGCTTCTGCTTTGCGGCCTGGTCGATCGGGTTTTGCGGAACGTCATGGCAAGGCCCGCGCCCTCGGATAACGGATTGGCCCACGAAGCCCGCTTGTCTTCGCTCAATCCGGATGACGTCAAGGAGCCCCGTCAGGCCGTCAACAATGCCACGCGTGAAGTGCTGGCGCTGTGCGAAAAGACCGAAGTTATGCTGGGGCGCATCTTCGATCTGTTTGATACATATGATGAAAGCCGCATGCGGCGCATTGCCGAACTCGATGACGAGATCGATCACATTCACCGCGACATCAAGTTCTATCTCGCTCGGATATCCGAAGGCTCGCAGGATCCTTTGACCGCACAGCAATCGCAGACGCTGTTGAGCACCACCATCAAGATCGAGCAGGCAGCCGACATCATCGCCCAGAACATGCTCGCCCGCGCCCGCAAGAAGCATGATCGCAATGTCATGTTCTCCGCTGAAGGCTGGGCAGAGCTTTGCGCCATGCACAATGAGGTGGTCAAGAATGCCCACCTCGCCTTCAATCTGCTCATCAACCGCGATGTTGAACACGCCCGCCAACTGGTCGTGCGCAAGGAAGTGGTTCGCGAGATGGTACGCCAGAGTGAAGAACAGCACATGCAGCGTCTGAGGGATGGAAATCTGGCAAGCTATGATTCAAGTTCGCTGCATATCGATACCATGCGCGACCTCAAGGAAATCAACTCACTTGTGGTGGCCATCGCCTATCCGGTGCTGGAAGGCGAAGGCATGTTGCGCCACAGCCGCCTCCTCTGATGCCGGCTATCCGGGGCAGGCCCGGTCACACGTTGCGCCCCGGCGCTAATCGTCCTCTGCGGAGCGTTGGAATGGCAATACGGCGGAGACCAGATCTTCTGCCGTCATGCCCTCTCCCGCCCTCTTGGCCGCCTCACCATGCAGCCACACACCAGCTGCGGCCGCTTCGAACGCAGGCATGCCCTGCGCCAGAAATGCACCAATGATGCCGGACAGAACATCGCCCGATCCGGCTGTGGCAAGCCACGGCGGCGCATTGGTATTGATCAGCGCTCGCCCGTCCGGCGACGCAATCACGCTGTCGCCCCCCTTGTAGACCACCGCCGCATTGGCGCGGCGGGCGGCCATGATCGCCTTGTCGACTTTGCCCAGCGCGTCATCGCCGGCGAGATCGGGGAAGAGACGGCCAAACTCGCCTTCATGCGGCGTCAGCACGAGCCGCTGTTCCCCATGGGAAAAGGCATCGAACAGAGCCTCCGGCGCGTCCCTGAAGCTCGATATCCCATCGGCGTCCAGCACAAGACTGCGTGCCTTGAGTGCCAGCGCGAAGTCGCGAGCCCGGTCCCCGATACCAAATCCCGGACCAAGAACGAAGGCGCTGAGCCGCTTGTCTGAAATCCAGTCTTCAAGGGCTGGGAGATCCGTCACCTCCTGCAGCATCACCGCTGTCAGATGAGCCGCATTGGCGTCCATGGCATCACGAGGCGCTGCGATTGTCACCAGCCCTGCCCCGGCCTTCAATCCCGCAATCGCACTCATGCGCGCGGCACCTGTGGCACTTGGACCTCCGGAAAACACCCCCAGATGCCCGCGGGAAAACTTGTGCTGCCCGGCTTTGCTCTGTCGCAGCTGAGTGCGCCAGAACACAGGGGCATTTTCCGCCACCGTTCCGGCGCAGGCTTTGACGATCCGCCAGGGGATGCCGATATCGAAGACTTCAACGCTCCCGCAGAGCGTGCGACCAGGCAGCAGCAGATGGCCGGGCTTTCGCGCCATGAAGGTGACCGTGTGTCTGGCCTCGAACGCCGCGCCCAGCACCTGCCCCGTCCGACCGTCCAGTCCTGACGGCAGATCGACCGCGATAACCGGCAGGCCCATGGCCGCGGTTTGCGCAATGGCCGCAATCACCTCTGCCGGTACGGCGCGCGCCAAACCCGCCCCGAACAGGGCGTCTATCACCACGTCTCCCGCGCGAGGCGACCACACCGCAAGGCTGTCGATCGGCAAATGCCAGCGATCGCGCGCTGATGCGGCATCGCCTTTTAGCCTGAGTGGGTCGCCCAGTGCGAAGACCTCTGTCGCGGCGCCCGATTGCGAAAGCGCGCGCGCGGCGACATACCCGTCGCCGCCATTATTGCCCGGGCCGCAGAGCACCACGAAGCGCTGAGCCTGCGGATAGTGCTTCAAGGCCGACGCTGCCACTGCCTGCCCTGCGGCCTCCATCAGGCGATAGCTATCGATCCCCGAATGTGCCGCTGCCCGATCGGCATCCGCCATTTCAGGAGGTGTGAGCAAAATGTGCAGGCGATCTTCGTTCATGAAACCCATCAAAGCAAATTATCGTGACAGACGACAGCGCCAAACTTTTCCCTTACGCGATAAAAAACATGCACTTGCCTATTTCCTAAACATAATATGTGGTGCAAGGAACGGCCTCGGTGATCGCTGTTGGATCATTCTCCTGTGATTTCCGTTGCAAACGACAATTTTTAGGCAAGATCGGCTGGATTTTTCCGCGCCATTAAGCGAGGTTTGCTCCAGCGGAGTGAGGAAGAGGTAATTTGGACCGAATCCCCATTACAATTTGGCACGTTACATGCATCATCGTGTGCGGGCGGGCATGAGCCCGCAAGTGTTGATGACGATGAGGAAGCGGAGAGATATTTTCTCATGAAAAAGATCGAAGCGATCATAAAGCCTTTCAAGCTCGACGAAGTGAAGGAAGCCCTTCAGGAAGTCGGTTTGCAGGGGATCACTGTAACCGAAGCCAAGGGCTTCGGTCGACAGAAAGGCCATACCGAGCTCTATCGCGGCGCGGAATATGTGGTGGACTTTCTGCCGAAGGTTAAAGTTGAGGTCGTCCTTGCGGACGATAACGTGGAGGCCGTCATAGACGCAATCCGCAACGCGGCGCAGACCGGTCGCATCGGGGATGGAAAGATTTTCGTATCCAATGTGGAGGAAGTCGTTCGTATCCGTACCGGTGAAACGGGCGTTGACGCCATCTAAACGACCTGAGCCTCTCCGGGAGGGACAGGCCATTCTAATCGTCATCACACACAAGGAATTGGATAAATGACGACCGCACAAGACATTATGAAGCAGATCAAGGACAACGACGTAAAGTTTGTCGACCTGCGCTTCACCGATCCAAGAGGAAAGCTGCAGCATGTCACGATGGACGTAACCTGCGTCGACGAAGACATGTTTACCGATGGCGTCATGTTCGATGGCTCTTCGATCGGCGGCTGGAAGGCGATCAACGAGTCCGACATGGTGCTGATGCCAGATACGGATACCGTCCATATGGATCCGTTCTTCGCCCAGTCGACCATGGTTGTCGTGTGCGACATTCTCGATCCGATCTCCGGCGAATCCTACAACCGTGACCCACGTGGTACGGCCAAGAAGGCTGAAGCCTATCTGAAGGCATCGGGTATCGGCGATACCATTTTCGTAGGTCCGGAAGCCGAGTTCTTCGTCTTTGACGACGTCAAGTACAAGGCCGACCCCTACAACACAGGCTTCAAGCTCGACTCGACCGAGCTGCCGTCCAACGACGACACCGATTATGAGACCGGCAACCTCGGTCACCGTCCGCGCGTCAAGGGTGGCTACTTCCCGGTTCCTCCGGTCGACAGCTGCCAGGACATGCGGTCGGAAATGCTGACCGTTCTGCAGGAAATGGGCGTTACCGTTGAAAAGCATCACCACGAAGTGGCTGCTGCCCAGCACGAACTGGGTATCAAGTTCGACGCCCTCGTGCGCAATGCCGACAAGATGCAGATCTACAAATACGTTGTGCATCAGGTTGCCAATGCCTATGGCAAGACCGCAACCTTCATGCCAAAGCCGGTCTTCGGCGACAACGGCTCGGGTATGCATGTGCATATGTCGATCTGGAAGGACGGCAAGCCGACTTTCGCTGGTGACGAATATGCCGGCCTGTCGGAAAGCTGCCTCTATTACATCGGCGGTATCATCAAGCATGCCAAGGCCATCAACGCGTTCTCCAACCCGTCGACCAACTCCTACAAGCGTCTGGTTCCGGGTTACGAAGCACCGGTTCTGCTGGCCTATTCCGCCCGCAACCGTTCGGCCTCCTGCCGTATTCCCTTCGGCTCCAACCCGAAGGCCAAGCGCGTTGAAATCCGCTTCCCGGATCCGACCGCCAACCCTTACCTCGCCTTTGCCGCCATGCTGATGGCCGGCCTCGACGGCATCAAGAACAAGATCCATCCCGGCAAGGCCATGGACAAGGATCTCTACGACCTGCCGCCAAAGGAACTGAAGAAGATCCCGACCGTCTGCGGTTCCCTGCGCGAAGCGCTGGAAAGCCTCGACAAGGATCGCAAGTTCCTGACCGCCGGCGGCGTGTTCGACGACGACCAGATCGATGCCTTCATCGAACTGAAGATGCAGGAAGTCATGCGTTACGAAATGACCCCGCATCCGGTCGAATTCGACATGTACTATTCCGTCTGATGCATCAAGGCTGCGGCCCGCCGTCGTGGACCGCAGCCGGAAAACATAAAAATCCGGCAAGCCGAATGGGCCTGCCGGATTTTTTTATACACTATAACATATAGATGGCGTCAGTTCTTCAACCGTTGCTTTAGCAGGTTGAGGTATTCTTCGTTGCCATCGGACGGCGCTGACGTTTTTGCCTTCACACATTGCGGAGCATAGTTGAGCGCCAGGCCAGCTTTCACGCAGCTTCCAACCTGCCAGCCGGGTGGCAGTGCCGTCAGATCGACAGAGGACCATTTCGGATGGCCGGTCTCCTTCAGCGTGTCGAGACCGTTGAGGATCAGGTTGGAGAAATCCGACACGGTCGAGCAACTTTGCCGATGATAGGCGTTGCGCTTAGGGTCATAGTCGAAGGTCATCAAGACAGCCTTCACCGCCACCAGATCGACAGCATCCTTCTGGAACGGATAGGTACCGGCGGGGATTTCCGCCTTGGTATAAGTGGCCAGAAGCGGCGTATCGGTGATCGGCAGAAGATGGAATTTCGACGGGTCGATATGGGCCTTGGCAAACAGCGACGCAGGCGCACCGGCAACATAGAAGAACGCGTCTATTTCGCCCGACTGCAACTTCGGCAGAGCCTGATCGGGATTGATGGCGATACGGTCGGCATCCTTGACCTGGAGGATATCGAGGATCAGCGATGCCGTCAGATAGGTGCCGCTATCCTTGACGCCGACCGCGACTTTTTTGCCGGCCAGATCCCTGATATCGGCAATCCCGGTTTTCGCCAGAATGTGCACCTCCTCGTTATAGAGGGGAAACATGATCCGCACGCCGCGAACTGCATCCTGGACCTCTGCATCGTTGGCCTCAAAGGTTTTCAGATATTCCAAAACATCGCTTTGTACGATCCCGAACTGGGTATTGCGTCGGTTGCGCACGCCGACGAAATTTTCCAGCGAACCTGCGGTTTCCACAACGTTGAGTGTCAGCCCGCATTCGGCACCAAGCGATGCGATATCGCGGCCAATGCGGATATAGGTCCCGGTCGGACCGCCCGTCATGATATTGCGCTCGAATTCGGCAGCCTGACTTTGGGCGGCCGATGGCATCACAGCGCAAAGCCCAACGGCAAGGCCACAGAGTATTTTGGCGATCGGTTTCACGGGGCTATCTCCTCTCGTCAGCAACCGCTCCTTAGCGTGCTGATCAGATCTCGCAAGGCAACGACGGGAACCCGGTCGAAAACGGCTCCAAGCGATGTTGTCACACATTCCCCGGCAACGAGCCGGTCGGTTAATTCTCGGCGCTCTGAACCGGAGAGCGTTCGCAAACTGGAGGATGCGCCAATGGCCACTTCCACAGCACTGCGGCTTCGCGGGGTGAGCGCATCCGGTTGTGGTGGCGGCGGCGTTTCCGACAATTCGATTAAAGCATCCGGCTGAACGTCTTCGACCGCACCGTCCTTCGCCGCCAGAGCATCCTTCGCCTTTGTCAGGGATTGCTGGGCCTCATCAAGCTGGCTCTCTAGACGCATGACCTGATCGGAGGTCTCGGCATTCTCGCTCGTCAACGCCTCTACCTTGCGGCCCATGTCGTCGCGTTCGGTCTCCAACACCTTGATGCGCTGCTGGAGGCTTTCGCGGGCCTGCATCAATTCCGGCACGACCGTGTCGTTCAGGTGAGAAAGTTCACCGGTCAGCCGCTCGACTTCGGCATTGGCTTCAGAAATGCTGCTTTGTTGCCGGTCGGTATCGGCAGCTCTATCGGCTTTCAGTGCCTCGATCTGTTGTTTCAGCGCGCGGCGCTCTTCGCTAAGCGCCGCAAGATTGTCCGTCATGCGGTCCAGATCTTCTGCTTGCCGCGCCGTTTGCGCATTAAGCCTGTCGACGGCGGGACTGGTGCTATCGGCAGGCACTGTCGCGCCCGGCTGCAGCTTGCCGGCATCATCCAGCTGGCTTTGCAGCACGTCTCGCTGCTGCTTGACGCCTTCGAGTTCCGTTCGGGCTGCCGCAAGCTCGGCCGCCCGATCAGGCTGCGTCAGGCGCAATGTGGCATAACCGCCGAGGAAACCGAGAGTAGCAAAAATCAGGCAGGCCAGGATCACAACAGGCGCGCGCATACCGCCTCTCGATGGTCCGATAGTCTCCCTGCCCCACTGGCTAGCCAATACCCTGCGTCTCCATGTTCTCATCAGTCACTTGCGAAGAAATCGCGAGCCGCGCTGAATCTCGTTTTCGGACAAAGGGATAACGTGAAAAGACAGCCCTTACAAGAAATCCCGGGACGAGTGATAGTTGTGACATAGGCGGCATGCGCACTGTTCAGAGCGGTCAACGGCGTCTACCATAATGCTCTCGATTCCGCTCTGCCATCCGGCACGCTGCGTCTTTAATCTGGTCGTTTTATCATGGGTCCGCAAGGCAACGAAAAGCCGAGGCTGTTCGATTGGGTGCTGTTTATTCTGGCGCCGGTATTCTTCTCCACCAATCTCATATTTGGCCGTGGCATTACGGGTGACATTGCGCCCTTTACCACGGCCTTTATCCGTTGGTTCGGTTCGGCACTGATCATGTGTCCTTTCGTCTATGCCGACCGTCGCGCCTGCATAGCTTTCGTCAAATCCCATACCGGCCTCTGGCTCTGGCTCGGATTTCTGGGAATGGGCATTTGCGGTGGCTTCGTCTATTGGGCGCTCACCATGACCACCGCCTCCAACGGCACACTGATCTACACCACCTCCTCGCTCTATATCATCCTGTTGCAGTGGCTGCTGCAGGGTCGCCGGATCAGCCTGCGCGAACTGTCCGGCATGGCGATTGCCTTTGCAGGCGTCGGGGCGATTGTTTTCAAGGGTTCATGGGAAACGCTGATCGCGATACGGTTCAATATCGGCGATCTGGGCATTCTGGTGGCCGCCGTCTCCTTTGCGCTTTATTCGCTGACCCTCAGACGACCGGCCATTGCCGCGATGAAATCGCTGCCATTGTTCGGTATGCTTGCCCTTGCCGGAGCCGTCGTCCTGTTTCCTGCAGCCCTCTATGAGCTCCTGTCGGGCGGGCTCATGCCCGACAGCGTTTCCGACTGGACCAAACTGGCCGGAATCATTCTGTTTGCCTCGCTGGCAGCCTTTTTATGTTTCCAGCATTCGGTGCGCATATTCGGCCCCGCCATGGCCGGAACCACCCTCTATCTGATGCCGCCGATCTCGATACTGATGGCGGTCCTGTTCCTGGGCGAACAATTCCATCGCTATCACGCGGTCGGTATCGTGCTTGTCACAGGCGGCCTCGTCCTTGCATCCTGGCCAGCGCGGCGCGTCGCAACGGTATAGTTGCCAACGCATAACCGTTTTCGCATGCCCCCTTGATGTCTGGGCCCTGCTACCCCAAATTATTGTGGGAAAAGGAGTTCAATCATGAAAATGCGCAAAGCAAAATTTGGTATCGGGGACATCGTCCGGCACAAGATCTTGCCGTTCCGCGGTGTCGTTTTCGATGTTGATCCGGAATTCGCCAATAGCGAAGAGTGGTGGAACGCGATCCCTCTGGAGATCCGTCCAAGTAAGGACCAGCCCTTCTACCACCTTCTGGCAGAGAACGAAGAAACCGAATATGTCGCCTATGTTTCGGAGCAAAATCTGGAAGAAGACGACAGCGACATGCCGCTTCGCAACCCGCAGATCAACCAGATCTTCGTGGTCGAGAGCGGTGGTCATTATAAACCCAGGATGAACTTCGCCCATTAAGGGCGACTGACAAAAGACGCTCCCAAAAAGAAAGGCCCGGTTTCCCAGGCCTTTTTTCTGTCTTCAATCGACGATGGCTTACTGGCCTTCTTTGGCCGCCTTCTGAGCGTCTTCCAATGCCTTGCGGCTTTCTTCGGTCTTCTTCTGCATGGCTTCCTGCAGCAGGCGCTGGCGATCTTCAGCCTGCGACTGGGTCATGGCCGGACCTTCCAATGCGCCGGTAAAGCCGCTCAGCGAAATCTTGATCGGGTTCGGAGCATGGCGGAAGTTGATCGAGGTGAACACCACTTCGCCGCCCTTCTTCAGGCTGTCCACCATCGCATCCGTCAGCGGAAACTCGGCGGTGCAGCGATCGGGCAGGCATACGGCGTAATCGAGCTTCTGGCCTTTGCCGCCGTCGATCTGCATCTGCACGCCCGGAGGAATCAGACGTGCGGACGGAACGGTGACCTGAAGGATCTTGCGGTTGACCTTGCCTTCAACCGTGATGACGCCCACAGCCGTGATCAGCTGACCATTCTGCGCGACGATCTGGTTCTGCACGATGCAGATGTCGGAATCTTCCTGCTTGGTGCAGGTCTTGAACCAACCCTGCGGCGGCTGACCGGCTGCGGCCTGTTGCGCGGAGGAAATGGCTGGGGCCGAAACCGCGCCGATTGTGAGGGCGACGGCGGAAAGCGCCAGACGCGTCGATTTTGTTGCTTTGAACATCATAACGAAATCCGTCTCCTGAAATCCGGGGCTGGATCGACATCGTGCGAACTGCACTGATTTGTCGTTGGCCAGTCCCTCCATCTCAAATAAGGCAAATACATGACCTGCCTCTTCCGGGAACACCTGTTACATTGCACGCAGGCGAATATCCAGTCCTACTTTTCGGATATGTCCGCCAAACCGGGCGATTGGCACGCGATTGCCTTGGTATTGACTGCTTTCGTGGTAGTTTGGCGAGAATTGATTCAAACATGAAACTTTGGAAAGGTCTTCGTTTGCACCGCCTTGCCACCAGTCTATTCTTCATCCTCATTTCAAGCGCTGCTGTCGCACAACCGCTGCATGGGATCGCCATGCATGGCGAACCGGCCCTGCCCCCGGACTACACGCACTTCAGCTATGTGAACCCCGACGTGAAGAAGGGCGGCAAGATCGCCTATGGTGTGGTCGGCACCTATGACAGCTTCAATCCCTTTGTGTTGAAGGGAATGCGCACCACTGCGCGCGGTGTCTGGGATCCGCAATTTGGCAATCTGATTTACGAACCGCTGATGACGCGGTCTTATGATGAGGCCTTTTCCGTTTATCCGCTCATCGCCGAAAGCGTGGAATGGGATGACGACAGGACCTTCGTTCAGTTCAACCTCAATCCAAAGGCCCATTGGAGCGACGGTGAGCCGATCACACCTGATGATGTGATTTTCACATTCAACCTGCTCGCAGAAAAGGGCCGTCCGCCCTATAGCTCACGTCTGGCAACCGTGGAGAAGATGGAAAAGGTTGGGGAGCACAGCGTTCGCTTCACTTTCAACGACAGGGCCAATCGCGAGACGCCCCTGATCCTGGCCTATGCAACGCCTATCCTGCCGAAACACGCGATCGATCCGGATACATTCGATCAGAGCTCGCTGCAGGTCCCTGTCGGCTCCGGTCCTTACAAGGTCAAGTCGATCCAGCCGGGCGAGAAGATCGTCTATGAGCGTGATCCGGATTATTGGGGCAAGGACATCCCGTCAAAGGTGGGCTTTGACAATTACGACGAGATTTCTGTCACCTATTTCCTCCAGCAGTCGACGCTGTTCGAAGCCTTCAAGAAGGGCAATGTCGACGTCTATCCCGAGGGCGACGCAATCAGCGGCAGTGCCGATGCCGGCCATTGGGGCAAGGCCTATGACTTTCCAGCCGCCGAACGCGGCGACATCGTCAAGGAAGTATTCGAGCCGCAGCTTCCCTCCGGCATGTTCGGTTTCGTCTTCAATACGCGTCGGCCAATTTTTGCCGATGAAAAAGTCCGAGAAGCACTGTCCATCGCTTTCGATTTCAACTGGGTGAACAAGAACCTGTTCGGCGATGCCTTCACCCGCACGGAAAGCTTCTGGCAGAACTCCGCGCTCGGAGCCTATGGCAACGCCGCCGATGCGCGTGAACTGGCGCTTCTCGGACCGGCCAAGGACAAGATCCCGGCCGACCTGCTGGCGGGCACCTACACGATGCCGATCACGGATGGCACGGGCACGGATCGCAAGGTCTTGCGCCAGGCCGTCACACTGCTGGCTAAGGCTGGTTACAAGATATCTGGCGGCAAGATGGTCGATGCGTCCGGCAATCAGCTGGCCTTCGAGGTGATGACCCAGAACCCGGCGCAGGAGAGAATGGCCATTGCCTATCAGCGCACGCTGGCTCTGATCGGGGTCGCCATGCAGGTTCGCACCGTGGACGATGCGCAATACCAGTCGCGCACTTCCTCTTTCGACTACGATATGATCGTCAAGGCCTATCCTTCGTCCCTGTCGCCGGGCACCGAGCAGCGCTTCCGCTGGGAATCGACATCGCGCGATGCACCGGGCAGCTATAATTATGCCGGCGTGGCAGATCCCGACATCGACCGGATGATTGAAGCTGTCACCCAGGCGCGGAGCATGGAAGATTTTCAGGCCGCTGTCCGTGCGCTGGACCGCCTGCTGGTGGCCGGTCATTATGTCGTGCCGCTCTATCACATCGGCTCGCAATGGATTGCGCGCTGGAAGCATATCGAACATCCGGAGGGATCCCCCCTTTATGGCTATCAACTTCCGGTCTGGTACGATGCGCGTGCCCAATAGGCGCGCGCATCTTTAACGCAAATGGTTGAAGGCGCCTGACCGGGCCCCTATCTGCCCCTCATCCGAACTCCAATTCCAAGGTCAGGTTATACCCCGTGAACCGCATTACCGTTGATATCGTCTCCGACATCGTTTGCCCCTGGTGCTACCTCGGCAAGACCCGTTTCGAACTTGCCATTGCCGAAGTGCAGGACGAACTCGGCGTCGACATCAACTGGCGTCCGTATCAACTCGACCCGGATGCGACTGCAGAAGGTGCAGACTACCGCGAACATCTGGTGGCCAAATTTGGGAGCGCAGAACGACTGGATGAGATGCAGGGACAGCTCGTGGAGCTCGGCCGCGAAATCGGCCTCGACTACCACTTCGACAAGATCAAGGTTCGCTCCAATACCATGGATGCCCACCGCGTGATCCACTGGGCGCAAGCCGAAGGTCGCGAGAAGCAGAATGCCGTGGTTGACCGGCTGTTTGTGGCGCATTTCGTCGAGGGGCAAAACATTGCCGACAAACAGGTACTGACCACGATTGCCGGCGAGGCAGGCCTCGACCCACAGGTGATCGAACGTCTTCTCGACGGTGATGTCGACTGCGACACCATACGCTCGGAAATCGGCGCTGCGCAGAATATGGGTGTCTCAGGCGTCCCCTTCTTCATCTTCGATCAGCAATATGCCGTAAGTGGCGCGCAATCCGTCGAGGTCTTCGCCGGTGCGCTGCGTGACATTGTGCGTGCCAAGGCAGAGGCCCAGCAAAAACTGAATTGACGGGGTGCAGTATCGATCCTAAGCAGTCGAAAACCTCCTCCTCTCACGGATTGCCGCTTTGCGCACAGACCCGCTTTTTCGAGGCATCGCTCTCGCCTTTATCGCCTTTGCCTCCTATGCGGTGAGCGATGCCTGCGTGAAATTGATCGAGGGGCGCATCAGCCCCTTTGAATCCGGTTTCTTTGGTGCCGTGTTCGGTATTGCCGCCATTCCTTTTCTGATGAAGAACGGCGACCGCTGGGCGGACCTGTTCCAGACCACCAACCGCCCGCTGTGGTTGCTGCGCTTTGTCTCTGCCGGCGCCGGCATCATAGGATCGGTCACGGCCTTTACCCATCTGTCGATGGCCGAGGCCTTCTGCCTGATCTTCCTTCTTCCCTCTTTTGTCACCATCATGTCGGTTGTTTTCCTGAAGGAACAGGTCGGCGTGAAACGCTGGAGCGCAGTGCTGATCGGCTTTATCGGCGTGCTGATCGTACTGAGACCGGGATTCCGCGAGCTTTCCATTGGCCATGTCGGTGCAATCTTCGCCGGTCTCGGCGGGGCAGTCTCGATTGTCATTTTCCGCGCCATCGGTCCCTCGGAGAAGAACATCTCGCTTTACGGGGCCGGAATGCTCGGTGGCTTCATCATCTGCGGCATTGCCATGTCGAGCAATTTCGTCATGCCAAGCGGAACCGACTGGCTGCTTTTGGCCGGCTACGGTATTCTCGGGGCGCTGGGCAACATCCTGTTGATGTTTGCCGCGCGCTACGTACCGGCAACGGTCGTTGGCCCGATCCAATACAGTCAGATGATCTGGGCTATCATCTTCGGCTATGTGATTTTTGGCGACAAGATCGACCTGCCCATCATCGTCGGAATCGCGCTCATCATTGGATCAGGCCTGCTGACCCTGTCGCGCGAGCGCACCCGTGGCGTTCAACTGCCGCCAGCGGTGGCCGCCGACGATGGAAGCGCGGCGCTGGCGGTGAAGCCGGAAGAGGTGGACGAGCCGAAGGCATAGAAACCGTTCCGACGTGCCGTTGATTGGCAACAAGTGGAGATTGGCATGGAGATCCGACAGTGTCAGCCGGGTGACGTCGACAAGCTTTTGACGCTGTACCGCGAACTTCAGCCCGATGATCCCGAACTGCCGGTTTCAGACGCGGTAGCGCGTCTCGAGCAACTCCACCGATTGCCGGCAAGCGGCATTTTCCTCGGCTGGATCGGAGCGGAACCCGTAACCACCTGCATGCTCGTTGTAATCCCGAACCTGACACGAGGTGGCGCCCCTTATGCCCTCATCGAAAATGTGGTCACCGCCAATGCCTATCGCAGACGCGGCTATGGCAAGTTGATCCTCCAGTCTGCAATCGAAGCGGCCTGGCAGACTGGTTGCTACAAGGTGATGCTACTGACGGGGTCAACACGACCGGAAACCCTGGCCTTCTATGAGGCGGCGGGTTTTGAGCAGAGCAAGACAGGTTTCCAGATCCGACGTGTCGCCAGACGCGCGCAATAAAGGGTGCTGTGTCAGCACCCTTATTCTGCCCACAAGAATGGAAGGTTCAGCCCTTCGCCAGCTCCGCAAATTGCGTCATCACCACAGCCGCCCCCTGCAGTCGCTTCTCCGGTGTCGGCAGGTCGCGGGTGAGGAAGACGCTCTGGTCCGGCCGGATCTTGGCCATGGTGCCCTGTTTGGCGATATAGCCGACCAGCGCTGCCGGGTTCGGGAATTCCTTGTTGCGGAATTGCACAACGACGCCCTTCGGTCCCGCTTCCAGCTTCTCGACATTGGCCTTGCGGCAAAGCGCCTTGATATAGACGATCTTCAACAGATGCTGGACCTCGATCGGCAGCGGCCCGAAACGGTCGATCATCTCGGCACCGAAGCCGTCGATATCGTTGAGTTCGGTCAGTTCGCCGAGACGGCGATAAAGACCAAGCCGCAGATGCAGATCCGGTACATAATCGTCCGGGATCATCACCGGCGTGCCGACCGAAATCTGCGGTGACCAGCCCGTATCGGCGATCTCGTCCACGCCCTTCACTTCGGCCACAGCCTCTTCCAGCATCTGCTGGTAAAGCTCGAAACCGACTTCCTTGATATGGCCGGACTGTTCTTCGCCCAGAAGATTGCCCGCACCGCGGATATCGAGGTCGTGGCTGGCGAGCTGGAAGCCGGCACCCAGCGTGTCGAGCGATTGCAGCACCTTCAGGCGGCGCTCGGCGGTACCCGTCAGCTTCTTGTTGACCGGAAGGGTCAAAAGCGCAAAGGCACGAACCTTGGAGCGACCGACACGTCCGCGCAGCTGATAGAGCTGCGCCAGCCCAAACATATCTGCACGGTGAACGATCATGGTGTTGGCGGTTGGCACATCGAGGCCCGATTCGACAATCGTCGTGGACAACAACACGTCGTAGCGTCCGTCATAGAAGGCATTCATGATGTCTTCCAGCTCACTTGCCGCCATCTGCCCATGGGCAACCGCAACCTTCAGCTCCGGCACATCGGAGGCCAGAAACGACTGGATTTCCGGCAGGTCTGCCAGGCGCGGGCAGACATAGAAGCTCTGCCCGCCGCGATAATGCTCGCGCATCAGCGTTTCGCGGATCACCAGCGGATCGAACGGCGAGACGAAAGTGCGCACCGCCATACGGTCGACCGGCGGCGTTGTGATCAGCGACAATTCGCGCACGCCCGTCATCGACAGCTGCAGCGTGCGCGGGATTGGCGTAGCCGACAAGGTCAGCACATGGATATCGGATTTGAGATCCTTCAGTCGTTCCTTGTGCTTCACCCCGAAATGCTGTTCTTCGTCGATGATCAGCAGGCCGAGATTGGCAAAATTGATACCGGTGCCGAGCAGTGCATGGGTGCCCACCACGATATCGGTCTTGCCCTCGGCAAGTTCCTTCTTAACCAGGTTGAGTTCCTTGGTGCCGACCAGGCGCGACGCCTGCTGGATGCGAATGGGAAGGCCCCGGAAACGCTCGGTGAAGGTCTTGAAATGCTGGCGGGCAAGCAGCGTAGTCGGCACGACCACGGCCACCTGGACGCCGTTCATGGCAGCAATAAAGGCCGCGCGCAGCGCCACTTCCGTCTTGCCGAAGCCGACATCGCCGCAGATGAGGCGGTCTGCCGGACGACCGGCGGCGAGATCTCCGCGCACCGACTCAATCGCGCTCATCTGGTCTTCGGTCTCGTCATAGGGGAAGCGCGCGGCAAATTCGTCGTAGAGCCCTTCCTGAGTGGTGAGCACCGGTGCTGTGCGTGTCAGGCGCTCGGCCGCGACCTTGATCAGGCCACCGGCCATATCGAGAAGGCGCTTCTTGAGCTTCGCCTTGCGCATCTGCCAGGCGCCACCGCCCAGCCTGTCCAGTTGCACTTCGGTGCCCTCGCCGCCATAGCGCGACAAAAGGTCGATGTTTTCGACCGGCAAGAAGAGCTTGGCATCGTCCGCATAGCGCAGCTCGAGGCATGCATGGGGCGCGCCTACGGCCTCAATGGTGCGAAGACCGACGAATCGGCCGATCCCGTGCTCGGCATGGACAACGATCGAACCTTCATCGAGGCCGGAGACTTCCGAAATGAAATCGGCACCGCGCTTGCGGCGTTTGGAGCGGCGCACCATGCGGTCGCCCAGAATATCCTGCTCACCGACAACGACGAAATCGCCGGATTCGAAGCCGGCTTCCAGCGAGAGTACGGCCGCTGCCGCCTCGCCCTGTTTCAGCGTGTCGAGATCTTTCAGCGCCGTAATCGGCTTTAGCCGTTCCAGCCCGTGCTCGTTCATCACCTGCAACAACCGGTCGAGCGAACCCTCAGACCAGCCGGAGATCACGACCTTGGAACCACCTGCCCGTTTGTCGGCGATATACTTGACGGCCTGGTCGAACACATTGACACGCTGGTCGCCACCCGCCTCGACGGCGGCCTTGGCCCAGCGTGGATTGGGCCGCGCCGTCAGTTCGACCACAGCGCGGGCGCTGCTGTCCACCTCGGCAAAGGGGGTGAGCCGCACAGGTTCCAGCGCATCGAGCGTCCTGGAGAATTCCGGTGCTTCGAGATAGAGCTGTCCCGGAGGCACCGGCTTGTACGGCGTGCCTTGCGACAGATGTCCCTTGCCGCTCGAACGCTGTTCGTGGCGCGCTTCATAATAATCGCGAATGAGCTTGGCGCGCTCTTCTGCCGCTTCCTTCACCGTGTGATCGGTGACGATCCGGAAACCCTGCAGATAGTCGAAAACCGTCTCGGTGTTTTCGTAGAACAGTGGCAGCCAATGTTCCATACCCGCATAGCGCCGACCTTCCGAGACAGCGGTATAAAGCGCGTCATCGCGGGTCGCTGCGCCAAACAGCGAAAGATAATTCTTGCGAAACCGGCTGATCGTCTCCGGTGTCAGCGTCACCTCGCTCATGGGGTTCAGATCGAGCGACCGGATCTGGCCGATCGTGCGCTGGCTTGCCGGATCGAAGGAGCGAATGCTTTCCAGCGTATCACCGAAGAAATCGAGCCGCACCGGTTCTTCGGTGCCGGGCACGAACACATCGAGAATGCCGCCGCGCACCGCATACTCGCCGACCTCGCGCACCGTGGCTACGCGTTCGAAACCGTTACGCTCCAGGCGCGCAACGACATCGTTCATGTTGACCTGATTGCCCGGTTTTGCCGAAAAACCGAGACTTCCGATGACATCTGCGGGCGCCAGCCGCTGCAACAGGGCATTGACGGTGACCAGCACGATGGCCGCATGCGGTTTGCGTTGATGGGCAATGAGACCGGAGAGTGCCGCCAGACGACGGGCCGACACGTCGGCACTCGGCGACACACGGTCATAGGGAAGGCAGTCCCAGGCCGGGAGGGTCAAGACAGGGATGTCTGGTGCCGCAAAGCCGAGCATCTGCTCAAGGTCCTGCAGCCTTTGACCATCGGACAGCACATAGGCAACGGGCTGGCCCTCACGGGCGAGTTCCGCCAGCAAGAACGCATCCATGCCGTCAGGCACATGGGCAATCGTCAGCGGGCCCTTGGCGCGCGCCGTGGTCTTGGTATCGAGAAAGCGGATCATTTCAGTTTGCCGGAAAGCTCCATGGTGACCGGATCGAAGTCCGGACGAAGGGCAGCGATGCGTCGAAACATGGGCGTATCCATGCGCTCGGGCCAGACATCTGCACCGGTGATCCACTTCACCAGATCATTGTCTTCTTCCTTCATCACCAGTTCCAGCGCGTCGAGATCGGCATCGCTCATATCGGCGATTTCCTGCTCGGCGAACTGGCCGAGCATCAAATCCATCTCGCGGATGCCGCGATGCCAGCAGCGAAACAAAATCCGCCGGCGCCGGGGGTCCAGATCGGCGCTGGAGCGCTTGAGCCCTGTCATGTCGAGATCACCTTCCTGTTGATGCGCCTCTATAGCGCTGTCAGTCGCACTTGTCAGCCTTGCCAACCGCTTAATCACATCGCATCTTCCGCCGATGAGACCTGCATTGCTTGATCCCCTGTTCGCACCTGTATCCTCGCTTGTCGGCGTGGGGCCAAAAATTGCCAAGCTGATGGCAAACCTGCTCGACCGCGAGGACGAGGAGGATACCCGCGTTATCGACCTCCTGTTTCTGGCTCCGCACAGATTGATCGACCGCCGCTTCCAGCCGCAGATCGCCTTTGCACCTGAAGGTCAGGTGGTCACGATCACCGCGAGGGTCGACCGCCATCAGGCCCCGCCCAAGGGGAGAAGCAACCTGCCCTACCGGGTCTTTCTGCAAGACGGCAGCGGCGAACTGGCGCTGACTTTCTTTCACGCCAAGGGCAACTGGCTGGAAAAGTCGCTGCCTCTCGACGAAGATGTCATGGTGTCGGGCAAGGTCGAGTGGTTCAATGGTCGGCCCTCCATGGTCCATCCCGACTATATGGCGCGGGTGTCTGAAGGGGAAACTCTGCCCCTCACCGAGCCTGTGTACCCCCTGACGGCCGGTCTTTCGCCCAAGACGCTGCGCAAGGCCATTGAAAGCGCGCTTGAGCGACTGCCGGACATGCCTGAATGGATCGATCCGCCCTTGGTTCTGCGCGAGAGCTTTCTATCGGCGAAACAGGCCTTCGACGCGCTTCACGCTCCGCGCGACGAAAGCGATATCGATCCGCAGGCGCCGGCAAGACGCAGACTGGCCTATGACGAATTCCTGGCCGGCCAGGTATCACTGGCGCTGGTGCGCCAGAAGCTGCGCCGCGTTGCAGGCATTCCGGTGCGGGCAACTGGAGAGATATCCGAGAAGATCCTCGCCGCCTTGCCCTTCAAACCGACCAATAGCCAGACTGCAGCGATTGCCGACATCCTGAAGGACATGTCCAGCGACCAGCGCATGCTGAGATTGCTGCAGGGCGATGTCGGGGCGGGAAAGACGCTGGTGGCACTGCTGGCCATGGCGGCGGCCGTGGAATCCGGGGGGCAGACAGTGCTGATGGCACCAACCGAAATTCTGGCCCGCCAGCATTTTGCCACCATCGCCCCGCTTGCAGCTGCCGCAGGCCTGACTGTCGAGGTTCTGACGGGACGGACCAAGGGCAAGGAACGCGAGGCCATCACCGCGCGCATCGCATCCGGCGAAGCACAGATCGTGATCGGCACGCACGCGCTTTTCCAGGACAGCGTCACCTACAAGAACCTGCTGCTGGCTGTGGTCGACGAACAGCACCGCTTCGGCGTTCACCAACGCCTGCGCCTGACCGCCAAGGGTATATCGCCCCATATGCTGGTCATGACGGCCACCCCCATTCCCCGCACACTGGTCCTCGCGGCATTCGGCGATATGGACGTCTCGCGTCTGACCGAAAAGCCGGCAGGCCGCAAACCGATCCAGACGGTGACCGTGCCCATCGAGCGCGTCGGCGATATTGCCGAAAGGTTGAAGGCCGCCATTGCCGACGGCAAAAAGGCCTATTGGATCTGCCCGCTGGTGGAGGAATCGGAAGTGTCCGACCTCATGTCGGCGGAAGAGCGCCATGCCGTCCTGCAACAGGTGCTCGGCCCCAATATTGGCCTCGTCCATGGTCGCATGAACGGCGCGGAAAAAGACGCAGCCATGTTGGCCTTCAAGAACGGCGAAACACGCTTGCTGGTCGCAACCACCGTGGTCGAGGTCGGGGTCGACGTACCCGATGCGACGATCATGGTGATCGAACATGCAGAACGCTTCGGCCTTGCCCAGCTCCACCAGCTGCGCGGTCGTGTTGGCCGTGGCGCGGAAGCCTCCAGCTGTATCCTGCTCTATAAGGGCCCTTTAAGCGAAACCGGCCATGCCCGCCTGACGATTTTGCGTGACAGCGAAGACGGCTTTCTGATCGCCGAAGAGGATCTGCGCCTGCGCGGCGAAGGCGAATTGCTCGGCACCCGTCAGTCCGGCACGCCCGGCTTCCGGATCGCAAGCCTTGAGGCCCATGCCGATCTGCTCGAGATCGCGCGCAACGACGCCCACTACATTCTCGACAAGGATCCTGATCTGGTAAGTGAGCGCGGCGAGGCCTTGCGCACACTGCTCTATCTGCATCGACGAGACGAGGCGATCCGGTTCTTGCGGGCCGGGTGACCAGACACTCCTGTTTGCAACAGATCTAGGCCGCCGACTTCGGGGCCTCGGGTATGCCGTCTTTCGGCCCGCGCCATTCCGGAGTCACCAGCCCGGCGGAAATCAGCAGTTTCACACCCTCTTCCGGCGACATGTCGAGTTCCTTGATCTTGGCGCGTGGCACAAACATCAGGAAGCCGGCGGTTGGAACCGGGGTCGGAGGCAGAAAGACAGCGACCATCTCATCGTCGTCTTCGTTGAGGCGAGCTGCGATTTCACCCTTGGCATCGGTGGAGATGAAGACCAGCGCCCACATGCCGGGGCTTGGAAACTCGATCAGACCGCACTTGCGAAAGGAATTGGACTGCTCCTTCAGCACGGTCTCGAAAATCTGCTTGGTGCTTTTGTAGATTGTGCGCACCAGCGGCATGCGGTTGAGCACCGATTCGCCATAGCCGACGATTGATCGGCCGATCAGGTTCCGGCCCATGAAACCGATCATGGTGATCACCACGATGGCGATCAGCAAACCGAGGCCGGGGATGGCGAATTTGACATATTCTTCAGGGTTGTAGGCGTCGGGAATATAGGGTTTTACCCAGCTGTCGGCCCAATGGATGAACGACCAGGTCAGATAGATCGTGATGGCCAGCGGCGCGCAGATAATCAGCCCGGTCAGGAAGGAGTTCCTGAGGCGGGTAGCAAAGGAAATTCGCTCTGGACTGTCCGTCATCGCCAGTGGCCGTCCCTCATGCTGCAGCGCCAAAAAATGCGGGATGAAAGGCCACCATGCCGGAGGGGATTTCATCCCGCAAGGGCAGAACGAGGAAATATTCAGCCGGAGCGGCGTCAGTTGCAAGCATGTCGGTATGGCTGAAATCGAAGCGCCGGTAGTAGTCTGCGCTCCCTGTCAGCACGATCCCGCAGGCCCCGGCAAGCCGCATGCGCTCGATACCGGCGCGGACGAGCGATGAACCGATCCCTGCCCTCTGCCGCTCGGGCATAACCGCGACCGGCCCAAGCGCGAACCAGCCGCCGTCCCCCCCTGACAGCGTGACGGGCGAAAAGCCCACATGGCCGATGATCGCGCCATCCTCCACAGCTACCAGCGATAGCGCCAGAGCACCGGCTGCGCGAAGGCGCTCGATAACCTGCGGTTCACTCTGGTCGCTATAGGGCTTTCCGGCAAAGGCGTCTGCCGTCACCCTTGCTATCGCGGCTTCGTCGCCGGTACATTCATCGCGAACAATCACTCCACCGTCACCGATTTCGCCAGATTGCGCGGCTGATCGACATCGGTGCCCATGAACACGGCTGTATGGTAGGCGAGCAACTGGATCGGCAATGAGAAGACCATCGGCGCAATCAGTTCCGGCACGTTGGGTAGGACGATGGTCGCCATGGTCTCCAGCTTGCTGGCAGATGCACCCTTCTCGTCGGTGATGAAGATGATACGGCCGCCACGGGCCGCCACCTCCTGCATATTGGAGACAGTTTTCTCGAAGAAGCGATCATGCGGCGCGATCACGATCACCGGCATGTTCTCGTCGATCAACGCGATCGGTCCATGCTTCAATTCGCCGGCGGCATAGCCTTCGGCGTGGATATAGGAGATCTCCTTCAGCTTTAGCGCCCCTTCCATGGCCAGCGGGTAGCTGGTGCCACGACCGAGATAGAGCACGTCCTTGAACTTGGAGAGATCGCGCGACAGCGTTTCAAGCTGCGGCTGGATACTGTGCAGCACCTGGCTCATGATGCGCGGCATTTCGATCAGGCTCTGAACCAGTTGCTTTTCTTCCGCGGCATTGATCGTACCGCGCGCTTTGCCAGCGCTGATCGCAAGCGACGCCATGACCGCGAGTTGGCAGGTGAACGCCTTGGTCGAGGCAACGCCGATTTCCGGGCCAGCCAGAATCGGGAAGACCGCATCGGCCTCGCGTGCGATGGTCGATTCGCTGACATTGACGATTGCGCCGATCTTCAGTCCCGAGTCCTTGCAGTAGCGCAGCGAGGCCAGAGTATCGGCCGTCTCGCCGGACTGCGAGATGAAGAGCGCCGCCTGATCCTTCGACAGTGGCATTTCTCGGTAGCGGAATTCGGATGCGACATCGATTTCGACCGGCAAACGTGCATAGCGTTCGAACCAGTATTTGCCCACCAGGCCTGCCAGATAGGCCGTTCCGCAGGCAGAGATTGCCAGGCCGCGGAGCGCCTTGAAATCGATAGCGCTATCCACCGGCTTTACGGTGTTGGTGGCAAAATCGACATAATGAGCAAGCGCGTGACTGATCACCTCCGGCTGTTCATAGATTTCCTTTTCCATGAAGTGGCGGTGATTGCCCTTGTCCACCATGAAGGCGGTCGCTTGCGAGATCTGGTGCTTGCGCACAACCGGTTTTCCGGAAAAATCGACGATTTCTGCACCGCGGTGATCAACGATCGCGCAATCGCCATCTTCGAGATAGGCGATTTCATTGGTGAAGGGGGACAGCGCGATGGCGTCGGACCCCAGGAACATCTCGCCCTTGCCGAAACCGACGGCGAGCGGCGGTCCGAAGCGGGCGGCCATGATCGTGTCGGGATCGTCCTTGAACATCACCACCAGCGCAAACGCGCCGGTCACCCGGTTGAGCATGGCCAGCATGGCAGCGCGATTGTCCAGGCCTTGACGGCGGTATTTGGCAATGAGCTGGGCCACGACTTCCGTGTCGGTCTGCGTCGTGAAGCAGGCCCCCTCGGCGATCAGATCATCCTTGATCTCGGAGAAATTCTCGATGATGCCGTTATGGACAACGGCAATACCATCGACGAAATGCGGATGGGCATTGGTCTCGTTCGGAACCCCATGGGTGGCCCAGCGCGTATGGGCAATCCCGATCTGGCCGGGCAGCGGTTCGTCGGAGAGCTTCTTTTCCAGATTGAAGAGCTTGCCTTCGGCACGGCGGCGATCCATCGCGCCGTCATGGATGGTGGCGACGCCGGCGGAATCATAGCCACGATATTCGAGTCGTTTCAACGCATCGACAAGACGTTCCGCAACCGGTGTGTTACCGACGATCCCGACAATGCCACACATACAAATCTCCAAAAGCCGTTATAGCGTTGTGCAAACTCCTAAAGAATTTCACGTGCCGTGCAATGCCATTGCTGGTCACATTCGGTTTCTGCTCGTAACGCAGTGCAGCAAGCCTCAGCTTTTCGCTTTCTTTGCCGCCTTGATCGCGAGCGCTCGCTCCCGGATCAGCTTGGCGCGACCGGGTTTCGTATCCTGCCGTGCACGGCCGAGCGCCAGTGCATCCGCTGGCACATCAGCCGTGATCACGCTGCCAGAGGCGACATAGGCACCGTCGCCCACCGAAACCGGCGCGACCAGCGAGGAGTTGGAGCCGATGAATGCGCCCTCGCCGATGATCGTCTTGTGCTTGTTGACACCATCATAGTTGCAGGTGATCGTGCCGGCACCGATATTGCTCCCCGCGCCAACGGTGGCATCGCCGATATAGGTCAGATGATTGACCTTCGCGCCCTTGCCAACATCGGCATTCTTCACTTCGCAGAAATTGCCGACTTTCGATCCTTCGGCGAGATCCGCACCGGGTCGCAGCCGTGCAAAGGGGCCAACTGTTGCGTCAGCCGACACATGCGCCCCTTCGATATGGCTGAAGGCATGAATGACAGCGCCGCTATCGATCCGGGCACCCGGCCCGAAGACGACATTGGGTTCTATGACAGCATCCTGCCCAATTTCGGTATCGAAGGCCAGAAACACGGTTTCCGGAGCAATCATGGTCACGCCGGAAATCATCAGCTCCTCACGGCGACGGTCCTGCCAAAGCCGCTCGATGACGGCCAGTTCCGCGCGGTTGTTGCAACCTGTCAGTTCAGCTTCAGGCGCATCCACCGCGGTCACCTTGTCGCCGGCAGCGCGGGCGATCTCCACCAGATCGGTGAGATAGTATTCGCCCTTGGCATTGGCATTGCCAATTTTTGTCAGGTAGTCGATGGCCTTTGCACCGTTGATCGCCATCAGCCCGCTATTGCACCAGGTAACGGCGCGTTCGGCTTCAGTGGCATCCTTTTCCTCCCGGATCGCCACCAGTTCGCCATCCTTGACGATCAGGCGACCGTAGCCGGCGGGCTTGTCAGTGTGAAAGCCAATCACGACCACGTCGCTGCCGGCCGCAAGCGCCTCGCGGGCGGCCTGAAAAGGGGTTGCTGTGATGAGGGGAACATCGGCATAGGCGACGATCACATCGTCATAGCCCCGCTCGATGGCCTCGCGTGCGGCCAACACAGCATGCCCGGTGCCCCGCCGCTCGGTCTGCAAAAATGGCGTCACGCGCAAATCGGCAATGCTGGCAGCCTTCGCCACAGCATCGGCATCGCGGCCAACCACCAGAGCGATATCGGATATGCCCGTCGACGCGACCGAGTGCGCCACATGCGCAATCATCGGGCGCCCGGCCACCGGATGCAGAACCTTGGACATTGACGATTTCATCCGGGTGCTATCGCCAGCGGCAAGGATTACGGCAAGGCAGCTACGGTTCATCTAAGGCTCCGATACAACGTTCATATGTCGGCGTCTCGGCCGGTTAAGGCAGACATAACAGCGCCTTCGACAAATAAAAAGGGGCGCCGTAAAGCGCCCCCTTTCACAAACCATAACCGTCGAAATTATTGCGGAAGCTTGTCGTCCACGCCTTCGACGTAGAAGTTCATGCCGAGCAGCGTACCGTCATCGGCCTTTTCGCCGTCCTTCAGCCACGGCGTACCGTCCTGCTTGTTGATCGGGCCGGTAAAGGGGTGAATTTCACCCGACTTGATCTTGGCTTCGGTATCCTCGGCCATGGCCTTCACGTCGTCCGGCATGTTGGTGTAGGGCGCCATCGTCAAAATACCGTCCTTCAGGCCATCCCAGCTTTGTTCAGCCTTCCACGTGCCATCGAGCAGTTCCTGCGTACGCTTGATGTAATAGGCGCCCCAGGTATCGACGATGGCGGTCAGCTGTGCGGTCGGGCCGGCAGCGATCATATCGGATGCCTGACCGAAGGCCTTGATGCCACGCTCTTCGGCCACCTGCATCGGGGCGGTCGTATCGGTGTGCTGGGTCAGGATATCGACGCCCTGATCGATAAAGGCCTTGGCAGCATCGGCTTCCTTGCCCGGGTCGAACCAGGTGTTGACCCAGATCACCTTCATCTTGAAGTCTGGATCGATCGACTTCGCACCCAGTTCAAACGCGTTGATGCCCATCACCACTTCCGGGATCGGGAAGGATGCGATGTAGCCTGCCGAATGGGTTTTCGACGTCTTGGCGGCGATCTGACCGAGGATATAACGGCCTTCATAGAAGCGCGAATTGTAGGTCGCGACATTGTCGGCGCTCTTGAAGCCGGTGGCGTGCTCGAACTTCACATCCGGAAACTTCTCGGCAACCTTGATGGTCGGGTCCATGAAACCGAAGGATGTCGTGAAGATCAGCGAGCAACCCGAACGCGCCATGCGCTCAATCGCACGCTCGGCATCCGGGCCTTCCGGAACGTTTTCCAGGAACGGCGTTTCAATCTTGTCGCCAAAATGCGTTTGCAGCTCCTGACGGCCAATGTCGTGCGCCTGGGTCCAGCCACCATCGGTCTTGGACCCGACATAGATGAAGCAGACCTTGGTTGGATCCTCGGCGCGGGCCGTCGATGCAACGCTGAGGATGGATGCAGCGGCTGCCGCCAATGCGAGAGTGAGTTTCTTCATTTGGACCTCTCCTTGAGTTGAATCTTAACCCTAGCCTCGTCTTACCGGTCGGGAACGAACGGCTTGCCGAGACATGCGGGCGTGTTGATCAGTGTTGTGCGACGATTGTGCGATATCAGGATGAGAACGACAACTGTCGCAACATAAGGCAGGGCCGAGAGCACCTGCGATGGAATATCGATGCCGAGCGCCTGCACGTGGAGCTGCAGGATCGTAACGGCGCCGAACAGATATCCGCCCGCCAGCAGCCGCCATGGCCGCCAGGAGGCGAAGACGACAAGCGCAAGCGCGATCCAGCCGCGACCGGCAGACATGTTTTCCACCCATTGCGGGGTGTAAACCAGTGAAAGCTGAGCGCCGGCCAGACCCGCACATGCGCCACCGAACATGACGGCCAGATAGCGGGAGCGGATAACCCCGATCCCGAGCGCATGGGCAGAGCCGTGATTGTCGCCGATGGCCCTGAGTTTCAGACCAAGCCTGCTTTTAAACAGGAACCAGTTCACTCCGGCCACAAGGGCGATCGACAGGTAGAAGATGATGTCCTGCCGGAACAGCAGCGGCCCAATGACGGGAATGTCCGACAGCAGCGGAATGGCAATCGGTTGCAGCTTGATGCCCGGTAGTCCGACATAGTTTTCGCCGATCATCCCGGATACGCCAAGCCCCAGAATGGTGAGCGCCAAACCAGTCGCCACCTGGTTCGCAACAAGCGTCAGCGTCAGAAAACCGAACAAGAGAGAATAGAGGGCGCCGGACACAGTTCCGGCCAGCACGCCGATATAGGGCGACCCGGTGGCCTGCGTCGCGGCAAAGGCGCAGACAGCGCCGATGATCATCATACCCTCGACACCGAGATTCAAGACGCCGGAACGTTCCGTTACCAGTTCGCCCATGGCGGCGATTACCAATGGCGTCGATGCTGTAATGATGGTGAGAAGAATGGCTTCAGCAATCATTCTGCGGCCTCCCGAACAGGCACGCGCAGCCGCGACGACACGATGCGGATCTTGTAGAGGATAAGCGTATCGCAGGAGAGCACGAAGAACAGCAAAAGGCCCTGGAACACCCGCGTGACCTTGTCCGAGACACCGATGGAAAGCTGTGCCGCCTCACCGCCCAGATAAGTGAGCGCCAGCACAAATCCCGATGCAATGATGCCGAGCGGATTGAGGCGACCGAGGAAGGCAACGATGATGGCTGTAAAGCCATAGCCGGGCGAAATCGTCGGCTGCACATGACCGATGGAACCGGAGACTTCGGAAATGCCGGCCAACCCGGCCAGCGCACCTGAAAAAAGCATCGAGAACCACACCATGCCGCGCGGGGAAAAACCGGCAAAGCGCCCTGCCCGTTCGGATTGACCGAGCACCGTGACTTCAAAACCCTTGAGCGTGAACCGGTTCATGAACCAGACGAGAACGGCGGCGACAATCGCAAAGATGATGGCCCAATGTGCCCGACCGGATGACAGGATTTCCGGAAGCACCGCTTCACTGACAAAGCTCTTGGTCTGCGGAAAATTATAACCCTGCGGATCGCGCCACATACCGCGCACCAGCCAATCGAGAAACAGCTGCGCGATATAGACCAGCATCAGGCTGGTCAGGATTTCGTTGGTATTCAGTCGCGTCTTGAGAAAGGCCGGAATGGCAGCATAGGCAGCGCCTCCCAGCATCCCCATCACCAGCATCAGCGGCAGGATCATGGGCGAGTGCCATTCGGGATAAAGCACCGGCAGGATCGATCCGGTGATGGCACCGATCGTAAATTGTCCCTCTGCCCCGATATTCCAGTTGTTGGAGCGATAGCAGATGGAAAGCCCGACCGCGATCAGGATCAGCGGCGCAGCCTTGATCGCCAGTTCATGCAGCGACCATACCTCGAGCAGCGGTTCGATGAAGAAGCTGTAGAGCGCCTCTATCGGGTTCTTGCCCAACAGCAGGAACATGATCGCACCGATAATCAGCGTTAGCGCCAATGCCAACAGCGGCGACAAGGCAGAATAGAGCCTGGAGGCTTGGGGGCGTTTTTCCAGTTCAATGCGCATGAGCAGCCTCCGCTATGGGTTTCTGCTCGTGCTGCCCACCCATCAAAAGCCCGATCTTTTCTCGCGTCAGTTCACCCGCTGGATAGCTCTCGGAAAGATGGCCTTCGGAAATGACGGCAATTTCGCTGGCGATCTCGAAGATCTCATCCAGGTCCTGGCTGATAACGACAATGGCTGATCCCTTGCGCGCCAGATCGATAATCGCCTGTCGAATACGGCTAGCTGCACCCGCATCCACGCCCCAGGTTGGCTGATTGACAACCAGCAAGGACGGTTGCCGGTCAAGCTCACGACCGATGATGAATTTCTGCAGATTGCCACCGGACAATGCGCCGGCCTGCGGATCCTCTCCGCTCTTGCGCACATCCATCTCTTCGCAAATACGCTTCGTGCCCTTTTTCACCACGGCCTGGCGGATGCCCTGCAATATGCCGCCGAACAGGAACGCCTTTGCATCCGAGCGCCAGCGTGCAAGCAGCAGGTTGTCAGAAAGGTTCAATCCGGTCACCGCCGCGTGGCCATGGCGTTCTTCGGGAACAAACCCCGCGCCCATCAATCGACGCCCGGTAATGCCCGTGCGCCCCACGGGCTTGCCTCTGATCTGGATCGTGTCGGCGCTGTTGGCCAGCATCTCGCCGGAAAGCGCATCGAACAACTCGCCCTGCCCGTTACCGGCCACGCCAGCAATCGCCAGAACTTCGCCGGCCTTCACCTGCAGGGAGACCCTCTTCAACGACATCGCAAATGGTGTGCGGGGATCGAGCGACAGCGACTTGATATCCAGCACCACATCCCCGCGCTCGCACGTCGCATCGCGTTCGATGGCGGCCACGTCGGACCCCACCATCATTCGCGCCAGCGACGCAGTTGTTTCCTGGCGGGGATCGCATGCGCCCGTGACCTTGCCATGACGCAGAACCGTGGCGCGGTCGCAGATGCGCTGCACCTCTTCCAGCCGGTGGCTGATATAGAGAACGGAGCGTCCTTCTGCCTTCAGCTTGTCCAGAGTTTCAAAAAGACGATCGGCTTCCTGCGGCGTCAGCACCGAGGTCGGCTCGTCGAGAATGATCAGTTTGGGATTCTGTAGGAGCGCGCGGACGATCTCGATGCGCTGACGCTCACCAACAGACAAATCGGCCACATGGGCATCCGGATCGAGCGGCAAACCATAGGCTTTGGACAGCTCGGCCGCCTTCTGCGAGATGGTCCCGATCGATTCTCCGTCATCCATGGAGAGCGCGATATTTTCAGCCACTGTGAGGGACTCAAACAGGGAAAAATGCTGGAACACCATGCCGATGCCGAGTTTTCGCGCTTCGGCCGGTGAACCGATGCTGACGGCATTTCCCTGCCAGACAATCTGTCCCGCTGAAGGCGCAAGCACCCCGAACAACATTTTCACGAGCGTGGATTTGCCCGCGCCGTTCTCGCCCAAAAGAGCGTGAATTTCACCAGGCCTGATTGATAGATCAATGCCGTCATTCGCTGCAAAGCTGCCAAACAGCTTCGTCAGCCCCTGCACGGACAATAGTGCTGCCGGTCCCGGCGGCTCAGAACGCGTCACGTAAGCCCCACCCTGTCATATCCGCCGGCATTTCCCGTGCAGACACGATCTAGTTCCCTTTTATTCTTTTGCCCGACCTTTGAAAGCCACAGCGAAGACTTTGAAAAGATCAGTTTTCTATTGATACCCAGATTGCTGCTCCGCACAACTGCACAGCCTAAAATTATTGGTAACCGTGCGGCAATTCCTTAATCGGCTAAGGATCGGTTCTTGCCACCGAGAGACGGAAAGGCTTGCATGATGCCGCCGATGACGAACAGATAAATGCCGGATGCAATGAAGGGATAGATCGCCCAGTTTGGTGTGTCGAAGTGCAACAGAAGCGCGTAGCCGCCCAGAATGCACCAGATGGCGAAGATCGTCAGATTGAGTGGACGCAGCCGTTTGACCCGCACAGGATGCAGAAAATTGATGGGCAGGAATGTCAGCACCACAGCCACGAAGACGACCACCATCGAGGCGGTTGCCGAGGCATCGATCACGAAGAGCGAAAACACCACCATGTTCCAGACCACGGGAAAACCGGAAAAGAAATTCTCATCCGTCTTCATGCCCGTGTCGGCATAATAGATTGCGGCCGAAACGACCATCAGCCCGGCAGCAACAAAGGACCAGGGCTCGCCAATCATCCCACTTTGATAAAGCGCGAAGGCCGGCAGCAACACATAGGTCACATAATCGATGATGTTGTCGAGCATCACCCCGGACCAGTTGGGCAGAACTTCCTTGACCTTCAGCTTGCGTGCAATCGGTCCATCGATGCCATCGACGGCAAGCGCCAGTCCAAGCCACCAGAACATATCGACAAACCGCAATTCTGCGGCGGCAACGACCCCCAGAAAGGCAAGAAACGAACCTGAGGCGGTCAGGATATGAACCGAGAACGCTCGCATTTCTGCATAAGGTACGCGCCTGTAATTGAAGATTTTCATGCCGTGATCGTGTCTCCGCTGTCCCGCCCCCGGATATTCCCCGAATCCCCTCGATTTGCAACCGGCGCCCGGAGTGTTTGACAAAATTCATTGCCGGAAATCGTCAATCTGTCACTTGGCTGCGCCAATTGGGCCCATGGCATTGGACCGCAAAAACGCGTATTCAGATGCAAACATTCGGGATATTCGCCATGAGCCAGTTTGAAATCGTCGTCATCGGTGCCGGCCTTGCCGGCTCCATCGCAGCCATTGCCCTTGCCCGCGGCGGGCGAAAGGTCGCGATCGTCGCACCGAAGCGCAAGGCCAGCGATCAGCGCACGACAGCATTGATGGACCAGTCGATCCGTTTCCTCGATCGCCTTGGCTTGTGGGACGATATCAAGCCATCGGCGTCGCGGCTTTCGACCATGCAGATCATCGACGGCACGAAGCGCCTGTTTCGCGCTCCCCCGGTGGCTTTCCGCTCAAGCGAAATCGGTCTCGACGCCTTTGGCTACAACATTCCCAATGAGCCCCTGTTGGCTGCGCTGGAAAAAGCGATTGCGGCGGAAGCCAATATCACCGTCATTGGCGATGCCGCTGACGATATCCATATCGACGCCGACAACGTCACCGTGACATTCTCCGGAGGCAAGACACTGGAAGCTAGTTTCGTCATTGGCGCGGACGGCAAAAATTCCGTGACACGAAAGAGCGCCGGTATCGACGTCAAGACCTGGTCCTATCCCCAGACGGCACTGGTCATGAACTTCACCCATTCACGTCCGCACCAAAACACCTCGACCGAATTTCACACCGATTCCGGCCCCTTTACCCAGGTTCCTCTGTCGGGCGATCGTTCCAGCCTCGTCTGGGTCTGCAGACCGCGGGACGCAGAAACAATGACGGCGCTGCCATTGGAAGAATTGAGCAGGCTGGTCGAGCAACGTTCGGAATCGATCCTCGGCAAGGTCGAGGTGGAAGACAGTGTCCAGGCCTGGCCGCTATCCGGCATGACGGCAACGCGCTATGGTGCGGGGCGCTGTGCGCTGATTGGCGAGGCGGCCCACGCCTTCCCGCCCATCGGTGCCCAGGGGTTGAACCTGTCATTGCGCGATGTCGCGGCGCTGGAAGACCTGCTTTGCCGCAATACCGGGCAGCCGATTGATCCGCGCGCGGGAGACAGTTTCGATCGCCGCCGCAAGGTGGATGTGTTGAGCCGGACCGCAAGTGTCGATCTTCTCAACCGCTCGCTGCTGAGCGGCCTGTTGCCCGTGCAGATGATGCGCGCTGCAGGTCTGCACCTGTTGTCAGGCATTGCACCACTACGCCAGATGATGATGCGCGAAGGTGTCGCCCCCGGCATGGCACTGCGTGAATTTCCGTCAGTTCTGAAGGAAAAGGTCCGCCGGCAATAGACCCGACGTGATCAGATAAAGAAGGCCTGATACCGTCAATACCGACAGGACTGTGGTGATCAGGATCGTTGCCGAGGCACGCTCCTGCCACACACCGTATTGCTGTCCGATCACGAATACATTGGTGGCCGTCGGCAGCGACGCCAGCAACACGGCGGTATAGACCCATAGCGGCTCGAAATCGCCGACAAGGCTCAACACCACATAGACCAGCACGGGATGCAGGATCAGCTTGATCGGCACGATATAACCGAGTTCGACCGGAACGCGCTTCAACGGCCTGAGTGCCAGTGTCACGCCCATGGCAAACAGCGCGCAAGGCGCTGCTGCCTGCGCCAGATAATCGATCAGGCGCTGGAGCGGCAATGGCGGCTGAAACTGGAATGCGGCAGCGAGGAAGCCCACGGCTGTCGCCACGATGAAGGGATGATAGGCGATCTTCTTGACCACATCGAGCGCCACCTTCGAGCGCGGACGCTCATCGCCGCCGGCTGCCGCCATCATGGCTGGCGCCACCATGAAATGCAGGGCATTCTCGAAACAGAAGATCAGCGCCACCGGAACGGCCGCCGCCTCCCCGAACGCCAGAAGGGCAAGCCCCGGCCCCATATAGCCGATATTGCCATAGGCTCCCGCCAAGGCCTGTACCGTACAGTCTTTCAGGCTGCTTTGCCTGATATAGCGGCCGATCAGGAAGACCAGCAGGAAAATGCCATAGGTCGCCGCCAGATCCGCCGCGATGAAATCGACGCGGGTGAGTTCATGCATCGGTGTGCGTGACACAAGCTTGAAGAACAGCGCCGGTAGCGAAATGTAGACAATGAAGAAATTGAGCCAGCCAAGCGCCTCTGCCGGCTGGTGGGCAAGCTTGCAGGCGACATAGCCGATCAGGATCAAACCGAAGAACGGCAGAACCAGTCCGATGATATCCGCCATGTTCCCTCCTGCGACCGCTTGCGCGCAGCGAACAGCTATGCCGCGCTTTCGATTACAGCAATGAAGCGGTTTCAAAGGTCAGGCAAGGTCGCCTTGCGCTAAAATGGTTCGCCGAGTTTTCGGCACTCAGCCGATCTGGCTGAGCACAGGAAAGGTCTGCTGAAACCAGATCGCAAGCGAACTCACATAGCCGAAAATGAAAGCAAGACCTGTGAGCACCAGGAAAGCGCCCATGGCCTTTTCCACGAGACCCAGATGGCGGCGGAAACGACCGAGGAACCGCATGAAGGCGCCAGAGAAGGCAGCGGCGATCCAGAACGGAACGGCAAGGCCCAGCGAATAGATCGCAAGCAGCATGGCGCCGTCGCCGACCGTGTCACGCGATGCGGCGATACCGAGAATTGCCCCGAGCACCGGACCGATACAAGGCGTCCATCCGAAGGCAAAGGCAAGGCCCATGATATAGGCGCCGGAAAGGGTTGCCGGCTTGCCGCCGCCCTGGAAACGCATTTCGCTCGACAGCATTCCGATGCGGAAAACGCCGAGGAAGTTCAGACCCATGACAATGATGATCAACCCGCCGATCTTGGCCAGAAGATCGATATGCTGGCGCAGCATCACGCCGATGGTGGAGGCCCCCGCCCCAAGTCCCACGAAAACCGTGGAAAAACCGAGTGTGAAGGCAAGGGCTGCCAGCATCACGGCACGGCGCGCATCCGGCGATGCCTTGACCTCACCGTCACGGAACTGATCGACGGAAATGCCGGCCATATAACAAAGATAAGGCGGCACCAGAGGCAGCACGCAAGGCGACAGGAATGAGATCGTTCCGGCGAGCAAGGCGCTCAAAAGGGATATTTCTGCAATCGACAAGGCTTTGACCACTTCAGCTTTTCGAGGCTCTCTTAACGGCCTGGCGTGTCACTTGCCAATCACCTTTGCGAATGCCGCGGCAATCGGTCCCAATTTCATGCAAATAGCTGAATTTTCTGGGTTGACCCGACGGGGTCGCCTGCATATGTTCCGCCCACTTCCTGACCGGCCCGGCCGGTACCGTGGGAGAGCGTAGCTCAGCCGGTAGAGCAACTGACTTTTAATCAGTAGGTCCAGGGTTCGAACCCCTGCGCTCTCACCACCTTCAAGATAACCGTCCTTCAGCACATTCAGTAAACCGGCCCGCTGGGACAAGCCCAACGACCGCGTTGCAGACACGATTCGTCTCATCCACCCGACGCGAGCGGATTGAGGCGACCATTTGCGATGCTGTAGGGGACGAGCCGGCGCGAGGTGCTGCCGTCTCCGTTGAACTGGAAACGCCCGGTCAGACCCTTGAAGCCCGACTTCGACAGGAGCGTCTTCATCTCCAGCCCCTTTTCGCCCTTGGCTCTGATCAGCCCAGACGCAAGAGCAACAATGTCGTAGCCATAGGCTGCCTGATCCGAAACGGGGCGCTTGTAGTGCCGGCTATAGCGGTCGGCAATCAGCGCCAGATCTTCCTTGTCATAGGTCACGACGAGAACGCCCTTGGCCGCAGGTGCCGAATAGCTCGTCTCCGGCCAACCGCTGGTACCGACAAAGGCCATGGCCTTGGTGGCGTCCTCCGCCTTCAACGCCGATACCACATTGACGGTTGCCATGGTGTTGCCGGCAATCAGGGCGACGCCTGCCTGGCCGAGCTTGTCCTTCATCGCTTTGACTTGTTCCAGCACGCCTGCGCCATTGGTATTGAAGCGTGTCGTGCCGACGATCTTGCCGCCAACCTTGCCTACCGCTGCCGAGACCTGGCTCTCAAAGTCGGCGGGATAATTTTGTTGTACAAAGAGCAGGAAGTTGGTCGTGCCCCCCGCGATGGCGACGCTTGCGCCCTGGACAATGCTGTCGGTCTCGTCGACCTCAAAATTGAAGATGCCGCCACCACCGGTGGATACTGCCGGGCCAAGATTGATCAACAATGGCCTCTTGGACGGCACTACAGCCGTGATGCCCTTGGTGATGGCAGGAGCAGCGTAACTGACCAACAGGGCAGACTTGCGCTCCGATGCACTGGCAACAGCCGCGCTGAGATTGCTGGCGTCGGCTTCGATCGGCACCACTTTGACATGCACCTGATCTCCACCAAGTTCCCCCAGCGCGAGTTCTGCCCCATCGCGAACGTCACGCGCGGCACCCTCGAAATAGCCTTCCCCGCCCTTTTCCAGAAGCAGTGTGATCTCCGTTCCCTTGCTGCCGAACTGTTCCTCAACGGCAGTGGAACTTGGTGGGGCAACGTCATTGGTCACTCCGGAATTTTCGAGTCCGGACTGGCAAGAAGCAAGGAGGAGAGACAAAGCGACGAGACCGAAAGAGGATCGCGCGCGGTGAATATTGGTCGGCATTGGCTGACGCAAGCGTGTCAACAACTGCCCCCGGACGATGCGAATTGGTTCTTTTGCCAATGTGCCGACCGCAATCTGGTCGATGAAAGAATTGAAAAACTTGGTCTGGCGCATTTTGCAATACATCTCTTCACAACTGGTCGACGTTCGCTCACTGCGTGCAATTGATAAACCATTAAAAATTTCTTTCAATCCCCTTTTCCATTTTAGCAATTGTCTTAAAGAGAATTTACCCAAGTTAAAAAACCTTAAGTTATCGAATTGCCGATAGATTGCTCCCAAGGCTGGAGTAAATATCGCCATGAAGAAAAGTATTAAACAGGTATCGACCGCACTTTTGTGTGTATTTGCTTTAGGATTGCCGACACGGTCGGCGAATGCGATGCAGGTAAACGGATACACTGCATTTTATTCAATTGTTAGTTCGGCAATGTCGCCCGTACTTCTAAGCTCTTTCTCGGCTCAATCGCTGATGACGCGCAGCAGCGCAGCCTTTGACGGCGCTGTGTCCTTCCTGCGCGAGAAAGCCTCCGCCGTTGCGGTATCGGCAATGGCGCCGCAGACCGACCTTTCAACCGTCGACCTGGCTTACATCCCGACACCGATTTCGAAGCCGACAGCACCTGCGCTGCGCAAGTCATCCCCGATGCAACGCCGTGAGGCCGTATTCGGCAGCGTCGCCTTTTCGTTGAAACGCCTGGCGGCGTCGCAAAGCCTCGCGCCATCCCTGGCCGAGATCGAAACCGGCGGCTTCCTCGATTGCAAGACGAACTGCACGGCCGCCCAAAAGCGCCTGTCGGCCGCCATTGCAGAGACCGCTCAGGCGTCGATACGCGACAAGCTGAACCGCATCAACCGCGTCATCAACAACAGCATTGGCTATACGCGCGATATCGATCTTTACAATGTGACCGACCGTTGGGCCAAGCCTAGCGAAACGCTCAGCCGCCAGCGTGGCGATTGCGAGGACTATGCGATCCTCAAGATGGCTGCCCTCAATGCTGCAGGCCTGTCCATGAAAGATATGGGCGTGGTCGTGCTCTTTGACCAGCGTCGCCGGGTCTATCATGCCGTCCTGTCTGTCGCTGTTGCTGACAACTACTTCATTCTCGACAATGTTCGCGATGCAGTCCTTGTCGACAAGAAATTGCCCGATTACATGCCGCTGTTTTCCATGGTGGATGGAAAGGCCTTTTTCCATGGCACGCGTGTGGGTACCAAGAGCAAGCTGACAGCCAAGCTGCTGCCCCTTGAAAAAGTAGCGCCAGGCGAAGGTCCTGAAGGTCTGTGAGATTTCACGGGCTGCAGCCCAATCGCTAGAATTCCGCGACATATCCGATCAGCCGGGACTTCAGCCGATCAGGGGCCGGCGCGACATGGATCTTGCCGCGCATGACTTTCAAATTGATCGCGATCGAAAATCCGGTCTTGATGATCCCGCCCCTGCCCGCGTTCAATTTCTCCAGCACTTCATCGAGATGAGCATCGATCTGGAAGCGCAGATTGCGGCCAAGATCGGCTGGATGCTCCACCGAAAAGCGATTGCGCAGCATCCCGATAAACGGATCGTTGAACAGCAGGATCTTCTTTTCCCGCGACATGATGACTGTCGGAACCGGGGAGGCATGAACGATGGCGCTCAGGCTTTGCAGCGAGGCGCTCTCCTCCAGAGCTTCGCTGCGCTGCAGCAGCCATTTGAGAGACAGAACGCGCAGCAGTGAGGCAAGATTGCCGGCATCCGGATAGCGCGCCGCAGCCGTATCCACGAGATCCACCATGGATAGCCCGGAATCCTTGGACATATGCGCGAGCGCATCCCAATACACCCGTTCGAGCCTTATGCCGCGCCGCTCTCGCGATCCTCCACCGACCGCACGAAAGTGCGGTTCGAAATCATGGCTATCGATGAGGGGAAGCACATCCGTCGCAACATCGCTGTGTCGGGGACTAGAACCCTGCAGAAGAGAAGGCTTTCGCTGTGCCATCTCAACGCTCCGTCAGCGCTTCGGATCGGGCCTTGTTGATGGGCTTGAGCAGGTAACTCATGACCGTTTTCTGGCCGGTCATGATCTCGACAGTGGCGACCATGCCGGGAATGATCGAATAGAGCTTGCCGTTTTTCTCCAGGTCGGAACGATCTGTTTTCACCTGAACCAGGTAGTAGGTCTCGCCCTTTTCCTTCTCGACCAGGCTGTCGGCAGAAATATTGACCACCTCACCCTCAAGACCGCCGAAAATGGAGAAATCATAGGCGGTCACCTTGACCAGCGCGGGCTGGCCAGGACGCACAAAAGCAACATCGCGCGGCGAAATCTTCGCCTCGATCAACAACGTATCGGCAGTCGGTACGACCCCGGCCACAACCGCACCCGGCTCGACATAACCGCCGATCGTATTCACCTCGAGCGTATTGACGATACCATCGACGGGCGAACGGATGTCTGTGCGCTTGACGCGGTCCGAGGCGCCACGGATCGTCTCGTCGACCACCGAAAGTTCCGCCAGTGCCTGGGCCTTGTCGGCCAAGGCCTGCTGTTGCAATTGCAGCGCTGCTTCCTTTGACAGCAGCTTGGCTTCGGCGATCGCGCCCTCAAGCCGCGCAATACTTTCATGATAGACCTTGAGCTCGCCTTCGATATCGGTTTTTTCACGCTGATATCTGAGGATCTCGCTTTCCGCGATCAGTTTCTTTTTGGCAAGCGGCTCGTAGAGCTTGATCTGCTTCTTGGCCCCTTCGAGATTGGCACTGAGCCGCTCGATATTGGCGCGCGCCTCGGCAAGCTCCGTTTCGCGCTGCTTCACGCGTTCCGCAAGAACATTGATCTTGTTGTGATAGGCCGCACGATCGGCTTCCATCAACCGCGATTCATTGGCGCAAACCTGTTCCGCCACCTGCAGTATGTCCGCCGGACAGACGAATTCCGCCTCGTAGTTCCCGGTTTCTTCAAGCGACAGGCGCGCAACCTTGGCGCCGAGCGCCCGCGCCCGCGCCACGGCTTCACCCAGCGATGATTCTGTCGTGGTATTGCCGATCTGGACAAGCAGGTCGCCCTTGCGAACCACCTGGCCGAGTTTGACGGCAATCTGCTGCACCACGCCCGGTTCGGACGTCTGGATGATCTGGGTCTTGGACACCGGGATGACCTTGCCCTCACCGCGCGCAATCTCTTCGATTTCCGTCGCCGAGGCCCAGCCGATAAATGTCAGGATGAACAGTGCCACGATGATCAGAATGGCGCGTGCAAAGAACGGAGGGTTGTCATTGTCGCTTGCCCTCATGGCTGCGCTCCCTTGCCACTGCGCTGCATCGCCTCGATCACGGTCGCCTTGGGGCCATCAGCCACAATGCGTCCCTTGTCGATCACCACGAGCCTGTCCACCAGATCCAGCATGCTGTGGCGGTGCGTCGCAATCACCAGCGTCGTGCCACCGCTGAAGGCTGTTCTGAGCCGTGCGATCAGATGCCGCTCGCTGGCCAGATCCATCGCGCCCGACGGTTCGTCGAGAAAGACGATTTTCGGTTTGGAGAGCAGCAGTCGCGCGATGGTCAAGGACTGCTTCTGCCCGGTCGAAAGATTGCTGCCGCGCTCTCCGACCGGCATATCGAATCCGCGCGGGTGGTTGGCCACGAACTGATCGGCCCCGGTCATCCGGCAAACCTCCAGCAATTCCTCATCGGTTGCGTCGGCGCGCCCGAGAAGAAGATTTTCCTTCACAGTGCCGGAAAACAGATCCGAGGACTGACCAGCAATAGCCACAGCTGCTCGAATTTCCGCCATATGATATTGGCGGATATCGACCCCATCGACCAGCAAGCGGCCCTCATTGGCAATATACAGCCCATCCAGGAGACGACCGAGGGTCGTCTTTCCCGAACCGATCCGGCCGATGATGCCGACCTTTTCACCGGGTGACACAGACAGAGACAGCTTGTCGAGCACGGCATAGTCGGAACCGGGATAGCAGAAACTCACATTCTCGAAGCTGAAACGCCCCTGTCTGACCTCGCGATTGACGAAACCGACGCTTGAGGGACGGTCCTCTTCCTGCTCCATGATATTATTGAGGATGCGCAGCGACAATGTTGCCTGACGGAACCGCGCCAGGGTCATCGCGATCTGGCCAAGGGGCGCCCCTGCCCGGCTGGACAACATCACGGTCGCAATGATCGCACCCATGGCGATATGGCCCTCGGAGAACGAATAGGCGCCTCCGATCACCACGCAGACGGAGACCATCTGCTGGATAAAGGCCGTGATATGCGAGGCATTGGCTGAAATATGCTTGATCTTCTCGCTGGTCCGGCTGGAGTTCTTGGTCAACTCGTGCCAGCGACGCTGCATCGTGGCTTCCGCACGCAGGCCCTTCAGCGTCTCGATCGTGGAAATCGTCTCTACCAGCAGCGATTGACGGCGTGACGCCTCATTGGCCGCAGTCGCCATGCTCTTTCCGATCTTGTGCTGCGCATAAAGCCCAACGCAGACGGTGATCACGAATGCCACAGCGGGGAAAACCACCAGCCATCCGCTGATGATGAAGATGACGAACAGAAAAATGAAGACAAAAGCACTGTCGATCAGAACGCCAATAGTATTGGACGTGAAGAATTCACGCACAAATTCGTATTGGGTAACGCGGCTTGCATATTCGCCAGTCGACATGGGCCGAGATGCCAGATTGGTATTCAGAACCTTGTCGAAGATCAGTTGCGAGATGCGAAGATCCGCTTTGCGCCCAGCATAATCGATCAGTTCGGCGCGGGCGGTTTTCAAAAGAAAATCGAAAACATAGGCAAGGCCAACGCCGATGGCCAGCACCCAAAGCGTCGGGATCGCCTTGTTGGGCAAAACCCGATCGTAAACATTCATGGTGAAAAGCGGCGATGCCAGCGCGATCACATTGATGAACAAGGCCGCCGCAACAACGCGCAGATAGGTCCGCCAATAGGGAATAAGGGCCGTGGTGAGCCAGTGACGCTTTTCGATCTCGCCTGCAGTACCAACCAGCGCTTCTTCGCTGTCATTGGCGTAATACATGGAGAAGGCGAAACCCATAACCGGCTTCAGCCTCTGGAACTGCTCACGGCTGATCTGCCGCTGCTGATTGCTCGGCTCGAAAAGGTCCACCGTATAGTTGCTGCCGTCCCAGCCATAGACGATGATGCATCGTCCGGTCTCCGTGACCAGAACCGCCGGGCAATCGAAGTTTCCGCGCCGGCAATCGCCTTCGCTCTTCTTGTCGACCTGAAGCCCGATGCGTTCGGACATGCGTTCGACGTCATTCTCTTCCATGGAATCGATGACATCGTCAGGAAAGCCTGAAAACAGCACCGTCTCGGATGTCGGACGTCCGAAATAGGCGGCAATCGCTTTGAATGCCGCCCTGAACGATCCCGTCGTGCCAATCCGAGACTTGTCGACTACCTCCCCGTCCATACCCCCTGTCCTGTCTGGTTCTACTGCCTGATCGGTGCCAGGAGATCGAAGGGCATGTCAGCGCTTTGATGCGACTCGACTTCAACATAGTTTGGATTGGCAGGCGTGGCCGGTACCGCAAATTCCTTGCGGGCATAGGCATTTGCCTGGGTAACCGCAGCGCCGCCGAATGTGGAGGTCAACTGCCCGGTGGCGGCAAGGATCTTGTATTCGGCAAACATCGCCACGAACTTGGCCGTCTGCGCCAGTACACTTGTGTTGAAGCGTGTGTTCTGGGCGTCCAGCACATCCAGAAGCGAGCGCTCGCCGACAGTGAACTGCTGGCGATAGGACGACACCAGCTCGGCATTGGTTCCCGACTGACGGCCGAGCGTAGCGGCCAATGCGCTGCGGTTGACCCGTTCATTCCAGGCAGAACGCACCGACTCCTCGACTTCGCGATGCGAGTCGTAAAGGGCCATGCGCATTTCACTGGCGCGACGGATCTGTTCCTGTTCGCGCGCTGTATCGATACCGCCGCGATAAAGGTTCCAGCGCGCCACCACGCGGGCCTGGAAATCGTTGGTATTGCCGGAATCGCCGCCATAATCATTTCCGGTCAGGGCGCTGACTTCCAGATTGACCTTTGGCAGATACGCCGCGCGTGCACCACGGACCTGTGCATCGGCTGCATCGATGTCGGAGGTTGCTGCGGAAATCCGCGGATTGCCGTTCTTGGCGATGAAAATCGCGTCATCCAGCGTGCGCGGCAGATATTTGGCGATGGACTGCGGCGCGGTCGCCTTGCCGATCGGCTCGCCCACAACACGCAGGAAGCGGATCTTGGTCAGCTCCAGTTCTTCCAAAGCCTCCTGTAACCGGGCCTTGGAGGCTTCCAGACGTTCCCGTCCCTGCAACCGGTCGGCGTCGGTGAGCGTGCCGCCCTTGATGCTGGTATCGATGTCGCCCAGAATCTGCTGGTGGAACCCGCTGTTCTGCTTTGCGGCACCGACAATCTGCGCTTGCAGCAGATATTCGAGATAGGCCTGCGCTGCTTCCAGCGCCAGCGCTTCGGAGCGCTCCTGAACCCGGAAGGACGCACCATCGACACGCGATGCCTGACGCTCGACTTCAGAACGGCGCTCGCCGCCATCAAACAGCGTCTGCGTAATGGTCAAGCTGACATCCGATGGCGAGAGATAGTCGCGATCCGATGTCAGGCTGCCGGAGCTCGGACTGGCCAACCGGCGGCGGCCGATGCCGCTTTCAAGGTCGATCGATGGCATGTAAAGGCCGCGGGCCTGGCGAAGTTCGAATTCGATCGCCTCGCGGTTCTTCGCTGCCTGCTGAATTTGTGGGTTGGTATCCAGTGTTTTCTGGATTGCCTCTTGAAGAGACATACTGTTGGCATCCACCACCATGGACAAACACATGGCCGTCGATGCGGTCAAGGTTGCGAAAATCTTGGCTTTAATACCCACTGTATCCCCCGAGTGAAATCTATCGAATGCGCCAAAAATTATGTTTCATAATATTTTGTCGCACGAAGTCGAATTATTTTATACGCACACCAACTAAATCTTGGATTGTAAATTCCTTGTCTTATGCGTGCGTATCGCCCCACGCACCTATCAACAACGAAGGCAAACAATCAAGAATAAAGTCTGCTCGACGAATGAATAACGTGAGCAAGGTTACCACGTTAGACTTTTTTAGGCCAAAACGACTTGTTCCGGCGATGTCATATTGAAATGTGGCGCGTTTGCCACAGATTCGCCCCGGAATTGTCTCCGGGGCGAACTGGCGTCAAATACTAGCTATGGTTGACATCGATGCTGTTGTGATCGTCATCGAAGAGCACGCGGACCAGTTCCGTATGATTCTCCAGAACCGCCACATCATGCCAGTTGCCTTCGCCGCCGACGCTGACAACGGTATCCGCGCCGTCAACCGTGGTCTTGACCAGACTAGAAACATCACCTTCAACGGCCTCGTGTCCCAGAATGTTGTCCAGCAAGGCTGAGATATCGAGAGCATCACCATCAGCTGTCTTGAAGTCGGTGATGATATCGGCCACCTCGAGGCCGTTTAGCGCCGTCGCGTCAAAGACGAAAGTGTCAGCGCCATCACCACCGGTCAGGGTGTCGAAGCCGAGGCCACCGAACAGGATATCGTTTCCTGCCCCACCATTGAGGAAGTCATCACCGTCATTGCCGATCAGAATGTCGTCACCACCCAGGCCATTCAGCACGAAGCCCGCGTCAGTGGCACTGATCGTTTCAACACCCGGCGCAGCCTGATCTGTTGGCAGTGAGCCATCCTGCACTTTGGTTGTATCACCCTGCCTGTCATTCGATGTCGAGGTCCCAGTGATGGCACCCGGATCGAACGTAGTATTGATCGTGAATGTGTTTTCGCCCGAATTGTAGCTTGCGGTCACACCCGCGACCAGATTCAGCTTAGTCACAAGATTATTTGCGGCGCTGTCGAACCGATCTCCATCATTGGACCCACTTGTATAGGTGGATGAATAGGGTGTTCCATCAATCGTGATCGCGATATTCTCGCTGCTACCGTTACCGAAGCTGTTGATATTCGGACGAAAATCGACAGTTCTAATCCACGGGATACCGGAATCCGCGCTATTGTCTGTCTCAGCCGAGATCGAAAATCCATTTGCCGAACCCGGATCGCTGACCAGCGTCACTGCATTTCCGCTCAGATTGTCCGCCCACTCCACGCCCTTGTCTTCCAGGCTTTCAGCGAGAGTGACACCGCTGACGCTGACGTCCTTGAGTGCATCATAGACATTCTCTCCCGTTCGGGCACTTGCGAGAACGGTGTGACTATAGACAACGCCGTCAACCGTTACCGACACCACATCTCCGGCATCGTAGCTGGATGCGAAGCGGAGTGTTGTGGTTTGCGGTTCGCCGGGGTCTCCCACGGCTGCCTGGCTCGTGTCTACGCTGAGGTTGCCTTGGTTGGAGGGATTGGAGCCAGTCTGTGTCTGGACAATTTCTCTGGCAAATAGGTAACCCGACTGACCTGTGATCGTCGCGGCAAATGTGGTCTGGATCGTGAACGTGTTGCTAGCGGAGTCAAATGATGCGCTAACACCCGTCGCAGCGTTCAACTTAGACAGAAGACTATCTGCGGCGCTATCAAGATAGTCATTCCCATCATAATAATAATGACCCGAAATACTATCTTGCGCCCAATAGGTCTGGCCATTGATGGTGATGGATAGGATTGCATCGTTATACATCCCGGATCCATCGTTCCAGAAATCTACCGTCGTGACCCAAGGTGTGCCAACATCAGCGCCGTTGTTAACATTCGCAGAAATCGCGAATGCATTCTCTGCACCTGGATCACTGGTCAGGGTCACAGCATTGCCGGTCAGATTGTCTGCCCATGCCACGCCCTTGGCATCCAGGCTGGCAGCGAGGGTGATACCGCCCATGGATACCCCCTTGAGCGCATCATAGACGTCTTCCGCGCTGCGTGCATTCGCCTGAACGGTATGGGAGTAGACCACTCCATCCACCGTGATGGAAACCACGTCACCAGCATCGTAGCCACCGGCATTGAAGCCGATTGTCGTGATCTGAGGCTGAGGCGCAATAACCGGTCTAGCGACGATGATGTCGTTTCCATTCGTGCCGTCCAGATCTCCAACGATGTCCTGGGAGACCGTTACGGAGCCTGTTCCTGTCAAATCGCCGTCAGAGACCGTGTAGTCGAAGCTACCGCCCGCATTGCCGCTGTCGGTGATGGCAACCGAACCCGGTTCTGTCACCAGGCTGGTGGAGAGATCGGAGTCGTTGCTCGTCCCAGTGACATTCAGCGGTCCCTTGTCATCCTCGTCATTCGCGAGAAGCGCCCATTCCGGAACATAGAAAGTAGATCCTACTCCTGCATTGGTGATGACGTGGTCGGCATTGGCCGTGGGAGCAGTGTTCTCAACCAGATCGTTCACCAAGATCGTCCTGGTCGTTACGTAAGTCTCTCCACCCGCATCGGTTGCCTGAACTCGGATGGTATAGCTCGCCTTGGTTTCGTAATCGGCGGAACCAACAAGCCGCAGCTCGTTGCCGACGATCGTGAAAAGAGCATTGTCGGTGTCACCGGTGCCCGAGACCAATTGGAAGCTGTGGGTGTCGCCCGCATCAACGTCGGTGGCGGTCAAGGTGGCGACCACTGCGCCAGCCACATTGTTCTCGTCGATTGAGAGAACATCGGCAACGGCGAGACCGCCATTCGCAACGTCACCAATGAGCTTGAACCCATCGTTCCAGCTTGAGTGCGCGCCCGATTGAGCGAACAATTCCACCAGTTCACCGCCCTCGTGCTCGAAATAGACGAGTTCGATCGTGTGCTCTCCGGCGGTCAGGTAGATCTGCCCGAACCGATCCTGCCCCGGATGGGTCGTGTCATCCAGAATAACCACCTGCCCATCGATCATCAGGCGCACGCCATCATCGGAGTGCGTGCCGAAAGTCCAGGTTCCGCTGGTCGTGATGTTGATCTCGCCGGTCGCACGGACCGCGAATTCATCACCGCCGCCACCGGGGAAGTTCGAACCGCCACCAAAACGGCCGCCTGGACCAAAATTGACCGTCGAAGAGGTGGTTTCCTCCTTGGATGCCTGATTGGTACCGGCCAGAAGAGCATCCGCACTGGCAAGATTGACGATTTCGCCCGACGACCGTGCGAGTTCTATCGAGAAACCGGATGATGCGTTCGGTGACAGGAAGTTGATCGCTGTCGGCGCGTCGTTGGCGCCGGTCACTGTCACCGTCAATGCGCCTTCGTCGGTCAGCCCGGCAAAATCGCGCATCGTGTAGGAGAAGACGTCGGTGGCGGTCTCACCGGCGTCAAGCGCCTGCGTGTCGTCGTCGGCGTCGTTGAGCAGATAGCTGTAGGTGCCATCGGCCTGGATCGTCAGCGTACCGTATGTGCCGACGATCTGCACCGGCGTGTTGCCGACAGGCAGCGGGATGGTCGTGGTGCCGAAGGTGACCGAGACCACGCCCTCGGTGTCGAGGCTGTTGGCGTCGTTGTCATTGGCAAGCACATTGCCCGTCGCAGTCGGGTTTCCGGCCGTCGCGTTCGCCGTGCCGCCTGCTTCAGTCACTGCGGCTGCGTCGTCGCCGGCAACCGGCGCGACATTGACCACTTCACCGACCGGCACCGGACCGCTCGTATCCCCGGCGAAGTCGAACTGCTCGACATTCGTCGTCTGAACGATGACTGCGCCGTCGGAGTTGCGGGTCACTGTATAGGTGTCGCCCATCTGGGTAACGGTGTAGTCGGTCCAGCGCCCGGCGAGCTTAATCGTATCCGTGTCGCCACCTGATACCGGATCGCTGTCATTGATCACCACGCTTGAGCCGGCAAAACCGGTCAGGTCAAAGGTGTCATTGCCGGCACCGCCGTTAATGACGACCGTAGTCGCGGCAATCGCGGAGCCGGTCACGTCGTTCAGGGTCACGGTGTCGCCGCCGGAACCGAGATTGAAGGTTACGCGTTCGATTTCATCGGCGCGAACCGATCCGGCATTGGCACCGTCATAGGTCACCAGAATGTCGGAACTGTCGGTCGCCGGCGTGATCTCGGTTCCATCCGTCGCCAGTCCCAGCGTGAAGTGGCGGGAAACGCCATCACCATTGATCGTCAACACGTCGTAGTTGGGATTGGACGAACCGGTTTCGGTGCCACCGTCGACGATGTCGTTGCCGTCGCCAACAGTGTGGATGATCGTGTCGTTGCCGTCGCCGCCATAGATCTTGTCGTCACCAGCACCACCACGGATGGTGTCGTTGTCGCCTCCGGCATAGATCGTATCATCGCCGGCATCACCATAAATGGTATCCTGACCCCAATCACCACGGATCAGGTCATCACCCTCTCCGCCCCAAATCTCATCATTGCCATTACCGCCGCTGATGTCGTCATCGCCGCCAAGGCCCGAGATCCAGTCATTGTCGTCGCCGCCGGAAATCTTGTCGCCCTGGGCATCCGATCCCTGAAGGAAGTCGTTGCCCTTGCCGCCTTCGATCTCGATCAGTGTGATTTCCGACGTGGTATAGGTCTTCGGCAGAAGAATGACGTCGCTCTCGTCAGTTCCGATGAACTTTTCGATACTGTCGAGCTGCAGGCCGGTACCGGTCTTGGCACGGTCGAAAACAAAACCATTGGCATTGGCGCCCTGTTCGAAGCGCAGGGTATCGACACCCTGTCCGCCATAAACGTCGTCGCTTTCACCCGACAGGCCGCCGATATTCACCTGGCGCGTGTTTCCGTCGCCGAAAGTGACGGTGCGCATGCTGCCATTCCCCACAAGGACGTCTTCGGCGAGATAAAGCGTATCGTCGTCATCGCCGCCATAGAGATCGTCGGCGCCGCTGCCCGCATACAGCGTATCCTCTCCGACGCCGCCTTCGAGCGTGTCGTTGCCGCCATTGCCGATCAGGACGTCATCGCCCTCATTGCCCTTGAGAACATTGGCTTCGGCGCCACCGACCAGAATGTCCGCCGCCTTGCTGCCATAGGCATCATTGACGCCCGCCATGCCGTCGATCCCGACGACGTGAGCGCCGGCACGATCGGTTGCTGTGTCCGCAGCGATGGTCTTGCTGTCATGAGTGACGGAGGCTTCGCTCAGATTAACAATGACGCCGGTGTCTAGATTGCCGTAGTTGATCGACCCGATCTCGCCAGCCGCATCGACGCGCACGGTGACCGTGCCCGAAGCGATATCGTTGTCCGAGTCCTTGGCCGTCACCTCGAAGGTGAGGTCAAGATACTGGCTGGTGCCTGTCGGCGACGTATGGTCGAGCGGTTGCTTCAGTTCGAAGGAGTACGCACCCGTCGCCTGATCGACGGAGACGGTGAAGACGACATTCGGGTCCGAAGCCAGGTTCGCAGCCGCCGGCACGGTGCTGCCGAGATAACCCACCAGAACGGCACCCACCAGGGCGACGTTGACGGTGTGACCATCCGACTTCAGCTCAACCGCACTGTTAGCTTGATCCTTGACAACCACGGACGTGCCCAGTGTCAGCGACTTGTTGGCGCCATTGTCGGCACCCCAGTTGACGCCGGTCGAACCGCTGGCGGTCTTTGTGCCGTCTTCCGACACCGCTCCAGCCACGGCAGTGCCGAAGGTTGGGACGGAGTCTGTGATCGTGATGTGGAGCTGGCCGGACAGCGCGAGCTCGTCCCCGTCGCCGTCCTCAACCGTGACGGCGGAGGAGAGATCGAGGGTGACGCCGTCGACCGGCACGCCGGTGAAGTGGCCGTGGCCGGGATTGACGACCGTCGTGACGCTGCCGCTGGCTCCGAGAAGCTCGACCTTGGTGTTATCAGCCAGATTGCCAACATTGAGGTAGAAGGTCGTATTGGCAGGGATCGTCACGGTATAGTTGGCCGTGCCGTTGTTGTCGGTATCGACGCCCCAGGTAACCTCCGTGCCACCAGAATTGGTGATGCGGATGATATCCTCCCCATTGGTCAGGTCGCCAACGAAATGGATCTTCGGGCCGCTGACCGCCGCAACGCTGATATGCTGGCCAAGGTCGGGCACCTGGCCGACATGATCGATCGGGCCAGACTGCGTGAAGGTGTAGGCACCCGTCTGAGAGTTTACCGTGAAGGTGAAGATCGTGTCGTTTCCAACCTTGGCGTAAAGCGTATCACCAACCACGCTGAAGGTGAGGCTCGAACCATTCGACTTGAGCGACGTCAGCGAGGACGAGAGATTGTCTATCTCGACGCTATACTTGCCAACGCCATCAGCACCGAAGGAGACGAGCGTGGAGAGCGAGCCGGTTGCAGAGGCAAACTCCGTAGCGGACTGCTCAATGATGGCCGTCGTGCCAACCGGGACATCGTCCCTGACCTCAAATTCCACGAGACCGGTCAGCCTCACGCTGTCGCCGTCACCATCGGTTGCCTGGAGAGCCGCACCGAGGCTGATCGTCAGCAGGTTCTCGTCGGAAGTGCCGGCCGTGGTCGGGGCCGCGTGGTCGAGCTGGTCGATGAGTTCGAACTGGTATTTGCCGTCGGCATCGAGCGTCAGCTTGAAGACAACGCGGTCGTTTGCCCCGTAGCCGGTCGTGCCGTCGGTGTTGGCATAGCCGTAGAGAACGCCACCCTTGACCTCATAGCTGAGCGCCATACCCTCGGACTTGAACCCCTGCGCCTGCAGCACAGATGCCGCATCGCTGGTGAAGGAAAAGGCAAGCAAACCATCCGCGCCAGCCTTCACCAGGTGGGCAAACGAACCGTTAATGAACGCCGGGCCTTTGCCGCCCTGACCCGGGCCACCGGACCAGGAACCATCTTTATCGCCGTCATTCGGGCTCGTGCCGATTGCATGGCCGGTCCAGATGTCGTCTTCGTCGATCGTGCGGTTTTCGTTGCCGTTAGCAACGATCACCGGCGCATCGTCGATGACCTTGACGGTGAAGTCGTTTGAGACGGTATCGCCGTCGCTGTCGCGGGCTGTGAAGTTGAAGGTGAAGGACAGGACGTCTTCGTTTGCCGCACCGGATGCATGAACC
>NZ_JBNQTH010000003.1:0-774200 GCF_050320885.1 Agrobacterium sp. ES01
ACCCGTCAGGCTTTCGTTGTCGCCGTTGTCGGCACCCCACGCGATCGCCAGCGTCCCGCCGGTCTTGTTGGTGGTCACGTCATAATTGAACAGGCGGTCGTCGTCGCCCAGACCGCCACGGTCCTCGTTGCCCGGGCCAGCAACCGCACGCTGCTCTTCCTCGACCACACCGCTTTCAATCGCAGAGGCATCAATCAACGGCACATCGTCGACAACATTCACGACAAAGCTGCCGGTTGCGGTGTCGCCATCCGAATCGCTCGCGGTAAAATTGAAGGTGAGCGAAAGCGCATTTTCGCCGTCGCCTTCCGCATGATCGAGCGGCTTGACCAGCGTAAAGCTGTATTCACCGTCGTTGGCGTCGGACAATTCGGCATGGAACACGACACCTGCGCCATCGATCGCTGCAGGCACCTCCGCGCCGGTGTAGCCGACCAATGTACCATCGGCGAGAACGACCGTATGGACTGCATTGCCACCCGAGGTGAGTTCCGCGCCATAGGCGCCTTCAACTGCAACAGCTGCATCGGTGAATGCGACAGAACGGTCATTGCTGCCGCCGGCATTCGCGTTATCGGCACCCCAATCGATATTGAGGGAGACGCCACTGACGGACTTTGCAAAACCGTCAGCCTCGTCATTTCCGCCAATCAGCCCCTCATCTTCAACCGTCGCGCTTTCGCTGGTTCCGACAACCGGAGCATCGTCTCCGATGTCGATGGATGCGGTACCGACGACAGCATCGCCGTCGAGATCGGTGACCGTATAGGTGAAATTCAGGCGCAGGATGTCTTCAGCGCTCGTTTCACCGAGGTCTGGGTGATCGACCGCCGCAAGCTGAGTAAAGGTGAAAGCGCCAGTTGTGACATCCGTGATCTCAAGAGTGAAGACCACAACGCCGCCAGCTGTCCCCGTCAGCGTCAATCCATCCACAGACGATGTGACAATCACGTCTACGCCACCGGAGGTCAGCCCGGTCGCTGTTCCCGTGTCGCTCGGCTCGTCCATATCGAACGCGCCGGCGAAGCCGATTGCCGTAATCACACCGCCATCGGCACCACCGTTAAAGCCGAAGAAACCCTTGATAACCCCAGTTTCAAAGAGATTGCCATCCGCATCTTCTTCAAGGAAGAATGGTCCGCTCGCGATGATGGTCGGCGTATCGTCGAAATCTTCCTCATTGTTCCCATCGGCACCGAAGGCCAGCTCCGTATTGCCCAGAAGATCCAGCAAGGATGGCGGCGCGTTGTCCACATTCGGAAGACCATCGTCGAAATCGCCGCCCGAGCCATCCGCACCGGCTGTGACGACGGCCAGATTGCCTTCAGGACCGGCGGCGACATTGATGCCGCTCTGCTCGAGAACCGCGACCACAACCTGCTGCGGAACTTCGACGTCACCGATCAGGAACGTCGGAATGTTGTCGGCGCCGCCGAGAATGACGATCTCGCGGCCATCGGCCTGGACGAGAATGAGGTCATCGCCCTCAACCCGGATCTCGTCGACCGTCGCATTTTCCGGCAGGACAACGACATTATTCTCGTTTGCTGCAAGTTCGGTCGGGAATGCCTGTCCTTCAGGAACGCGATCGGTGCGCTGCGCTGATTGAGTTTCCGCCTGTGCGATTTGAACTTCGCCAACACGGTCGCTGGTGTCGTTCAAAGAAATGAAATCTTCGAGCGCTGAAGCACTTTCGCTCAGGCCCACAACATTTTCTTCACCACTGCCAATGCGATCTTCAATAGACATAACAAACCCCCAGAATTTAAACATTGGGGGCAAAAGAAGACATCGGCTTTCTTCGTGCAACCGTTTATTAAAGCTTCGGCATAGTATGTTATGCAAGTCCAAATAAATAATTCACGATTGGTTAACCGTGATGCTTTTCAGGCACAAAATAAAGCCAAACACTTTATAAAGCATAATATTTAAAATGCTTTAGGTTCACGCAAAAGCTGTCGGGCCGGTCCCGATTTGGCACGCTTTTGCGCCCGTGTCAGGTTCCTCAACCGATGCGGTATTCGTTGAGCGTGCCCGCCCACCGATCTCCGGGACGCGCATCGCTTTGCAATCGCAGGTTGGCAAAATGTCGTCGCGACGATAGTCGCTGTGACAGACGCCGACCGGCCGCTCATGGCAGTCACTCGATCCGCAACCAAACCGCTATGACACATAGCGAGCGGATAGCGGCGATTGCAGGGAGAGAATTAAGGTCACGAAATCAGTATTTTAAAGCAAAGAACGATTGTTCTTACGGCCGCCATTTTCCCAATTGACAGCGAAATCACGGAGGTAGTTAATTCCGCCATTGAATGACCATCCAAAATCACCAAGGGGAATATGATGCGTCGCACCAGTTTTATTGACAGCCTTGCCACCGGTCGCATCTCGCGCCGCGACGCACTCAAGGCAGCAGCCGCTTTCGGCGTTGGCATGGCGATCAAGCCTCCAGGTGCGCAGGCTGCAGAGGTACTCACCTGCATGGAATGGGCAGGCTTCGACGATCCCGCCTATTTTTCGCCGTTTGAATCGAAGCATGGCACGCCGAACTTCTCCACCTTTTCCGGCGAGGAAGAAGCGCTTGCCAAGGTCCGTGCCGGCTTCAACGCCGACATGATGCACCCTTGCAACTATTCCGTGGGACGCTTCGTCGAGGCTGGCCTCACCGTCCCGGTCGATACCGCCAAGCTCTCCAACTGGAAGGATGTCTTTCCGGAACTGCAGACGGCCAACGGCGTCGTCGTCGACGGCAACGTCGTCATGGTGCCGGCAGATTGGGGCTCGTCTTCGATCATCTACCGTCCAGATCTGATCGGCGACGCCTTCAAGGATGGCGAGAGCTGGTCGATCTTCTTCGACGATGCCTTCGAAGGTAAAGTCGCCCTGCTCGACGATCCGCTGGTCATTGCACTCGGGGCCATGGTCAAGGGCATGCCCTACAAGCAGGCCAATCTTTTGACCGGCACGGAGCTTCAGGCATCGCTCGATTTTGCCGCAAAGGCCGTGCGCAACAGCCGCTTCCTCGGCGGCGATCAGACTGAAGTGCAGCAGGCGCTTGCCTCAGGCGAGATTGTTGCGGCCTATGCCTGGAACGACGCAGTCAAGAACCTCAAGGGCGAAGGCATCAATATTGCCTATGCCAGGCCAAAGGAAGGCTATTTCACATGGTTCTGCGGTCTGACCATTCTCAATAGCGGCAAGGCCGATCCGGCGCTTGCCTATGACTTCATCGATGCATGGCTGTCGCCGGAAACAGGCAAATTGCTGATTGAAGGCTCCGGCTATGGCCATTCCAACATGAAGTCGTTCGAAGCTGCAGATCCCAAGCAGGTGGAAGCCATGGGCATCACCGATCCGGTCGAATTCATGAAAAGCGCGACCCTGTTCGAGCCGCAGCCCAGCGCTGTTGTGAACGAACAGACGGAGGCCTGGGAGCAGATCAAGGCGCTCAAACTTTAAGGGTGTCATGACTTTATATCGCAAGACTGCATCTGCCGGACCGGCATTAGCGGCACGTTCCGCTATTGCTGCCGGCATATTCCTCCTGCTTGCCGCTCCGCTTATCATTCTTCTGGTGATGAGCTTCTGGCGCCAGCAGGGATTCGACATCCTGCCGGCCTTCACCTTCGACAATTATTGGAAGCTGATTGAGCCGAGCGACCGGGCAACGGTGTGGATGGGCATCCCCTTCCCGCTTCAATATCCGGTTCCGGCCGTCCTTCTGGTCAAATCGCTGATCATGTCGCTTGCGGCCACGACCTCGGTCATTTTGATGGCCTACCCAATGGCCTATTTCCTCGCCTTCAGGGTGACAAAGCACAAGGTCGTATGGCTTATCCTGATCAGCATTCCATTCTGGACCAGCTATCTGCTGCGCATATTCGCCTGGAAGATTGTGCTGGGCTATAACGGGGCCATCAACAGCGGTCTGATGAGCCTCGGCATCATCAGGGAACCACTCTCGTTCCTGCTTTATAACCCGGCAGCCGTGGTGCTCACACTCGCCCATGCCTGGGTCACATTTGCCATTTTGCCAATCTATGTCTCGCTGGAAAAGCTCGATCGCTCGCTACTTGAGGCCGCGACCGATCTCGGCGATAGCAAATGGCGGCGCTTTCGCCGCATCACCCTGCCGCTCTCTCTGCCCGGCGTCGTGTCGGCATCTCTGCTGGTCTTCATTCCGACCGTCGGCGATTACGTGACACCGACCTTGGTGGGCGGTCCCGGCGGCAGCATGATCGGCAACGTCATTCAGGCGCTGTTCTTCAAGCAGGACAATGCGCCGCTCGGTGCTGCCGTCTCTGTCGCGATGCTGGTATTCACCATCGGCGTCAGTGGACTTTTCCTCTGGGCGGTCGGCTACAAGAAAATGCGCGAACGGAGCGCCTGAGAACATGAAGAAATCTTTCGATGGCTTTACCGCCTATGCGCTCGTCTTCATGGTCTTTCTCTATGCACCCGTCGTGCTGTTGCCGCTCTTTTCGTTCAATGACAACACCTTCGCCATCTTCCCGCTAAAGGGCTTCACGCTGAAGCACTATGTGGCGATGGCCGACAACAGGTCCATGCTGGATGCGCTCGGCAACAGCCTGATGGTGGGCGTCATTGCATCGGTAACAGCGACGGCGCTGGGGCTGGTTGCCGCCATCACATTGTCGCGAAAGAAGCTGCCGGCCAGCAATTTTCTTCTGGGCACCATCATGCTGCCGCTGATCGTTCCCTCGATCATTTTCGCGGTCGCATTCCTGGTATTGATGGTCAAGGTTCTGGGCATCAACCTGTCGCTCTGGACCATCATGATTGCCCATATCTTCCTCTGCCTGCCCTTCTCCGTGATGGTCCTGATGGCGCGGCTGGAAGGACTCGATCGCAGCCTGGAGGAAGCCTCCTATGATCTGGGCGAAGGAAGCTGGGGCACGTTTCGCAGGGTCACGCTGCCGCTTGTGATGCCAGCCGTCATCTCCAGCCTGCTGATGTGCTTTGTCACCTCCTTTGATGAATTCGTGATGGCGTTCTTCCTGTCGGGGACCCAGCCGACACTTCCGGTCTTTCTCTATGGCCAGCTGCGATTTCCCAATAAACTCCCCTCTGTGCTGGCACTCGGTTCGCTGATCCTGATTGCCTCCACCATTCTGGCGGTGACCGCTGAACTGTTGCGACGGCGGGGCGGAGCGCAGCTATCTGCTACCGACGTTTAGGATCCGACAACCCGAGCGAATCGACCGGTCTTTAAGGCCGGTCCGCACCCTGCATGCCCACTGAAAGGCAAACGTCCATGACGGCACCTGATCTGATCGTTACCAATGGCGATATCGTCACCATGGATCCGTTGACGCCGCGTGTCGCGGCACTCGCCATATCGGCCGGCCGCATCGCAGCACTGGGATCAGCAGAAGAAATCGCCTCATTGGCCGGACCCGACACCAAAGTCATAGACGCCGGCGGCAGACTGGTCCTGCCCGGATTTCAGGACACGCACCTGCATCTCCAGGATAGCGGCTTCGAATATGGAAAGAACGCCAATCTCGATGGCTGCGAAACCGTGGAAGCGTTGCAAACGGTTTTGCGCGAGTGGGGAGCTGGCACCGATGCCGAATGGGTCAATGGCGTCGGCTGGTATTCCGGCATCTTTACCGAACACAACCTGACGCGTCAGGTGCTGGACGAAGTCGTCGCAGACCGACCGTGCTATATCCTGGCCTCAGATGGGCACAATGCCTGCATGAACACAAAGGCCTGCGAGTTGCTCGGCATCGCAAAAGGCATCACCGATCCTCCCGGCGGCCATTTCGTTCTGGATGCCGATGGCGTTCCAACCGGGCTTCTCTATGAAGACGCAATCGACTGGGCCAAGGAGCGGATGCCGGCCCCCAGCGACGAGGATTTCGCCGACGGTGTTCGCTTTGCCCAGGCCCACGCCAACAGCCATGGCATTACCGGCGTGTTGGACGCCTCGGTCAATGAGCGCCACGCACGCGTCTACCGGTCATTGGAGGCCGCGGGTGAACTGAGTGTCCGCATCTGCGCTACCGCCAAGGTATTGCCGGAAGAAGATACGGCAAATGCCCTTGCCCGCGTCGAGGCCTTGCGTCGCGAAAACGATACAGAGATGTATCGGATCCACTCGGCGAAATTCTTCCTCGATGGCGTGTTTGAAAACCGCACCGCCGTGATGATCGATGACTATAGCGATGAGGCCGGAGGAAATTACCCGCTGATGTTCGACTATGAACAGGTCAAGGAACTCTTCACGGCATTCGATGCCGCCCGTTTCCAGATCCATGTCCACGCGATCGGTGACGGCGCCGTGCGCGCAGCACTCGACGGCATGGAGACGGCGCGCAAAGCCAATGGCGCCTGGCCAAGCCTGCATCAGATCGCCCACATACAGGCCATCCATCCAGACGATATTCCGCGCTTCCATGACCTGGGCGTCGTTGCCAATATCCAGACCCTTTGGGCGCGCAACGAGCCTTCTGTGACGGATTGTGCTGCGCCGATGATGGGGCCGGAGCGGACGAAATACATGTATGCCTTCCGCTCGTTGATCGATGCCGGTGCGCCCTATGCGCTATCGAGCGACTGGGGCGTTTCCACGCTCAATCCGTTCAAGATCATGGAAACGGCCATTACCCGCCAGCCGCGCAAGCGCAAAAGCAATGTCGAGCCATTCCTGCCCGAACAACGCCTGACGCGCGAGCAATGCGTGAAGGGCTACACAACGCATGCTGCCGAAGCAGCCTGGCGTGCCCGCGATACGGGTTCGCTGTCGGTGGGAAAATACGCCGATGTGATCATCCTCGATCGCGATATTTTCCACTGCGATGTCTACGAGATCGGCGATACGCAAGTGCTTCTGACCCTGCTTGGCGGCAAGGAAGTTCACCGGGCGGAGAATTTTTCATAAAACCATACACGCGTGATTGGAGACCCGTGCTCCAGCCTCTGATACGCACAAAAAAGAGCCCGGCAATGCCGGGCCCCAAATCCCCTCTCCGGGATAAACTGTCAGTCTGTGACGATGGCTTCAGATCGCCAGATATTCATTGCGAAGCTCTTCATTGTCGAGAACTTCTCTGGCGGAACCGGCAAAGACCACGGTGCCTGTATCCATGATCACAGCCTTGTCGGACAGCCGAAGGGCCGCCACTGCGTTTTGCTCGACGATGATGGTTGTAATGCCGAGATCGCGGATCTGCCGGACGATCTTTTCGATCTCCTGCACGATAACCGGCGCCAGTCCCTCATAGGGCTCGTCCAGGAACAGGATCTTGATATCGCGCGCCAATGCGCGGGCAACCGACAGCATCTGCTGCTCGCCGCCGGACATGGTTGTGGCCTCCTGCATGCGCCGCTCGGCAAGGCGCGGGAAGTGATCGTAGATCTTCTCCAGCGTCCATCCAATTTGCCCTGAGACCTGTGCGAGGATCAGATTTTCCTCCACCGTCAACCCACCAATGATACGCCGGTCCTCGGGCACAAGCTGCACGCCCGCCTGGGCTGCCTGAAAGGCCTTCATATTGTGCAAAGGCTCTCCGTCGAGCCAGATCTCGCCGCTCTTGAGTGCCGGACTGTCGGCACGCGCCAATGTGCGCAGGGTCGACGTCTTGCCTGCGCCATTGCGGCCGAGCAATGACAGGATCTCACCTTTGTTGATATCGAAGGAGACGCCCTGAACGATATAGGATTCGCCATACCAGGAATGGATATCTCTAACGCTGAAAAACGGTTTGTCGTCGGCAGCCTGCACGGTTTTCACCTCTCCCGTCGTCATGGTATTATGAGCCACAACATTCATTCATGCGCCTCCCCCAGATAGGCTTCTTTCACCTTGGGATTGCCGCGCACCTCCTCCGGTAAACCTTCGGCGATAATGCGTCCCTGCGCAAGAACACTGATCTTGTCGGCCAGCGAGAACACCACATGCATGTCGTGCTCGATGATGACCTTGGTCATGCCGCGCGCCTTGATGCGCTTCAAAAGCTCGATGGTCATATTGGTATCGTGCCGCGCCATGCCGGCCGTCGGCTCGTCCAGCAGCAGAAGCTTGGGCTTCTGGATCAGGCACATGGCCAGCTCCAGTCGCCGCTTGTCGCCGCGCGAGAGCGAGCCCGCCTCGTCAAAGCGACGCTCGAACAGTCCGATATCCTGAAGCGTGAACTCTGCCTCTTCGCGGATATCTTTCTCTCCGGACAAACCTCTCATTGCATTGAACCGAAACGCACCGTCCCGCTTGGCGAAGGCCGGGATCATGACATTGTCGAGCAGTGACAGATCCGGAAAGATCTCCGGCGTCTGGAACACACGGCTCACGCCGAGCTGGTTGATCTCATGCGGCGCATGGCGATCCAGCGTATTGCCATTGAAGACCACATGTCCCCTGTCCGGCTTGATACGCCCGATGCAGACATTGAGCAGTGTCGACTTTCCGGCGCCGTTCGGCCCGATGATGGCATGGACCTTTCCCTCCTCGACCTGAAGGTCGACATCGGAAAGCGCTCTCAGACCGCCGAAGCTCTTGTGGACGTCCGCGACATGCAGGACGATATTCTTGTCGGATGTCGTCATTGTCTCACTCCGCCGGCTGCGCATGGCCGCTTATGGCCTTCTTGTCACCGTCTCCGCCCTTGCCAAACAGGTTGGCGAGACGGCGCACGCCTTCCATGATGCCACCCGGCAGGAAGATGACGATCAGCATGAACACCACACCCAGCGTCAGGCTCCACCCTTCCCCAACGAACAACGACAGGATGCCGACCACCGGTTTTTCGATGAATTCCGGCAGAAAGCTGAACGCCGAATGCAGGGTGGCATCGTTGAACGACGAGAAGATGTTTTCGAAATACTTGATCACAACGCCACCGACCACCGGGCCGATCAACGTCCCCACACCGCCCAGAATGGTCATCAGGACCACTTCACCCGACGCCGTCCACTGCAGACGTTCGGCACCGGCCAGCGGATCGGTTGCCGCCATCAGCGAACCTGCAACCCCTGCATAGATGCCGGAAATGATGAAGGCCGTCAGCAGATAAGGCCGCGTGTTGAAGCCCGTATAGCGCATGCGGGTCTGGTTGGACTTGATCGCTCTAAGCATCATTCCGAAAGGCGAACGGAAAATGCGCATGGCGATGAAGAAACCGACGATCAGCATAACAGCGGTAAAGTAAAATCCGCCCAGACCGCCGCCTGAAATATCCATGCCAAACAAATTGGTGCGCGGCAGTCCAGCTCCTGGCGTGATGAACATCGCATCGATCACCCGCGGATCGCGAAGGGACAATTGCAGTCCCGTTTCCCCGTTGGTGAGCGGCGTCAGCACCGAATAGGCCAGATTGTAGCACATCTGCGCAAAGGCCAGCGTGAGGATCGAGAAGTAGATACCCGACCGCCTGAGGCTGACAAAGCCGATCACGGCTGCAAAGATGGCGGCAAACACCACCGACATCAGGATCGACGGGATCACATTCATCGTAAACAGCTTGAACGACCAGACAGCGGCATAGGACCCGACGCCCAGAAAGGCAGCGTGACCGAACGAAAGGTAGCCGGTTAGGCCGAACAGAATATTGAAGCCGATCGCGAAAATCCCGAAGATACAGAATTTCTGCAACAGCGCCGGATAGGCAGCACCCAGCGGCTTGAAGAGAATGGGAGCGGCCAGAACCACGGCGGAAAACACCAGGAACATGATCCAGTCACGACGCGAGAGATTTGCAAACATTTGGATCAGTCCTCCATCACGCCTTTACGGCCCAAGAGCCCACGCGGCATGGTCAAAAGGATCACCACGGCAACCAGATAGATGATGATCTGGTCGATGCCCGGGAAGATGCTTTTGACTTCATTCATCGATGCGAAAGATTGCAGAATGCCGAGCAGGAAACCGGCGGCAACGGCACCCGGCAGCGAGCCCATGCCCCCGACGACCACCACGACGAAGGACAGAACCAGAAAGTCCATGCCCATGTGATAGTCCGGCGGCAGGATCGGCGTGTACATGACACCCGCAACACCTGCCACCACAGCGGCAATGCCGAAGACGACGGTAAAGCGGCGCTCGATATCGATCCCCAGCAGACCGACCGTTTCGCGGTCACGCATGCCGGCACGCACGACCATTCCGTAGGTTGTGAACTGGAGGAAGGCAAATACCGCACCGATGACGCCGAGCGAGAAGAACAGGTAGACCAGACGCCACCACGGATAAGGGATCGCATCGCCCAGCCCCATCAGCATGCCCACCTGAGCGGTGCCGGAAAATGCATCCGGCGCGCCCTGTGGAATGGGATTTGCGCCGAAGAAATGCTTGATGATTTCCTGAATGACGATGGCAAGGCCGAATGTCACCAGAATCTGATCCGCATGTGGCCGATTGTAGAAATAGCGGATGAGCCCGCGCTCCATGGCAATGCCGATCAGCAGCATCACCGGGATGGCGACGATAATGGAGACAGGAACCGAGTAGTTCAGCAGAAACTGCCCGAAGTCGCCCATATAGGCTTCGATATAGGGCGTGCGGATTTCCATCGGCGTGCCCCAGGCCGTGGTCTGGCTTGGATCGACAACGACCTTTTCCAGCGTCAGCAACTTGTTGAAGGTCACCGCGCAAAAGGCACCGAGCATGAACAGGGCGCCATGCGCAAAATTGACCACGCCCAGCGTGCCGAAAACCAGAGTGAGCCCCAATGCGATCAACGCATAGGCCCCTCCCTTGTCGAGTCCGTTCAGAATTTGAAGAATAATTGCGTCCATGGGGCCGCCACAACCTCAGCAAGGATAAATACACAAGGCCAAACGGCCGCCATACACCGGCGGCCGAAATGGAATGCTCAGCAGATCAGCACTGCTTTGCGTCGTAGGGACCGAGGTCACCACCGAAGATCGCTGGATCGTAGGTCACGTCCTTGGCCGAAACGATCTTTTCAACCTGCAACAGGTCGTACTTGTCCTTCGGATTGTCCTTGCCCTTCACGACGAGAACATCCTTGAAGCACTGGTGGTCGCTGTCGCGGTAAAGCGTCGGACCATTACCAAGACCGTCGAACTCGAAACCTTCGAGCGCCTTGATGACTTCCGGCGCAAAGAAGGTCCCGGCACGCTCACAGGCATCCGCATAAAGGATGGTCTGCGCGTAGGCGGTCTGTGCGGCCTGCGATGGCGGGGTGCTGTATTCCTTGCCGAACGACTGAACGAAAGCCTTCGTGCCGTCGTTGTCGAGCTTCCAGTCCCAGTTGGCCGTGCCGAGAATGCCCTTGATCGCATCGCCGGCACCCTGTGCCATCAGTTCGGAAAACAGCGGAACAACGATCTCGAAGTTCTTGCCGTTGACCTGCTTCTCACGCATGCCGAACTGTACGGCCTGCGTCAGCGAGTTCACCATGTCCTTGCCATAGTGGTTCAGGATCAGGACGTCGGCACCCGAGCTGAGAACCGGTGTCAGATACTGCGAGAAGTCGCCTGCACCCAGCGGGGTGCGAACGGCATTGACCGTTTCCCAGCCCAGAGCCTCGGTTGCGTTCTTGATCGACTCTTCCTGCGTCCAGCCCCAGGTATAGTCGGCTGTCAGGTGGTAAGCGCGACGATCCTTGCCGTAATATTCGGCGAGAACCGGCCCAAGCGCCACACCGGACATATAGGCATTGAAGAAGTGACGGAAACCATAGCGCTTCTTGTCCTTGCCGGTGGTGTCGTTGGAGTGTGTAAGGCACGACATGAACATGACGCCCATATCCTGGCAAAGGCTTTGAACGGCAACCGCCACACCGGACGACGAACCACCGGTGATCATGATGGCGCCTTCCTTCTCGATCATGCGCTTGGCGCTGTCTCGAGCGGCATCGGATTTTGTCTGCGTATCACCGGTGACGAAAGCCACCTTCTTGCCCAGAACGCCATTACCCTTCAGCGCCTTGGATGAGAAGGTCGTCAGCGCACCGCCGTCTCCCTCTCCATTCAGATGCTTGACGGCCAGCTGATAGGCACGCAATTCGTCCGCGCCTTCGTCAGCGTAAGGTCCCGACTGCGGAACGTTGAAACCAAAGGTAACGGTGTCGCCGGTCGGCATGTTGCAAGACATGTCTTCGGCATAGGCGCCGCGCACGAAATGCAGCGGGGTCGCGAGCGCAACACCGGAGGCGGCGCCCACCTTGATCAGACCGCGCCGATTCATCAGAAATTTCGACATTAGACTCCTCCCAAGTCGTCTATTCATGCGCTCTACTCCTCAGAGGCGCAAATGGGAGGCTAACAACCGCGCGTAATGCCGCAATTGACAAAAAGTTATAAGACTAAAGTCTGGCTTGCTGGGAAATTCTGAAAAGAAGCGCTTCGACGCCGATTTATGCCCGGAAAGCCGCTCTGCGGCACGTCGAACACGTACTTATGTTAGCCACAGTTCTGCTGCACTGCAAAACATTAAATTTATTTCACTGATGTTTTTGTCAATTCTGTGAAATTTTACGCCAACTTCCTACCTGAACAGCGATGATCATGGTCCGCATTATCCCGGAAAACGCGACCAGTTTGACGCCAGACAGGTCTGACTGGTCGCGACTCGCTTGAAAATGGCGGTCGGAATTGAATTTTGGAAAGCATGGATGAGCACTGAAGACACCCCAACTCCCGCCGGCAAATCGACAAAGACAGATCTTGCAGCCGTACTTGCAGCAGAGGGTAAGAAAAAGGGGCGTTCCCGCTGGCTCTGGCGTTCTATCTTCACACTGGCAATCCTTGCGGGGGCAGCAGGCTATTTCTATCTGAGCGCCGATGGCCCGGTCTACACATACAAGACAACAGACGCTGCCAAGGGCAATATCACGGTTCTGGTGACGGCGACCGGAACGCTGGAGCCGACTGTACAGATTAATGTCTCGAGCGAACAGTCCGGCACGGTTCGGGAAGTCATGGTCGACTACAACAGCCAGGTGAAGAAGGGCGAGGTCATGGCCAAGCTCGACACGACGTCGCTGGAGGCTGCCCTGAAAAGCGCCGAAGCGAGCCTGCTGGGCTACAAGGCCTCCGTGGCGAAAGCGGAAGCGGACATGAAGTCCGCAAAGGCCTCGCTCGACCGCTTGACCTCACTCGTCAGCAGCCGCGTCTCTACCCAGCAGGATCTCGACGCAGCGCGCTATAATTACGAGGCCGCGATGGCCACGCGCGACAGCGCCAAGGCCAATGTCATGCTCGGCGAGGCTGCCGTGGACACCGCCCGCACAAACCTTGCCAAGGCCACCATCGTTGCGCCGACAAACGGCATCGTTCTGTCGCGCGATGTCGATCCGGGTGCCACGGTTGCGGCCTCCCTGGAAGCGCCAACGCTCTTCACCATCGCCGGAGATCTGAAGAAGATGCAGCTCGAAGTCGCCATCGACGAGGCTGATGTGGGCGAAGTCGAGGTCGGGCAGCAAGCGACATTCACCGTAGACGCCTTCCCCAACCAGCACTTTCCCGCTGAAATCACCTCGGTCCGTTATGCGTCGACCACCACCAATGACGTGGTCACCTATACCGGCATCCTGTCGGTCGACAATGCCGAGATGAAACTGCGCCAGGGCATGACCGCGACGGCAGATATCATCGTCAAGCAGGTGACGGATGCACTCGTCGTGCCGAACTCCGCCTTGCGCTACAGCCCCAGCGCGGTGGCCAGCCAGTCTGCCTCGGACAGCGAACCCGGCATGTTCAGCATGTTCCGTCCGCCCCGCATGGGTCCCATTACCGCGCCTGAACCGACAGGCGACCAGCGCACGGTCTGGCTGCTCAAGGATGGCGTGCCCAAGGCGGTCAACATCACCATTGGCGCCACGGACGGCCAGAACACGGTGGTGGTGGAGGGAGACATCGCCATTGGCGACAAGGTCATCACCGACGACAGCGCGAGCCGCAGCTAATGGTGGATCAGATCCCTCCTCCGCTGGTCGAATTTCGCAAGGTCTCCAAGGTCTATGGTCGCGGCGAAGCGACCATTCGCGCGCTCGACAATGTCGACCTGCGCATCGATACCGGTGAGTTCGTCGCCATCATGGGACCGTCGGGCTCCGGTAAATCGACCTCGATGAATATCCTGGGATGCCTCGATGTGCCCAGTTCCGGCGAATATCTGTTTCAGGGCATGTCCATCAATGGACTGGACCGGGCGCAGCGCACGATCCTCAGACGGCACATGCTGGGCTTTATCTTCCAGGGCTTCAATCTCCTGGCACGGACGTCAGCGATGGAGAATGTCGAGCTGCCGCTGATCTATCGGGGCATGGAGACGAGACAGCGACGGGAGATGGCGCGAAAGGCCCTGGCGCAGGTCGGCCTTGCCGGTCGCGAGCACCACAAGACACAGGAACTCTCCGGCGGACAACAGCAGCGCGTGGCCATTGCCCGCGCCATAGTCTCGACTCCCGAGGTCCTGTTGGCGGATGAACCGACAGGCAATCTCGACAGCAGAACCAGCAATGAAATCATGGATCTGATTGTGGCCCTGAACCGCGACCACGGCATTACCGTCATCATGGTAACCCACGAAGACGATATCGCAGCCTATGCCAAACGGGTGGTCCGTTTCGTCGATGGTCACATACAATCCGACGAACGCAACCTTGAGGGCCAGCATGTTTCTTGAGACGGTCAAGCTCGCGCTACGCGCCATCACCCGGAACCTTTTGCGTTCCTTTCTGACCGTGCTGGGCGTGGTGATCGGCGTCGCCGCTGTTATCGCCATGGTGACCATCGGCAATGGAACGACAGCCCAGGTGACCGAGCAGATCTCCAAACTCGGAACCAACCTTTTGTTTGTGCGTCCCGGTCAGTTCGGGCCTGGTCGTGCCAGTGCCGATGCGAAGAAGTTCACCGAGCGCGATGTTGAGGCGATCCGCGACCAGATCTCCGGATTGCAGGCCGTTGCCGGCGTCAATCAGTCGAGTGCGACGGCGATCTTTTCCGGCCAGAGCCACAGCACCACGGTCACCGGCACTGTCAGCGACTACCTGATCGCCCAAAACTGGACCATCGGTGAAGGTCGCGGTTTCTCCTCGTCTGAGGATAAAAGCGGCCAGGCAGTCTGTATTATCGGCGCGACATTACAACAGGAGCTTTTCGGCTCCACCCCGCCCCTGGGCAAATCGGTCCGCGTGGGCTCTGTCGCCTGCACCGTGATCGGCCTTCTCGACAAGAAAGGGCAGAGCGGCATGGGCAATGACCAGGACGATGTGATCTTCATGCCGCTCAAGGTGTTCAACCGGCGCATCGGCGGCTCGAACATGATCTCCTCCATCGTCATCTCGGCCCGCGATGGCGTATCGACGCAGAAGGTTCAGGCAGATGTCGAGCGCCTCTTGCGCGAGCGCCGCAAGATCATCGCTGGACGAAAGGATGATTTCTCCGTGAACGACATGACGCAGATGGCCTCGACACTGACCGGGACGACGACGTTGATGACCGGTCTCTTGAGCGCCGTGGCCGCTGTCAGTCTGCTGGTTGGAGGGATAGGCATCATGAACATCATGCTGGTCTCTGTGACCGAGCGCACGCGCGAAATCGGAACGCGACTGGCCATCGGCGCGCTGGAAGGCCAGGTGCTGATGCAGTTTCTGGTCGAGGCCGTGACCTTGTCCGTATTTGGCGGCGCTGTCGGTATTCTGTTCGGCCTCGGCCTTGCTTACGGCGCGACCTCCTTCATGGCACTGCCCTTTGTCACCAGCCCCTCCATCATCATGATTGCGTTTCTCTTCTCCGCAGCAATCGGCATGGTCTTCGGCTACTTTCCCGCGCGAAGTGCTGCAAGACTGAACCCGATCGATGCCCTTCGCCATGAATAGGCGCATTCGCAACGCATTGTTTATTATTGACTAACACCCCCAATAGGCTGCGGACGCAAAATCATTCCAGCCATAGGAATTTTTTCCGAAAACACGGAATCTCGCCTCGACAGGCGATCTGCGGAGCGATGCGCAGCAAACGGGCGGAAGCCGGGCTTGCGACGACAAAACGGCCGTTAAGCCTTAGGTAAGGATAATTCGAGATCATTTTCATGTACTCGTCTGCGTCGCGCATGTGAGTTGGGCAATCGGGCTCGACCGAACCGAAAACAGGGCGTCAGGCGACCTTTGGAAGTTCACTCGAACCTGAGTGGGCTCACGCAACAGGATAATGCCATGCCCCGCTCGATCCCATTGCTTTGCCTGACCGTCACTTCTGCCCTTTTTACCATCGCCGCAAGCGCGCCCGCTTACGCCTATACAGTGCCGCAGGACTTGTCTGCCCTGCTCGATCCGCCGCGATCCTCCGCCCCCCTCAACTACTCAAGGCGCCTCGTCCCCTGCGTAGACGGGAGGGACACGAAAATCTCGATCAATGGGTCTATCGCCTACGGCCGCTGTTATGCGAAGTCGCTGGAATATTACCCCTCGTAAGCGGACAGTAAAAAGGCGCCAACCAAATCGGTCAGCGCCTTAACAGTAGCGATGATGGCTTAGCGAGCCTTAGCCCACGAATGCCCGTTCGATCACAAATTCAGACGGCTTGTTGTTGGCGCCTTCGTGAAGGCCTGCCTTTTCCAGTAGCGCCTTGGTATCCTTCAGCATGGCCGTAGAGCCGCAGATCATCCCACGGTCCACAGCCGGATCGAGCGGTGGCACGCCGAGATCGGCAAACAGTTTACCGCTTTCCATCAGGTCGGTAATACGACCCTTGAACGGATAATCTTCGCGCGTCACCGTGGAATAGAGCTTCAGCTTGTCGCCGACGATGTCCGGCAGGAATTCGTGATTCTTGATTTCCTCGATCAGGTCGAAGCCGTATTTCAGTTCCGCGACATCGCGGCACGTATGGGTGAGGATCACTTCCTCGAACTTCTCATAGGTTTCCGGATCGCGGATCAAGCTGGCAAAGGGTGCAATCCCGGTGCCGGTCGAAAACATATAAAGACGTTTCCCCGGTGTGAGCGCATCGAGGACGAGCGTGCCTGTGGGCTTCTTGCGCATCAGCACCTTGTCGCCCGGCTTGATCGCCTGCAGATGCGATGTCAGCGGACCATCGGGCACCTTGATGGAGAAGAACTCCAGTTCCTCATCCCAGGCGGGGCTTGCAATCGAATAGGCGCGATAGATCGGCTTTTCACCGACCATCAACCCGATCATGGCGAATTCGCCCGAACGAAAACGGAAGCCGTCCGGACGCGTCATGCGAAAGCGGAACAGGCGGTCCGTATAGTGGGTCACACTCAATACCGTCTCGGCATAAACGCCGTCGGGAACGGCAACGGCCGGGGTCTCGATCTTTGCAGGAGCGTTCATTCGCTATCTCGTCCTATTCGTCTCGTTCTGTCGGTCGGCGGTGCGTGCTGGCATTGCCAGCGGTGAGGCCTGAAACCAGCACTAAATCTCGCGCCAGCCACGACCTACTTAAAAATCTTGCACCGGTTTATCCAGATTTCCTTGATCCGCGTCAATCCATTTGGATTACATTGCGGGCCCTGCATGACGCTTATCCCAATCGCCGCCAGCTATAGCGACCAGTCTCGGCCGACGTTCTCGCTGCCGGCTGATAATGCTCGTCGATCCCTGGTAAACGCCCTTCTTCGAGCCGTCTCAGCGCCACCTCATTGGTGACAACAAAGCTGTCGATACCGGTCCGCAACATCAGAGGGATCTGGTCGATGAGAACATCGCCAGTGGCACGGATCTCGTTCTTGTAGTCCAGCCGGTCACGCAGCAGCGACGCCTGGCTGAAGCCGCGACCGTCGCTGAACGCCTTGAAGGTGAGCGCCACCACTTCCAGACGGTACAGATAGGGCTCAAGCGCCATCACGTCATCGGCAGGCCCCAGCAGCACCCCCATACCGACATCGTTGCTCTCATCGGCCGCCTTGATGAAATCCTCAAGCGGCAGAAGTGCGCGCTCCCCCTCGCCGGCCTTTACCTCTTCGGTTTCCACTACCCAGGCGTCATTGTCGATAAAGCCGGTTTCTTTCCAGATGCGGGTCATATTTGTCACGTCCCTCAGGCAGCTTCGGCCACGCCATAAAGCGCGTCCTTGAAGGGTTGCGGTCCAACGCGGCGATAAGCGTCGAGGAAGGTCTCGTCGGGGCTATGACGTAAACCGATATAGGTGTCGACAATGGTCTCAACCGCATCCGTCACCTTTTCAGGCTCGAACCCGCGACCGACGATCTCACCGATCGAGGTGTTCTCGTCACCCGATCCGCCGAGCGTGATCTGGTAGAGTTCTGCACCCTTCTTTTCCACGCCCAGAAGACCGATATGGCCGACATGGTGGTGACCACAGGCATTGATGCAGCCGGAAATCTTGATCTTCAAATCGCCAATCTCGGCCTGACGGGCGGCAGACCCGAACCGAACGGACAATTCCTGCGCAACCGGAATGGAGCGTGCATTGGCAAGCGCGCAATAGTCGAGCCCGGGACAGACGATCATGTCGGTAATCAGGCCGGCATTGGCAGTCGCCAAACCATCCTCCAGCAGCGCATCGTAAAGCGCCTTCAGGTCGGCACGCGCCACATGCGGGAATATCAGGTTCTGTTCATGGGAAACCCTGATCTCGTCAAACGCATAGCGCTCGGCCAGATCGGCGACATGGTCCATCTGGTCGTCCGTCGCATCGCCCGGAATGCCACCGATCGGCTTCAGCGAAATCGTCACCGTTGCGTAGTCAGGATGCTTGTGGGCACCGACATTGCGGCGAACCCAGTCGGAAAAACCGGAATCGGCCTTCTGCGCCTTTGCCATCGCCTCCCAACCCTCGGCACGCTCCGGCAGTTCCGGCGGTGCGAAATAAGTCTCGATCGAGCGAATGTCCTGATCGGGCAGTTTCAGCTCGCCGTCGCGAAGATGTGCGAACTCTGCGTCGATCTGGCTCGTCAGTTCCTCAACGCCGGTCTCATGGACCAGGATCTTGATCCGGGCCTTGTATTTGTTGTCGCGCCGACCGTGCAGATTGTAGACGCGCACGATGGCAGTCACATAGGTGAGCAGGTCTTCTTCCGGCAGGAAGTCTCGGATCTTCTTGGCAATCATCGGGGTACGCCCCTGCCCGCCACCGACATAAACCGCAAAGCCGAGCTTGCCGTCTTCATCCTTCTTCAGTTGCAGACCAATGTCATGCACCTGGATGGCAGCCCGGTCGGCCTCCGCACCGGTCACCGCGATCTTGAACTTGCGCGGCAGGTAGGAAAACTCCGGGTGAACCGACGACCACTGCCGCAGAATTTCCGCATAGGGACGTGGATCGGCCACTTCGTCAGCGGCGGCACCGGCAAAGTGATCGGCGGTGACATTGCGAATGCAATTGCCCGAAGTCTGGATCGCGTGCATTTCGACGCTTGCGAGCTTCTCCAGGATTTCCGGAATGTCCGACAGCTTCGGCCAGTTGAACTGGATGTTCTGCCGCGTGGTGAAATGGCCGTAGCCGCGGTCATATTCGCGAGCGATATGCCCGAGCATACGCATCTGTTTGGAATTGAGCGTGCCATAGGGAACGGCCACCCGCAGCATGTAGGCGTGCAGCTGCAGATAGACACCATTCATAAGCCTGAGCGGCTTGAAGGCATCTTCGGTGATCTCCCCGGACAGGCGCCGCTCCACCTGATCGCGAAACTGCGATACACGGGCTGATACGAAGGCGTGGTCGAATTCATCGTAACGATACATAACAGTCCTCAGGCGGCAATGAAATTTGGATCTGCAAAGCCGTGATCCTTGGCATAGGCCATGGTGGGGCCAGCAGCGCGGATACGCTCGCGCAAACGGGTGGGCCAGATCTTGCCATCGGTTTCCTCGACGTCGATCACGTTGACATCGACCACAAGATTGTCTGCCAGAGCCCGCTTGCCGGTTTCTTCCAGTGCCTGCACAGCTTCCGCATGGCGGGCAATGAAGGCAACCTGCAGGTCTTCGACCCAGTCTCCCGAAGCATCCAGCCAGACAGCGATGCCGTCGGTGAGCCGGTTGGCGGTCAATACCTTGTCAGCCATGTCAGTTCCTCGTCAGTTCGAAAGAAGCCGGCGCCTTGGCAAGCGACAGAGCTTCGGAATGGTCAAAATTGGCACCAGCCACTGCATCGCCGATGATCACCATCACAGGCCCATCCAGTCCCTCCACCTGCTCAAGGCGAGGCAGTTCCGACAATGTGCCATGCAGCAGGCGCCTGGATGTGCGGCCGGCATTTTCCACCACCGCGACAGTGGTATCTTCGGCAAGCCCGGCATCGATCAGCCGCTTGGCAACTGACGCCGCATTGCTGCGGCCCATATAGACGGCGACAGAGGCACCGGAGAGTGCCAGCTTGGCCCAGTCCGGCAGGCTCTTGCCGTTGAGATCGTGTCCGGTTGTAAACACCAGCGAAGACGACACACCACGCAGTGTCAACGGCAATTCGAAATCGGCAGCAGCTGCCAGTGCCGAGGTGATGCCAGGCACGATTTCATAGGCAACGCCTGCCGCGCGAAGTGCCGCCATTTCCTCACCGGCACGACCGAATACAAGCGGATCGCCGGCTTTCAACCGGACGACGCGCTTGCCCTCAAGGCCAAGTTGGACAAGCAGATCGTTGATTTCGTTTTGCGACTTGGAATGACAGCCTTTGCGCTTGCCAACCGAAATACGCTCGGCGTCACGACGGCCCATATCCACCACGGCCTGCGGAACCAAGGCATCGAACAGGATCACATCGGCTTCCATCAGGATGCGATGCGCTCTGAGCGTCAAAAGATCTTCCGCACCCGGACCCGCACCAATCAGGTAGACACGGCCTTCCGGCGCATGCGCGCGAGATTTTTTCAATAGCCGTGTCGCCAGACGACGCGCCTGACTTGTATCGCCCGCTTCAATCGCGTCAGCCACATCGCCCTTGAAGAAGGAGCGCCAGAACAGGCGGCGCGCGACACCGCGCGACAACAGACTGTCCACCGCCGAGCGATAGCTGCTGGCAAGAGATGCAAGCCTGCCGAGCGACTTTGGCAACATCCGGTCGACATCGGCGCGGATCATCTGCGCCAGAACAGGCCCTGCCCCCTCCGAGCCAATGGCGACCGCAATCGGAGCACGGTTCACGAGAGCCGGCGTGAAGAAGTCGCACCAGTCAGGCTGGTCGACGGCATTGGCTGGGATTTTTTTCGCCCGCGCGGCAGTGACGACCGCACGGTCGACAGCACCATCACCCGTCGCAGCAAACACCAGTTTGGCATCGTCCAGCTGGGACGCGTCGAACGTCGCCACATAATGCTCAATGCCCGAGCGCTTCAGATATGAATCATAATCCGCTTCAAACGCCTCGGCAAAAGCGATGACGCGCGCCTTGGTATTGGCAATCAGCCGCGCCTTCGCAAACGCCTCATCGCCGCCACCGCAAATGACGACCACTTCATCCGCTACACGGAAGAAGGCGGGAAAGACGCCCAATCTGTTGTCATCTGCTTGCATTGGTCGGTCCTGTTATCATTGCAGCAAATATTCCTGTTTCGGCGCGACAATTGAAGAAACAGAAATCCGGCGCCATCTCTGCGCGAACATTTCTTTGCTAGTCATCGTGCGATACGGAGTAAATATCACCGCCCGCCTGTCGGATAGGACGATCCTCGTAAATTCCATTTTACATTTACCCGATGGGTGGCGAAGGATAGGTGGACATGATCGATACGGGTAGCCTATCCCGTTCCTCTAACGCAGACGGTGTCTCGCAGCATTGTTGCGGGAAAGCGCTTTCGGCGCGTATTCTCCCCACCTGTGGCGAGGTGACCTTAAGCCGAATGGGGGAGTAGGCGCCCGTAACCATAGCTATTGTCAAAGGAACCCGCCCGTGACCAATCCTGCCCTGACCGCCCGCCTGCTCGATGTCATCGAACACGATATCCTGCCGCTCACCACAAAAGGTGTGGCGCTTGGCAACAAGGTGTTCGGCGCGGCGCTGCTGAGGAAATCCGATCTCTCGCTGGTGCTCGCAGAAACCAATAACGAACTGGAAAACCCGCTCTGGCACGGCGAAGTCCACACTCTGAAACGTTTTTACGAGATGGCCGACAAGCCGGACACCAAAGACCTGATCTTTCTGTCGACGCACGAACCCTGCACCATGTGCATGTCGGCAATCACCTGGGCAGGCTTTGACAATTTCTATTATTTCTTCTCTCACGAAGACAGCCGCGATGCCTTTTCCATTCCCCATGATCTGAGGATCCTGAAAGAAGTCTTCGGCCTGGAACCCGGTGGCTATCGCCGTTCGAATGCCTTCTGGAATTCCTTCTGGACAGCAGATCTGGTGGAGACCGCGCCGGAGCCGCAACGCCAGACGATGCAGGAACAGACGGTCCGGATCAAGGGAATTTACGCGGAGCTGTCGGACAGCTATCAGTCGACGAAAAGCGACAATTCCATTCCCCTCAACTGATTGATTTCACGACACAGGAATATCTCTCATGGGCATGATCGACCATATATCGTTCGCCGTCACCGACCTCGAGCGCGCCCGGCGTTTCTATACGGCGGCTCTTGGAGCCCTCGGCGCGGTCGAGTGCAATGTGACCGAGGTGTCTGCCGGCTGGTCGGTGGATGGAGCCGATGATTTCTATGTCAACCTTGTGGACGCAGACACGCTAAAAACGCATCCCAAGACCCACTATGCGCTTTCCGCACCCCATCGCGCAGCGGTTGATGCCTTTCATGCAGCAGCTATTGCCAATGGTGGAGTCGACGACGGCGCGCCCGGTCTTCGCCCCAAATATCACCCCCATTATTATGCGGCCTTCGTCATCGACCCGGACGGATACCGCATAGAAGCGGTCTGCCACCGCGCACCGGAATAGACGAAAGAAGAGACATGCAACCATCCAAGGACATCGGCCGCCTGATCGAGATCATGGCAGCCCTTCGCGACCCAAACACTGGCTGCCCTTGGGATATCGTCCAGACTTTCGAGACCATCTTGCCCTACACGATCGAGGAAGCCTACGAGGTGGCCGATGCCGTCGAACGCAACGATCCCGACGATCTCTGCGACGAACTTGGCGATCTTCTGCTGCAGGTGGTGTTCCATGCCCGTATGGCCGAGGAAAAGGGCCTCTTTTCCTTCGGCGACGTGGTCGAGGCGATCACCAGGAAGATGATCCGCCGCCACCCCCATGTCTTCGCCCGCTCGGACGCCGACACGCCGCAGGCGGTCAAGCTGCAATGGGATGAAATCAAGCAGCAGGAAAAGGCCGAGCGTGCCGCCCGCCGCGCTGCCCGTGCTGAGCTCACGGCAGGCGGCGAGACCGCCGCGCCCGCCAAAGACTTCAAGGCCGGTCATCTAGGCTCCGTCCAGCGCTCCTTCCCGGCCCTCACGGAAGCCCTCAAGCTTCAGCAGCGGGCCGCCAAGGTCGGCTTCGACTGGTCCGAACCCGCCCCCATTCTCGACAAGATCGAAGAAGAGATCGGCGAGTTGCGCGAGGCATTGGCACAAGGCAGCCCCGATAAGGTCAAGGACGAACTCGGCGACCTGATCTTCGCTGTCGTCAATATCGGCCGGCATGTGGAGGTCGAACCCGAACAGGCGCTGAGAGGTACGAATACGAAATTTCGTCGGCGGTTCCGGTTTATCGAACAAGAACTCGAGGCGGCAGGCGAGACAGTGGACGGAGCGACCCTGGAGCGCATGGAGGGGCTGTGGCAGGCGGCGAAAAAAGGCCCTGCAGCTTGTTCATTGTCTAAAAACTCGAGTGCAAGTTTAGGCGCCGAATAGAGACATCTTCAGCGCACTGGCCATCAAAACGATGGCCACACCTGCAACAACACCAGCGACAATGCCCGGTGCCAGACTGCTTTTCCGACCCACGAGCCAGGTCGCGACCGGAGGGACAGTGGCGATTGCGGAAAATTCGACAAAATCAACGGCCAGAGGCTGCGCATTGAGCAGAAACAAGATGCCGGCTGCGAGATATGTGAGCCAAAGATATAATCCTCCAGCGACAACAGCTGCGGACAGGATGGCGGGAATGAAGCCGTAGCGGCGCTGTATGCGCTTGAAGTCCCAGACAGCCGGTACCAGACAGACGAACAGGAGTATGATGGGATCAAGTGTCACGGCCTGGGCTTTCTTGCGCGAAGCAACGGTCGCAAAGCTACCGCTTTCCTCACCGCTCCCAGTCTTCCTTCTCGGGCGTAGCGCCATGGCCAAGCTTGCGGTCCAGTTCGTCGGCCTGACGTTCCGCAAGCCTGAGATCAAGCGTCACAGAGCCGTCTTCATTGTCCTGTCGACTATCGACGATGGCATTGTCATAGGCCCAGGATATCAGAGCCTGCTTGTTCGTCGGGATCACCACTGTGGTTTCCGTCAGCACGCCTGACAAGCGCGCCGATATCACATCCATCAGCGGATCAAGCCCTTCGCCGGTCACGGCGGATACCGTCATGATGTCTTCACGACCGTTGGCTCGGGTAATCAGCGCATCATGGGCCACGGGCTCAAGCCGGTCGATCTTGTTCCAGACTTCGATAATGCGCTCGGAGCGCTCATCTTCTTCAATGCCGAGATCGTCGAGGATCTGGATCACATCGGCGGACTGAGCGCCATTGTCCGGATCGGACATGTCGCGCACATGCAAGATCAGATCGGCTTCCAGAACCTCTTCCAGCGTCGCACGGAAGGCGGCAACCAGATGGGTCGGCAGATCGGAGATGAAGCCAACGGTGTCGGACAGGATCACGGTGCGTCCATGCGGCAGTTTCATGCGGCGAAGCGTCGGGTCGAGTGTGGCAAACAGCATATCTTCCGCCAGGACACCAGCCCCGGTGATGCGGTTGAACAGCGTCGACTTGCCGGCATTGGTGTAGCCGACAAGCGCCACGATCGGATGCGGCACCTTGCGGCGTTTGGCACGGTGCAGCTGGCGCGTGCGCACCACCTGTTCCAGCTCTTTCTCGAGCTTCACGATGCGGTCCTGCAGCATGCGCCGGTCGGCCTCGATCTGGGTTTCACCTGGACCGCCCATGAAGCCACCACCGCCACGCTGGCGCTCAAGGTGGGTCCAGCTTCGAACCAGTCGACCCTTCTGATAGTTGAGATGCGCAAGCTCTACCTGCAGCGTCCCTTCCTTGGTGGATGCGCGCCGGCCAAAGATCTCGAGGATCAGACCGGTGCGGTCGATCACCTTGGCATCGAGTTCTTTTTCAAGGTTGCGTTGCTGTACGGGTGTCAACGGATGATCGACGATCACCAGTCCGGCATTTTCACGATCCAGTAATTCAGCAATTTCGGCAATCTTGCCGCTTCCCATCAGGGTCGCCGGTCGCGGCTGGTTGACCGGCACGACCAGTCCTGCGGCAATCGTCAGGTCAATAGCGCGGGCAAGGCCCATTGCCTCTTCCAGTCGCCCCTCGCTTGAGCGCGAATTCAAAAGATCGCCCGCGGGCTTTGCGGCCTGCTTTGGCTGTTGCTTCAATACGGGAACCAGCACAACCGCGCGCATGTCGTCGCGGTGCATTTCCTGTTCCGGAATTAGGGAATCGTTTTTCGTGTCGCGAATGGAGATGGCGGTTTTCCTGTCGATCAATGCGCAAATAAGTAAGGCGTCCGGCCCTTGGACTGCCATATAGGCTTGGGGCCGGACTTATGCAATGCGCAGCGCCACCGCCAGATGCGAAGCGCTCAGGAAGCGGCTTCTTCGGTCTCGAACATCTGCACCGGTTGCCCAGGCATAATCGTCGAGATTGCGTGCTTGTAGACAAGCTGCGAATGTCCGTCGCGCCGCAATAGCACGCAGAAATTGTCAAACGAGGTCACAACGCCCGTCAGCTTGACACCATTGATAAGGAAGATAGTCAGGGAGATCTTTTGCTTGCGAACTGTGTTGAGAAACAGATCCTGCAAATTCTGAGAACGTTCCGCCATAGCGCCGATTCTTTCTTTTTTGCCAGCACGAGTGCCGGTGGGATAGTGCAATGATGCAGAAAGTGGACCGGGATTGCCCCCAATACCCCTTTTCGCCGCTAAGTTGGTATCAAATCATCGTCTTTTCTGCAATGTCGAAAACGCGCCCGCAAAGCTTGCAGACTCGTCCTCGTGCGTCCCTTCGGTCGAATTCACGATCCAAAGCGATTGCAGCGCCAAAACATACACTTGTGTATCCTTGTCGGCTGGCCATTTTTACAAGCGCAAGTCGAGACGAACAGCGCCACCCTCCCCATTACTGGGGAGTATGAGGCCTGAACGCAGCAGGCTTCCAATCAGAAATACTGAATCGAAACGCGGAACATCTGCTCCACATGACGCACGGATTCCGCCGTGGCAAACAGCACGACACGGTCTCCCGTCTTGATCTTGAGATTGCCGTCCGGACGGATCACGGTACCGCCGCGATAGACCGCACCGATCCGGATGCCGCTTGGCAGTTCCAGATCGCGAAACGGCACGCCGACCAGCGGAGAGGTTTCCAGCGCTTCCGCCTCGATGACCTCGGCCTCGCCCTTCTGGATGGCGTAGACGGAGCGAATGCGGCCCTTGCGGACATGCTGAAGAACGCGCGATATCGTCACCGCCTTGGGATTGATATAGGCATCGATGCCGATGGAAGCCGTGATTTCCTGGAAGGACGAATTATTGATCAGCGCCATGGCCGACCGGCAGCCCAGGCGCTTTGCCATGGCCGCAGACAGGATGTTGGTCTGGTCGCTGTTTGTCAGCGCGACCATGAGGTCGGCATCCTGAATATCGGCCTGCTGAAGAATGTTCTGATCGAGAGCCGAACCGTTGATCACAATCGTATTGTTGAGCTGATCGGACACCATAACGGCGCGCTCGCGCTCGCTTTCAATGATCTTGATCTTTGTTTTCGGCTGCATGTCCTCAATGGTGCGGGCGACGTAGTAGCCTATATTGCCACCGCCAGCGATCACCATGCGCCCGGCCTCCTGCTCCTCGTGCCCGAACAGGCCAAGAGTACGGCGGGTATGATCGCGTTGGCAGATCACATAGGCCAGATCCCCTACCAGCAACTGGTCGGTCGAATGGGCCACATAAAGCTTGCCGTTGCGGTAGATACCCGTGACCGTCGCCATCAGGTCGGGAAAGAGCTGCGACAACTGGTTGAGCGGCGTGTTGAGGACCGGGCAGTCCTCCATGCATTCGATCGCCACCATGGAAATATGATCGTCGGCAAAGCGCACCACATCCGTCGCACCGGGAAAGGAGATGCGCCGCAGCACCATCTTGCCCACTTCGATTTCCGGCGAGATGATGACGTCAATCGGCAGATGATCGCGCGAAAACAGATCGGAATATTCCGGCTGCATGTAATTCTGCGACCGGATACGGGCGATCTTGGTGGGCACGTTAAACAGGGAATGGGCCACCTGACAGGCGATCATGTTGATCTCGTCATAGAGCGTCACCGCGATCAGCATGTCCGCCTGATCGGCCCCGGCCTTTTTGAGCACCTCGGGATGGGCCCCGTGGCCGACATAGCCGCGAACGTCCAGTGTCTCGGTAATGCGGCTCACAAGAGAGGCTGAGGTATCGATCACCGATACGTCATTGTCTTCCTCGGCCAGTCGCTCGGCGATGCCGTAGCCCACCTGTCCCGCGCCGCAAATGATTACTTTCATAGTGTCTGTCTCGCCAGTTCGGGTTTGGACGCGGTCAGCTTAAACGCCAAGCGACTTCAACTTGCGGTGAAGTGCCGAGCGTTCCATGCCGACGAACTCCGCCGTCCGCGAGATGTTTCCGCCGAATCGGTTGATCTGCGCCATCAAGTAATCGCGCTCGAACATTTCGCGAGCCTCGCGTAGTGGCAGCGTCATGATGTGCGCGTCGTCCCGCGCCGCGATCTTCGGCAGCATGTCAGACAGATCGGTTGGCAGCATGTCGGCCGAAATCGGCGTATCCGGCCCGTCACCCTGAGCCAGGATCATCAGGCGCTCGATATTGTTGCGCAACTGGCGGATATTGCCCGGCCATTCATTGGCCTGCAGCACAGCCATGGCGTCGTCACCGATGCGGCGCTGACGAATACCGGCCTGTTCCGACACCTGACGCATGAACATATCGACGAGGAACGGAATATCCTCGCGCCGTTCGGCGAGCGCCGGCACTCTGACCGGCACAACAGCCAATCGGTGGAACAGATCCTCGCGGAACCGCCCCTCGGCAATCAATGCCTCGATATTATAGGCGCTCGACGAGATGATGCGCACGTCGACCTTCACCCGCTTGGTTCCGCCCACGCGCTCGAACTGCTGATCGACAAGAACACGCAGAATCTTGTTTTGTGTCTCGCGTGGCATTTCGGCGATTTCGTCGAGATAGAGAATACCGCGATGAGCCTCTTCCAGCGCACCGATCTTGCGCGCCTGACCGGGCGCACCTTCGGAACCGAACAGCGCCATTTCCATGCGGTCGGGTGTGATCGCAGCAGCATTCAGTGCAACAAAGGGTCCACCACCCCGCACCGAACGCTTGTGGATCATGCGCGCCACCAGTTCCTTGCCACTGCCGGACGGGCCGACAATCATCACACGGCTGTTGGTCGGCGCAACCTTCTCGATGGTCTGGCGCAGTTGCGAAACGGCAACCGAGGTGCCGATCAATTCCGCGCTGTCGCCAGCGCGTTTCTTCAACTCAGACACTTCACGCTTGAGCTTGGAGTTTTCCAAGGCACGCTCGGCAATCAGGATCAACCGGTCGGCCTTGAAGGGCTTTTCGATAAAATCGAAGGCCCCACGCTTGATCGCCGAAACCGCTGTTTCGACATTGCCGTGGCCGGAAATCATGACAACGGGCAAATCGGGATGCCGTGCCCGGATCTCGTCAAGCAGTGCCAGACCATCCAGCCGGCTCCCCTGCATCCAGATGTCCAGGAAGACCAGTCGCGGCACCCGATCAGTGATCGCCGCAAGTGCGCTGTCAGCATCATGCGCGGTGCGCGTTTCATGCCCTTCATCGCTCAGGATACCGGAGACGATTTCGCGGATATCTTCCTCGTCATCAACGACCAGAATGTCAGACGCCATAACTTACTTCCTTGTCATTCTCGTCTTCGGCGGGTGTGACCGCCTCCAGACGTGGCAGCAATACGCGGATCATCGCGCCTCGCCGGCTGTCAAAATCGACCGGTGAATCGTGCAATTCGATCTGTCCGCCATGTTCCTCAATGATTTTCTTGACGATGGCGAGACCAAGGCCGGTGCCCTTGTCGCGCATCGTCATATAAGGTTCCAGAATGCGGTGGCGGTTCTCGGTCGGCAGACCCTTGCCATTGTCGATCACATCCACCACGAAACGGTCCTGGACCGCATCAAATTGTGCCGAAACCAGCACTTTGCCCTTCTCCGGCCGTTCGTCCGCCGGCACCGCCTCAATCGCCTCGACCGCATTCTTGATCAGATTGCCAAAGGCCTGTCCCAGCATGCGGGCATCGAAGCTGCCGAGCAGCGGATCGTCGCCAAATTCGCGCAAGAAGGCGATGTCGACATCCGAGATTTCGCGCAGAAAAACGGAATCCTTCAGGATATCGCGCAGATCCGCTCTTTCCTTCGTCGGCTTGGGCATGCGTGCAAAGGCTGAGAATTCGTCCACCATCCGGCCGATATCGCCCACCTGTCGCACAATCGTGTCTGTGCACTGGTCGAAGACGGCACGGTCATTTTCGTCAATCTGCTTGCCATAACGCCTCTTCAAACGCTCGGCGGAAAGCTGGATCGGCGTAAGCGGGTTCTTGATTTCATGAGCGATGCGCCGGGCAACATCCGCCCAGGCCGTCGACCGCTGGGCAATCACCAGGTCCGTGATGTCATCGAGGGTCACGACATAGGATTCAGCGCTGCCGCGATTTTCTTCACGCGTCACGCGAATATTCAGCGTGCGCTCCTTGCCGCCGCGCACCAGATTGATCTGCTTACGGAATTCACCGCGATGTCGAGCGGCGGCTTCGAGGACCACCAGATCGATTTCCGGCGCCACATCAGCAAGCTTGCGGCCAATCAGCTTGTCGGCATCCATCGACAGGAAATACTCCGACGACGGGTTGACGATGGTGATCGACCTGTCTTCCTCAACGCCGATCACGGCAGCCGTCACACCCGAAAGCACGGCCTCGATGAAGCGACGGCGGTCATCCACCTCATCCTTGGCTTCCAGAATTTCATCGTGTTGCGTGCGGATCTGCGAGATCATCTTGTTGAAGGTGCGTGACAGGCTTCCGACATCGCCGTCGGCTACGCGCACCGGAACAACCACATTCATATTGCCGGAGGCCACGTTGTCGGCTGCCGTGATCAAAAGACGGATCGGCCGCACGATGCGGTCAGCAACCGCGATTGCCGTCCAGATGGCCGCCAACAGAACGATCAGTGCAAAGCCCAGATAAAGGATCGCGAAGGCAATCTGCAGCGAGGCACGGCCCTGCTCCATCGATTTGTATTCGGCGGTATTCTCCTCCATCTGCCGCATGGCGGCCATGACCTTCGGGTCGACAGCCCGGATCGTGTAGAGGAACGCACCTGAAATCTGCTCAAGCTTGATGATGGCGCCCACCAGATTGGTGACACCTGGCGGAATAAGCGTTGGCTGTCCCGCTGAGGCACTTTTCAGCGCATCCGTCGGAATGGCCGGCAAAGGTTTTTCGGTATCGATCGTCGCCTGTGTGATGACGGAGCCATCTTGGCGCACCAGAAAGGCGCCAAGCATACCGCGCCCTTTCGCCTGACGCGTCAATAGCTCCACAAAGCCATTACGATCAAGAAAGAACAACGCGCGATTTCGCTCCAGGTCGTTGGCCATTGAAATGGTCTGGCCCTGCAGATAGCTGGCATTTTCCAGCATATAGGCCTGGGCGACATTCATGGAGGACGAAACGATGGACTGGGTTCGTATGGAAAACCAGCGGTCCAGTCCAACATTGAGCGTGATCGAAGCGAAGATCGCGACAAGGATGGCCGGCGTGATGGCGATAATCGAAAAAAGCGCAACGATACGGACATGCAGACGCGCAGCGGCTCGCCCCTTGGTGCGCGCACTAAAGAGACGAACGACTTCCCTGCCGATCAGATACATCAACGCCAGAACGAACATCGCATTGATGACGGCGGACGCGACCAGCACATTCGATGTGGGGGCAATGGGCGTCAGACCGAGAAGAACGGGGAGCGTCAGGATCGCGCAGAGCAGCGCACCGCCGGCAACCAGAAGGCCCGGCATGGCAAAGGAGGCACGGCGGTCATGAAGCGGTGCTCCCTCCCCATCCGACGTGCTGGCGATGACCCGCCTGACCATTATGTCCCCCACTGCTAAACGCATTTGCCGGTATGATCGGCAAAACATACCGAAACCGCCGACCTTATGATTTTCAGGACCAGCCAGGTCGGCAAATCAAAATTCACTTCGTGACCGCAAACCCGACTGACCTATCGTCCCGGACTCACTAAACACTTCCGTGGCTTTTGAGCAACGATTTGTGGCGAAATTGCAACGGCCGCCGCCGACTTGTCAAGCCGAGCGGGAACTGCGGTAGACCGACACACCCAGTTCGCGGATCTTCTTGCGCAGTGTGTTGCGGTTGAGACCAAGAAGATCTGCTGCCTTGATCTGGTTTCCGCGCGTTGCAGTAAGCGCCGCCAGGATCAGCGGATATTCCATTTCAGTAAGGACACGCTCGTAAAGCCCCGAAGGAGGCAGGCCTTCGCCGAAACTGGCGAAATAACTGCGCATGTTCTCTTCCACCGCCTGGGCGATCGTCAGTGGACCACTGGCCATGCCCGACTTGGTGATCGGGCTGTCAGTCACATCCGAACGCAGTTCAGACTCCACAATCTCGCGCGTGATCACGTCCTGCGGATAAAGCGCCATCAGCCTGCGGATCAGGTTTTCCAGCTCGCGCACATTGCCGGGCCACGGATAGGCCTTCATCACTTCCAGCGCTTCAGTTTCGAAACGCTTGGGATCGAGACCTTCCTTCTCCCCGGTCTGGACGAAGTGCCGCACCAGATCGGGAATATCCTCGGCGCGGTCGCGTAGAGGCGGCAGACGAAGGGGCACCACGTTCAACCGGTAATACAGATCCTCGCGGAACAGGCCCTGATTGATGGTTGTCTTCAGATCCTTATTTGTGGCGGCGACGATGCGCACATCGGTACGGATGGGCGTGCGTCCGCCCACAGTGGTATATTCACCCTGCTGCAGAACACGCAGCAATCTGGTCTGCGCGTCCATCGGCATGTCGCCGATTTCGTCGAGAAAGAGCGTGCCGCCTTCTGCCTGTTCGAACCGACCTGTGGAACGCGTCTGCGCGCCGGTAAACGCGCCCTTCTCATGGCCAAACAGTTCCGACTCGATCAGATCGCGCGGGATGGCGGCCATGTTGATGGCGACAAAAGGACCGTTGCGGCGCTTGCCGTAATCGTGAAGCGCGCGGGCCACCAGTTCCTTGCCGGTTCCGGATTCCCCGGTGATCATCAGCGTCAGATCTGTCTGCATCAGACGAGCCAACACACGGTAGATTTCCTGCATCGCTGCCGAACGGCCAACCAGCGGCATGCCATCCTGCATGTCGTCGTCGAGCTTTGCCGGTCGCCGTTTCGGCTCGGATAGCGCCCGCCCGATAATGGCAATCAACTCGGTCAGGTCGAAGGGCTTCGGCAGGTAATCGTAGGCGCCCTTCTCCGAGGCCTTGATGGCGGTCATGAAGGTATTCTGGGCACTCATCACCAGCACCGGCAGGTCAGGCCTTGCCTTTTTGATGCGTGGCAGAAGGTCAAAGGCGTTTTCATCCGGCATCACCACATCGGTGACGACCAGATCGCCCTCGCCGGCCGAAACCCAGCGCCAGAGTGTGGCTGCATTGGAGGTGATACGGACATCGTAACCGGCGCGACTGAGCGCCTGATTGAGAACGGTTCGGATCGCGGCGTCGTCGTCTGCGACGAGAATCGTGGCGGTCATGAAAGGCTTCCCATGGATTGCTCAGCGGTCAGGTCTTCAGGCGCAAGCGCCTTCGATACGGGCATCAAGACACGGAATGTCGTCCGGTTGGCCTGGCTGTCGCATTCGACAATGCCGCCATGCCCGCCGATGATCTTGGCAACCAGCGCCAGACCGAGACCGGATCCGTTTGTCTTGGTGGTAATGAAAGGGTCGAACAGATGCGGCACCAAATCCTCCGGCACGCCGGGTCCATTGTCATGCACACAAAATTCCAGCGGTAGCGAGATCTTCTCCCGCGATCCGGCAACCGAAAGGCGGATGCCCGGCCGGTAGGCTGTCGTCAGCTGGATTTCGCCGTCGGCACGATCCCCCACCGCTTCAGCGGCATTTTTCACCAGATTGAGAAATACCTGCACCAGCTGATCACGATTTGCATAGACCGGCGGCAGAGACGGATCGTAGCTCTCGCTGATTTTGATATTGCGCGCAAAACCGGCTTTGGCGATCGCCTTAACATGGTCGAGCACCGAATGGATATTGATGGCCACGCGGTCGACGGGGCGCTCGTCGGAGAACACTTCCATGCGGTCGACAAGGGAGACAATCCGGTCGGTCTCATCGCAGATCAAACGTGTCAGCGCCCGGTCTTCGTCTTCGACCGAGCTTTCCAGAAGCTGGGCCGCACCGCGAATGCCGGATAGCGGATTCTTGATCTCATGTGCCAGCATCGAGGCAAGACCGGTCACCGAACGGGCGGCCGCACGATGGGTCAGCTGCCGGTCGATCTTATCGGCCATGGAGCGTTCCTGAAAGACAACGACCACAGAGCCCGGTTCGCTAACCACCGGTGCGACGTAAAGATCGACCAGCTTGTCCTGCCCGAGCCGCGGCGAGGAAAGGTCGACACGGTATTCGTTGACCGGCCCGCGACGCTCGCGCACCTGATCGATCAGTTCCAGCAGCGGGCTACCGAAGGGTATGAATGTGGAAATGCGATAACGAGCCAAGTGGCTGGCACTGGCACCGAAAAAGGCTTCCGCCTCCCAATTGGCAAAAGAGATGAGACCGGCAGCATCCACAAGAATGACCGGGTTTTGCACGGCATTCAGCACAGCCATGGCCAGTGAATTTTGGGCAGAGGTCGGGTCTGCAGATGTCATGCGGCCTCCTGGCGTCGTGCCCCGACCTGGGCACTGTCTGTCAATATGCGGCGCAAGGCATCCTTGACGAATTTGACATCCTTGGACGTCATCACCGCCGCTTTCTCTTGGCTGGCAATGTCCGGCACCAGCCGCTCCATGTACCAGCCGAGATGTTTACGGGCATGGCGAACGCCGACGTTCTCGCCGTAGTGTTCCAACATCATCTCGTAGTGTTCGAGTATGACATCTGAGAGATTGTCAGGCGCAGTAGCGCCGGCCAGCACACCGGCATGCCATGGACGCCCCTGGCAGGACCGACCGACCATCACGGCATCTGCACCAGAGCGCCGCAGGATCTCGTCAGCATCCTCGACCGTGTCGACATCGCCATTGGCAATCAGCGGCACCGAGATCACGTCGCGCACCGCCGCAATCGCATCCCAATCGGCGCGCCCCTCGTAAAACTGCATGCGCGTCCGCCCATGTACGGTAATCAGCTGCACACCGGCCTCTTCAGCCCGACGGGCGATCTCGGGCGCATTGATGGAGTTTTCATCCCAGCCGAGACGCATTTTCAAGGTCACTGGCACCTTTACCGCTTTCACGGTTGCCTCGATCAAAGACAGCGCGTGATCAGGGTCGCGCATCAAGGCAGAGCCCGCATAGCCGCCGATCACCTTCTTGGCCGGGCAGCCCATATTGATATCGATGATATCGGCACCCTCGGCTTCGCACATCCGGGCGGCCTCTGCCAGCCATAGGGCCTCGCGTCCGGCGAGTTGAACCATATGCGGTTTGAAGCCTGCACTCTTCAGGCGCGACCAGGACTCAGCGGTGTTGTGCACAAGCTCGCGGCTAGCGACCATCTCGGTCACGACAAGTCCGGCGCCAAAACGCAGTGCGAGTTTGCGGAACGGAAGGTCGGTCACTCCCGACATGGGAGCCAGTACGATACGGTTGCGAATTGCGATGGGCCCGATATCGAATGGAGTATGAAGCGCTTTGGAAGACAAGTGATTATCTTTCGGGCACGCGGAAAATATGCACTATTTTTAGCCACCCTTTTCGCGCTTGCCAAGGGGTTTCGTCAATCTATGCATAAAATTTACAGCGACTGCTGGAAAAGCCCAACGCCCGGGGATAGAGCAGGGCCATGAAACGCCGATACTTGTCCGGGATTTTTTGTGCAGATGCAACACATGAAGGCAAACACCACGGGGATAGTTGTTGTCGCTGCCGGACGTGGCGAGCGCGCGGGCGCCTCCATTGAGGGGCCAAAACAATATCGCCGGATCGGCGGACGTTCGGTCATCGTGCATACGCTGGAGAGATTTCTCGCCTGGAAGGATGCGGGGCCAATCATCGTAGTCATTCACGGCGATGATCGCGCCCTCTTCGAGGAAGCGCGCTCAACTCTGACATCCGATGCGAATATCACAACCGTTATCGGCGGCGCCACCCGGCAGCAAAGTGTGCGAGCCGGCCTTCAAGCGATGAAGGACAAGAATGTCCAGCACGTGATGATCCACGACGCTGTGCGCCCCTTCATCGATCATGTGACTCTCGACCGCATCGCGACGATGCTGGCCGACGGCGCAGCCGCCGTTTTGCCCGCAGCCCCGGTCACAGATACGTTGAAGCGCGGCAACCTGGATGGCACGGTCGCTGAAACGGTCTCACGCGAACGCCTCTACGGTGCCCAGACCCCGCAGAGCTTCGACTTCCAGACAATCCTGGACGCCCATGAAAGAGCAGCAGCCGAAAACCGCGATGATTTCACAGACGACGCAGCCATTGCAGAATGGGCAGGCGTGCCGGTTCGCATTGCCGAAAGCTCTTCCGAAAACGTCAAACTGACCACCAGACAGGATATCAACATGGCCGACCAGACATTATCCGGACAGCACCGTATGGATGGCGCCCTGCCCGACGTGCGTACCGGAAACGGCTATGATGTCCATCGATTGGAGCCCGGTGATGGTGTCTGGCTTTGCGGCATATTCATCCCGCACCACCTCAAACTGAATGGCCATTCTGACGCAGATGTCGCGCTTCATGCGCTGACCGACGCACTCCTGGCGACCTGCGGTGCCGGCGATATCGGCGACCACTTTCCGCCATCCGATCCACAATGGAAGGGTGCAGCCTCACATATCTTTCTGAAACACGCCGCCGAGATCGTTCGCAAAAACGGTGGCACGATCATGAATGCCGATGTCTCGCTGATCGCCGAGGCACCAAAGATCGGACCGCATAGACAGGCCATGCGGGAGAAACTGGCAGAAACCCTCTCCATCTCGCTCGAGCGCTGCTCGGTCAAGGCCACCACCAATGAGCAGATCGGCTTCGTCGGTCGCAATGAAGGCATCGCGGCGATTGCCACAGCGACCGTGATTTATCGAAATGACACGCCGTGAGCCTGTTCCCAGCCGACATCGAACAACTGGCCACCCGCATCGTGACCGAATTCACGCAGCGTAATCTGACTGTGGCCACTGCCGAATCCTGCACGGGCGGACTGATTGCCGGCGCGCTAACCGAGGTCGCCGGCTCGTCTGCCGTCGTCGACCGCGGTTATATCACCTATTCCAACACCGCAAAGATCGAGATGATTGGCGTCTCGAATGCGGTCCTTATGGAATATGGCGCGGTTTCCCGCCAGACAGCACTGCAGATGGTTGATGGAGCATTGAAGCGATCGGGTGCATCTCTGGCCGTCGCTGTCACAGGCATTGCCGGTCCTGGCGGTGGTTCGGCCGACAAGCCGGTCGGTCTTGTCCATCTGGCCGCCAAATCGCGTACGGGTACCCTGCTCCACCGCGACATGCGCTATGGCGATCTCGGCCGTGACGGCGTGCGATTGGCGACCGTGAAAACAGCGCTGGAAATGCTGATGAAAGTCGCTCAGGACACCGCATAGATCTTGTCTGCGCGGGTCTCGAAAGCCTCGGCAAACATGCGGAATGCGCGATCGAACATCGAGCCCATGAGAGCCCCTAGAATGCGATTCTTGAATTCATAGTCGATGTAGAAATGAACATCGCACTCTCCCTCGCCCGCGGCCAGAAAACGCCAGCGATTGTCGAGATAGCGGAACGGCCCATCGATATATTTGACGTCGATAGTGTGCTCGGCCTCGTTCAGAAGCACCTGGGTCGTAAAGGTTTCGCGAATTGCCTTGTAGCCAACAGTCATATCGGCCACCAGCAGGATCTTGCCGTCACGTTCCTTGCGCGAGCGCACCGAAAGCGAATCGCAAAGCGGCAAGAATTCCGGATAGCGCTGCACGTCAGCCACAAGATCGAACATGCGATCGGGCGAGTGGCGGACATGACGAGTGGTTTCAAATTGAGGCATAAATGCCACTTAGGCGGCAATACGTTGCAGATCAAGGCACAGCGCCGGTTCTGGTCTGTATTTCAACGGTAAATGTCCACAACCACCGCAGCTATTTGCATTTCGCAAGGACAGCATAGCCGCAACAGCCGATCACCCCTTTCCGTTCGCGACAGGCTCACCCGGCTTTGGTCTGCCAACGGAAAACCACTTCTGTTTGCCCAGCCCCAACTTCACGGCGAGATCTTCAAACACCCATGGAATGACCTGCTTGCGGCCTTTCACGAGAGGAAGTGCCGCCGTGTCCAGGCCGACGACCGGCAGGAACGGGTTGGGTCGCTGCGATGCATATATCTCCACGCGCACAGATGCCCGGCTTGAAGCGCCGCGCGCATGAAAGCCGAATGTATCACCAACCACCAGTGTATTGGCCGGCACGGCAAAGGCGGTCGGTTCAGGCAAATGCAGATATTTGAGTTCGCCTGGAGAAATGCGAAAGGCTCCACCGGCATGATTCTGTGCCGAAAGCACGCTCTTGCGCTTCTGCCAGGCGAGACGCCGCTTTGTTAATTTGTGCGAGCCCCGAACATAGGTGAACGGTCCCTCGTCCATCGGTACATCATAGAGAAAAAACCAGGCCTTAACGGTCGAATGAAAGGTATCCATATGCAGGTTTGTCTGCGGATCCTTGCCTTTGCCCTTGGGTGTTGCCTCGGCGAAGATCGTCTGCACACTGATCACCGGCTCCACATCGAAGCCGCCGATATAACGAATCAGACCGGTCCACTCCTTGCTCTCCAAGAACGCCTTGATAGCCGGATTGTCCTTGACCACGTCCGGCGTCAGCGGCGTGCGACGGGTCACTGCATTGCCTTCATACATTTCTCGCGCAGGCACCCGCAGATTTTCAATCTCCGTGACAAGAGCTGCAAACAGGTCCGGCGGCAAGAGGTCGCGCTTTTCGATGTAACCGTTCGCGTCATAGGCGTTACGGTCGTCGTCTGAGATCATATATTCGAGATACTGACGCCGCCAGGCGACGATCCTCGCTGCCAGCTTGACGCGCCAGACATGGAGACCGCGTCTGTTAAGCCGGACGGAGCCGAGAATGGGATTGCGGCGAAACGACTTCTCTCCTGTGAAGATGGAAATTGCATACCATGGTAAGAGCACTGCAGTCTTAATCTGCTGGAGCATGTAGCGACATACCTCCGAAAATATAGTCCCCCGCCCGAAGTCTAGCGCCTTCATCCGCCCATGTCGACAGAACTGACGTCCAGCGATGCACGCGATCGGCTGTCGCCTGAGCGCCTTGGGCAGCCCACCCTCAGACGCTGCGTCAGTCAGCCATTCGAGATCAGGCTGAATTTGGCAGTACGATGGCCCGACACCGAAACACGAAAGCCCGAAGCGCCACCGCTCCGGGCTTTCAAACGCTGGAATCAAAAACGCTTACTCAGCAGCAATCGCTGCCGCCAGCTTCTTTTCGCGGTTCTCGCGTAATCTGGCAAAGTCGTCGCCGGCATGGTGCGAAGAGCGCGTCAGCGGGCTAGACGACACCATCAGGAAGCCCTTGGCATAGGCGACGGTCTCATAAGACTTGAACTCGTCGGGCGTGACGAATTTTTCGACCTTGTGATGCTTTCGGGTCGGCTGCAGATACTGACCAATGGTGAGGAAATCGACATCCGCAGTGCGCAGGTCATCCATGAGCTGCAGCACTTCGTTACGCTCTTCTCCAAGTCCCACCATGATACCGGATTTGGTGAACATGGTTGGATCCAGTTCCTTGACCCGCTGCAACAGACGAATCGAGTGGAAATAGCGTGCGCCGGGCCGAACCGTCAGATAATTGCCCGGCACGGTTTCCATATTGTGGTTGAAGACGTCCGGCTTGGCAGCGACAACGCGTTCAAGAGCACCCGGTTTCTTCAGGAAGTCCGGCGTCAGGATCTCGATCGTCGTTTCAGGCGATGCTGCACGAATGGCGAAGATTACCTTTTCGAAATGCTCGGCACCGCCATCATCCAGATCGTCGCGATCGACGGAGGTGATGACCACATGGTTGAGGCCCATCTGCTTGACGGCCTTGGCAACATTTTCAGGTTCCGCCATATCCAGCGCATTCGGCCGGCCGGTGGTCACGTTGCAAAACGCGCAGGCTCGGGTACAGATCTCGCCCATGATCATGAAGGTGGCGTGTTTCTTGTCCCAGCACTCACCGATATTCGGGCAGCCCGCTTCCTCGCAAACCGTCACCAGATTATGGCTGCGCACCAGATCGCGGGTCTCCTGATAACCTTTGGAGGTCGGCGCGCGAACGCGGATCCATTCCGGCTTGCGCATCACTTCGGTGTCGGGCTTGTGTGCTTTTTCCGGATGGCGTGCGCGCTCTTTGGGCGCTGTGATATTGTCGAGAATGGTAACCATCAAATATCCTGTAGACTGCTCGCGTCCGCGAACTTCTTTCAATCAATATAGACGGTCAGACGCAAAAAGTCAGGCCGTCTCACGCAAGACGGCCTAACGCTTTTTGCATAGGTGGAGGTTGAACGCTAACGGCGAACCATTCGCGCAATCGCGATCAACAGGCAGGCCCCGATGAAACCGACGATCAGGTATACAAGCAAACCAGTGCCGGTATAAATGCCCGCCAGTTTCAGCACGAAGTTGAGTGCCGCTGCTCCCACGATCCCAAGGATGATATTCATGAGCAGCCCCATATTGCTGCGCATGAAGCGTTCCGCCAGCCATCCGGCAAGTCCGCCGATGACGATTGCGCCTAGTAGTCCTACGCCGTTCAGATCCATGTGTGCCCCCTTGATGATTGAATAAATTCATAACGCAAACACCGTTGACGACAAATGGTTCCAGACGCAGATGCATTAAGCGTTCAGCACGCGTCCATAGGCATCCAGCACGCTTTCCTTCATCGTCTCCGAAATCGTCGGATGCGGGAAGATCGTGTGCATCAGCTCTTCCTCGGTCGTCTCGAGATTCATGGCAACGACAAAGCCCTGGATCAGTTCGGTCACTTCAGCGCCGACCATATGCGCACCGAGCAATTCGCCGGTCTTCTTGTCGAAGATGGTCTTGACCATGCCCTGGTCTTCGCCCAGCGCCACGGCCTTGCCGTTGGCGGCAAAGGAGAACCGCCCCACACGGATATCGCGACCGGCTTCCTTGGCCTTGGCTTCCGTCATGCCAACGGAGGCGACCTGCGGATTGCAATAGGTACAGCCTGGAACCTTGGACTTGTCGGTGGCATGAACATTTGGAAGTCCGGCGATCTTTTCAACGCACACGACACCCTCATGCTCGGCCTTGTGGGCCAGCATCGGCGGACCGGCGACATCCCCGATGGCATAGATGCCCGGCACATTTGTCTTGCCGTAGCCATCGATGACAATGAATCCGCGATCAGTCTTCACGCCAACGGCCTCAAGTCCGATATTTTCGATATTGGCCTGAACGCCCACGGCGGAAATCATACGGTCAGCGGTAATCTGCTGGGTCTTGCCGTCTTTGGTCTCAATCGTTGCCGTGATGGAATTGGACCCCTTTTCGACCTTGGCAACCTTGGCTTCCAGCAGGATCTTCATGCCCTGTTTATCCAGCTGCTTCTTGGCAAAGGCCGAGATCTCCGCATCTTCGACAGGCATGACCTGTTTCATGATTTCGACCACGGTCACGTCAACGCCCATGGTGCGGTAGAAGGAGGCAAATTCGATGCCGATCGCGCCCGATCCCATGACCAGCAGAGACTTCGGCATTTCTTCCGGTTTCATCGCCTCGAAATACGTCCAGATCAGCTTGCCATCGGGCTCGATCCCCGGAAGTGCACGAGGACGCGCACCGGTGGCAATGATGATGTGTTTGGCGGTGTAGGTGCCCTCACCCAGCGTGTTCTTCGGCACAGGGCCCATGGGCAGAACGGGCTCTTTGGTCGTCTTGCCGACCACGATCTCGCCGGGTTTGGTGATCTTGGCCTCACCCCAGATGATGTCGACCTTGTTCTTCTTGAACAGAAAGCCGACGCCATTGTTCATGCGATGCGCGATACCGCGCGAACGGTCAACAATTGCCTTCACATCCGGCTTGATGGAGCCTTCGAGAGAAAGCCCGTAATCCTTGGCATGCGTTGCCGTGTGCATCACGTCGGCGGTGCGCAGCAGCGCCTTGGTCGGTATGCAGCCCCAGTTGGAGCAGATGCCGGCCAGATGCTCGCGCTCGACAACGGCAACCTTCATGCCAAGCTGCGCTGCACGGATTGCCGCCACATAGCCGCCGGGACCGGAGCCGATAATGATGATGTCATAAGCATTGGCCATGGGTGCTTCCACTCCTTCGTTGCATATGGGCCAAGCGATTGACCGCTCGTCCCTTTTGGGGATTGGAAGCACCCGTGCCAGCGTTATTTCACATCCGGCATTTCGGCTTCCGGTTCATGACGAACCAGCATCCCGTAGATTTCATCCTTGAGCTGCATCCGTTCTTTCCGCATGACTTCCATGTGGGCGTCGTCTGTCGGCTCAATATTCGTTTCGGCGCGATGGATCTCGCTGTTCACCGTCTGGTAGTTCTCAAACAATCTTGCAAAATGACCATCTGTCTCCTTCAGATGATGCATCAGTGCCGTGAACTGCGGAAATTCATCCGCCAGTTTGTGGGGTGTGTTCGACATGGTGATCTCTCCCGTGTTGGAATTTCATGTCACCAGTCTAGACTTTCCCTCGTCTCTCTCCTTGATCCCGATCAAATGCCCAGCATCATGCGCACAACGGGCTCAAGACCGCGACCGACTGCGCGCGTATTCTCGGCATCCAGATGAATGCCATCCAGCGGTGTTGTCTCGGCCACCGAACCTGCGTCGTAAAATCCGCAATTCAATTCATCCGCCATGTCGCGATAAAGACTTGCCAACATCGCGCTTTCGTCCAGCGCATCATTGAACATGGCCGCAAAAAACGCATTGGCCGTTTCGCGGATAACAGGCGGAGCGACGATCAGAACATCGGGTCCCTCGAAATTGAAGCCCCAGTCATGGTTGCGCACCAGGCTGACCAGGCGCTTGATACCGCTCGCAGCCCCGATGGCCGTGCCCTCGATCCCGCGCTTCATGTCATTGGTGCCAAGCATGATAATGACGAGATCGACTGGCTTGTGCGTTTCCAGAACGGTCGGCAAAAGCTTCACGCCATTGCGCTCGCAATCGGCGAGATGATCGTCATACGCTGTGGTGCGCCCGTTCAATCCTTCGGCAAGAACACGAACGCCGTGCCCAAGCCCCTTTTGCAGAACACTTGTCCAGCGGTCCTCATAGGCATGCCGTCCCATATTCACCGGGTCATAGCCCCAGGTCAGGGAATCACCAAAGCACAGAACGGATTTCATGTTGCTCACGCCATTTCCAACCAAAAGATGAAGACCAAACAGTCCGGCTCAGAGACCCTGACACACCCCGAGAACGGGGTGCGTCAGAAAAATCACACCAGCATGCCCATCGGGTTCTGGATGTGCTTTTGGAAGGCCGCTGCCAGTTCCGCGCCCAGCGCCCCGTCGATCACGCGATGATCGAAGGCGAAGGTTGCTGTCATGACATTGGCAATCTTGATCTCACCGTTCTTCACCACCGGCTTCTCGACGCCTGCACCGATCGACACGATCGAGGCATGCGGCGGGTTGATGATCGAGGTGAAATTGGAGACACCGAACATACCCAGGTTCGACACGGCAGTCGTGCCGCCCTGATATTCGTCCGGCTTCAGCTTCTTGTCACGCGCACGACGGGCCAGGTCCTTCATCTCGTTGGAGATCGTCGACAGGGTCTTCGTCTCCGCCTTTTTGATGATCGGCGTGATCAGACCGTCCGGAATGGCAACGGCAACGCCGACATCCGAGTGCTTGTGCTTGACGCGAGCCGTCGAGGTCCATGAGGCGTTTGCCAATGGAACGTCACGCAGCGCAAGCGCCATGGCCTTGATGATGAAGTCGTTGACGGAGAGCTTGTAGGCCGGAACCTCGCCCTTCTCGGTCTTATTCATCGGCGCCGACTTGTTGATCTCGGCACGCAGTTTCATCAGCGCATCCAGCTCGCAATCCATCGACACGAAATAGGATGGCACAGTCTGGTGCGATTCTGTCAGACGTGCAGCGATGGTCTTGCGCATGCCGTCATGAGGAAGAAGCTCGTAAGAGCCTTCCTCGAACAGCTTGAGAACGGCCTCGTCGGACTGACCCTTAGGCGCCTGCGGTGCTGCTGCACCCGTCTGCGGAGCCGAAGCGGGAGCCTTCGCGCCACCGGAGGACTTGGCCTTTTCGATGTCGCTCTTGACGATACGGCCATGAGGTCCGGTGCCGGAGACAGCGGTGAGATCGAGACCCGCTTCCTTGGCCAGACGGCGTGCCAATGGCGACGCAAAAACCCGGTCGCCGGATTTCGTCACCGGAGCAGGTGTAGACGGTGCCGGTGCCTGATCCGTGACAGGTGCAGCCGCTGACGCGGCTTCCTGCTTGGCCGGCGCGGCATCGGCTTTCGGGGCTGCTGAACCACCACCGGAGGCGGCTGCTTCCTTCACGTCTTCGCCTTCTTCGGCAAGGATCGCGATCAGGGCATTGACCTTCACGCCCTCGGTACCCGCTTCAACAACGAGCTTGGCGATCGTGCCTTCATCAACAGCTTCCACTTCCATGGTCGCCTTGTCGGTCTCGATCTCGGCGATGACATCGCCGGGACCGATCTTGTCGCCTTCCTTCACCAGCCACTTGGAGAGATTGCCCTCTTCCATGGTCGGGGAAAGCGCCGGCATCGTGATATTGATCGGCATGGTGTAGGCCTCCCCTTATTTGTAGCAGACGGTTTTAACGGCCTGTACGACCTCACCGACATTCGGCAGCGCCAGCTTTTCGAGGTTTGCCGCATATGGCATCGGCACGTCCTTGCCAGCAATCGTCAGGATCGGCGCATCGAGATAATCGAAGGCCTGCTGCATCACGCGCGTGGCAATTTCAGTGCCGACGGACGACTGCGGATAACCTTCTTCGACAGTCACCAGACGACCGGTCTTCTTCACCGACTCAATCACCGTTGGAATATCCATCGGACGAATGGTGCGAAGATCGATCAACTCGACGTCGATGCCGTCCTTCTCCAGTTCCTCGATGGCCTTCAGCGCATAGGTCATGCCAATACCGAAGGAGACGATGGTTGCATCGCTACCCTTCTTGTGGATGCGCGCCTTGCCGATTGGCAGAACGAAATCATCCATCTTCGGCACTTCGAAGGACTGACCGTAGAGGATTTCGTTCTCAAGGAAGACAACCGGGTTCGGATCGCGGATCGCAGCCTTGAGCAGGCCCTTGGCGTCAGCAGCCGTATACGGCATGACGACCTTGAGACCGGGGATCTGGCTATACCATGCCGCGTAATCCTGGCTGTGCTGTGCACCAACGCGGGCAGCAGCACCATTGGGACCACGGAACACCATCGGCGCACCCATCTGACCGCCCGACATGTAAAGCGTCTTGGCGGCCGAGTTGATGATCTGGTCAATCGCCTGCATGGCAAAGTTGAAGGTCATGAACTCGACGATCGGCTTCAGACCGGCCATCGCCGCACCGACGCCGACACCGGCAAAGCCGTGTTCGGTAATAGGCGTGTCGACGACGCGCTTGGCGCCAAATTCCTGCAGCAAGCCTTGCGTAATCTTATAGGCGCCCTGGTACTCAGCCACTTCCTCGCCCATGACGAAGACGTCTTCGTCGCGGCGCATTTCTTCGGCCATCGCATCGCGAAGTGCTTCGCGAACGGTCGTCATCACCATTTCGGTACCGGCCGGAATGTCCGGATCGGAGGCAACATCGACCTTGGGCGCAGCCGGTGCCTTTTCAGACGGAGCCTCGTCCTTGGCTTCGCGAGCCTTGCCGCCGGACGCATCGGAAGCGGCAGGCGCTTCTTCGGCCTTGGATGCGGAACCGCCAGCCTTGATGTCATCGGCGCTTTCGCCATCTTCAAGAAGAACAGCAATCGGCGTGTTCACCTTGACGTTTTCGGTGCCGGCTTCGATCAGCAGCTTGCCGATCGTGCCTTCATCCACGGCTTCCACTTCCATGGTCGCCTTGTCAGTTTCGATTTCCGCAATGACGTCGCCGGACGTGACCTTGTCACCTTCCTTTTTCAGCCATTTCGACAGGGTGCCCTCTTCCATTGTCGGAGACAGGGCAGGCATGAGAATTTCTACGGTCATAAACTAGGCCTCCCCGCTCAAAGCAAAATATCGGTGTAAAGCTCGGATACATCCGGCTCTGGATCCGACTGTGCGAAATCGGCGCTATCGGCAACGATGTCGCGCACTTCCTTGTCGAGAGCCTTAAGCTCGTCTTCGCTCGCCCAGCCCTTGTCCATAAGACGGGCTTTCACCTGCTCGATCGGATCGTGCTCGGAACGCATCTTCTGCACTTCATCCTTGGAACGGTATTTCGCAGGGTCGGACATCGAGTGGCCGCGATAACGATAGGTCATCATTTCCAGAATGACCGGACCCTTGCCGCTGCGGGCATATTCGAGAGCCTGTTCGGCTGCAGCCATCACGGCCCGAACGTCCATGCCATCGACCTGCATGCCGGGAATGCCGAACGATGCGCCGCGCTTGGAGTAATCGGTCTGCGCAGTCGAACGTGCGTTCGACGTACCCATGGCGTAACGGTTGTTCTCGATCACATAGACCACCGGAAGCTTCCACAGCTGTGCCATGTTGAAGCTCTCGTAGACCTGGCCCTGGTTGGCCGCGCCATCGCCGAAATACGCAATCGAGACCGACTTGTTGTCGCGGTAGCGGTTGGCAAAGGCCAGACCGGTTCCGAGCGACACCTGCGCGCCAACGATGCCGTGGCCGCCATAGAAGGCCTTTTCCTTGGAGAACATGTGCATGGAGCCACCCTTCCCCTTGGAATAGCCGCCCCGGCGTCCCGTCAGTTCCGCCATCACGCCGCGCGCTTCCATGCCGGTTGCCAGCATGTGACCGTGGTCGCGATAACCGGTGATGACCTGGTCACCATCCTTCTGCGCCATCTGCATGCCAACAACGACAGCTTCCTGACCGATATAGAGGTGACAGAAACCACCGATGAAGCCCATGCCATAAAGTTGGCCGGCTTTTTCTTCAAAACGGCGAATCAAAAGCATCTGCCGATAGGCGGAAAGCTCCTGATCTTTCTTGAACTCGGCGACTGCGCCGTGCTCAAAATCCGTCTTGGTTGTTTTGGAAGCAGGTTTGCGTCCTGCGGTAGACGCGGGTTTTCGCGGCGCCATTCATCCCTCCCTGGGTTTTATGGGCGATATGTTTGTTGTCGCGTACAATAAGCAAGAAACGGCAGCCCGGCAATGCCATAAATGCATGCCTAGCATTCCGAATAAGTCTATGTTTTTTAACGGAAATTGAAGATTAACCGAATTCAAGTTAATTCTTGAAATAGCTATTGAAGATCACAATTTCATCGGGACGCGACATATTCAATTGATATCGCGCCTTCTCATCGATCATGTCTTTCTCAAGCGACCCATCGCTCATCAGCGCCACCTGATTCTCCAGCGTCTTCCGCTGATCCACAAGCGCTGCAAGCTCTCGCTCACGCACGACCCTACGCTTCTCGAAATGCTCTGCGGCAATCAGACCGTAGTCGCCATGAATGCAATGATAGCCGAAATAGCCCAGAAAGGCGATGGTCACCGCTGGGAGAACCAGGCGACCGATTTTACGTTTTTTATGATGGCGGGTCCACATGCGGGGGTATGGCCTTGATACGCGGTACTCAACTAAGCGTTCAAATTAGCTCTGATTGTTTAACCGATCGTTGACCCTGTCAGAAACCGGTAGAATTTGTCTGTCGCACGCCGCACGGTCACGACAAAAAGCCCGCCCCGGTTTCCCGGCGCGGGCTTTTCAATTCAACGATCGAGGACCGATCAGCCCTTGAGGATCGACGTGCCGGCGTAGAAAGCCTGCGGACCGAGACCCTCTTCGATACGGATCAGCTGATTGTACTTTGCCAGACGATCCGAACGCGACAGCGAGCCGGTTTTGATCTGTCCGCAATTGGTCGCAACAGCGAGATCGGCAATCGTCGAGTCTTCCGTTTCGCCCGAGCGATGCGACATGACGGCTGTGTAAGCGGCCTTATGCGCGGTCTCCACGGCATCCAGCGTTTCCGTCAGTGTGCCGATCTGGTTGACCTTGATCAGGATGGAGTTGGCAACGCCCATCTTGATGCCGTCACGCAGACGCGCCGAATTGGTCACGAACAGATCGTCACCCACCAGCTGGCACTTGTCGCCGATCATGTCGGTCAGGGTCTTCCAACCATCCCAGTCGTCTTCGGCCATACCGTCTTCGATGGAGATGATGGGATATTTGGCAACCAGTTCGGCATAATAACCGGCCATCTCGGCGCTATCGAGCACACGGCCCTCGCCCTGCAGATCGTATTTGCCGTCCTTGAAGAATTCGGTCGACGCCGGATCGAGAGCGAGACTGATGTCTTCGCCAGGCTTGTAGCCAGCCTTTTCGATCGCCTTCATGATAATGTCGAGCGCTTCAGGCGCGCTCTTCAGGTCTGGCGCAAAACCGCCTTCATCGCCGACATTGGTGTTGAGGCCCTTGGCGCTCAATTCCTTCTTCAGCACATGAAACACTTCCGAGCCCATGCGAACGGCGTCGCGCAGGGTGTCCGCGCCCACGGGCATGATCATGAATTCCTGGAAGTCGATCGGGTTGTCGGCATGCGCGCCGCCGTTGATGATGTTCATCATCGGAACTGGCAGCGTGCGGGCGTTCGGGCCGCCAACATAACGATAAAGCGGCAGACCGGAGGCTTCGGCAGCAGCCTTGGCAACGGCCAGAGACACACCGAGAACAGCATTTGCCCCGAGGCGCGCTTTGTTTGGCGTGCCGTCCAGCTCGATCATGATGTTGTCGATCTGGATCTGGTTTTCTGCATCCAGGCCGCCAATGGCATCGAAGATCTCGGTGTTGACGGCTTCGACGGCCTTTTCGACGCCCTTGCCAAGATAGCGCTTGCCACCATCGCGAAGCTCGACGGCTTCGTGCGCACCGGTCGAGGCACCCGACGGAACGGCTGCGCGGCCCATGCTGCCGTCTTCAAGAAAGACATCGACCTCTACAGTCGGATTGCCGCGGCTATCGAGAATTTCGCGGCCGATGATGTCGGTGATTGCAGTCATGGGGACCTCCCGGTTTCTGGGTGGGATTGAGGATGGGCCTGTATTAATCGAAGAAGAGAAAAATACAATGGCAAGAGTATGAAAGCTTGGTGTCGCCTGAAGCGAGACAAGCCGAGGTCATCGACAGTGCCTTCGCCTCAGTGTCGAAACTTCGCAGCCTCACCCCTTGGTGATTGCGTCAAACGCCAGAAGGGTTTCCAGAAGCCGCGGCATGTCTTTCAGATGAACCATGTTCGGGCCGTCAGAAGGTGAGTTATCCGGATCCTGATGGGTTTCGATGAACAGCCCGCCAACGCCAACGGCAACGGCGGCACGCGCAAGCGTTTCAACGAATTCGCGCTGGCCACCGGTCGATCCACCCTGCCCGCCCGGTTGTTGCACGGAATGGGTCGCGTCAAACACCACCGGTGCCCCCATGGCCGCCATGATCGGCAAGGCGCGGAAATCAGACACCAGTGTATTGTATCCGAAGGATGCACCGCGCTCGCACAAGAGCACGTTCGGATTGCCGCTTTCGACGATCTTGGCGAGCACGTTCTTCATGTCCCAGGGCGCGAGGAACTGGCCTTTCTTGACGTTGATCGCACGACCAGTCTTGGCAGCAGCGACCAGCAGGTCGGTCTGGCGACTGAGGAAGGCCGGGATTTGCAACACGTCCACCACCGGCGCGACGATGGCACACTGTTCCTCGGTGTGAATGTCGGTCAGCACAGGAAAGCCGAATTCCTTTTTAAGGTCTGCAAACACCTCAAGTGCCTGCTCCAGCCCGATACCGCGTTTTCCAGACAGAGATGTCCGGTTGGCCTTGTCAAAGGAGGACTTGTAGACGAGGCCGATGCCGAGCGTGTCGCAGATTTCCTTGATCTCGCCAGCCATCATAAAGGCATGGTCGCGGCTCTCCATCTGGCAAGGGCCGGCGATCAACGAAAATCGCGCGCTATTGGAAAAGGTGACCTTGCTTGCGCCATCGCCAACGACCACGCTTGAATTTGGTGAAATGCTCATGCCTTGTCCTCGAATATGAATGTTACGCCTTGACCCGCCGATGGTGGAACCACAAGGCGACCCTCCCGGGCTTCGTGAGAAATGCCATTAGCGGCAAGAAGCGCACCTGTCACGCCAAGATCGCCCACGGCAAAGACTAATCCCGCGCCCTCGAGACCGGCGGTCCTGCTCATTACAGATAGACCATAGCTGCGGGTAAATCCGTCCGGCGTCATCACTTCTATCTGAGTGCCGCCGGCAGCGAATTCCAGTCTGCCGCCACGGGTTGCTGAAGCATGCGTCTGCAACACAGCATCGATATAACCCTCAAATATTGAGGGGTCTTCCGCCGTCAAGATCACGCCACTCACACGCACTGCGCCATTGTCGTGTCGCGCCAGCGCCTCCTTGTCGACGGCCAGCGGCAACAGTCGCTCACAGGCAAACAGCAGCAGGTCAGGCGCTTGTTCATCCCTGGCGAAAGCCAGCTTGAAACCGGCTTTCGCCTCGCTTCCATCGGCCGCTTGAACAGGTCGCTCGAAAGACAGCATCTTGCCGGCAGACCGTCCCTCTGCCTCGAACCTTGCGTGATCCGCATCCGCGTCGCGGCTCTCGGCAATAATGGCCGACAGCCCCTCGCCACGATCTGCCCGAAACGCTTCATGGCGCGCCACAAACACATTGCCCTGCCGTATCGCGTCGTGGCATTTCTCAGGATCGGCAACACCCAGAGGCTCCAGATATCCGCCTTCGGAAAAATAAACACAGGCATTTTCGGTGCCGAATGGATGGAGCGCATCGGCTGCGAAAGTAAAACCGAGCGCCGTCAACCGGTTGCGTGCGACCCCAAGCGCGCCGACAGGCAGGACAATATGATCGAGCGCGCGGGCCGGCGAAACAGACGATGAATCCATAAACGGTTCCTCAGCATAAAAACGCGTCGGTTGTGCGCCATCGCAGGCTCAAACACAAGACATCGCAATTTATCGAGCATTGTAGCCCTGATGCGCACGCGCCGACCCATCAATTCCATTGTTGCCAGCCTCACAAAAATTTAGTCACTTGCAGAACACAACTGGAACAGATAGTGTATGTTCTGGATTTGTTTCATCAAAGGGAATCGCAATGCTGACCCGCAAACAACAGGAATTGTTGCTCTTCATTCACGAAAGAATGAAGGAGTCCGGCGTGCCGCCATCCTTTGATGAAATGAAAGATGCACTGGATCTGGCCTCCAAATCCGGCATCCATCGTCTGATCACAGCGCTGGAGGAGCGCGGTTTCATTCGCCGGCTACCCAACAGGGCAAGAGCACTGGAAGTGATCAAGCTTCCCGAAGCCTATTCACCCAGCATGCAGCCACGTCGCGGCGGTTTCTCGCCCAGCGTCATTGAAGGCAGCCGCGGCAAGACGCCACCGCCGATGCTGCGCCAGCCGAGCGAAGACAACAACAATACGGTTTCCGTTCCGGTAATGGGCCGCATTGCCGCCGGTGTGCCAATCTCTGCCATTCAGAACAACACTCATGAAATCAGCATTCCCGCCGAAATGGTCAGCAGCGGCGAGCATTATGCGCTTGAGGTCAAGGGTGACTCGATGATCGAGGCCGGCATCCTTGACGGCGACACCGTGATCATCCGCAACGGCTCGACCGCCAGTCCGGGCGATATCATCGTGGCGCTGGTCGATGACGAGGAAGCAACCCTGAAGCGCTTCCGTCGCAAGGGTGCGTCGATTGCTCTGGAAGCGGCCAATCCGGCTTACGAAACACGGATCTTTGGGCCTGACAGGGTCAAGGTTCAGGGTAAGCTGGTCGGCCTGATCCGCCGCTACCACTGAGGTCGGTGAGCACGGTCTCCACGAGTTTCATATCATAGCGACCGCTGCGCCAATCATATCTGCGATGCAGGCTCCAAGGCCTTGCACGGCCGGAAAAAGCAGAGCGCAAAGCGATTGCCCCGTTGCTGTGTGGGCCCAGCCATATTTCCAAAGAGCCCGTTTTGCGAAGTGTATCGGGCGTGATCAATCTCGCGCCCGAGCGGCAATGGTCATAGCCAAGCCGTCGCGCAGAAATAACAATATCACCGAGATCGCAGGCCAGGCCTGAAAGCCGTGGCTCCTCAAGTGTGACCACCCGCCATCCCCCGCTGATACGGGCAACGCACCAGACCTTGTTCAGGCAGCTGAACTGGCCGTCGACCGACATGTCCAACATATGCGCGAGTTTCGCGCTGGCGTAGCGTATCGCATTTTCCGAAAGCACGGGAAAGCGGCGACCACCATCAGGGGTCGTGATGTCCCGCGGCGCAATCGCCTCGGCAAGCAAGGCATCCTCTTCGAAAGCAGGTTTTTGATGGCTGTGGCGCTGCAAACCGTTCTGCCATTGGGTAAATATGAAGCCCGGCGGTCGGGCGCTCGTAGTGGCGATCACGTCCGCATTGTCGACCCCATTGCCGATCAACCCAACCAGACGACCGTCCTCATAGATCAGCAGATCGGCAGTCCTGTCTTTAGGAAGCGCCAATCCGGTGATCAGACCACCTGCGAGGATGGCGGTGCCAATATGCCTGATGCGACTTCGAAGCAGTGCCAGTATCAGCATGCCCGTAACCGCTAACGGCAAAACCCAACGGGCCAGTCGCGCGCTACCGACATCGCCACCCCATTCGGCGACAGTATGGGCGATCGCGATGACGAGACCGAGTCCATGCCCCATGACGTCAAGCGGAAGTCTGTCGAGGCCGATGGGCATCAGCAACATCGACACCAGGCCGGCCGGCATCACCACAAATGTGATGATCGGCATCGCCAACAGATTGGCCGGTAAACTATAGCCGGCGAGGCGGTGGAAATGCTCCAACGAAAAGATCGCCGTCGACAAACCACCAATCACGGAAGTGAGGATCAGCCCGCCAACCACGCGGATGATCGCACCGGCAAAGGGCATATCAGGCAAAAAGTCGAAATAGCCGTCGCGGGATCTGCGGAAACGCCACGCGGAATATCCAGCCACCAGCGCCACGGTTGCTGCAAATGACATCTGAAAGCTTGGCCCCATCACTTCGGAGGGCGAGATTGCCAGTATGATCGTGGCCGCCAGTGCCACATTGCGCATGCTGATCGCTGGCCTGTCCAATAGCACAGCCATGAGCATGATTGCCATCATCACGAAAGCGCGCTGCGCCGACACCTGGGCACCCGAAATCATCAGATAGAAGAATGCCGCGACAAGCGCGCCAGCGGCTGCATACTTCTTGATCGGTCTGGATGGCGCAAAGCCTGTGAACTGGCTCAACACCACCCGTAGACCGACAAAGAACAATCCAGCCGCCAGCGCCATATGCAGGCCGGAAATCGCAATCACATGGGCAAGGCCGGAGCGCCGCAGGTCGTCCAGGACGGGCTCTGAAAGCGCCCGCCGCTCACCTGTCACGATCGCCGCAGCAAAAGCACCTTCGTCTCCGCCGATTGCCGTTCGTATCCGCTCGCCGATAGCGCCACGCACCGACAGTAGATTGGATGCCAATGCCCGTTGCGCAGAGGTCAAAAAATCCGTTTGCGGTTGGTCGGATAGGGTCGAATCGCCGACATCAGGCGCGCCGAGGAAAAAGCCGATAGCGCCAATGCCGTCAAAATAGGCAGAAAAGGCAAAGTCATTCAGTCCGGGTAGCGCAGGCCCCGAGGGAGGAGATAATCTGGCCCTCCCCTCAATCGCGGCACCGATCATAAATGGTCTATGATCCGCGCGCGCCACCAGCGAAACTCTCGAAGGCGGGCGCCGTAACTGGGGTTCTCGGGTCTGTGCAATACGGACGATATAGCGCCATTCGCCGCTCGCCCCCTCCTCTCGCTGCTCGATAATGCCTGTGATATGAGTCGTGACCGGGCTGTCCAGCATGACCGTATCCAGACGCGCCGTTTCCCAAACAGCAAACAAAGACCCGGCGGTCATGAGCATCGAGGCCAGCAAGACGTAGTGCCAACACGGATTGCGATAGCGGCTGACAACTCCGAGACAAGCCAGACCGCAAAAGAGCAAAATCAACACGAAAAGCTTGGGCGGATCATCAGCCGCAAACCATAAAATAGCGCCAGTACCCATGAAAACCGGCAGAAACAGGAAAACATGGCCGTGATCACGCTCGTCTTCCAGGCATGCCGCGCTTCTGCTCGCAAGGCGTGAAAAAAACGCGCTGAACTCGGGGGCAGACCGCGGCCGCGTCATTCCTTCGCGCGTATGGCGCAGACGTGAAGGCACAGGCGCGACAGGGCGCGGCCTGCCAACAGACCGCATCGTATCCAGGTGCTTTTCCAACGCTTCATGCATGGTACGGCCCCCACGAAGTGTCCGGCTCACGGCAACAACCAAGCCGACACCAAGTCACGGAGGACAGCTTATTCGCGAAGCGGTTGATTGTTAAGCAGAACATGCTCGCGGTATACGCGCGTTCATCAGGTCAGATAGTGCAGCGCATGCAGTGCAGTGCACAATTTGGCGGGTCGATAGCTTGGCATTAACCTTCGGATCATATAGCTAATGCCTGACGCTTAACCTGTGGTGCCCAATTTGAGGGCATCTCCCGCCCATTCGGAGGATTAGCATGACGGACAAAAGCGCTGAAATAAATCTCGGTGGCAAAACTGTCGACCTGACTGTCAAAACTGGCACCCTTGGTCCAGACGTTGTCGACATTGGCGCACTCTACAAAAACACTGGCGCCTTCACCTACGACCCGGGCTTCACGTCCACCGCATCCTGCGAATCCAAGATCACCTTTATCGATGGTGACGAAGGCATTCTGCTGCACCGCGGTTACCCCATCGAACAGTTGGCCGAACAAGGCGATTTCCTCGAGACCTGCTATCTGCTGCTTTATGGCGAGCTGCCAACAGCTGTTCAGAAGAAGGATTTCGATCATCGCGTCACGCATCACACCATGGTGCACGAACAGATGAGCCGCTTCTTCACCGGCTTCCGCCGCGACGCCCATCCGATGGCTGTCATGGTTGGTACCGTCGGCGCTCTGTCGGCCTTCTACCACGACTCGACCGATATCACCGATCCGCATCAGCGCATGGTTGCCTCGCTGCGCATGATCGCAAAGATGCCGACAATTGCCGCCATGGCCTACAAGTACCATATCGGCCAGCCCTTCGTTTATCCGAAAAACGACCTGGATTATGCGGCAAACTTCCTGCGCATGTGCTTTGCCGTTCCCTGCGAGGAATATCAGGTGAACCCGGTTCTGGCCCGTGCCATGGACCGTATCTTCATCCTGCATGCCGATCACGAGCAGAACGCCTCCACATCCACGGTTCGTCTCGCTGGTTCTTCCGGTGCCAACCCGTTCGCCTGTATTGCAGCCGGCATTGCCTGCCTCTGGGGGCCTGCTCACGGTGGCGCCAACGAAGCCGCGCTCAACATGCTCATCGAAATCGGCTCTGTTGAACGCATCCCTGAATACATCGCCAAGGCCAAGGACAAGAACGATCCGTTCCGTCTGATGGGCTTTGGTCACCGCGTCTACAAGAACTACGATCCACGCGCCAAGATCATGCAGAAGACGATGTATGAGGTACTTGATGCAACCGGTCGTGGCGACGATCCATTGATGCAGGTGGCGCTGGAGCTCGAAAAATATGCGCTCAACGACGACTACTTCAAGGAAAAGAAGCTCTACCCGAACGTCGACTTCTATTCGGGTATCACGCTTCGCGCACTCGGCTTCCCGACGACCATGTTCACCGTTCTGTTCGCGCTTGCCCGAACAGTCGGCTGGATCGCCCAGTGGAACGAGATGATCGAAGATCCGCAACAGCGCATCGGTCGTCCTCGCCAGCTCTATACCGGCGCACCGACTCGCGATTACACACCGATCTCCAAGCGTTAAGCCAAGAGATCAGGCACCTGATGAAGGCCCGGCATTTGCCGGGCCTTTTTCTTTGCGCAATAGCCGCAGCCTTTTCCCCTGCTATCCCTTCATTTCCTTGAAACTTTGCTTTAAGGAACGTCAACCGCTTCGCGCGCAGGCAATAAAAAGACACGAGGTTCGCGTCCCGATGTTAAACATGTTGAGAAAAGCTGCCAAAACCTGGGTAGCCAAGATCCTTCTCCTGCTGCTGGTCGCATCCTTCGGCATCTGGGGCGTCTCGCGCTCGCTGGTCAGCGACACCTCCGACACCGTCATGTCGGTCGGCGACCAGAAGATATCCTCGAGCGAGTTTCGCTTGGCCTATCAGCGCACGCTCTCGGATATGAGCCGCCGCTTTGGCACGCAGCTCACATCGGAACAGGCTCGCGCCCTGGGCGTCGAGAGCCAGGTCTACTCGCAGCTCGCCGCCGGTGCCGCCCTCGATCAGCTGTCGAAAAACATGAATATCGGGCTCTCCGAAGATCGTCTCGCAAGCCTCATTGCCGATGATCCTGCATTCAAGGACGCCAGTGGCAAATTCAGTCGCCAGCTTTTCTCGACACGGCTGAGCAATTCCGGCCTGAACGAGAACGACTACATCAAGGAGCGCTCCAAGGTCGCTGTGCGCACCCAGATTGTCGAGGCAACGGCCGATGGCTTTACAGCACCGACCGTCCTCATCGATGCTCTGAAGAAATACCGCACGGAAAGCCGCGGGATCAATTACCTGCTGCTCACCAACGCCAATATCGATCCCGTCGCGGCTCCTTCGGAAGACACGCTGAAGACATGGTTCGAGACCGTCAAGAGCCGTTATCGCGCGCCTGAATATCGCGGCTTGGAATATGTAAAGCTTGAGCCTTCGGATATTGCTGCGCCGGCCTCCATCACGGAAGACGCCGTTCGCGCGGATTACGACCGTCGCAAGGCGACCTACGAAATCCCCGGCACCCGTACGATCGAACAGCTCCCGTTTGAAAACCGCAAGGTCGCTGATGCAGCAGCCGAGGAACTGGCGTCGGGAACCACTTTCGATCAACTGGTCTCCGATCAGGGCAAGACAGCGACAGACGTTCTCCTTGGCGATTTCACCAAGGCACAACTGCCGGATCCGGCAATTGCCGATGCTGCCTTTGCAGTCGAGACGGAAGGAACGATAACGCCCGTGATCGACGGCGCCTTTGGCCCGGTAATCCTGCGGATCACCAATATCAAGAATGGCCGCACGCGCAGCTTCGACGAGGTCAAGGACGAGATCCGCAAGGAACTTGCCGATGCTGCAGCTGTCGAAGATATTCTCGATGTGCACGACCGTTTCGAGGACCTGCGCGCCTCCGGCTCATCGCTGGATGATGTTGCCAAGGAACTCAATCTGAAGGTTGTGAAGGTGGCCAATGTCGACGCCCGGGGACTTGATCCCGATGGCAAGGATGTTGACCTGACAGCCGGTGCAAAGCTCTTGAGCGAGGCGTTCCAGACCGAAGTCGGTGTGGAGCCACTGCCGATCAATTTCGGCAAGGATGGATATATCTGGTTTGAAGTTACCGGCATCGAACCAGCGCGCGACCGCACCCTTGAAGAAGTCCACGACAAGGCCGTGGCCGACTGGACTGCGGAACAGCAAAAGACTGCGCTCGGCGCAAAGGCTGAAAACATCAAGACCCGTATCCAGAACGGTGAAACCATGGACGCCGTTGCTGCCGAACTTGCAATCGCTGTAGAGAGCAAAAGCGGAATCCAGCGCGGCACGGATGATCCGGTCCTTGGCAGCGCTGCAGTATCGGCAGCGTTTAGCGGTCCGGAAGGTACCGTCGCCTCTGCGCCCGGCAATGATCCAACGACACAGATTGTGTTGAAGGTGACCGAAGTGAATGACCAGCCGACGACCTCAGTATTGAACAACGACGACCAGCAGTCCACGACGCTTGCCAACGCTGCCGGCGATGACATTCTCGATCAGATGGTCTCCGGCTTGCAGACGAAATACGGCGTCTCGGTCAACCAGAACCTGGCCCAGCAAGCCATTGTCCGCTAGGTGAAACGGCAAGGAAAGTTGAGGATATGAGCGGTCTCAAGCCCTTTATCGCCAAGCTCGCCGGCGGCGAAGCATTGACCCGCAGCGAGGCAAGCGACGCCTTTGAACTGATCATGTCTGGCGACGCCACCCCGGCCCAGATCGGCGGCATCCTGATGGCCATGCGCGTGCGCGGCGAAACCGTCAACGAGATTGCCGGTGCGGTATCGGTGATGCGCGCGAAGATGCTGCCGGTCAAAGCGCCTGAAGGCGCTATCGACATCGTTGGAACCGGCGGCGATGGAACCGGGACCTACAATATCTCGACACTGGCCTCGCTGATTGTGGCAGGTGCGGGTGTGCCTGTCGCCAAACACGGAAACCGCGCCCTGTCGTCCAAATCGGGTGCCTCCGACAGCCTGTCGGCATTGGGGGTCAAACTTGACCTCGATCCCGCCGGAATTTCCCGATGCGTCGCAGAGGCCGGCATCGGTTTCATGTTCGCGCCCCAGCATCACCCTGCAATGCGCTATGTCGGCCCGGCCCGGGTCGAGCTTGGAACGCGCACGATTTTCAACGTGCTTGGCCCGCTCACCAATCCGGCGAGCGTCAAGCACCAGCTTCTCGGCGTCTTTTCTCCCGACCTCGTGCGGCCTCTTGCCGAAGCGCTTCTGGACCTCGGCCTGACTGCCGCATGGGTCGTCCATGGAAGCGGGCTGGATGAAATCACCACCACTGGCACGACGCAGGTTGCAGCCCTCGAAAATGGTCAGATACGCGAGTTCGAGCTGACACCTGCTGATTTTGGTGTGCCGCAAGTCACGCTCGATCAATTGAAGGGTGGCGATGGCGTTGCCAATGCAGCCGCTTTGAAAGATGTATTGGGTGGAGCGAGAAACGCATACCGCGATATTTCCCTTTGCAATGCAGCGGCAGCCCTTGTCATAGCCGGCAAGGCGTCTTCCGTGACCGAAGGCATGGACATCGCCTCCAGGTCGCTTGACGAAGGCAAGGCGACGCAGGCGCTCGAGCGTCTGATTGCCGTTTCCAACCAGAGCAATTGAGTTTAGGCTGGCACCATGACCGACATCTTGAAGCGTATCGAGGCTTACAAGCGCGAGGAAATCGCAGCGGCGAAAACCGCCGTTCCAGCCGCCGAACTGAAGGCGCGTATTGCCGACCAAGACCCGGTTCGTGGCTTTTATAGCGCGTTGAAGACGAAAGCGGATACCGGCACATTTGGACTGATCGCTGAAATCAAGAAGGCCAGCCCCTCCAAGGGTCTCATTCGCCCGGATTTCGATCCACCACAACTGGCAAAGGCCTATGAGGCTGGCGGCGCGACATGTCTGTCCGTCCTGACAGACGGGCCGAGTTTTCAAGGTGCGCCCGAATACCTGACGCAATCCCGTGCCGCCTGCGCGCTCCCTGCCCTGCGCAAGGATTTCATGTTCGACGCTTACCAGATGCTGGAAGCGCGCGCCTGGGGTGCTGACTGTATTCTGCTGATCATGGCGTCGTTGTCTGACGCAGAAGCGACAGACCTTGAAGGCGCGGCCTTCGATCTGGGCATGGATGTTCTGGTCGAAGTCCACGACGAAGACGAAATGGAGCGGGCGCTCAAGCTCACCTCTCCGATGATCGGCGTCAACAATCGCAATCTGCGCACCTTCGAGGTCGATCTTGCCGTGAGTGAGAGACTTGCTGCCATGGTGCCGCCAGGTCGTCTGCTGGTGGGCGAAAGCGGCGTCTTCACCCATGCGGATTGCCAGCGCCTTAAAAATTGCGGCATTTCTACATTCCTGGTGGGAGAAAGCCTGATGCGCAAGGCTGATGTTGCAGCGGCCACGCGCATGCTCCTCACGGGCGTAGAAGGCGCCATGGCTGCCGAATGACAGCGCCCGGCGAGCTCACGCATATCGGCGCTTCCGGCGAAGCCAATATGGTCGATGTTGGCGACAAGGCCGAAACGGTTCGCATCGCCGTCGCTGAAGGTCGGGTAAAAATGGCTGAGGCCACGCTGGCCCTTATCCGCCAGGGAAATGCCAAAAAGGGTGACGTCATCGCAACTGCCCGCATTGCCGGCATTATGGCCGCCAAGCAGACATCGTCGCTCATTCCGTTATGCCATCCGCTTATGCTGACCAAAGTGTCGGTCGACATTGTCGAGGATATCGCCCTGCCGGGGCTGAAAGTGACGGCTACGGCCAAACTGACCGGTCAGACGGGTGTCGAGATGGAAGCCTTGACGGCCGTGTCAGTCGCCTGCCTCACCATTTATGACATGGCCAAGGCCGCAGACAAGGCGATGGAAATCGGCGGCATTCGGCTGCTGCAGAAATCTGGCGGAAAGTCAGGCGATTTCCGCCATCCGGAGGCGGACTGATCATGTCCCTCCTCTCTGTTGGTGATGCACAAAAGCGCGTCCTGGACCGCGGCAATGCCATCGCTGCGACGGAAAGCGTGCACCTGGATCGGGCACAAGGCCGGATCCTGGCGCAAGACATTGTCTCCAGGCTGACCCAACCACCCTTCGATGCGTCCGCCATGGATGGCTATGCGCTGCGCGCTGATGATGCAGTCGACATTGGATCGGAACTGACGGTCATTGGCGCGGCAGCTGCCGGCCATGCATTCGACGGCAAGGTGGGACCGGGCGAAACCGTTCGGATCTTCACCGGCGCACCGGTGCCCGAGGGCGCCGATACCATCCTGATCCAGGAGGATGCCGAGAAGCTCGACGGCAACCGGATAAGAACGACATTCGCGGTCACCAGAGGTCGCCATATCCGGCCCCGCGGACAGGACTTCGCCGAAGGTGAAACTGTGCTGAAATCCGGAATTTTTATGGATTACACGCATGTGACGCTGGCTGCGGCAACCAATCACGACGTCATAGATGTCTACAAGAAGCCGCTTGTGGCAATCCTTGCGACCGGTGATGAACTTGTTTCTCCCGGAGGGACACCCGGCCCGTCGCAGATCGTTGCCTCGAATACCCATGGCATCGCAGCCCTTGCCCGTGAATGTGGGGCCGATATTCTGGATCTGGGCATTGCCCGCGATAATCGTGTGGCGATCGCCACCTGCATAGACCGCGCGCGAAAGGCTGGTGCCGATATTCTGGTGACCGTCGGTGGCGCCTCGGTCGGCGATCACGACCTGGTGCAATCTGCGCTGCTGGGAAGCGGCATGACGCTTGATTTCTGGCGCATCGCCATGCGACCGGGCAAGCCGCTGATGGTCGGCAGTCTCGGAGACATTCAGGTGCTTGGCCTGCCGGGCAATCCGGTCTCCAGCATGGTGTGTGCATTGCTCTTTCTGGAACCGCTGATTCTCAAGATGGCCCGAAAGGCTGAAAAAAGAAGAGAAGCAGTCGCCGTGACGACGAGTGACATCGCTTCGAACGACAAGCGCCAGGATTATATGCGCGCGAGCCTGAAGCGTACGGAGGATGGAAAGCTTTATGCAACCGCCTTCGACAAACAGGATTCATCCATGATGAAGATCTTTGCCCGTTCGGATTGCCTTATCATTCGCGCACCTCACGCTCCTGCACTTTCGGCAGGTGAAGAGACAGCCATATTGCTGCTGAGACCCTTTGCAGGGGCGTAGGTGGAAACGCTTACAGAATTGCCGCCCTAGTCGTCATTTTCAATTTCATCGCCCAGTTCTTGAGAGAGAAATCGGCTCATATGGGAAAGAACCCTCCTGGCCGTTTCCATGTCATGCTGGTCAATACCGCTGGAAGCCTCACTCGCCAGAAGAAACGCAATATCGGTTACCTTTGTAACCACCACGAGACCTTCCTCCGTCAAGACCACCTCTTTTGACCGCCGATCTCCCGGATTACCCACCCGTGAGACAAGACCCGCTTTTTCGAGATTGTCGACCACCCGAACGACGGACGAACCATCCAGCATCAATTTATTGGCCAAGTCCTTTTGCCGCATGGCATTCTGAGACGAAAAAATATGCAACAGCGGCAACCAGGTAGCCTCGGTGAGACCGTAGGGTTGAAGTCGACGATTCGCCGCACGCCGCCACAACCGGGCAGTGTTCGCAATCAGTCGTGTCATGCGGGCGGGCGGCAGATCCAACAATTCACTCATGAAATTATCTTTAAGCGCATAATGTCTCTAATGAAATAAAGGAGTTATGTCCTGCAGTGCAAATTATTGTCCAATGTACGAGGCACAGCAGCACCACTTTCCTGAAACGCGTATGCCCGACGCAGAGGTCGGGCATACGATGGTTCGTCGGCGAGTACTAAGCCTTGCTTGGGATCAAGGTCGTCCAGCGAGTACGATCCCGCATTTGCGGTCGCACCCAACTGAAATTTCTTTTCTTAGCTCTGCGGCGTCAAGGTCACAGACGTACCTGTTGCAGCAAGGTTCAGACCAAGCTGACCCGTTACGCTGACGGGCTGCAACTGGATAGAGCCGGCCGTGCCGCCAACCAGAACGTTTGCGCCAATACCGGCACCCACGGTCGCCTCGACTGTGGCACCCTGATAAAGACCGCCCAGCGAGCCCTGGTGATAGCCGGCTGTGGGAGCGAATACGGCCCAGACGAGCTTGCCCTTGGTCGTGAAGCCTAAGTCAACGCCGACCTTGCGAATAGTCGCGCCGTAGGTATCGACAGGCTCGCTGCCAACAGTGGACGAAAACGAGCATTCGGCCGCCTTCGCGGAACCAACCACATAACCAACGCCACCATCGACGTCGCAGGTCAGGTAGCCAATTTTAACGCCACCGTACTTGTCGGCCTCATGATACGCAGGTGCAGGTGCGGCAACGAGTGCATCGGCGGCCATAGCAGCGCCAGCGCTGGCGACGAGCGGCAGAGCGGCGAGCATAGTGACAATCTTCTTATTCATCCCTGTATTCCTTTCGGAAGCATGTGAGTTCGTTCATTTTCCGGTTTTGATCCGGATACGGTTGAGAAACGCATGTGCCGCCATATTGATCCGAAAAAACTTGGGCACGAAATGTCACACCCGGAAACATTCAGTTCAACGCTTCGACGATTGCGCGGCAGCGCCCCTATTGTCATTTGACATAGTGAGGTGCTGACAATCGCTATGGTCGCAGAAAGTGACTTAAGTGCGGAGCGGATATGGCCGAACAGTGGACGCAGCAAGGCACCCAAAGGATCCTGATTGGCGCCAGTGACAACAAAAAACCCGGCCTGAAAGCCGGGTTTCGAAATTGCTGACGAAGGTCACCTGCTGTCAGACAAGCCGGCTCTGTTCGACAGCAGCCTCAATGAAGCTTGCAAAGAGTGGATGCGGATCAAGCGGGCGCGACTTCAGTTCCGGGTGATACTGCACCCCGATGAACCACGGATGATCGGCGTATTCGACCGTCTCAGGCAATACGCCATCCGGTGACATACCGGAGAAGATCAGGCCGCAGGATTCCAGACGATCCTTGTAATCGACATTCACCTCGTAACGGTGACGATGACGTTCGGCAATATCGGTCGATCCGTAGATCTCGGCGATCCTGGTGCCTTTCTTCAGAGCGGCCTTGTAAGCCCCAAGACGCATGGTACCGCCGAGATCGCCGGAGGCCGCACGCTTTTCGAGCTGGTTGCCCTTGATCCATTCGGTCATGAGACCAACCACCGGTTCCTCCGCCTTGCCGAATTCCGTGGAGGACGCATTTTCGATACCCGCCAGATGACGGGCAGCTTCCACCACAGCCATCTGCATGCCAAAGCAGATGCCAAAATAAGGCACCTTGCGTTCGCGCGCGAAGCGGGCTGCATTAATCTTGCCTTCCGAGCCGCGCTCGCCAAAGCCGCCCGGCACCAGAATGCCATGCACCTTCTCAAGCCAGGGAGCCGGATCTTCCTTTTCGAAGACCTCAGACTCGATCCATTCAAGGTTGACCTTGACGCGGTTGGCAATGCCGCCGTGATAGAGCGCCTCGATCAGCGACTTATAGGCATCCTTGAGACCGGTATATTTGCCGACGATGGCAATGGTAACCTCGCCTTCGGGCGTGCGTATACGGTCGCTGACCTCTTCCCAGGCACCCAGACGGGGCTTGGGCGCCGGCTCGATGCCGAAAGCGGCCAGAACCTCGTTGTCCAGGCCTTCCTTGTGATAGGCCATGGGCACGTCATAGATGTTTGCCACATCCAGCGCCTGAATGACGGCCGTCTCGCGCACGTTGCAAAACAGCGACAACTTGCGGCGTTCGGGCTCAGGGATCTCGCGATCCGCGCGCACCAGAAGGATATCGGGGTGAATGCCGAGTGCCTGCAGTTCCTTGACGGAATGTTGGGTCGGCTTGGTCTTCAATTCACCGGCTGCCGGAATATAGGGCATCAGGGTCAGATGCACATAAACCGCCGTGCCACGCGGCAGATCGTTGCCGAGCTGGCGGATCGCCTCCATGAACGGCATCGCCTCAATGTCACCCACCGTGCCGCCGATCTCGCAGATGACGAAGTCGTAATCGTCATTGCCCTCGACCACGAAATCCTTGATCTCGTTGGTGACATGCGGGATCACCTGAACGGTGGCGCCGAGATAATCGCCGCGCCGTTCCTTGTCGATGATGTTCTTGTAGATACGACCCGTGGTGATGTTGTCGGTCTTGGTTGCCGAGCGCCCGGTAAAGCGTTCGTAATGACCAAGATCGAGATCGGTCTCCGCGCCGTCGTCAGTGACGAACACCTCGCCATGCTGGGTCGGGCTCATGGTGCCGGGATCGACGTTGAGATAGGGGTCCAGTTTGCGCAGGCGCACACGGTATCCCCGCGCCTGCAACAATGCTCCGAGTGCCGCGGCTGCGATGCCCTTACCAAGTGAGGAGACCACGCCGCCAGTGATGAATACATATCGCGCCATGGGATTCACCGGTTACCTTGTAGAAACTGATTCCGCCAGCCCTAAAAAAGTTGTCCCAACTTTTTTCAAGCGATCCGGAATATGGACAAAAGAAAACCGGCGGACTTTTGAGGTCCGCCGGAGCGTTTATTTTAAAGACCGATCAGTTGCCGGTTGGAACAGCGTTCGGATCGGCTGCAGGAGCTTCTGCCGGCGGTGTGGCTGCGTCACCTGTCGAAGGCGCGGCTGTACCGTCTGTTGATGGCGCGCCGCCAAGCTGGTCCAGAACGCTCGATCCGGACTGGCTGGCTGGAATGCGGTCGAGAATATCGGTTGGCTTCGATTCGTAGCGTGCGAGAATACCAAGCCCCATCGAGGTGATGAAGAACAAGGTCGCCAGAATGGCCGTCGTGCGCGTCAGCGCATTGGCGGCGCCGCGTGCCGACATGAAGCCGGAGCCACCGCCAATACCAAGGCCACCGCCCTCGGAGCGCTGTACAAGTACGACGCCGACAAGCGCCAGCACGATCATGAGATGAATGACGATCAATACGGTCTGCATGGATTATTCCTGCCTGCCCCGATGGGCAAAGTCTTCATGCCCCGAGGGACAAGGTCTAAATCTGTTGGCGGCTCTTTACATGAGGCTTGACGGCTTTGAAAGCCCCTTTCGCCTGAATTTGGGCGTTCAAATCAGTCAAGCAGCGTCTTGTAAGCGCCGAATATGGAGAGGAAGTCCTCAGCCTTCAAGCTTGCACCACCGATCAACGCACCATCAACATTGGCAATCGCCATCAGTTCTGCCGCATTGGAAGGCTTGACCGAACCGCCATAGAGAAGTCGCATTGTGTGACCGGCAGGCCCGAAGCGCTTGGTGATGTCGTCACGCATGAAGGCATGGGCTTCGGCAATATCGGCGACCGTTGGCGTCAGCCCCGTGCCGATCGCCCAGACCGGCTCATAGGCAATGACGGTATTCTCGGAATTTGCACTGTCGGGCACGGAGCCGGCAATCTGCCGCTTGAGGATATCAAGCGTCTGGCCACCCTTGCGCTCGTCAGCGGTCTCGCCAATGCAGATGATTGCGGTCAGACCCGCCTCATAGGCAGCCTCGGCCTTCGCGCGAACCAGATGGTCGGTCTCGGCATTGTCGGTGCGACGCTCCGAATGACCAACAATCACATAGGTACCGAAGCAATCGGCAATCATGTCGGCCGAAATCTCGCCGGTATGCGCGCCAGACTGTGCCTGATGGCAATCTTGCGCACCGATCGCGAGCGGACTGTCATCGCACAGTGCCGTTGCCACATAGAGCAGCGTAGCGGGTGGGCAAATCAGGGTTTCAACCTTTTCCGACAGGTCAGTCTTTACGCCCTCTGCGATCGCCTTGATCTGGTCGAGCGAAGCGCGGGTGCCGTTCATCTTCCAATTTCCCGCAACAAGCGGGCGAATATCCGGCGTCATATAAAATCCATCCCTAAAATCCTCGAGGTGTTGGACTAGCAAAACCCGAGCATAAAGTGAAGCTTACCACCCCGGTCCCTGCCCCATTTCGCCACATATTATGAAGAAGCGGTTCAAATCGAGCTATTCAACCTATGGTCAATAACCAATTGAGCACCTTGCGCCAGTCAGTCATCCGGACCGGCGTGCCGTGGCTTCCGGTGTTAAACAAGGTGAAACGCGTGGGATAGCCGGACTTATGAAGTTGGCTGTAAAGTGCAATCTGGTCGGTGGCGGCATAAACACTGTCATTGGACCCTTGGGTAAACCAGATCGGCAATTTGGCGGCATGGGCAGCGCTTTTGCTGAACGCCGGATCAGTCGCTCCACCGAGGATCGCCATCCCCGACAGCTGCGAAACAGCTGCGACATCGCGGGTAATTCCCCAACACAGGAAACTGCCCATCGAGGCGCAGGACAGAATGATCGGTTTGCCGGGAGAACGAGAGGCGGCATAGCCAATCAGACCGGCAACCGCATCGACACCCGCCTGATCGAATGACGGCACCGACGGTGCATAATAGGTCCCACCGTTTTCGACGGCGAGATTTTTCAGGCGGTTAAAATTGCCGCCGAAGGAATAATCGTTCATGCCAAGCCGGCGATCCCCGCCCCGCCCGTGTATGAAGATCACCGTAAACGCCTGCCCGCCGTCAGCGCCCACGCGAGCAATGGGAAGCGGTCCCGATGGAAGGTCAAGCATCTCGTTTTGCTGCTGTCGACGCACACCAAGCGAAACATAGGCGCGTTTCACCCGACGTTCCGGGATCTGATCGCGACCGTTGATATCCCGCAATTCCTGATAGTCGATGATTTGGAAGTCGCCACCGTCGCGGCTTTCCAGTTGTGTCTGATCGGAAAACAGATTGTCCTTGAACGGTTTTAACGGTTCACCGGCCATGGCTGGCACGATCACAGCGGCGAAAATAGCTGCAGCGAGCATCGTCCCTCGGTAAAAGGCACCGTTGGGCCATTGTTTTGTGGACATCTGCATGCGTTTTTCAACTCCGGCACTCAAGGGGTCTTGCACTTCTTGTGCCAGATGCGCAAAGCTCGCCCGGAACATTTCATGGACGAAGCGGACCCGGTGCGGCGGCCCGAGGTCGCACATCTGCAGCCTTTCTGGCAATATCGAACCGATTCGCAAAGTCCCGTGACAGAAATGCGGCGACGCCCTTGTGTGCCGGCCCTCCCTTTTGGCCGGGAACAACGTCGCCCAGGAACCAATGACGCCTATGGACGATAGTAACGATCTCTTCTCAGATGCCCCGCTGACGCAAAAGCCGGCAACAGCAAGCGAGCCGAAGGCGGAAACGCCAAGTCCCGTGGCAACACCTGCCCCTGCATCGGCGGCCTCCGTGCCCTTTTCGGCGGCAGCGACGCCCGGTGAAGATTATGGCGCATCCTCCATCCGGGTCCTCGAAGGCCTGGAACCCGTGCGCATGCGTCCCGGTATGTATATCGGCGGCACCGACGAAAAGGCGATGCATCACCTTTTTGCCGAAGTGATCGACAACTCCATGGACGAGGCCGTCGCCGGCCATGCCAACTTTATCGACGTGCACCTCGGCGCCGATGGATTTCTCACCGTCACCGACAATGGCCGTGGTATCCCGGTGGAAAACCATCCGCAAATGCCCGGCAAATCGACGCTCGAAGTGATCCTGACCAAGCTTCATGCCGGCGGCAAGTTCGACGGCAAGGCCTATGAGACTTCCGGTGGTCTGCACGGTGTGGGTGTGTCGGTGGTGAATGCCCTGTCAGACCTCATGGAAGTGGAAGTGGCGCGCAACCGTCACCTTTATCGTCAGCGGTTCTCGCGCGGCCTTCCATTGGCAGGGCTCGAAGATCTCGGCGAAGTGCACAACCGTCGCGGCACCCGTGTGCGCTTCCATCCAGACCCCCAGATATTTGGGGCTAACGCCAAATTCGACGCTGGCCGTATTTTCCGCATGGCGCGCTCCAAAGCCTACCTCTTCGGTGGTGTGGAAATTCGCTGGTCCTGCGATCCCGGCATGGTCGCCGAAGGTGGCGAGATCCCGGAAAAGGCGGTGTTCCACTTCCCGGGCGGTCTCAAGGACTATCTGGCAGCAACGCTCGGCAAGGACTTTACTGTCACCCGCGAAATCTTTGCCGGCAAGACGGAGAAGACCGGCGGCCATGGCGCCATGGAATGGGCCGTCACCTGGTATGGCGGCGATCCGCAGCTGCATTCCTATTGCAACACCATTCCGACTCCCGAAGGCGGCACCCATGAGGCGGGACTGCGCATTGCACTCACCAAGGGCCTGAAGAACTACGCCGAACTGACGCAGAACAAACGTGCCCAGCAGATTTCAACCGACGACGTAATGATCTCTGCCGTTGGCATGCTGTCGGTCTTCATCCGCGAGCCGGAATTTGTAGGCCAGACGAAGGACAAGCTGGCAACCGGCGAAGCCCAACGCATCGTCGAAAACGCGCTGCGCGATCCGTTCGACCATTATCTGGCCGGCAACCCCAACGAGGCGGCCAAGCTTTTGGACTGGGTGATCGAGCGCGCCGAGGAACGTCTTCGCCGACGCAAGGAAAAGGAAGTCAATCGCAAGAGCGCAGTGCGTAAACTGCGCCTGCCCGGCAAACTGGCCGACTGCTCCCAGAACACGGCCGCTGGCGCCGAACTCTTCATCGTCGAGGGCGATTCGGCTGGTGGTTCCGCCAAGCAGGCACGCAATCGTTCCAATCAGGCGATCCTGCCACTGCGCGGAAAGATCCTCAATGTGGGCTCTGCCAGCCGCGACAAGTTGATGGCCAATCAGCAGATTGCCGATCTGATCCAGGCGCTCGGCTGCGGCACACGGGCAAAATACCGCGAAGAGGACCTGCGCTATGAACGCGTCATCGTCATGACCGATGCCGACGTCGACGGTGCCCATATCGCGTCCCTGCTGATTACGTTTTTCTATCAGGAAATGCCGGAACTGATCCGTGGCGGTCATCTCTATCTCGCAGTCCCGCCGCTCTATGTTTTGCGTCAGGGCGGCAAAAGCGTTTACGCTCGTGACGACATCCACCGCGCGGAACTGATGGAGACAGTGTTCAAGAACAAGAAGGTCGAAGTTGGACGCTTCAAGGGGCTTGGCGAAATGATGCCGGCGCAGCTCAAGGAAACGACAATGGATCCGGCCAAACGGACACTTTTGAAAGTCGCCATCGACGATATCGACTTCGAAGGTACCCGCGACGCCGTCGACGCACTGATGGGCACCAAGCCGGAAGCCCGTTTCCGTTTCATCACCGACCGTGCGGCCTTTGCCGACAATCTGGATATATGACGGTCATCGTTTGGTGAACGTCGAAGGAATGACACGAGCATTGATAATGTTGATCTAATCGGAGCAATTGGTCCAACCGCACGGACCTGAGGGGGCGTGAGCGGCCTATCGCGCCGTTTATTACCGCTGCGCTCTTGTAATTTTCTAAAAAAATGAATATGTTGCTCAAATCGCACCTTGTTAGCGACTTTTGCACGAAGCCTAGGCTCTTTCAGATTTCCCTTCAACGTCGATTTATCAGATCGGTCATTTTGACCGGGCACACCAGCGATTGAAAGGAAATCGTTATGAACACCGGCACAGTAAAGTGGTTCAACAGCACCAAGGGCTTCGGCTTCATTCAGCCTGACAACGGCAGCCAGGACGTTTTCGTCCACGTGTCTGCAGTTGAACGCGCTGGCATGAACGGCCTCACAGAAGGCCAGAAGATCAGCTACGACATCGTTCAGGACAAGCGTTCTGGCAAGAGCTCTGCTGACAACCTGCAGGCCGCTTAAAGATTTTTCATTGTCGCGCGTGACCACGGATGTACTGGCACGCTTGAGACAATGATGTGGAAGGTCGGGAGAAGTCCCGGCCTTTTGTTTTTGTCCTCTACGAGGAGAGCTTCGATGGGTGCGCCTGTCTACGCCGCCGGCGACATTGTCGTCTTGAAGCGCGGTATCTTCAACAAGGCAGATGACGACCGGAGCTGCAAAATCAGCGCGGTCATGCCTGTCGTAAACCGTCGCGCCCAGTATCGGGTGCAGTTCGACGACGAACGTTTCGTCCGGCACGTCACTGAAGACGAAGTCGACGCGAGCGAAACACAGCCGACCCTCCAGGAGCGGCCACCAGAGCCGGAACCTGTCAAGGCGGGCTCGAGCTGGGTCAATTCGACCGCGATAAAGATCAGGAAGTAACAGCAGTTTTGCTGAGCAAGGAGAAATTTTGCAGGTACTCGTAAGGGACAACAATGTTGATCAGGCGCTGCGCGTTCTGAAGAAGAAGATGCAGCGCGAAGGTGTATTTCGCGAAATGCGCGCCCGCCGCGCCTATGAAAAGCCTTCGGAAAAACGCGCCCGCGAAAAAGCCGATGCTATCCGCCGCCTGCGAAAACTTGCCCGCAAACAGTTGCAGCGCGAAGGCCTGTTGCCTGCGCCGAAGAAAAAGGTCATGCGCGCCCGCTAGGGCCCGCATGGGATATGGGCGGCCCTTTGTGGGTCGCGTTCTCTCCCTCCTGCTGAAAAGGAGTAAGGCATGACCGACACGACCGATACCAAGGAAACCTTCTTCAAACCGACGAAGATGTCCGCGCAGGCGAAAGCCCAGCAGACCGATACAACCGCACGCGAAATTATGGCTGCGGAAGTCAATGCTCGGGAAAAGAAGACCGAAAAGCTCAGAGCCATGCGCATGGCGCAGCCGGAGCCCGTTGAAGAAGCGCCAAAGCCGAAAGCCAAGGCCAAGGTGAAGAAGACAGCTCCCAAGCGTGCGAGCGCCAAGGCGCCCGACAGCACAAGCTGATTGCAGGCACAAGCTGCCGCCATATCGAATATCACATCACAGCATTGACGTGCTGTGATGAAGCATTCCCATGTGCCAACCTGTCACCGTGACAAATTCTCTTTGGCACAGGGCCGGCTTTGGGTCTAAGAAGGATACCATCACCTTCCTAGCCCTCCCGACCGGCCAGTCTCCCATGAAACAGATCCTCTCCATCCAGTCCCATGTCGCCTATGGCTATGTCGGAAACCGCGCGGCTGTGTTTCCGCTGCAGCGTATGGGCCACGAAGTGACGGCCATAGATACGGTTCAGTTTTCCAATCACACCGGTTACGGTGCCTGGACTGGTGAGGTCTTTTCGGCAGCCAGCATCGAAGCCATCCTGGAAGGCCTGGAGGCGCGTGGCGTCCTGAGCCAGATCGACGGGCTGCTGACAGGCTATCTTGGCGATCCGGCGGTCGGCGAGGTCATCCTTTCGCTGAAAGACAGATTGCCAAAACATGCATTATGGCTTTGCGACCCGGTGATGGGCGATGTGGGGCGCGGCTTTTTCGTGCGCCCCGGCATCCCTGAATATTTCAAGGAGCGTGCCCTTGGCCGCGCCGGCATCATCACCCCCAACCAGTTTGAGCTGGAATATCTGACCGGTATCACCATCCATACGCTGGAGGACGCAAGACAGGCCGTGCGTGCGGCCCACGAGATGGGGCCGGACATCGTTTTGTTGACCTCGCTCATTCACGACAATACGCCTCCGGACCGCATCCAGATGCTGGCATCTGCGAAATCTGGCGAGCAATTCGTTGTCTCCACGCAAAGATTGCCCCTTGATCCTGCGCCCAATGGCGCGGGCGACTGCACATCGGCATTGTTCCTCGGTCACCGTCTTGCCGGTGAGAGCCTGGAGTCTGCGCTGTCGAAGACGGCCTCCAGCGTGTTCTCGCTGTTTGAAAAGACGATGGCAGCGGGTCGGCGCGAATTGGCAATGATTGCAGCCCAGGACGATTTTGCCAATCCGGCTCCGCTTGCCACAACTGCGCTCTGACCGCAGGCAGAGACAGCGGCCCTTTGCGGCGAAGCCAGATGTTCATACAACCTTTGCCGGTAGCGCCTTATTTAAGGCTGACTTGTATCCTTGACCGGACAAGTGTCTTGCATGATGGTCGCAAGTCACACATATGCATCCGCAGTGACACTCCATCGGGCGACAAGAGCAGTTGAGAAATTCTGAAAATTCCAAGCCCCATGGTGGGCCTCGCTGGCTGGGTCCGACCACGCCCAGCCGAACGGCACTGATCCCGCCGATCTCGGCTGCCCGCTGGTTGCTGGTTCTGATTGTCATCGCCGGCATCTATTTCTTCCACGGTTTCGTCGTGCCGATGCTGGCTGCTCTGGTGATCGCCTTTGCCAGTTGGCCGCTCTACCGCAAGCTTCTGCAACAGGTCGGTGGCAACACCACCATTGGTGCGACCATTTCACTGATTGCCATTCTCGTTTTCCTGGTGGTCCCGATCGGCATCGCCGGCACCTACACGGTGGAAGAACTGCGCCAGTGGATAGGCTGGGTGCTGGAGGTCAATCGTGCCGGTGCACCGCCGCCGGACTGGATCGCGAGACTGCCGGGCGTCGGCGCATGGCTTGCAGAGCGCTGGGTCGTCCATGTCGGCCCGCCGGGAGCAATCGGAGAACTGATCCAGATCGTCTCCGGTGCCAATATCGGCAATATCTACCGCGCCTTGCTCGCAGCAGGCGATGGCGTGTTCCATCTGCTTCTCACGCTTCTTTTCATGCTGATCGCGCTGTTCTTCGTATATCGCGATGGCTCGAAATTTGCACAGCAGCTCGACTTGCTCGGCGAGCGTATTCTGCCGCACCGCTGGGAGCGCATGTCGAGGGTTGTGCCAGCCACAATCAGCTCCACCGTCACCGGCATGACGCTGATCGCGATTGGCGAAGGTATCGTGCTCGGCACGGCCTACTGGCTTGCAGGGGTCCCCTCGCCCGTGACGCTTGGTGTCCTGACAGGTGTGATGGCGCTCATTCCAGGCGGCGCGCCACTCGCCTTCACGCTTGTGTCCTTGTATTTGCTTGCAAGCGGATCCTATGTGGCTGGACTGGCGCTCTTCATCTGGGGCGCGGTGGAGCTCTTTGTGGTCGACAAGACAATCCGACCGCGGCTGGTCGGCGGGCCGATCAAGCTGCCGTTCCTGCCAACCTTCTTCGGGCTGATCGGCGGCGTCAAAACCATGGGTTTCCTTGGTCTCTTCATCGGACCGGTGCTGATGGCGTTGATCGTTGCCATCTGGCGCGAATGGATGCGCGAAGTGGAACTGTCGCACGGATTGGCAAACGGAACGATTGCCGAAGACCCAGTCGAAGAAGCAGAAGAGATCAAGCCGATCCGCAAGGCAACGCCGATCTGATCGAGTTTGGACCGGCTGCGGACATTACTCTGCAGCCGCCGCACCAAATTGCGCATGATAGAGCCTTGAATATTGGCCTCCTGCCGCCAGCAATTCATCATGACCACCCATCTCTGCAATCCCCCCCTCGTCGACAACAACGATTCGAGCAGCATCGCGAATGGTCGCCAGACGGTGGGCGATCACCAATGTCGTGCGACCGTCGGCAAGCTCTCGCAGAGACTGCTGGATTGCCTGTTCGGTTTCGGTATCGAGCGCAGATGTGGCCTCATCGAGGATGAGGATCGGCGGGTTTTTGAGGAACATCCGGGCTATCGCCAGACGCTGCTTCTGCCCGCCGGACAATTTCACGCCGCGTTCGCCAATAACCGTATCGAGCCCCTCCGGCATGGCGCCGATCACGCCATCGAGGCGGGCACGGCGCGCAGCCTCCCAGACCTCGATATCGCTGGCATCGAGGCGTCCATAGGCGATATTGTCGCGAATGGTGCCGCCAAACAGGAACACATCCTGCTGTACGATACCGATCTGGCCACGCAGAGAGGCCAGCTTCAGATCGCGGATATCGTAGCCATCGACCGAGATCGCACCCGCTGTGACATCATAGAACCGCGGCAGAAGAGAACACAGCGTGGTCTTGCCCGCCCCCGATGGGCCGACAAAGGCAATGGTCTCGCCCGCATTCACAGACAGGTCGACATTTTGAAGGACAGGGCGTCCCTCGACATAGCCGAAACCGACATTGTCGAACCGGATGTCCCCTTTGAGCTGCGGTGCTTCCTTGGCCGCAGGTTTGTCCTCGACATCAGGTTCCGTCTCCATGAGCTCTGTAAAGCGACGGAAGCCGGCAATGCCCTTGGGATAGGTCTCGATGACCGAATTGATCTTCTCAACCGGGCGGAAGAACACGCCGATTAGCAGCAGGAAGCTGACAAAACCACCATTGGAGAGCTCGCCCCTGATCACCAACCAGGCACCGACGATCATCACGATCATCTGGATCAGCCGCATGCTCATATAGCTGAGCGAGGTACTTGCGGCCATGATTCGATAGGCTTCGAGTTTGGTGCGGCGATAGCTCTGATTGTCTTCCTCAAACAGCGAGCGCTCATGATTTTCATTGGCAAAGGCCTGCACCACGCGGATACCGCCGACATTTTCTTCGATGCGCACGTTGAAATTACCGATACTGCCGTAAAGCCTGCGGAAATTCTCCGTCATCCGACGACCATAGCGGCTGGTCACCCATGCGGTCAGGGGAACCACAAATGCGGTAATCAGAGCCAGTTTGGAATTGATGGAAAACATCAAGAGCAGCGCGCCAAGGAAGGTCATGATGGCGATAAAGAGATCTTCCGGCCCATGATGGGCCACCTCGCCGATCTCTTCGAGATCCTTGGTCAATCGCCCGACCAGATGTCCTGTCTTGTTGTTGTCGAAATAGCGGAACGACAATTTCTGCACATGGGCAAACGCCATGCGTCGCATGTCTGTCTCGATATTGATCCCAAGCATATGGCCCCAATAGGTCACAGTCGCCATCAAGCCGGTATTGATCACATAGATCACCAGCAAGGCCGCTGATGCTGCCACAATGACACCCCAATCGCCCGAAGGAAGAAGCTTGTCGACGAACAGCTTGACGGCCATTGGAAAGCCGAGTTCCAGCAATCCTGTGACAATGGCACAGCCAAAATCGAGGAAGAACAGCGGCAGATAGGGACGATAGAATGAGAAGAAGCGCAATAGCATGAAAGACAATCCGTAACACGTCGCAGGACACAGCGAATATGAGCCCTTCTGTCATGTTTGTGCTGCGCGGCCAAGATCAACCTGGCGGGTTTTCCGCGCCAATGTCTCGCAAGGCAGGCGTCATCACAGGAATGGTTTTCCGAATGCCATGCTTCTGCTGCAAAGCGCTGATTGAACATGTCCATCCTATGCAAGAGGTAGAACGCCATGCAGACCGCTCTCATCCTGATGACCATCCTCGGCTGCGATGACAGCATCAGCCAGTGCAAGTATGTCGATACGGTCAAGCAGCAATTCGTCAGCGTCGAACTATGCGATGCTGCCTCGGAAAAAATGCTCGCTGGTTACGGCAATGTTGCCTATCCGACTGTCGTGGCCGTTTGCCGAAAGGCCGACGATCCGGCCATTGCCGCTATCGACGGCGCACCGCAGCCACCCAAGACAGAGAAAGTCACACCCGCAATCAAACCGTCCGTGACTACGGACATACAACCAGGTGCCGTCACAGTTCCGGAACCTGCCGAGGACCAACGCAAGTCGCTGGCGACGCGTGCCATCGATACGGTGCGCGAAGCCTTGCCAGGCAAGGCCGATGTGAAGATGGTCTTTGAGACGCCAATCCACGTCGTCGCGGACAGCTATTCCTGGGTTGCCCGAAAGCTCACCCACAAGCCGTAATCACCCGCCGGGAATCAGGCTGCGACGAGTGAAAACCCACTGGCGAAACCACGGGCGAACCGCCGTTGTTCGTTAATGGAAATCTTGTCAATGATGGCCAGCATATTGCGGGCGGCTTCGCCGGCATGGCTGCTCTGTTCAAAATGCAGGCGAAGCCGGCTTGCGATATCAGGCAAAGTACCGCCTTGCGGCGACTGCAAAGACTCGCGCAATGTCAAAATGGCGTCGGCAAAGATCGTGCTTATCTCGCGAACGACACCTGCCGATTCCACCAGCGCCCGCACCGCATGAAAACGACCTGTCGCCAGCACCGAGCGCACACGCCGGTCTTCTAGACCGCACAGGTTGGCGATGGCTGACGAGAACAATTCGGTGCGACCGCAGCAAAGGGCCTCCATCAGAAACGACGGCGTCAGCTTTCCACTGGTGCGAAGATGCTCGACCAGTGCGCCGTGATCGTCGGCCACGGCATGATCGGCAATTTCCAACGTTGCTGAGGTACTGGCCTCACGCGCGACATTGTCCACGCGGCGCGGATTGACCGCGGCACGAACAAGCGCAGAACCAATCAAGGCTTCGCTGACAAATTCAAGAAGCATATGGCGGGCATCGGCTGGCAAGTCTTCACGGTCGAGAAGCAGACCGCGAATCTCCGGACGCTTTCCATGGCGTTCGGCAATGCGCCGCAGCGTCGGGCGCCAGATCCGGGCAGACCTGTTCTCCAGAAGAAGCAATGTGTCGTCGGTATCGCCAACTTCTGCGATGGCGGCAGAAACGCCGACGGAGAGATTGGGACGCGCCGCAACAAGTGCGCGCAGGCAATCGCTGCCACGCCCGACCAGGTCGACCAGGTCCGAATCCCTTAGAACCGGTGAACGCAGCACAACGGTGCACGCAATCTCCAGCTGGTCTTCGGCAAAGGACATGATCATGTTTCGTGGGGTATCGGCTGAATCGGCCAGCACGTCTGCCAGTGCGAGCCGCACCTGGGGCGATGGGTCGTCCAGCAAATAGGTCATCGCAAGTTGGGCTGCCTGACGCTCTTCTGCATCCATGGAAGACTGCAAAAACGCTCGCCCGAGCGCGTTCGCCGCGCGTACCCGCTCACCGGTTTTAGCCGTTTCGACCCAACGAAGAAAAGCCTCTACAATCACGATCAAATCCATTCGCCATACAACAGCCCCACATGAGCCTAGGTATAACCCTAGACAGAAAACGTTTAAGATTGGTTCACCATGTCCGTTAACTGTAAGGAGTGCCTGTGACCCGTCCGCTTTTGCTGAAATCCGGCCATACCCCGATCAGTGCGATCATACCCTACGCCCCGGACTTGACGGCTTCCGAGTTGCCGCGCGGAATAGCGCTTTTGCTCGATGCCGCGCGCCTGGAAAAACCCGAAACCGACCCGCAGGAGATCCCCACGGCGTTGGAGGGCATACCGGTCATCATCCGCTGCAGGCCACTTACCCATGATACCGCACTCAGCAAGGATCTGGCTCTTGCCATGCGCATGAAAGCCGACGCGGTGCTTCTGCCGCAGGTGAGACACGGTGCCGATATACAGCAACTTCATGCCTATCTGGATGTGCAGGAGGTGGAGGCCGGTTTGGAGCTCGGCAAGACCACCATCATCGCCATATCCGGTGACAACGGTGCCGGCGTATTGAACGGATCTAGTTTCGCGGGCAAATCCGAGCGATTGAAGGCCCTCGTCTTCGATCCCCTTGCGTTCAAAGCCGATATCGGGCTGAACGGAAAGGAAAGCCTGGTGGAAATAACCGCACGCGCGATGACCGTGATGGCGGCTTCAGCAGCCGGCTTGTCAGCCATCAAGTTCGGTGACACATCCGGCAGCGACGATCACTATTCTGCAAGAGCAATCATGGCACAGCGCGACGGCTTTGACGCCGTCATGGCCGCTACGCTCTCGCAGGCGCGCATAGCACGCGACAGTTTGACGTCAGAAACATGACGATGCCTCAGGGCCTAGCAGGCCGCATCAACTCAAAGACTTCGTCGGTTTCGGCATAATCCATGTACCCCAAACGGGTAACCGGGCGCGCCAAGCCGATGTCGATCCGACCCTTGGTGATGATCGCCTCATCGATATGAATACCGACCACCTGCCCGAAGATGACGTAGTTTTCAGAGACTTCGCCATCGACTGAACGCGGCCTGACAACCTCCGTCGTCCGGCACTCAAGCACGGCATGGGCTTCGCCGACATAAGGAGCATCGACAAGACGACCGATGACGGGCGTGAGGCCAGCGATCGCAAATTCGCTTTCCCCGTAAGGCACAGCAATCGACGACCTGTTCATCTGCTCCACCAGACCGCGGGACACGAGGCTACACGTGAAAGCGCCGGTTTCCTCGGCATTCTTCAGGCTATCCTTGGCACCGCTCGACGAAAACATCACCAGTTTGGGACGATCGCTGACGGCCGTGAAGAACGAATAGGGCGAGAGGTTATGGGAGCCATCGCGCCCCTTGGTCCCGATCCAGCCGATCGGCCTGGGTGCCACAATCGCCTTGAAGGGATCGTGGTCCAGTCCGTGCCGGTTTTCCGCTGTCTCGTAGAACATCAATCCTCCTCGCCGCCAACCCATGTAACGACATCAGCAAGCTCTGGCCGCGGTCGCTCGGTAACCGGAAAGTCGGTCGAGCCGATATGGATGAAACCGGCAACCTTCTCATCCGCATTGATGCCAAGCAGTGGCCAGGCGCGCTGATCGAAGGCGAACCATTCCGACAGCCAGTTCGACACAAAACCCGTCGCATTGGCTGCCATCAACAGATTGAGGCAAACGGCACCGGCAGACATGACCTGTTCCCATTCCGGAATCTTGCCATGGGGTGCAGCGCGGCTGATCACGGCAATGACAACGGGTGCACGCGTAAAGCGCGCCCGCTCGACCTCGATCATCTCTGCGCTGAGATCGGGCTTGGCCTCAAGCGCCAGCTTTAAGAGCGCTTCACCGATTTCGGCCCTTTTGTCACCGCGATAGACGATGAACCGCCATGGCGCCAATTTCCCATGGTCAGGCACACGCACGGCAAGCTTGAGAATATCGTCAAGCTCCTGCCGCGATGGCCCAGGTTCACGCATCTGGAATGCCGGCACCGAGCGGCGCGTTGCGAGATATTCGGCGAGAGTAAAGGGATTTTTCATGCGGGAATGCTCTCTTGTAGGGAAAGATCGGACGTCGGACTTGAAATTGCCATGTCGTTGGGATTGAAATTGCTGCCTGTAGTTAAGAAGTCAACCGGTTGCATTCCAGTAATGTCATTCATTCGCGCCCTCGTGCTGTCTTTCGCGATCCTGTCGATATCATGTGCGAGCATGACGTCCGCCCGTGCGCAGGAGAATGCATTCGACGCGTTCAAGCAGCTCGACAACAATGCCAAGATGCCGAAACTGAACGCCTTTTCACCTGCCCTTCCCGATGTCAGTGCGCCCGATACCAGTGCCAGGAATGTGGTGATGGAAGCGCGTTTGACGACGGATGGCGAGGCCATGACCGAGGGGTTGAGCTGGCGAGTCTTCAGTCCCATCCCCGGTGAAGATGGTAAGCTTCCGCTTCTGGCAAGCGCCGAGGGTGGATCGGCAGACTTCTTGCTCACGCCCGGTGACTATTTCGTCAATGTCGCCTTCGGTCGCGCTGGTACAACCAAGAAGCTGAGCATTCCGGAAGAAGGCAAGCTCGATCCACAAGTCATGGTTCTGGACGCAGGCGGCCTTTTGCTGAACGCAATTTCCGGCTCGGATACGCGCATCCCGGCTCAACAGCTTCGCTTCGATATCTATTCGGAAGAAACCCAGTCGGACGGAAAGCGAGGCCTGATCATTGCGGATGTCAGGCCCGACACGATCATCCGCCTCAATGCCGATACCTATCATATCGTGTCCGAATACGGGAACATCAACGCCACCATCCGCGCCGATATCAAGGTGGAGGCCGGCAAACTGACCGAGGCAACGATCCAGCACCGCGCAGCCCAGGTGAACTTCAAGCTGGTCTCCGAACATGGTGGAGAAGCCATTGCCGATACGGCTTGGTCGGTGCTTGCCAACTCGGGCGATATTGTCAGCGAAAGCGTGAGCGCCTTCCCGACCATGGTTCTCGCCGAAGGCGAATATACCGCGATTGCCCGCAACAAGGACAAGATCTACCAGAAGGACTTCACCGTCGTCGCCGGTGTCAATTCGGATGTTGAACTGCTGCTGGAAAACTAGGCGGCAATTTTGACCTTGTCTCGCCCCATGATTTTAATGCGCCGCACTTTCGCCGGCGCTGCCATGGAGAAGACCGAGTCATAGAGCTTGGTCAGCAACAGCTTGCGGTCGCCCGTGAGCGCGATATCTTCCCACGATAGCACCGGACCAACACGCGCAGAAATCGTCGACCCCGACAGGCGCCGAAACTCGCGGATCAGAAGCGAGATCCGCAACGTCATGGACAGTCGACTGGCCAGGTGGAAAAGCGCGCCATTTTGACCTTCGAAGTAGATCGGGATGACGCTTGCCTGTGCCGCCTGGATAAGCTTTGCAGGAAACATCTTCCAGGGCAGATCCTCGGCGCGGCCAAAGCCCTTCTTGGCTGTCGCAACGCCACCGGCCGGAAACACCACCACCGTGACGCCCTCTTTCAAAAGCCTCACAGCTTCATGGCGCGTGCGCATATTCATCGCCAGCGCTTCCTTGGTTTCCTCAAAAGACACCGGCAGCGAATAGGGCTCCATCTCCGGAACCTTCAGCAACTCGTCATTGATCAAAACGCGAAACGGACGGCCCAATTGTTCTGCCATGGCGAGAATGGCGATGCCGTCGCCGATACCGAAGGGATGGTTGGCAACCACCACCACAGGCCCCGCAGGCAGGTCTGTCGGCGGCCATGCCCCCTTGGCATCCAGCGTCACATCGATAAGGTCGAGCATCTTGCCAAACACGCGGTCTGACTTTCCAACGATATCTCTGCGCCAGATATCGTAGAGACGGGCATAGCGATCACGACCCGACAAACCTTCGATGGAGCGAATGAACCAGCGCTTGATCTTGGGATCGCGCGCATTGGCGTAACTGAGTTCTTCGAATCGCAAGGCAAACCTCCTGCCGATGATCGAAGAGCTATGCCTTTGGGCCATGACAGCCGGATGACAAACGGACGATTGACGCGATTGCACCTGCCAGCGTGAAGACACAAACGAAAAACGGCGGGCCTTTACCCGCCGTCTCCGGTTATTGCTTAGCCGGCTTACTTTGCCGCGTCTCTGGCCTCTTGTGCCGCCACCTTGGCCAAAAGCTTGCGCTGGATATCCGGCGGTGAGGCTTCGCCGGAAAGAAGCGCAATCGCTTCAACGAGAGGCATCGACGTCTGGTTTTGCGAGCCGAGACGACGGATGTTGACCGTTTCCTCTTCCGCCTCGCGCTTGCCGCACACAATGATCACCGGCACCTTGGTCACCGAATGCTCGCGGACCTTGTAGTTGATTTTCTCGTTGCGGAAGTCAGTCTCGACCTGAAGGCCGGCATCGCGCAATGCGTCGGCAACGCCCTGACCATATTCGTCGGCATCCGAGGTAATTGTTGCCACCACGACCTGAGTGGGCGCAAACCACAACGGCATATGGCCGGCAAAGTTCTCGATCAGAATGCCGAGGAAGCGCTCCATCGAGCCGCAGATTGCCCGGTGGATCATCACCGGCTGCTTCTTCTCCGAATTCTGGTCGATATAGAACGCACCGAAGCGCTCCGGCAGGTTGAAGTCGACCTGCGTCGTGCCACACTGCCATTCACGGCCAATGGCGTCCCGCAGCGTGTATTCGAACTTCGGACCATAGAAGGCACCCTCGCCCGGCAAGATTCCGGTCTTGATGCGGCCACCTGACTGCGCCTCGATGGTCTTCAAGACGTTCATCATGATCGATTCGGCGTGATCCCAGTTTGCATCCGAGCCCACCCGCTTTTCCGGACGGGTCGAAAGCTTGACCACGATTTCCTTGAAGCCGAAATCCTCATAGACAGACAGGATCAGGTCATTGATGCGAAGGCATTCCGCCGCAAGCTGATCTTCCGTGCAGAACACATGCGCATCGTCCTGCGTGAAGCCGCGTACGCGCATCAAACCATGCAATGCGCCTGATGGCTCATAGCGATGCACATTGCCGAATTCGGCCAGACGCACGGGCAGATCGCGATAGGATTTCAAACCGTGCTTGAAGATCTGCACGTGGCCCGGGCAATTCATCGGTTTCAAGGCAAAGATGCGCTGGTCGGCCTCTTCGTCATCCGGATGCGTAAAGGCATGGGCCGATTTCACCGCGAACATGTTTTCCTGGTACCAGCCCCAGTGCCCAGAGGTCTCCCAAAGCGTCTTGTCGAGGATCTGCGGCGCGTTGACTTCCTCATAGGTTCCAGCCAGCCGGCGACGCATATAGGCCGTCAGGGCCTGGAACATGCGCCATCCCTTGCCATGCCAGAACACCACGCCTGGACCCTCTTCCTGGAAATGGAACAGATCCATCTCGCGTCCAAGCTTGCGGTGATCGCGCTTTTCGGCTTCCTCAAGAATGTGCAGATAGTTGTCGAGTTCTTCCTGCGTCGCCCAGGCAGTACCGTAGATGCGCGTCAGCATCGGCTTGGTCGAATCACCGCGCCAATAGGCGCCGGCAACCTTCATCAGCTTGAACGCGGTGCCGATCTGGCCGGTCGAGGCCATATGCGGACCACGGCAAAGATCGAACCAGTCGCCCTGATGATAGATCTTGAGATCCTGGCCTTCCGGAATCATGTCGACGAGCTCTACCTTGTAGGCCTCGCCCTTGTCGGCAAAAACATCCTTTGCCTTTTCACGCGTCCAGATTTCCTTGGTGAAGGCGGCATTCCGCTGAATGATCTCCTTCATCTTCTTTTCGATACGGGGCAGATCTTCCGGCGTGAACGGCCAGTCCTCACGCGTGTCGGGATGGACACGTTTGAAGTCATAATAGAAGCCGTTCTCGATCACGGGACCGATTGTCACCTGTGTGCCGGGCCAAAGCTCCTGTACGGCCTCGGCCATCACATGCGCGGCATCATGGCGAATAAGTTCGAGCGCCCGCGGATCCGTGCGGGTGACGATTTCGATAGTGCCATCGGTGACCGGATCGGAAAGGTCGCGCAGAGTGCCATCAAGCGCAATCGCGACGGCCTTCTTGGACAGCGACTTCGAAATCGATTCGGCCACAGCAAGACCGGTCGTGCCGGCCTCGTATGAACGAATGGAACCATCGGGAAATTTTAGGGAAACGGCATCTGCCATGGTGTGCTCCTTGATCCAGTCCCGCCAACGAATGCGGGTGGTGAAAACCGGTCGTGATAAAGTTGGTATGACCGGCCATTAACGGGCGCGTGATAGTCGCTAAATGCTTTTGAGTAAAGGTGTCCACCGGCCGACAGGGAATTACAGATCTCTGCCAGCGCGAGACTCCCGCCTGTCTCACCTGTCCTCGACCAGAACCTCGGTAATCAGTCCTGCGTCATTGAATGTGATCGTCTCGATTCCCTGTCGCACCAACGGCTCGCCTGTCTCGCCATGGCTTGCCCTCAAGCGCCAGAACGAACGCGCCCGATGCGGCCCCAAAGTCTCGACCTTGTCATTGGATGCCACCTGATCCCCATAGACGTCGAAATAGGTGCGAAACGCAGCCATGATCGCATCGCGACCCGTCTTGTCTCCCGTGCCGCCGGAGAGGTAGACGGCGTCTCTGGCAAAACAGGCTTCGATGGTGTCGAAGTCGAGGGCATTGATTGCATCGTGAAAGAATTGCAGGCGCGCTGCTGGATCGAATGTCATCTCTACCTCTAGGAATCGAGGGGTTTTCTCTTCCGCCCGGCCTGAATAAGACGCCAGGGTGTCCACCAGTGCCAGTGCTTATCCAGAACGTCCGGTACCCGATCGATACCGTGAGTCCCGCCGGGACCGCAACGCCCGACCCGAAAGAGTGTGAGCCAGCCGCCATTCCACAGACCGTAACGGGCGATGGCCTCATAGCCATATTCGGAACAGGTCGGCAGATGACGGCAGGAATTGCCGATAAAGCTGGAGAGCGTCAGCTGGTACAGGCGGATAAGCCCCATGCCCAGCAAGCGATCCGGCGTCTTGCGAAAAGGGCCGTCATAATTGCGGGTTTTTCCGGGTCCGGCACCGCCGTGCCGATGATCAGCGCACATCACCGACACTCCGGGGCAAAAGTCCGCCTGTTCACTCTGCCGCAGCCGTCGTTTTTTGCGCGATCTGGTCGAGACAATCGACAACAGCGTCGAAGGTCAGCATGGTGGACGGATGGCGCGCCTTGTAGTCCTTGACCGGCATCATGTAGCGCATGTCTTCAAACCGGCCGGAAGGACCCGCACCACCTTCTCTCAGCATCGCCAGCATATCGCTACGTGCCTGCCGCAATTCATCGGCGCTTGCCCCGACCACATGACGCGCCATGATCGAGGACGAGGCCTGACCGAGCGCGCACGCCTTCACCTCATGGGCAAAATCAGCCACCCGGTCGCCATCCATCTTCAGATAGACACGCACCCGTGAACCGCACAATTTCGAGTGTTTTTCCGACGTGGCGTCGGCATCGACAAGCGTTCCGCTTCGCTCGATGTTCCCGGCGAATTCGAGAATCTTGCTATTGTAGATATCGTCCATGATGCCATCTCGTTCAGCTATGCGGTCACGCTCGCCGATATTTGCGGCAAAGCACAGCGCCACTGCACCTTTATTCTCTCCCCCACTGTCCTATATGGAATGTTGTTACCCGGTCCACGGAAAACAAGGTTTCCCAATACCGGCACCGTTCAATTCAACGCGGAAGCTTGCAAATTGCGCGCGAGTTCCGCATTTAGCGCCGATAGAACGGCAGTATAACGGGGTTCGCAACCAGTTGCGGACCGGGAGTTTGAAAGCGATGGACGCAATTGTGAAGAAGTTGATGCCGGAGGTCGCAAAGCCCAGCCGCCAGGAAGCAGAGGAAGCAGTACGCGTTCTGCTGCGCTGGGCCGGTGACAATCCCGAACGTGAAGGGCTTCTCGACACCCCCAAACGCGTCGTCAAAGCCTATGAGGAAATGTTCTCCGGCTATCAGGCCGATGTCGATCAGGTCCTTGGCACCACCTTCGGCGAAGTTTCGGGCTATGACGATATCGTGCTGGTCAAGGACATTCCCTTCCACTCCCATTGCGAACACCACATGGTGCCGATCACCGGACGGGCGCATGTGGCCTACCTGCCGCGCGACCGTGTGCTGGGTCTGTCCAAGATCGCCCGCGTGGTCGACGTCTTCGCCCGCCGTCTCCAGACACAGGAATCGATTACCGCCCAGATCGCCGGTGCCATCGACGGCAGCCTGAAGCCACGTGGTGTGGCCGTGATGATCGAGGCCGAACATATGTGCATGGCCATGCGCGGTGTTCGCAAGTCAGGATCGACAACAATGACCACAACCTTTACCGGCGAGTTCAAGAACAATGCCGCCGAACAGGTGCGCTTCATGACCATGCTTCGCATTCAGTAACACCGCGGTGAAGGACACCAGCATGACCGTCGCATTCGACCCGCCCGCAAAAGACAAGACAACGCTCGAGGAAGGTGCGCCTTTCACGCCCAAATTCGATGATGCGGGCCTTGTCACTGCCGTGGTGACAGATATCGCCGACGGCGAGTTGCTGATGGTCGCCCATATGAATGCGGAAGCGCTGGCGCTCACGCTCGAAACCGGTATCGCTCATTATTACAGCCGCTCGCGCGCGAAAATCTGGAAAAAAGGCGAAAGCTCAGGCAACTTTCAGACAGTGCGGGAACTGCGTACTGACTGCGATCAGGATGCCGTCTGGCTGAAAGTAGAGGTTGCTGGCCATGGCGCGACTTGCCATACTGGTCGTCGTTCCTGCTTTTACCGTGTCGGTAAGGCTGAAGATGGCCAGGCGCGCCTTGAAATGGTCGACGACCACAAACACTTTAATCCAGACGACGTTTACGGCTGATCCGTTCAATTTTTATGCTGTTGCCCGTTCCATACTCAGCCGCACACCCGACTTAAATCTTTGGTAACGACACAATGCGCTTAATGGCACATTGGAATGTTCGGCGGCGAGGAATGAATGGTTATGCTGAACTGGAGTTTGACACGTCAGCCCGCTGCGGCGCCATCAGACAGTCCCGGAGGGCCTGCCAACACCGATGGCGGCGGTATCATGACCCTGGAAAAGCCTGCTGCGCCCAAAGCCAAAATTGCCCTTGCCCTCGGCGGCGGCGCGGCGCGCGGCTGGGCCCATATCGGCGTCCTGCGTGCGCTCGACGAAGCGGGCATAGAGGTGAGCATGATAGCCGGCACGTCAATCGGCGCACTGGTCGGTGGTTGCTACTTGGCCGGACGCCTCGATGAGCTGGAATCCTTCGCCCGCTCCCTGACCATGCGCCGCATTGCCGCTCTTCTGGATCTGACCATCGGCGGCGGCGGCCTTTTGGGCGGCATGCGCCTGACCAAACGGATGCAGGAATATCTGCAGGGCCTCAATATTGAAGATTTGCCACTGCCTTTTGTCGCAGTCGCATCGGAACTCAACAGCGGCCATGAAGTCTGGATCGACGGCGGCAATCTGATTACCGCAATCCGCGCATCTTATGCCCTGCCCGGCATTTTCGAACCCATCAAGTGCAACAACCGGACACTGGTGGATGGCGCACTGGTCAATCCAGTCCCTGTTTCCGTCTGCCGTGCCTACGAACAGCCGCTGGTGATGGCCGTCAACCTTCATTACGACCTGTTCGGCCGCTCCGCCGTGGTCAAGCACAAGGCCCAGGAACTGGGCGTGGATGCGGACTTCCGCAAGGGCAAGAATCGCATGGGCGTGACAGCCGTGATGGTGCAGGCCTTCAATATCATTCAGGACCGCATTTCCAGGGCACGTCTGGCCGGCGACCCACCCGATCTGGCCCTTCATCCGCGCGTCAGCGAAATCGGCCTGTCGGAATTTCACCGCGCAGGCGAATCAATCGACCGCGGCTATGAGGAAGCCATGTCGCGCATCAGCGAGATCCGGCGCATGCAGGAAGCTGTTGCCCGGTAAGATGACCACCTCCGGACGAACAGGCCTCTTCCGACTGCCAGACCATCAACCGGCGATATAGGCTTTGATCTGTTCAGCCTCGAGTTCGATTTCACGAATGCGGTTTTTCACCACGTCACCAATCGAAATGATGCCGACGAGCTTGCCACCGGTTTCAACCGGCACGTGGCGGAAGCGTCTTGCACTCATCACTTCCATCAACTCGTCGACGGTTGCCTCTTCGCCACAGCGATAGACATTGGCCGTCATCACAGTTGCCACAGGCTGGCTGAGACCTTCCGGACCGCTTCTACCGATCGCGGTGACAAAATCACGCTCTGTGAAGATGCCGACGATCCGCTCTTCCATGCCGACCACGACGGTGGCACCGATCTTGTGTTGCTCAAGAACGCGAGCCGCTTCTGCAAGCGTGACATTAGGGCCGATGGTGACGACGTTGCGCCCTTTTTCATCGAGTATGGTTTTGACCGTTACCGACATATGCTCCTCCTTCTTAAAGCACTCATGCTTCCCGGAAGCCTCGCCGAATTACGCCTCCACGAGACGATGCGTTCCGGTAGGGAGCCTGCCTTTAATTAGGAGATAATGCAATACACCAGAATGAGACAGGGATTATCGGTCGAATGCACCAAAGAACAGGAAACCGAACAGGAAACCGCCAATATGCGCATCCCAGGCTATCTGGGCCGACATGTCGCCAAACAATGGCAAACCGAAAGCAATGGCCAGGTTGCCGAAAAGCCAGGCGGCGGTGAAGACCAGCACGGTTCGCTCCTGCAACGCCTGACCAATGGAAAGCCGCGGCACCTTGCCGCCTGGAAACAACTTGGCGTGCCGCTCAGGACCGCCGAAGGCGAAACGGCAGGCCGACCCCATCAGCGCCGACACCACGCCCGATGCGCCGATCATCAATGAGGGTTCACCCCAGTTGAGCGCAGCATGCAGCGCCGCACTCGCGATCGAAGACAATATCCAGAACACAACGAATCGTGTCGCACCAATGCGGCGGTAGACGGGTGTTCCAAAGGCTGCAAGCCATAGACCGTTGAAGACGATATGCTCGATGCTGCCATGCAGAAGAGAATAGGTAACGGGGCTCCAGAGCCATTCCAACCCCTGCTCCGACAACGGATAGACATAACGCGCCGGCGAAAAGCCGAAGTTCACGACAAAGCTCTCTTCCAAAGTCGGCGACATCAGAAGCGATTGAACAGCGTAAATGACCACCAGCAAGCCCAGGGCCACAAGAATGCCGGTCGGCAGATTGAATACCGGCTCGCGCGGCGGACGCTCCCCGCCGGTACCGAAGGTGTTTGGACCGCGGGCGTCAGGCTGTTGTGACGGATGAGGTGTATCGTTCATTATGGAGCAGTCTCCCGATTTCAGGGCACAGCCATACAGGAGCAAATGGCTAAAAAAAAGCCGCCCGGCGAACCGGACGGCCTAGTCGGGCCCCCGCGGGAATACCCGGCCCGGAAAATTGAGTGCCGACACAAACAGTAGGCCGTGTCGCTGAAAAAGGTTTGCCACCTTCAGAGAGCGCCATCAAGCGAAACCAATTATTAACCTTAATTGCGGCGATATGGACTTCCAAGGCGACCTGCGCAGAACCTTCTGTTAACCGCTTCCGCGTAAGTATTCCGTATCGGCTATTGAGCATAGACAGAATGTATTCTTTCCAGACCCAACAAGCAGCACGACCGAATGCGCCCATCGAACAGAGGGCGTATCAGCGCGTGAGTGTAAGTCTGCAGGGCCGACTAATGCTTTCCAACTACGATGAGTATGTCTGCGCGGTGATCGACATGTCGCCCGGCGACGTGCGATTCGCCTGCGCTGGCGTTCCGCGCACCGGCGAACGCGTCATTGCCTATATCGAGCATCTCGGTCGCGTCGAAGGCAACGTGATCAAGCTCAGCGAAGGCGGCTTCGTCATGTCCATCGTTGCAACTGAGCGTAAACGCGAGAAGCTCGCGGCGCAGTTGACCTGGATTGCCAACAAGCACGAATTGTCTTTGCCGGAAGATCGCCGCCATGATCGCCTGACCCCGCGCAGTACTCTGATTGAACTGTTGATCGAAGACGGCCGTCGCTACCCTTGCCGCCTGATGGACCTTTCCCTGTCAGGTGCGGCCATCGACATCGACATTCGTCCACCGATCGGCACGAAGATCACGCTCGGCAGCATGAGCGGGCGCGTTGTGCGTCACTTCCTCGAAGGTGTCGCAATCGAATTCACCGTGCTCCAGACACGTGAATCTCTGGCTGAATTCCTGTAATCAGCCAATTCGGCGTCCAACAAACGCCGCCAGACACGCCTGCGAAAACTTTTTTTCAAAATTATGCAGAAATAATTTTCGCCTTGTCGAGCTCGATTGTCGTTTCGAAATGGCACACATCGCTCGACAACACTGTGCGCGCGCTGTCTTAGAGCAACGCAAAAGTACAATCGGGCGACAATCCGCAGTTGGAAAACCGGCCGCGCCCTCACGTCACAAGCCAAAATAAGCATTTAAATACAATATATTAAACCTCGGAATCGGTGATTTGGCGAGCCGAGATAACTCAAATTTTCAACAAATTTAGCGAAAAATTGCGTCAAATATAAAATAAATTCTATTCTTGTTTTAATACAAATCAATACTTGTTTTAATACGATAAGAACTTAATTGTACTTCGCAACTTTGCGATGGATCAAAATCTTCATGTCAGTGTCTCCTCACAACGGGGACACAACAAATGACAAAAAAGAAAATCCTGAGGATCAACCTCCTGACCGCGGCGGCACTCGCCGCAACTGCAATCCAGACCATGGCATTCTCGCCAAATATGCAGATTGTCGGCAGAGCCAATCCGCCAATCGGCCACTACGAATTCTGCAAGACCTATGCGAATGAATGCCAGGCCAATACGGGCGGTAGCGCCCCGATGACCCTCACCGAGAGCAAGTGGAAAACGCTGCTCGACGTGAATTATACGGTCAACACGAAGATCCAGCCCATGACGGACATTGAGATTTACGGCGTCGAAGAACGGTGGGCATACCCACGCACCGTCGGCGACTGCGAAGACTATGTGCTGCTTAAGCGCAAGATGCTGATCGATGCCGGCTTTTCTCCATCCGACGTCCTGATCACGGTGGTATTGCAACCGAATCGCGAAGGGCATGCCGTCTTGACCGTCCGCACCGACCGCGGTGATTTCATTCTCGACAATATGCGCAACAAGGTGCTGCTATGGTCTGAGACGGAATACACCTATCTCAAGCGCCAGTCCTCCGACCATTCGGGTCGCTGGGTAAAGCTCCACGACGGTCGCGCCCCTGCTGTCGCATCCGTGTCGTCGAACTGAGCTGACGCCGAAGCGAAAAGCCAACACGACTTAGGCCCGGTCTGTCCCCCGCATACCCGTCCCCGGCCGGTGCCTGGAGCCGGTTCCGCACAATCGGAACCGGCTCTTTTTATTGACAAGACCGCAATGCACCGCCCGTCGCCCTTTAACGACTTATTAACCACGATACGCGAGCCTGCCGCAGACCGCACATTTGCTTTGCCTGCGCCGGCCCATTCTTTTGCGCCGCTGCGCCATCAGGAACGCGTAAACGATGGATAAGAGCGCCGCTCAGACTGATTCTTCCAACGAGCTGCCATTGCTCTCCAATGCTTTCCTTCTGAAAGTCGCCATTGCGGTTGGCATTCTGGCGCTGTTGTCGGTGGTCATCAATATTGCCGGTCGCGAACTGGGCGAGCGCCTGTCCCGCGCGGGACACAGTGCAAGCACACAACAATTTACAGTCACGATAGGACAGGACCACCTGACGCTCGCCGCGAACACGCTTCGCTTCGAGGAGCAGCGACGAAACGGCAAGACAGATCGCGCAGATCTCTATTTCCTTTGGCCCGATATGTCAGGTTACAGCGGCGCCAACAGCCGCAGGTTCAACGATGTGAGCCAATCGGACAAACTGATCTTCGTTCAAGTCTCGCAAAGCACCATGTCGCGCGACATGTCCGGACGTCTTGAGCCGATCTACGCACACCTTTTCGAAGGCCAGCCGGAACCTGCCAATTATGGCCTGACACTGCATCACCTGCGTGCTGAAACCGGCTATGGCAGTGAAATCATGTACACCGCCTCATCTGCTGGAGCCGATGACTATGCCGTCCGTTGCCTGCCACCTGCAGCAAATACCACACCAAGCAGCGGCGATTGCCAGCGCGACATCCACGTCGGACGCGACCTGACGGTGCTCTACCGCTTTTCAAGCGCGCGACTGCCTGAATGGCACAAACTGGACAACGCAATACGATCCTATTTTGAAGCGCGCCTGCAAAATGGCTCGGCCAAAGCATCGCGTTTGAATTAAATCCGCTCTGCATCGCAAACTATTCGTTCATCATAAACGAGTTGGTAAGGCTGTTTCGCTATCGTCTGCTTCAAGGGTCGCTGGGGGGCACCCGATTGAAATGAAGTGATTAAGCGAGTTTGCTGTGCACCGAGTTGTTGTCGCCAAGAAAAACAAACGAACATCCCTGACCCCGCTGAATCTTATCGCCGCCATGCTGGCAGGTCTGATGATGTTGAGTGCTGCCCCCGCATTGGCTGCGAAATATGCCGGCGTGGTTGTCGATGCCCGGACAGGCAAGATCCTCTATGAGAGTGACGCCAGAAGTTTGCGCTATCCCGCATCGCTGACCAAGATGATGACCCTTTACCTCACCTTCGAGGCCTTGGAGAGCGGTCGTATCAGCCTCGACAGCGCCGTTCCGGTATCGGCCAACGCGGCTAAGGAGCCCCCGTCCAAACTGGGTGTGCGCGCCGGCGGTTCGATCACGGTCGAACAAGCCATCAAGTCTCTGGTCACCCGTTCAGCCAATGATATGGCGACAGCACTGGGTGAATATGTCGGCGGTTCGGAAAAGCGCTTTGCCCAGTTGATGACGGCAAAGGCGCGCAGCCTTGGCATGAAAAACACCACCTATCGCAACGCCAATGGCTTGCCGAATACGGCGCAAATGACGACCGCCTACGATCAGGCCCTTCTCGGCATCGCGCTTCGTCAGCATTTCCCGCAATATTACGGCTATTTCTCCACCCGCAGCTTCCATTTCGGCAAGCAAACCATCGGCAATCACAATAGGTTGCTGGGCGCTGTGCGCGGTGTGGATGGCATCAAGACCGGTTATACCCGCGCTTCTGGCTTCAATCTGGCGACATCCGCTCAGGCTGACGGTCGCTCCATTGTCGCCGTTGTTCTCGGCGGCACCACCGGCGCACGTCGCGACGCCACCATGCGTGACCTCGTCGCGAAATACATGCCGCGCGCCTCGCGTTCCGGGGCGACCACTTTCCACATTGCCAAGAACCGTCTGGCCATGCCGTCCGCCGGCGGTGCCATCGCCCTGAGCGCTCTCGACCTGCCAAAGACAGGGCCTCTTCCCGTGACACGCTATGATATCGCATCAGAGGCGGTTGAAGATGCCGTCACCGAGACTGCCTTTGCCGCAGCCGGTGCCGCAAGCCCCGCTCAGCAGGCGCTCGATCGTGTCGCTTCGGCCCACGCCCCCATGCCGCTCGTGGCCTCTGTTCCTGTGCCCGCCCCCGCGCCTGCCTTCATGCCCGATGCACCCCAGGCGGCCAGCGAAGTTACAGCATCGACACCTGCCGTTGCCGAAGAGAGCAGTGCTGCGAGCGTAGCCGTGGACGACACCGTGACCGGCTCGACCGAGAAACAGCTTTCGGGCTGGGTCATTCAGGTCGGCACGTCGCCAAACAAGGATCAGGCAAACGAACTCCTGCGCAATGCGCAGGGTAAAGGCGGAAAGGTATTGCGTTCCGCCACCCCATTCACCGTCGCATACGATACCGGGTCCAAACAGATTTACCGCGCCCGGTTTGGCGGTTTCGACAACCAGAAGACAGCAGTCAATGCCTGCAGGACTTTGAAGAAAGTGGGATTCGGCTGCTGGGCTGCAATGCAGTAAGCCCGGCAGACGACCTCGATTTGTAACGTGTACGAGGAACCGTCATGGCAATGAACGAAAATCGTTTTGATGCGCAGCCCGATGAGGAAGCGAAGCTCGACAAGCCACGCTTTGCGCTTCATCCGCTCCACGAGGCCGCATTGAAGATCGCGGATCTGGGCATCAACCGGCCCAGGGAAAAGTCCCGCGATCTCATCAGCCTTCTTCTGTCCCACGGTGCGCGGGCCTGGCGCTATTCACAGCCAGAAACTGCGATCCATCTTCATGTCTCATCCCATAACGGTCGCTTTCCCGTCATCATGCGGATGAAATAATCGGGTTCAGGGTCTCCGGCCCTCAACTGAAGGCGCGGCTTCGTCATCGACGGACCGCGCCTTTTTTGCCGTCATCAAACAAGCTCTGCGTCGTCCTGCCAAATAAATCCGGCTTCGGCCTTGCGCCGTAACGCCATCTCCGTTTTTGTTCGCCCACAAACGGTCGCTCCACTGAATGGGCAACCCGAGAATGAAGAACGAGGACGGACTATGAACATCATCTCCCAAAACATGGCCTTCGGCGGCATGCAGGGCGTCTATTCACACCAGTCGGAAGCCTGCAATTGCGACATGACCTTCGCGGTCTTCGTTCCTCCGGCTGCCATTGCGGAAAAAAGGCCCGTCCTCTGGTTCCTGTCGGGCCTCACCTGCAGCCACGCCAATGTCATGGAAAAGGGCGAATATCGCCGGCTTGCCGCAGAACTCGGTCTCATTATCGTTTGCCCCGACACAAGCCCGCGCGGCGATGATGTGGCCGATGAACTGACTGACTGGAAGCTCGGCAAGGGCGCCGGCATGTATCTCGACGCCACCGAAATGCCCTGGGCCGCGCACTACAAAATGTATACCTACATCACCGAGGAACTGCCGGCCCTGATTGCCGAACACTTCCGGGCCGACATGTCGCGCCAGGGTGTCTTTGGTCATTCCATGGGCGGCCATGGCGCGATGACGGTGGCGCTGAAAAATCCGGGCCGATTCAAGAGTTGTTCGGCCTTTGCCCCAATCGTCGAGCCGACGACGGCCGACTGGACAGCCAACGCCTTTGGTCAATATCTCGGCGCCGACAAGGCCAAATGGGCCGAGCACGACGCCTGTGCGCTGGTCAAGTCCGGTGCACGCTTCCCCGAATTCCTGATCGACCAGGGCACCGCCGATCCGTTTCTCGACGAAGGCCTGCGACCCTGGCTGTTTGAAGAGGCCATCAAGGGCACTGATATCGGCCTGACGTTGCGCACGCAGGAGAAATACGACCACTCCTACTACTTCGTCTCCACCTTCATGGAAGACCATCTGCGCTGGCATGCCGAACGGCTGGCGTGAGTCTGGCTGAGAAGCTTTTCCCAGTTGGTGAGGTCTAGCGCCGACGAAGATCATTTGGCTTGGTGGGCGTAATGCCAACGCGGTGATCGCGCGTTAATTGCCCCCTCTGACTTTTGGGCTCCACGATGCGCGCTAGGTGGCGCAAATTGCCACCTAACGCTCAGGGCTCAAGTGCCAGGCTTAAATTGGCTGATACACAAACCGATCGAAATCCGCCGTCTTGCAGCGTCCGCTGGTGTCAAAACAGAACAGCCCGGCAAAGGCGCCGGTGAAGGAACCGTGCTCGCCGCGCCCGCCTTCGTCGGACACCACACCGGCATCGAGCGATGGACCAAGCGCTTGCCATTCATTGGCGCCGGCCGAACGCCAACAGAATTGAAGGTCATTGTCGGTAATCTCCATGGAGAGTTCGACCGGCCCATCCGGCACCGCAACGCCCGCCCCTGCAGGAAACTCCATCCGCGCATGGGGAAAGTCGCCGGGGCAGGAAAACACCGTGACGACACGACCGAGTTCCTCGTGCAGCGTGACGGCCAGCGCATGAAACTTGTGGCGGTTGTAATAGTGGATCAGCCCCGCAGCCTGCTGATAGGTATCGGGATCGAAATCCACGACGGTTTCCGAACGGAATCGGTGATGCTCCTGACGCCGCGCCACAAGCGATTGCTCGAACCAGGAGCCCAGGCTTTCTCGGCCAATGAGGCGCAGGTAGCCGGCCCGCGCCGTCGTGGAAAAGATCCGCTCTGGCTCAGGTGTGCGCAGCCACTGAAATTCCGGTGGCAACGTCCCATCGTCAAAATCGCGCACCGGCACGTCTTGCGTCACCGGTTCGCCTGCTCCAGCTGGCGCCTCGACCTCCATCGCAGGAACCGAGCCGCCATGGGCCAGATAGAGCCAGCCGTCATCCTTCCAGACACATTTCTGCAAACCCGTTTCGCGCCCCAGCGTGCAACGCCGTTTGGGCGGCAGCGGACGGCCGCACAGATGTGTATGGTAGGCTTCGCCATCGGGTGTTTCGACATACTGGCCATGACCGGCGCGCTGAAGCAAGGCGTCGGGATCGTCCTTCGCGGTGATCAGATAGGTGTCTGGATGCATCTCATAGGGTCCGTCGATGCTTCGCGACCGCGCCATGGTAACGGCATGACTATAGCCCGTCCCTCCCTCTGCCGTGGTCAGGTAATACCAGCCATTGCGCTTGAACAGATGCGGACCTTCGACGAGCCCGAGGCTGGAGCCGGCAAAGATATTGCGGATCGGCCCCGTGAGCTTCTGCTCCTTGGCATCCCATTCCTGGCACAAAATGCCGTCAAAGGCCGGGCTTTTGGGCGATCCGCCGAAGCTTTCGGTCCGATGGTTCCACTGCATGTTGATGAACCACTTCCGCCCGTCATCGTCGTGGAACAGCGAAGGGTCAAAGCCCGAAGAGTTGATGTAAATCGGATCGGACCATTCACCCGCGATCGTCGGCGATGTGACGATATAGTTATGGGTATCCTTGAAATTTCCGTCCAGCCGTTTGACATCGGTATAGACCAGCCAGAACAGTCCATCGGCATAAGAAAGGCACGGCGCCCAGATGCCACAACTGTCGGGATTGCCGCGCATATCGAGCTGGCTTTTCCGCTCCAGCGGTCGACGGACCAAAGTCCAGTTCACCAGATCCCGTGAATGGTGGATCTGCACCCCCGGAAACCACTCAAAGGTGGAGGTCGCAATATAATAGTCCTTGCCAACACGGCAAATGGACGGATCCGGATTGAAGCCCGGCAAAATGGGATTGCGGATCACGAAATTTCCTCCTCGAAACCAAAGTCTGTCTGCTCCAGTACACCCGCAATGTGCAGTAACCAGATCCGGACCGACGCAGAAGCTCTCCCATCGCATCTCCGTCAGGCCGCGACCCTCGGCGACATGCGCCGAGGATCCGCTCTGTTTGCCCCGGAGCCCGCCCCTGGTGCCTCGGGACGGACACACCCATCCAGACGGGTGCTACGGGTTACTTCCGCTGCGGCCCATTGCGTTCGGCTGAGGCTGCCCAAAGGTTGATATCGGCATCCCGCGCATGGACATCGATTTCGGCCAGTTCCTCAGCGGTGAAATCCGGTTTTTCCAGCGCCTTGACACAGTCTTCAACCTGCTCTGGCCGGCTGGCTCCGATCAACGCAGTGGTAATATGGCCGCCGCGCAATACCCAGGCGATCGCCATCTGGGCCAGCGTCTGACCGCGCCGTTCCGCAATCGCATTGAGCTTGCGAATATTCTCTATGTTGCGCTCCGTCAGAAACTCGTTGCGAAGCGACTTGCCCTGCGCTGCACGACTGTCGTCGGGAATGCCGTTCAGGTATTTCGATGTCAGCATGCCCTGGGCCAGCGGTGAAAAGACAATGGACCCGATCCCCAGCTCTTCCAGAGTATCGATCAGTCCGTCATCCTCGATCCAGCGATTGATCATCGAATAACTGGGCTGATGAATGATGCAGGGCGTGCCGAGTTCCTTGAGGATAGCGACAGCCTCACGGGTCCGTTGCGAGTTGTAGGACGAGATGCCGACATAGAGCGCCCTGCCCGACCGGACGATGTGATCGAGCGCACCGCAGGTTTCTTCCAGCGGCGTATCGGGATCGAAGCGGTGCGAATAGAAGATGTCGACATAATCCAGCCCCATGCGCTTGAGGCTTTGATCGCAAGAGGCGATCAGATATTTTCGGCTGCCCCATTCTCCATAAGGGCCGGGCCACATCAGGTAACCTGCCTTGGACGAAATGATCATCTCATCGCGATAGCCGGCGAAATCGGTCTTCAGGATCTCACCAAAGGCCGTCTCGGCTGCACCGGGTTTCGGTCCATAATTATTGGCCAGATCGAAATGGGTAATACCCAGATCGAATGCCTTGCGGCAGATCGCCTGCTTGACCTGATGCGGCGCATCGTCCCCGAAATTATGCCACAGTCCCAGCGAAAGCGCCGGAAGCTTGAGCCCGCTCTTGCCGCAGCGATTATAGGTCATCCGCTCATAGCGGTCTTCGGCCGGGTGCCATGTCATAACGCAGTCTCCAGATTATCAATTGTCGAGAAAGTCCCCACCAGCCGCCTCCCGCTTGCAAAACCAAGGAGCGGCGACCAAATGAAGGTCAACTCTATACGCGTCGATTATTTACCGCAAAAGCGCCTCGGCTTCGGCAATGCCAAGAGCAGCCGGCTGTGTGCAGGTGGTGGACAATGTGACAAACTCACCTGTTTCGCCAGACGTCAGGATTGCCGTCATCACATCGACACCGTGAAGGGCGCGATCGAGCGAGCAGCGAGCGTCGCGGCCATCGATCAGTGATACCGCCATATCGGCAAGACCCGCCGTCCGATAATTGGCGCGTGGCCCCTGCGGACTGTCCTGGTTGTTCTTCGAGAAGGGATGATCCCATTCTTCCAGGACAGCGATATCCTTGTTGCGACCCGAAGCTTCCACCTTGCCGCCGAAGAAGTTCGGGTCAGGCACGTAGAGCGAGCCGTCGGTGCCGTAGAGCTCCATATTGGCATGGCGATGGCTCCACACGTCCCAGCTTGCCGACAGCGTTATGGTGGCGCCACTGACGAATTCCAGCAGTGCATGAATATTGGTCGGCGTCTTCACCGGGATCACCTCGCCGCTGCGCGGTTGGCTGGTGATGGTGCGCGTCTCACGGGCCATGGATGTCAGTGCTGCCACCCGCTTTACCGGTCCAATCAGATTGACGAGATTGGCAATGTAATATGGTCCGAGATCGAGAACAGGTCCTCCACCCGGCAGGAAGAAGAAATCGGGATTGGGATGCCACATCTCCATCCCCGGACTCATCACATGGCAAGTTCCGGATGTAATCCGTCCAATGCCACCCTCATCGATATAGTGACGGGCAAGCTGGTGGGCCCCGCCCAGGAAGGTATCGGGCGCGCAGCCGACCGCCAGCCCCTTTTCTTTTGCCAAAGCGCGCAGTTCTTCGCCCTGAGCGAGTGACAATACGAGCGGCTTTTCCGAATAGACATGTTTGCCAGCCTCCAGAATACGCTTCGAAACCGGAAAGTGGGCATCCGGAATGGTGAGGTTGACGATCAGATCGATCTCGTCGTTCTTCAAGAGATCGTCGACCGGTTGTGCCGTAACGCCATATTCATCCGCCCTGATTTCGGCGGCATTCATATTGACGTCACTACAGGCCAGAACCTTCAGCCCCTTGAAGAGTGGTGAAAGCGAAAAATACGTCGTCGAGATATTGCCGCATCCGATGATGCCAATGCCAAGTTCGCGTGCCATTTTATGCCTCTGAATGGAGATCCGTGAGTGAATCAGTAGCGATTGAATGACTCGATCGACCGCGTGATGAGACGATCGATATCGCTCGGATTGTCGTGCTCGACGATGTAGTGGCGGACGTCATGCACCGTAAGCGCCTCCATGATCGCCTTCCAGCCCACAACCCCGTGACCGACATCGGCCCAACCATCCTCGTCGAGGTTCTGGCCCTCGGAGGCGATGTCCTTCACATGCACCGATGTGATCCTGTCACCGTATTTCTCGATCCAGCCGAGCGGATCGGCACCGCCCCGGATGACCCAGGCAATATCGGCTTCCCATGACAGATCCGGGCCGCCTGTGAAAATGTAATCCTGCGGTGTGAAGCCGTCGTCCAGTTCCTTGAATTCGAAATCATGATTGTGCCAGCCGAAGTCGAAGCCGGCGTCCCGGTAGGGCTTTCCTGCCTCCGACAGACGTCTGCCAAAGGCTTCCCAGCCATCACCGCCATCCGGGCGCTGATCCGGTAAAAGGAACGGGCAATAGATGGAGGAAATGCCGACCGTTTTTGCGATCTTCATCACCTTGTCCTGTTCGTTCTCCAGCATGTCCAAGCCGAAATGTCCGGTCGGCATGGAAAGCCCATTGGCGTCGAGTTCGTCGCGCAATGCCGCGATCTCGCCGTCGCTCGCGCTGGCATAGAGAGCACCATAGCCTTCAACCTCCGAATACCCGGCTTTGGCAAGCTTCGGGAATATCGCTGAAAAAGGTTGAAAATTGCGGGCGCTGTAAAGCTGAAAACCGAGCTTGGTCATGTCGTCTCCTCCGTGGGCTTTAGCCCTTTTCCAGAACTGAAAGTTCAATCCTCGTTCAAAATATCGTCGTCAACCAAGGGCCTGGGAGCCGTAAAGGTCCAGCGCACGAAACTGGGGCACAGACCCGCCCTCCAGCGGCGTGTTCGGCCTGAATATGATCCGCCGACTTTCACCCGCCGCGAGATCGATTGCATTGTCGCTGTAGCGGCCCGGGCACTCGCTCTCGACCATGACATAGAGCGCCAGTCCAGACGCGGACACATCCAATTCAATGGAACCGTCGCCCCGCAAGGCAGCCGACAGCGACACCCCCGAGTCCTCGAGATCGAGCGCCTTGTAGCTCGACATCACTTGATGGCCCTCGCCGCTCATGCCGTTGGACGCAATGAAACTCCAGCCGATCACACAATCAGGTGGAATGTCGTCGAGCGAGACCGACAGCAGTGCTTCAGCACGATCAGGTGAACACTGCCCATTGGCGCTTTTAAGCGGCACGCGCTCGCCGCTCAGCGTCAAAGCCGACAGGTTCATGTCGAACACCAGCGTCTCGGCTGTATCGTTGATCATCTTGAAATCGATGGTGTCCCCGTCCTTGGACGGGATTGCCACGACGGTAGCCGGCTGGAAAAAGCGCCGTGCCATATAGTGCATCGCTTTCCAGCCACCGCCATGATCAAGGCTCGACCACGACGCGACCGGCCAGGTATCGTTCAGCTGCCAGTAGACGGTGCCCATGCAATGGGGCTTGAGCGACCGCCAGTAATCAACCGCAGTGCGGATCGCCAGACCTTGCTGGATCTGGCTTAGATAAATGAACTTTCCAAAATCCGTGGGAAAGCGGAAATAGCGGAACATGGTCGCCGCTATGCGCTCGTTGCCGCCCGCATTCTTCTGATGCAGTTCCACCACGGGCGAAGCGATGTTGAGATCGCGTTCATCGGCAAAACCCTTGATAACCTGCAGTGACGTATAGGACTGAAAGCCGAACTCCGAGCAGAAGCGCGGATGCACCTCGCGATAGTTTTCAAATGGCTTGTTCTCGTGCCAGACCGACCAGTAATGCATGTCGCCAGCGCCATCGGCATGCCATGCGTCACCAAAGTCGAGGTAGCCCGACGAAGGGCTGGAAGGCCACCAGATGGCTTGTGGCGCGGCCTGTTTCAAACCTTGTTCGATCACCCTGTTGAGCCGGTCATAGGCCACAAGATAGCGATCGCGGTTCTCCAGAGATTCGGGGAACCAGGTGAGCGCGCCCACCAATTCATTGTCACCGCACCACAACACGATTGAGGGATGAGACGACAGACGGCGAACCTGATAATCCACTTCTGCGGCCACATTGGCGAGGAAGTCATCGGTGCAGGGGTAAAGATTGCAGGCAAACATGAAGTCCTGCCAGACCATCAGCCCCATGTCGTCGCACAGATCATAGAACCAGTCGGCCTCATAGAAACCGCCGCCCCAGATGCGGATCATATTCATATTGGCGTCGACTGCCGATTGCAGCAGGTCGCGGGTCTTCTCGCGTGATGTCCGCGAAAACAGCGCATCCGCCGGTATCCAGTTGGCGCCCCGCGCAAAAATCTCGCGTCCATTGATGCTGAGCGCAAAGCGGCTGCCGGCATCATCCTTGTCGGTCAGCAATTCGACGGTGCGAAAACCGATCTTGCGTTCTACGATCTCACCGGGAATTTCGACCTTGAGGATCGAGACTGCCTGTTCGCCGCTTCCGGCCGGCCACCATAACCGTGGCTTTTCGACCGTGAAGACATGGGTAATCACCGTTTCTCCGGAACGCGTGCCGCAATCGAGGCGGATACGTTCGCCGTCCAGTTCGAAATGCACCGGCACGATGGCCGGATCGTCGGAAAACAGTGTCAGGGTAACAGCCAGATCGACACTGCCATCCGTATGATGGGTCTGCTCGGTGGTCAGATGCTCCACACGTGCCGGATCGAACTTCTTCAGCGCAATAGTGCCATAGAGACCAAGAGGCGCGATCGCGATGTTCCAATCCCAACCGAAATGGCATTGCGGCTTGCGCAACATATTGCCATTGGGAATTGGCGAATTGGCCTTTTGGTATGGCACATAAAAGGGCTGTTTTGCCTGACGCTCGGCGCCGGCTGCAATGCTGGAATGGAACAGGATGCGGATACGATTTTCGCCGGGCTGCAAGGCATCTGTCACCGATGGGCGATATCGCCGAAAGCAGTTGTCGGCAGACAAGACCGGAACATCATTGACGAAAACGATGGCGACCGTATCGAGGAAGTCGATGTCGAGATACCAGTCGCCATCCACCTGTTCGACCACAAATTCTCGCTCGATCTCCCAATCGCGCTCGGCTACCCATTGCACAAGCTCCTCATTCCGGCCCTCATAGGGATCCGGAATGACACCGGCGTCGCATAGCGCCGAATGCACGTCGCCGGGCACCGCCATGACAGTCTGATGCGCGCCAGCCGATGACAGGCGCCATGTGCCGGCAAGATCTCTATGGTTGGCGTTGTCGCTGCGTATACTCATCAAGCCTGTCCCAAATGCCAACTCCGAAACGAATAATCCGGAGCTGAAGTTTCCCTAGATACGAATCTCACTTTCCGCATCAAACAGGGACGCGACGGACATGTCGAAGGTAAGGCGTACTGCGCTGCCGGGAGAATATCGACGCGTACCGGCGGTGCGCACCGACATCGTGTGGCCGCCATGTTTGACCCACAGCAGGTTGTCGGCACCCATCGGCTCTTCGATATCCACGACGGCATCATGGCTGACAACTCCGGCAGCTACCTCCTCATCGACTTTGATATGTTCGGGGCGCAAGCCGAGAATGACCTTGCGCCCGGCCATCAAGGGCTCGGACGCATCATAGCCATCGAGCGGAATTTCCGCGTCGCTCGTGACAAAGCAGAGACGCCCACCCCGCTCCTCGGTATGGCCGGACATGAAATTCATGGACGGCGAACCAATAAAGCCAGCCACGAACAGATTGACCGGACGGTTGTAGATCGTCATCGGATCGTCAAGTTGCTGGATCACGCCGCTTTTCATGATGGCAATCCGATCGGCAAGCGTCAGGGCCTCGATCTGGTCGTGCGTCACGTAGATCATCGTGTTCTTCAACGAATGGTGCAGACGCTTGATCTCGACGCGCAACTCCGAGCGCAACTTGGCATCGAGATTCGACAGCGGCTCGTCGAACAGGAATACGTCAACGTCGCGCACAAGAGCACGACCGATCGCCACCCGCTGCCGTTGCCCACCGGAAAGCTCGGCGGGCTTGCGCTGTAGCAGGGGTTCGATCTGCAGGATCTCGGAGGCACGCGCCACCTTCGCCTTGATCGTGTCTGCAGGCACCTTTGCCACCTGCAGCCCGAAGGACAGGTTCTTCTCCACCGTCATCTGCGGATAAAGCGCATAGGACTGAAACACCATACCGATGCCACGGTCCTTCGGCTCTTCCCAGGTGACATTGCGATCCTTGATATAGATCTGCCCGTCGGTCGGCTCCAGAAGGCCGGCAATGCAATTGAGCAAAGTCGATTTTCCGCAACCGGATGAGCCGAGCAGAACAAGAAATTCGCCGTCATTGATGTCGAGATTTAGGTTTTTGAGCACGTTGACCGCGCCGAAACTCAATGAAAGATCCTTGATCGAAACGCTGATAGACATACGAATTACCCTTTGACGGCGCCGGCGGCGATACCACGGACGAACAGACGGCCGGAGACGAAATAGACGAACAGCGGAACGAGACCGGTCAGAATGGTCGCCGCCATGTTGACGTTGTATTCCTTCACCCCCTGAACGGAGTTGACGATATTGTTGAGTTGCACGGTCATCGGATAATATTCCGGGCGCGTGAACACGACACCGAACAGGAAGTCGTTCCAGATGCCTGTGATCTGAATGATCATCGCGACCACAAAGATCGGCATGGACATCGGAAACATGATGCGGAAATAGATCTGCCAGAACCCCGCCCCGTCGATACGTGCGGCCTTGAACAGTTCCTGCGGCAACGATGTAAAGTAGTTGCGGAAGAGCAGCGTCAGGATCGGCATGCCGAAGATGGTATGGACAACAATCAGGCCCGTCAGCGTACCGTAAATGCCCAGTTCGCGCAGCACGATCACGATCGGATAAATCATCACCTGATAGGGAATGAAGGCACCGATCACGAGGATCGTGAAGAACATCTCCCCGCCCTTGAACTTCCAGTTGGCAAGCGCATATCCGTTCAGCGACGCGATCAGGATCGAGATGATCATCGATGGAATCGTGATCCTGACCGAGTTCCAGAAACCACGCGAAAGCCCGTCACAATTGAGGCCCGTGCAGGCCTCGGACCATGCCTTGACCCAAGGCTCGAAGGTGATCTCGACCGGCGGCGAGAAGATATTGCCAAGCCGGATTTCCGGCATTGTCTTGAACGAGGTGACGATCATCACGTAGAGCGGCAACAGGTAGTAGATGGCGGCCAGTGTCAGCGTGCCATAGATCACCAGATTGCGCGCCGAAAAGAGCCGTTTTGGACGCCGCCCGCGCGGGCCTTCCATCTGCGACACAGATGGATCGGATGCTGCCGCCGCGACGTTGAGAGCTGCAGGATTAGCCACGCTTCTTCCCTCCGAATTCGAGATAGGCCCAGGGAATGATGATGATCGAAACGGTGATCAGCATCATGGTCGAAGCCGCGAAGCCCTGCCCGAGATTTTGCGCCTGGAACATGTAGTCGTAGACGTATTTGGCTGGCACTTCGGAGGAGATACCGGGACCGCCGCTCGTCTGCGCGACCACGAGGTCGTAGACGCGAACGATACCGCTGGCGATGATAACCAGCGTGGTGATGAACACGGGCCGCATCATTGGAATGACGATAAAGATATATGTGCGCCAGGTCGGAATGCCGTCGACCCGCGACGCCTTCCAGATGTCTTCGTCGATGCCGCGCAGTCCCGCCAGCATCAGGCACATGACCAGTCCCGTGCCCTGCCACAACGCTGCAATCAGGATGCCGTAGATGACAATGGATTGGGTGTAGAGCGGATCGAATGTAAAGCTGGTCCAGCCCAGTGAACGCACCACCGATTGAACGCCGAAATCGGGGTTGAGAATCCACTGCCACACCAGACCCGTGACAATGAAAGACAGCGCAAAGGGATAAAGGAAAATTGAACGGAAGGTATTTTCGAAGCGGATCTTCTGATCCATCATCGCCGCCAGAATGAACCCTATCAGCAGGCTGAAAATCAGCGACAACACGCCGAAGATGGCCAGGTTCTCGATCGAAATGAGCCAGCGGGGCGCCGCCCAAAGCCGTTCATACTGATCCAGCCCGACGAATTTCATGCGTGGCAGCAGTTTGGAATTTGTAAAGGAGTAAACAATTGTCCAGACCGTTCCGCCGAGGAAGATCACCAGGGCGGTGAGGATCATCGGGATTGAGGCAATCTTGGAATTGAGATTGCGAAACAATTGGTTCGGTCGGCGAGCGATCGCCCTGTCCGTCATGGGTAAAATCTCCTCCGTCGCAAACCCCGTAACCTCCGCTCGATCGAGGCAAGTTCACGGCAATCCACAACCGGTCGGCTTCAATATGTCCGGTGACAACCGCAGCTGAACCCGACACCGGAAAAGGCATCGAGCAGCGCACGCCGGACTCCCCCTTGTCCGGCGTGCGCTTCGGCTGCTGTCAGTCAGCCGACGCGATGAGGTCGGCGAAACGCTTCTGCGCGTCTTCCGGCGTCATCGACTCATTTGCGAAGAATTCCGAGAAGAGATCTTCGATCTGTTTCTGGCTATCTGCAGACATCATCTGGTTGGTGCTCTTGACCACATTGCCCTGGGCGAGAATATCGAGCCCCTTCTTCATGCAGTCATTGGCAGCTTCCAGATCCACGTCGCCGCGGATTGGCAGTGAACCCTTTTTCAGGTTGAAAGCGACCTGAGTTTCCGGGCTGACAATGGTGGACGCAAGAACAGCCTGTGCGGCAGACTTTTCGTCGTCCTTGAGCAGAGGGAAGTAGAAGGCGTCGCCATCGGTCGAGATGACCTCGTTGACACCGAGACCCGGCAGGCAGCTGTAATCCTTGCCCGCCACCTGGTTGGCCACCTGGAATTCACCCTGTGCCCAGTCACCCATGATCTGTCCACCGGCCTTGCCTGTGATCACCAGATTGGTCGCCTGGTTCCAGTCCTGAACATTGGAGCCCTTCGACATGCGACGGGCATCATCGGCGGCCTTGAAGATCTTGGCAATCTCGGGACCACCGGCAAATTCGGCGTCCTTGTCTTCATAGACCCGGTAGTAATTGTCCTTACCGGCCAATGACACCATCAGCACGCTGAACGCACCAGATGTCTGCCATGGCTGGCTGCCGACGGCCAGCGGAAGAATTCCGGCTTTCTCCAAGGCTGGAGCTGCCGCGACATATTCATCCCAGTTCGTCGGAACGGCGACACCCGCTTTTTCAAAGGCACCATTGGAAAGCCACAGCCACTGCCAGGAATGGATATTGACCGGCGCGCAGTAGATCTTGCCATCGATCGTGCAGCCTTCCAGCAGGCTTGCCGGACGGATGACTTCGGTCCATTTTTCCTTCTCAGCGACATCGCTGAGATCACGCATCAACCCGGCCTCGACGAGCTCCTCCGCCTGACGACCATGATTGAACTGGGTCGCACCCATCGGATCACCGCCGGTAATACGGCTGATCATGATCGGACGTGCAGTTCCTCCCGAACCGGCAATCGCCCCATCAACCCAGTGATTTCCAGTTTTGTCGAAGGCCTTCGCAAGCTCGGCCACCGCGGCTGCTTCGCCACCGGAGGTCCACCAATGCGTGACTTCGAGATCGGTGGCATGCGCCATACCAAACGGCATAGCGACACCTGCAGCCAAAAAGGCTGCAACTTTAGAAAATTTCATGAGTCTCCTCCCTCACTGAAACGTTGCCGTAAAAACCTATTCGAAACCTATCGACGACGCAACGGCGCGCTGCATAATTTCTATAATAGAGCGTATTTTCAATCTGCGCGCGTATTGAGGAGTGAGATAGAAATGTTGCCGATCGCCGATTATTGCGTCGCAGCGTCAACAAATAGCTCAAACAATGCAGTATTTTGGCTTCTTTTCTCGCAAAATCCGCAAAAATCAGCACCTGTGGGATTTCGCAGGTGCGAAATTTTGAAACACAGGAGAACACAACCTTGAAGGACGGAAATGACCGTACACACCCTAATTTAAGCCTAGACTTTCGTACTGTATCGTTACAGTTAATAGCGGTGCGCATGTTGGAGGATGATGCGCCCAACAATGGCAAATGCTAAATAATAAGTATAAGAAGCGAAAATTGACGATCGTGGGGGAAGCGCATGGCTGACGCAGAAGACCGGACGGCCAGACGTCCAGGAGCGGGCAAGGAACGCCCGACCCTGAAGACGATTGCCTATATGACGGGCCTCGGTATCACCACCGTCTCACGGGCACTGAAAGACGCCCCCGATATCGGCGCCGATACCAAGGAACGTGTTCGCCTTGTCGCCCGCCAGCTTGGATATCAGCCAAACCGTGCAGGCGTTCGCCTCCGCACGGGCAAGACAAATGTCATCGCACTGGTGCTTTCCATCGACGAAGAGATCATGGGCTTTTCCAGCCAGATGGTGTTCGGCATCAGCGAAGCCCTGTCGGGAACACCCTATCATCTTATTTTGACGCCCCATTCCCACAGCCGGGATCCGCTGGCCCCAGTCCGATATATTCTCGATACGGGCTCGGCTGACGGTGTGATCATTTCGCGTATTGAACCCAATGATCCACGCGTTACGCTGTTGATCGACCAGAACATGCCATTTGCAGCGCATGGTCGAAGCGACAATGGCCTTGCTCATCCCTATCATGACTTCGACAATGAAGCCTATGCGCGAGAAGCTGTGCGCAGATTGGTCAAGGACAAGGGACGTCGGCGTATCGCCCTGTTACAGCCACCGACAAAGCTTGCCTATCACCAGCACACGCGATTGGGTTTCCAGCGCGCCCTCGCCGAGTTCGGCGCAGGCGAAGTACCGCTCAATGTGACAATCGACACACCGCTCCCCGATATCCGCGACGCCATCGAGACGCTGATGCGCTCGCCCGAGGCACCGGATGGCATCATATCATCGTCAGGAAGCGGAACGATCGCCGTCAATGGTGGCGTCGAGGCAGCCGGAAAGCGGATCGGCAAAGATGTCGACGTGGTCTCGAAACAATCTGCCCCTGTCCTCAACTGGATCCGTCCGGAAATCATCACCGCGTTCGAGGATGTGCGCGAGGCCGGCACGCAACTGGCCAGGGCCGTGATCGCCCAGATCGACGGAGCACCGCCGGAAACCTTGCAAAGCATCAGCCAGGCAAAATGGCCCGAAAGCGTCTGAAGGAATGTGCCGCCCATGGTGGCCGAGCCAAAACAGAAAATCCCGCGCATTTGTGATGCACGGGACTTTTCGAGTATGTCGCCTGATGAAGGCAGGCAATAGTCTTGATCAGAACGTTGCCAGCCCACTGCCCCAGGGACCGTGGTGGAAGTCCTTGCCGTCCATACGATCGAAACCGTGGGCGCCGAAGAAGTCGCGTTGGGCCTGGATCAGGTTGGCCGTACCGCGGCTTTGTGTATAGGCGTCGAAATAGTTGAGCGCCGAGGCAAGGGCCGGAACCGGAAGACCGGCATTCACGGCAGTGGACACGACCCGGCGCAGCGATGGCAGCGATTCCTTCAGCATTTCGCTAAAGGCTGGCGTGACCACCAGATTGGCGGCATCAGGCATCGCGGTAAAGGCCTGGGTGATCTCGTCCAGAAACTGCGAACGGATGATGCAGCCGGCGCGCCAGATCTTGGCAATGGTCGGCATCGGCAGGTTCCAGCCAAATTCCTTGCTGGCCGCGGACATCACGGCAAAGCCCTGCGCATAGGCGCCGATCTTGGCAGCAAACAGCGCGAGTTCGAGATCCTTTTCGAGGTCACCGGAATGATCGAATTTCAACGTGCTCTTGCCGAACAGCTTTTCGGCAGCTTCGCGCTCCGTCTTCATCGACGACAGGCTGCGAGCAGCGACAGCGGCCTCGATGGCCGTCGCCGGAATACCCATCTGCTGGGCCTCGATCACAGACCATTTGCCCGTGCCCTTCTGGCCGGCCTTGTCGAGGATCATATCGACCATAGGCTCGCCAGAAATCGGATCCTTTGCGTTCAGAACCTTTTCACTGATCTCAATCAGATAGGAGTTGAGACGACCCTTGTTCCACTCACCAAATGTGGCACCAACGTCGTGGGCCGACTTGCCCATTCCGTCACGCAGCACACCGTAGACTTCGGCGATCATCTGCATGTCGGCATATTCAATACCGTTGTGGATGGTCTTGACGAAATGACCGGCACCATTCTCACCGAGCCAGGCGCAGCACGGATCGCCGTCGAACTTGGCAGCGATAGACGTCAGCACCTTCTCGACGCGCGCATAGGATTGTTCGGTACCGCCAACCATGATCGACGGACCATGACGCGCACCCTCTTCGCCACCCGAGACGCCCATGCCGATGAAGGTCACGCCTGTGTCCTTCAATCGGTCGAAGCGCGCCATCGTGTCGCGGAAATTGGCATTGCCGGCATCGATGATGATGTCGTTATCCGACAACAGCGGCAAAAGCGCATCGATCTGCTGATCGACCGGATCGCCGGCCTTGATCATGATGATGATCGGACGCGGCGGGCGTATGGCCGCGATGAATTCTTCAAGTGTCTGGCAGTTGACGATATTGCCGGCGAGGTCACCCGCTTCCCCGAGGAATTCGTCGGTACGCGCTCCGGTCCGATTGAAGACCGCGATCTTGTTACCCTTTTCGGCAATATTGAGGGAGAGGTTGGACCCCATGACCCCAAGGCCGATCAATCCGATTTCCGCTTGCATAGGTGACCCTTTCTAGACTCTTTGGAGGCACTATTTGGCACTCCAGACAGGCTAGGACAAGAGCTGAAACGGCTCTTGTCTCTGTTTGCGCAAACGTGAATTAAACCTCAGGCTTGTCATCACCGTCATCGAGCGCCCGCCAGGCGGCCCCTTCCAGATCGTCATACTGACCGCTCTTCAGCGACCACAGGAAGGCGCCCAACCCCAGGCCGCCCAGAAACAAGGCGATCGGGATCAGATAGATCAGCATGTTCATGATGCAAGCCTTGCTGTGCGGGGCGCTACATTTGGCGTCGGCGCACCCTTCGGCACCGGCAGATGGCTGCCAAGGGAATTGAGCCTCAGGGCATTGAGCACCACAATGATCGACGATGTCGACATGGCGATGGCAGCAATCAGCGGCGTTGCTATGCCCGAAAGCGCCAACGGCACCGCCAGACCGTTATAGATGATGGCGATGGCGAAATTCTCACGGATAAGCCGCCCTGCCTTGCGCGACGCACGGATCGCAAGGGGCACGGCTTCCAGGCTGTCATGCATGAAGACGAAATCGGCGGCCTGTCGCCCGATATCGGCAGCCGTGGCAGGTGCCATCGAAACATGGGCCGCCGAAAGTGCCGGCGCATCGTTGATGCCGTCTCCCACCATCAACAGCCTGTGGCCCGATCGTTGAGCCTCTACACAGAACCCCGCCTTGTCTGCTGGCTTCAAATTGGCTTTCCAGTCCCGGACACAAAGTCTTGTCGCAAGCTTAGCAACAACCTCGGGCCGGTCTCCGGACAGGATCGTCACCGGGATTTTCTTCAGTGCAAAATCGGCCAATGCCTGTTCAACGCCTGGCCGAAGCGCATCTTCGAACTGAAAGGTTTCGAGCACGGCATAATCCAGCGACAACACAACCTCCGAACGCGACGACATACGGCCCTCTGGCGCTGTCGTCCCGTTGCCTGCAAACGAACGACTGCCGAGACGATAAATTCCCGCAGAAGTCTTAGCCTCGATACCCGAACCCGGTATTTCACGGACGTCGTCGAATGTGACGGCGACACTGCCGACGGAGCGATAAAGCGCCTCCGACAGCGGATGACGGGAATGGGAGCCGAGGCTTGCGGCAATCTGCATATGGCCGGGATCGACGCCCGACCGATTGATGAACCGGGGGCGCCCAAGCGTCAGCGTACCCGTTTTGTCGAAGGCGGCACAGTCGATCTCTGCCAGTCGCTCCATCGCCGAGCCGTCCTTGACCATGATGCCCGCCTTGAACAGCCGACCGGCCGCCACGACCTGGACCACAGGAACGGCCAGGCCGAGCGCGCATGGACAGGTGATGATCAAGACGGCAACCGCCACCAGCAGCGCGTGCTTCCAGTCGCCGCCATAGAGACCCCAGAACAGGAAAGCGCCAAAGGCCAGCAGATGAACCGCCGGTGCATAGATTTCCGCCGCCCGGTCAGCGATGCGGCGATAGCCGGCTTTGCCGCCTTCAGCGGCTTCCATAAGCCGCACGATTTCCGCCAGGAAGGAATCACGGGCAAGCGCACTCGCCTCAAGCGTCAATCCACCGGTGAGATTGAGGATACCTGCCTGAAGCGCATCCCCTTTCTGCACGCGCACTGCAGCGCTCTCCCCGTTGACAATGGAAAAATCAGAATCGCTGACGCCTGAGACGACAATACTGTCGACGGGCACCCGCTCACCGGCACCGACCGAAAGACGATCACCAATGGCGATGTCGGCCAACGGCCGGTATTCGCGTCCCCCATCCGCCATCACCACCATGGCGCCGCGCGGCGATAGCCGCGCAAGACCGGTGATGGCAGAGCGCGCCCTGTCGCGCATCACATGATCGAGCGTGCGGCCGATCAGGAGCAGAAACAGCAAAGTCACCGAGGCATCGAACCAAGCCTGTTCACCGTGATGAACGGTCTCCCAAAGAGACATCGAATAGGCCAGGATCACAGCCAGCGAGATCGGCACATCCATGTTCACGCGCCCATGGCGCAGGCCATTCCAGGCAGAGACGAAGAAAAAACGACCGGCATAGATAATGGCCGGTGCTGCGATTGCTGCCGACAGCCAGTGGAACATGTCTCGTGTGGCAGCATCCGCGCCTGACCAGACCGATACCGACAAAAGCATGATATTGCTGGCAGCAAATCCTGCCACTGCGACGGCCAGCATCAGCTTGTTGCGCAAGGCTTCATCACCGTCTGTTGCGGCTGCGAACAAATGCGCTTCGTAACCGGAGGCGAACACAGTACGCACGATGTCGACCGGATCGGTAACAATCTGGCCGACCTTGGCCTTCCAGACGATAGACACCCGTTTTGTGGAAAGGTTGACCCGTGCCCGTTCCACATCGGGCCGGCTTTTCAGGCTTTTCTCGATCGTGGCGATACAGGCACCGCAGTGCACGCCCGGAACAGACAGCTCTGTCTGGTAAAGTCCATCACCAAGATCACGGCTGGAAAGGCGCAATTCCTCTGACGATGGCAGGGCATGGGCGGCCCGCTCCATCTCCAGGGTCCCTTCGGTGCCGGCAGCACAGCAGCTCATTTTCCATCCTCGGTCACGGCAATCCGGTTGGCTTCGTGGATCAGCAAAGTGCCATCTTTCTCTGCCTTGACTTCCACAATCCAATGGCCAGGAAGCACATCATGTTCGGCAACGAAATCGCCATTGCCGACAGGTAACAGGACCACTGTAAAATCCTGGTGCTCGCCAACGGGACGCTTGAAATGAGCCGTCACGTGATCGGCACCCACCGCACCCTTGCCAGCAATCGTCAGATTGTAGCGGATCTCGCCATCGGCCACCGTCATTTTGCCGGTAATGCCGGTTGCCAGCATGTCGCGGATCGCATGCGCCTTTCCGTTGAATTCCTGGCTGGCGACATAGGTGTTTTGAACCACCAGCCCGCTCCATGTGGACGTGGCATAGTAGGCCATCAAAAAGTTCACTGAAATAATCGTTCCGAAAAAGGCGAACATCACAGCCAGCATGTGCCAGCCGGTAAAAACGAAGGGGCGTTTTTGCAGCATCGAGGTCACTTTTTCACTCCCGGCCCGTTGAAGACGGCCTTGTAGATTGCGGTTTCATCTCCATTGGCATCTTTGGCGACGAAGTCGAATTCCTCAGATGTCCAGCTAACCTGATTGCCCGGCAGCGTGACGAAGACCTTCAGCGCGGTTGCCTCATCCGGCTCGACTGACAGCGTGATAGACTGCCCAATCGGCTGATCGATACCGTTGATCTTCATGGTCGCCTCAGGCAGCCCCTGGATCGACAATTCAACATTGCGTGGTTCCGGAATCATGTTCAACAGCCGAACCGTATAGCCGTTGCGGATCGATCCGTCCGATTCCAGCACATATTGCGGATTGCGGTCATGCAGCACGTTGACTTCCAGCCGCTCACGGTTGAGCAGCGCAACCGCTAGACCGATACCGACAGCGCACCACACAGCCATGTATAGCAGCGTGCGTGCACGGAAAATGACGTGCCAGCTGAAGTGCCTCACCTTGTGGTGGAAATGGCCGTCGCTGTCGCGCACCAGATCAGGATTGACACCATGCGTTCCATTGCCGGTCGCAAGGGCCATGTTCTGGTCGTAGTCCGAGAGAGTGGCATAGGAAATCAGCCCGCGGTCGCGGCCGAGTTTGTCCATCACACCGTCGCAGGCATCGATGCACAAGGCACAGGTGATGCATTCAAGCTGCTGGCCATCGCGTATGTCGATTCCCATGGGACAGACAGCAACACAGGCATTGCAATCCACACAATCGCCCACCAGCTCGCCGGAAGCAGCCGCTTTCTTGGCATGACGCGTCCTCGGTTCACCACGCCAGTCGTTATAGGTGACCACCAGAGAATTTTCATCCAGCATTGCCGCCTGAATGCGCGGCCAGGGGCACATATAGGTGCAGACCTGTTCGCGCATCAGACCGCCGAAGACATAGGTCGTGGCGGTCAAAATAGCGACGGTGATGTAAGCAGCAGACGGAGCCCGCCCCGTTGCAAAGTCAATCAGAAGGCCCGGCGCATCGGCGAAGTAAAAAATCCATGCACCGCCAGTCAGGACGGCAATCGCGATCCAGATGGCATGCTTGGAAACCCGTCTTGCGACCTTATCGAAGGACCAGGGCGCTTTGTCGAGCTTCATGCGGGCATTGCGGTCTCCTTCGACGGCCCTCTCGACCGCCAGGAACAGATCCACCCACACCGTCTGCGGACAGGTATAGCCGCACCACGCCCGACCGACGGCAGACGTAATCAGAAACAGTCCGAAACCGGCCATCACCAACAGTCCCGCCACGAAGAAGAACTCCTGTGGCCAGATTTCAATGAAGAAGAAATAGAATCGGCGATGCGCCAGGTCGATGAGCACGGCCTGATCCGGTGCATAAGGGCCCCTGTCCCATCGCAGCCACGGCGTGAGATAGTAGATCCCGAGCGTGACGATCATGACCAGCCATTTGAACCGGCGAAACTGCCCTTCGGCGCGCTTGGGAAAGATCTTCTTGCGCGCTTCGTAAAGCGGTTTGCGAACGCCAGCAGCGTTGACGGCCTGAGCGTCGAGACGCTCGATGTCTCCACTCTCTGCAGGGCGTTTGTCGTCAGCCTGAAAATTCATGTGATGCACCTCTCAAGTCAGTGCATCTCTGTCACCTCCAAGCAGGCTCTACCTTGACATACATCAAGTCGCGGCGAAGCGCCGCAACGCGCCGGATGCCAACGCCTTCTTCCAGGGTCGATGACTAAATCATTCAAATCGAATGGACAAAATGTCGCACATCGCGCAGTCTGGCCTTCCTGTTGTTCAAAGTGAGGGGAAGCACCATGACGGCATTGATCGGATTTCTGAATACGGTCTTCTGGGGCTATGTACTGATTTACGGGCTCTTGGCCGTTGGCGTGTTCTTCACCATCAAGCTTGGCTTTCCGCAATTCTTGCATTTTGGCGAAATGTTCCGGGTCCTCCGCCGCAGTGACAATACCGACAAGTCCGGAATCAGCCCCTTTCAGGCCCTGACTGTCAGCCTCGCCTCGCGCGTCGGCACCGGCAATCTCGCAGGCGTCGCCGTCGCCCTTTATCTGGGTGGCCCCGGTGCGATTTTCTGGATGTGGATGGTCGCCCTTGTCGGGATGGCGACCGCCTATTCCGAAAGCACGCTGGCGCAGCTTTACAAGGTCAGAAACGAGAACGGCGACTATCGAGGCGGCCCCGCCTTCTACATCGCCCGTGGCCTTGGTGCTCCTTGGGCTGGCTGGGTTTTCTCCGTCTGCCTGATCATCTCCTTCGGCCTTGTCTTCAACGCCGTTCAGGCCAATTCCATCGCAGACGCCATGGAAGGTGCCTTCGGTGTGCCGAAGATCGGCGTCGGCGTGGTGCTTGCTGCCATCACCGGCGTGGTGATCTTCGGCGGTATTCGCCAGATTGCCCGCGTCGCGGAAATCGTGGTGCCCTTTATGGCAGTAGTCTATCTGCTGCTGGCGATTTACGTCCTGATCGTCCACATCACCGAAGTACCTGCCGCCATCGGCATGATCCTGTCTCACGCCTTCGGCCTGCAGGAAGCGGCAGGCGGCGTCACCGGCGGTGTCATGGCGGCCATGATGAATGGTGTAAAGCGCGGCCTCTTCTCCAACGAGGCAGGCATGGGCTCTGCACCCAATATCGCAGCCGTTGCCACCCCCGATCCGCATCACCCCTCATCGCAGGGCTTCGTCCAGGCACTCGGCGTCTTCATCGATACGCTGCTGATCTGCTCGGCGACGGCCATCATGATCCTGCTGTCCGGCACGCTTGAGCCCGGCTCCGGCTTGACGGGAACCCAGCTCACGCAGGCTGCGATCTCCGCCCATATCGGTTGGTTCGGCAGCTACTTCATCGCCATCGCCATCTTCTTCTTCGCCTTCACCTCGATCATCGGCAACTACTCCTATGCCGAAAACGCCCTCACCTTCATGAAGCTCGACCAGAAGGTGCCAATGATGATCATGCGCCTTGCCGTGCTGCTGATGGTCATCTGGGGCGCCTATGAAAGCGTGTCGACAGTCTTCGACGCTGCCGACGCCTCCATGGGCCTGATGGCAACCATCAACCTGATCGCGATCCTGTTACTGTCTGGAACGGTGGCCAAACTCACCAAGGACTATTTCGCGCAGAAAAAGGCGGGTGAAGTCCCCCGCTTTCACGCAGCCGACTATCCGGAGCTACAGGGGCGGATCAACGAAGAGATCTGGTCGCGCCGCGACTGAGATCCAAAGACACCAAACCCCGCGACTCGCGTCGCGGGGTTTTTAGAACGTGACTGAAGTTCAGAAGCGTTTTACTCGCCACCGCCCAACGAGTGGACGTAGATCGACAACTCCTTGACGGTGGTCTCCCCCAGGCGCGCTTGCCATGCAGGCATCACACCGTGTTTCGGACGAGCCACCTGGGCTGCAAGCTGCGCTTCGCTATTGACCTTCAGCCAGATGGCATCCGCCAGGTTCGGTGCGCCTAAATCGCGATCGCCCTTGGCATCGTCGCCATGGCAAGCCGCACAGTTTTCTGCGAAAACGACCTTGCCGGGCTCGACCAGAGCCGGATCCGACGGTGTATTGGTCAGGCTCCAGACATAGGCCGCCACTTCGCGGATCTGCTCAGGCTCAAGTATGTCGGCAAAGGCCGGCATTTCGGAGAAGCGTGTTTCGTCGTCCGCCTCATAGCGAATGCCGTGGGCAATCGTCTGATTGATCGCCTCGACATCACCACCCCACAACCAGTCGTCGTCGTTAAGATTGGGATAGCCTGGACCACCGGCCGCACCCGAACCATGGCATGGCGAGCAGTTCACCTTGAAGGCTGCAGCGCCCCCGGCAGTGGCAAACTGGGTGAGTTCCGGGTCTGCCAGGATATCGCCAAGCGGCATGGCCGCAATCTTCTGAACGAAGACGGCCTGTGCGGCTGTGGCGGCCGTCATCTCCTCAGTCAGTGCCGCTCGGTTGGTGTAGCCCAGAACGCCCTTGGTGTTTTCGCTCAGCAACGGCCAGGCCGGGTAGAGTATCGTATAGCCGATGGCCCAGACGATCGTTGCGTAGAATGTCCACACCCACCAGCGCGGCAGAGGATTGTTCAGTTCCTGAATGCCATCCCATTCATGGCCGGTGGTTTCGACGCCGCTGATGTCGTCAATTTTCTTATCAGCCATTTCCTAGTCCTCCTTGAGAGGTATGCTGGCGGCCTCGTCGGCGGCGCGTTTGCCGCCCGGCCGGAGTGTGAAGGCGATGACACCGACGAAGAACAGGGCCATGGCCAGAAGGCCCCAGCTGTCTGCGAAGTGCCGCATTGCCGTATAAGTTTCCATAATTCACACTCCCCTACCGGTAGCCGGTTGCATCGTCATAGGTGGTAAAGTCCACCAGCGTGCCGAGCATCTGCAGATAGGCGATCAAGGCGTCCATCTCCGTCAGTTCAGCCGGATTGCCATCGAAGTCGCCAACCCGGGCCTTCGGATAGCGCGCCAGAAGCGCTTCCGTATCCGCCTCCGGATCGGCCTGTGCTCTCAGATCCGACACGGCATTTTCGATCATCTCGTCCGTATAGGGGACTCCAACCGCATGGTTGGCCTGAAGATGCGCCGTGATATTGGCGACCTTCAGCGGCGTTTTCTTCAGATAGGAATAGCTGGGCATGATCGATTCCGGGACGACGTCGCGCGGCTCGGTCAGATGCTGGACGTGCCACTCGTTCGAATAACGGTCGCCCACACGCGCAAGGTCAGGCCCTGTTCGCTTGGACCCCCACTGGAACGGATGGTCGTACATCGATTCAGCCGCCAGGCTGTAATGGCCGTAGCGCTCCACTTCGTCGCGGAACGGACGAATCATCTGGCTGTGACAGACATAGCAGCCCTCGCGGACATAGATGTCGCGCCCGGCCAGTTCGAGCGGTGAATAGGGACGCATCCCCTCCACCTTCTCGATCGTATTTTCCAGATAGAACAGCGGCGCGATTTCCACCAGGCCGCCAATCGAAACCACCAGCAGAGAACCGACCAATAGAAGGCTGGCGTTCTTCTCGAAGATGGCGTGTTTGTCGAGAATTGACATATGAACCTTCCTTCTCATTCAGCCGGTTGAAGGGCTGCAGGCGCCACCGAACCACCGATGGGTGCCTCTTGCCGCTCATAACCGAGAATGGTCATGAGCACGTTGTAGGCCATGACAATGCCGCCCAGCAGATACAGGCTGCCACCGAGGGCACGCAGGACGAAGTAGGGATGCATGGCAGCGACAGACTCTGCGAATGAATAGACCAGGAAGCCTTGGCTATCGTATTCGCGCCACATCAGACCCTGCTGGATACCCGCAACCCAAAGCACGGCCGCATAGATGACGATGCCAAGTGTCGCGAGCCAGAAGTGCCAGTTGACCAGACGCAGCGAGTAGAGGCGGTTGCGCTGCCAGAGCTTCGGGGTGAGGTAGTAGATCGCGCCGAAGGAGATCATGCCGACCCAGCCGAGTGCGCCCGAGTGAACGTGACCGATGGTCCATTCGGTATAGTGGCTGAGCGAGTTGACGGCCTTGATCGACATCATTGGACCTTCGAAGGTCGACATGCCGTAGAAGGCGATGGCAATCACCATCATGCGGATGATCGGGTCTGTCCGGATTTTATCCCAGGCGCCAGACAACGTCATCAGGCCGTTGATCATACCGCCCCAAGAGGGCATCCACAGCATGATCGAGAAAACCATGCCCAATGTCTGCGCCCAATCCGGCAAAGCCGTGTAGTGGAGATGGTGCGGGCCGGCCCAGATATACATGAAGATCAGCGCCCAGAAGTGGATGATCGACAGACGATAGGAATAGACTGGTCGACCGGCCTGCTTGGGCACAAAATAATACATCATGCCCAGGAAGCCCGCGGTCAGGAAGAAGCCCACGGCGTTGTGACCATACCACCATTGGGTCAGGGCATCCTGCACACCGGAAAAGGCCGAATAGCTCTTCACACCGAGAAACGAGACCGGAACCGCCAGATTATTGACGATATGCAGCATTGCGATCGTGACGATGAAGGCCAGATAGAACCAGTTCGCCACGTAGATGTGGCTCTCCTTGCGCGTCATGATCGTGCCAAGGAAGGTGATCAGATAAGCGACCCAAACAACAGTCAGCCACAGATCGACATACCATTCGGGCTCGGCATATTCGCGCCCCTGGGTAATGCCCAGCAAATAGCCGGTAGCCGCCATGACGATGAAGAACTGGTAGCCCCAGAAAACGAACCAACCGAGATTGCCGCCAAACAGGCGCGCGCGGGAAGTTCGCTGCACGACATAAAACGACGTCGCGATCAGGGCGTTACCGCCAAAGGCGAAAATCACCGCAGACGTGTGCAGCGGACGCAACCGACCGAAATTGAAATATGGCTCGATATTGAGGTCAGGAAACGCCATCTGCAAAGCGACGAAAACACCGACCAGAAATCCGACCACACCCCATAAAACCGTTGCGATGACGCCATATTTGACGACTTCGTCGAAATATTCGGATTTCCGTGTGGCAGTGGCTGCGCCATTGGCCGTCGCTGGCGCAAACGACATGCGGCGCAGCATGATGACGGTGCCGATTGCCAGCACCACGAACGCGATGCTCATATGAGCCGCAAACAAGCTGTCCTGGGTGAACGCCACCCCTAGCAGCGCGGCGAAGGCGAGAAGTGCCATCACCAAAGTTTCAAACGTGTAATTCATTGTTGGTATCCCCCAACGTCTTGCTTCGTATCGCAACGGCAATTGGTGAGACTCACCTGCCGCCGCGTCCACCGCACATCTGCCATTCGGGCAACGGGATAACCTTGATCCAGATCAAGGCGCACAGCCGCAAAGTCTAAGAAAAACAAAAACCGAGGAGGGGTGTGAGCAAAGCACCCGATAACGCGGCATTCCGCATCGCGCCGCCCGCTTTAGGCGGCACCATGCGCGCGCACACCGGAGGGAGAACATTGCCATGGCGTCCAACGATCCGGCACTGCCGCGCAAACCGGAAAGCGACATTGAACGCGTGATGGCGATGCACATTGAAGAAGGCGACAATCTCAATTGGCTGCGCCGTGCGCATCAGGAGCAGCTCGCACTATGCCAGGCCCTGGAAGAGATAGCCGACTCCCTCCCCGCCGACATCAACCGCCAGAAATGCATCTATGCAGCCAAAGCTCTGGGACCCCTTATCGGCGGATTCCACCACTATGAAGAGCAGGTGCTATTTCCATGGATAGCGACAACATCGCCGCCCCATGTCGACGTGCGAAAGACACTGGAACGACTGAAAATCGAAGACTGTGAAGATGAATGTTTCGCAGAGGAACTGACAGACGCATTGCTCAGGCTTGGATCGGGAGAACCGTCCAATATGGAAGCAGTCGGCTATATGTTGCGGGGATTTTTCGAGGGCGTTCGCCGCCACATTGCCTATGAAGCCGACTATCTTCTTGGTCTGGTCCGGCCAAACCATCAATAAGGATCGGCTGATGAGCCGGACGTCTCTCTATATGGTCACCAGCGTCTCGCTGAGACTGCCAACAACGTCCTCGTTCACGACGACCGCTCCGACAATATTGCCGCGCTGCCCCCGAAGAGGCTTCATTCGGCAATAAATCCGCTTGTTTCCCTTGCTTCGATCGCATTGATAGTGAAAATCGAAGACATCGCCGTCAAAGCACCGGTCAAGCAACAAACGGGCTTTGTTTTCGAATACGTCGTGCCCGATAAATTCGGCCACATGACGCCCGATCAGCTCAAAACCTCTGATACCGTAGAACTCTGCTTCTGCTGCATTGCCGAGCAGAAACCGGTAATCACGCGTAATGACCGCCACGCGAACTGGAATATTGTCGAGGATACTCTCGTTCAGCAAACTATCGTCGCCAGCTTGCCGTGTCATGGGAAGACCGCAGGCAATGCCCTCGAGCGACGCTGATTGCTCGCCACCGAAATAACGTTCGATCAGGACGTTGAGGATCGCCGAAGTGCGCACCACACACGCACGATCATCCGCATATTCGCGGATCAAACTGCTGACGAAACGGAGTTGCTGCTGAATTTCGCTTGGATTCCGCGCCCTGTATTCGACAACGGCCGAAATCAATGGATCGATCTCCCGATCAATCAAGCGCACCAGTTCATCATTGCCGCTACGGATAGCCTGCTCCAATTGCTGACTTTTCATTGTGACGGCTTCAAACATCGGCAACAGCATGTCGCCCGTGAACATTTGCGGCATCAAAACTCCAATAACTTACTGAATCACTGAAAATCTCACACTTGGAACGCAGGCCAAACAAAAAGTGAAAACACTATCTTTGTTAGCCAGTTAACATGAATAGGCCTCACATTCAACTAACTAACTTTGGGGGGAAATGGAATAAATTCGCTATACGTCTGCATAATAAATACAGGCGACACCAGACTGGAGAGCAGCGGGAAAATATCAATATAAGTAAAGACTATATCGTCATAAGGCGATACGCAGTCGACTTGCCGCTATATGTATAGATTTGATTATACACAGACCTAGAGCGATTTTTTGATCGCCCAGCGATCATGATACCAGAGCCATTGCTCCGGATACTCTCTCACCCATCCCTCGACCTTGTCGTTGAGAAGCTGCGCGGTCGCCCGAACGTCCACCTGGCCGGCCTCGGTACGCGGCAGTGCAACCTTGTCTTCGATTTCAAGGCGGAAGCGGTTTCCAGGCAGGCGGATGCAGCGCGCCGGATAGATATCGCATTCGAACTGGCGGGCCAGCTTGGCAAGGAGCGGATTTGTTCGAACGTCCTGACCAAAGAAGGTCGTGGGCTGCCCCTTGTTGAACTTCTGATCAACCAGGACGCCGACACCGCCACCGCGTTCCAGTTGACGAGCGAGGGCAAAGGAAGACCCAGCATGCGAAGGGACGAGTTCCCCCATCCGCTTGCGCCGGAATGAAAACACCTTGTCCGCGACATAGGGATTATTCGGTGGACGGAACAGAACGGTGACATAAAGGCCGAACGTCGCGCCGGCGACAGGTAAGATCTCGAAATTGGCCGTATGCGCGGTAAAGACGATAAAGGGCCGAGGGTTATCTCTCAAGTCGAGAAACGTCGATGAGCCGGACACTTCGATCCGTCCCTCACCCTGTCGTTCCGGATCGAAATCGAACAGGCGGTCTAGAAACACATATTCGGCAGCAAGCCGGCCCATATGCCCCCAGCTGGCCAGCGCAATGCGCTCGCGCTCGGCATCGTCCTTGTCGGGAAATGCATTGCGCAAATTCGTCAACATTAGCCTGTGCCGACTGGTCTTTGGACCGATGAATCGCATCAATCGGTCTGCGAAATTGATCGCAGGATCAGCCGGCAACACCTTCAACATGCTGAGGAAGCCAAAGGCAAGCTGAGCCACCAGCCATTGCCGGAAACGCATAAGCGCCAGAACGATGCGGGTAACGAACAGTTTCAATGAATCAGTCCATACGAAGAATGATTTTACCGAAGACCTGACGGCCTTCCATGCGCTCCAGCGCCCTGTCGATATCCTCGAAGGTAACTTCCGTATCGATGACCGGGTGAACCAGTCCGCGTGCCATTTTTTGCATGGCATTGGCCATGTTTTCCATGCGGCAGCCAAAAGAGCCGAACAACTTCAACTGCTGCTGGAACAGCATCATCAGGTTCATCTCGGTCGACACGCCGGATGTCGAGCCACAGGTAACCAGACGACCGCCACGCTTCATGCACAGCATGGAACCGGCCCAGGTATCCTTGCCGACATGTTCGAAGACGACATCGACGCCCTTCTTCTTGGTCAGCTTTCTGACCACGCCTTCAAAACGATCGGTTCGGTAGTTGATCACATGATCGGCACCGAGCGCCTTTGCCGGTTCGATCTTCTCGTCGGATCCCACCGTAGTGATCACCGTGCAACCCATTTTCTTGGCGAGCTGAATGGCAGCCGTGCCAATGCCGGAACCGCCCGCATGAACGAGGATGGTCTCACCGGGCTGCAGCTTGGCATTGTCGAACAGCATGTGCTCGACGGTCCCAAAGGTTACGGGCGCAAGAGCCGCCGCAACCGCATCGACACCGGGTGGTGCCGGAACCAGCAGCCGCGCCGGCAAATTGATCTTTTCTTGTGCAAAGCCATCAAGATGGAAGCCATGCACGCCACCGACGTTTTCACACAGGTTGTCACGTCCATCGCGGCACGCCGAACACAAGCCACAGGTCCTCGCGCCATAGATCGATGCAAGCTGACCCGGAAGAATATTGCCGACACCCGGACCGATCGCCTCGACAACGCCGGATGCTTCTGCACCGATCGTGAGCGGAAGCTTGCGCTTGGCAAAGGCCATGCCGCGCCAACCCCAGACATCGATGTGATTGAGAGCGACTGCCTTTACACGAAGCGTCACTTCACCGGGACCCGGGGCTTCGGGCTCAGGCACATCTGTGATTTCGAGCCGGCGATCTTCGATGAGTTGCAAAGCGCGCATAAAGGTCCGTCCTTTGCCCGGCGGGCGTCTGTCTTATGTCAAAAAATGATGTTGCGCCGTCGATTAAGCCGGATCGCGCGTCATGACAAGGCTTGCGTTCTGACCGCCGAAGCCAAAGGAGTTCGACAACACCGCCGAGACCTCTGCATCCCGCTTCACATTCGGCACCACGTCAAGTTCGATTGTTGGATCAGGATTGGTGTAATTGATCGTCGGCGGCAAGGTGCCCGTCTGCATGGTCTGCAGGGAGAACACGGCCTCAACTGCGCCAGCCGCCGTCAGCGTATGTCCGATCATCGACTTGTTCGACGAACAGGCAATGGACTTCATCCGCTCACCAAACACGGCCAGCATTGCGCCATATTCCATCTTGTCGTTTTCCGGTGTCGACGTACCATGCGCATTGATATAGCCAATGTGGTCGGCAGACAGGCCAGCATCTTCCAGCGCCGCGTGGATCGTCGCAATGGCGGGACCGCCATCTGGCGACGACCGGGTACGGTGGAAATGGTCTGCTTTTTCGCCGCAGCCACGGATGATGCCGAGAACCTTGGCACCACGACCGATGGCCGATTCGAGGCTTTCCAGCACCAGCGTGGCAGCACCCTCTGCCATCACGAAACCGTCACGGTCCTTGCTGAATGGCTTGGATGCCTTTTCCGGCTGATCATTCTGGGTGGACAGCGCAGACAAAAGCGAAAAGCGTATCAAGGCTTCAGCACTCACCGAACCGTCTGTCGCAACTGTGAGCGCGCGCTCAGCTCGGCCCTGTCTGATGGATTCAACGCCGAGCTGGATCGCGGTCGCGCCCGAGGCACATGCCGTAGACAGTGTGACGGGCAGTCCACGCGTACCAAATCGATCTGCCAGGCGCTCGGAGATCGATCCGAACTGCACAGCTTCGAGAAGGACCGGATCGGGCCGGGCTCGAAGTGCGGCCAGGAAACGCACATAGGCATCGCCCTCTTCCTCGGACGGCGGAGCGCGGTCGGCAAGGGCAAAGCGATCCGACCATTCCGGCTCCACCGGAGGCGCAGCCAAAAACAGTGGTCCATCGAAATCACCGGAGATACCGGCCATGCCAAGGGCCTCAAGCGTCGTATCGCGCGCCATCGCATAGGAACGCTCGACGGCATTTTTCGCTGGCAGTTCGAGAAAATCGACTGTTCCGGAAATACGCGTCGACAAGCCTTCGGTCGGAAAGCGCTTGATCTCGTGGATGCCGGATGTACCAGACGTCAACGCAGCCCAGTTATCGTCCAGTCCCTGTCCAAGCGAGGTGATGACACCCATGCCGGTGACGGCGACGAGTGGACGGCCCAGATGATCTGTAAAGCGGGAGGTCGTCATGATCTGTCTCCTCAGGCGTCGGCGGCGAGAAGCGCAATGCCCTCACCCCGGATATAGCCGACTGTCGTCACGAGTGCCTGGCTTGCTGCACCCTTTGCGTCATCTTCGTTGGCGGGATCGAATGCAGGCACAGCGACCTTTCCGTCAATGGCAAGCGCGGCCAGAGCCAGGCCAAGCGGGAATTGCGCTTCCATGGCGTGGCCGGTGACACCGCCAAAGCCGCGAATAGGCGTGCCGGGGAATTTTGCTTCCAGCTGCGCCTTCTCGCGCGCTGCAAGATCGTGCAGACCGCTAGTACCGCTGAAGATGACAGTGTCCGTCCCAGCGGCTGCACCCACTGTGTCTTCCATACGCTGGAGGCGCGTTTCCAGACCGCCATCGGCGCGCTGACCGCGGTCGCCCTCAATACCCTTCACCACCGCATAGATATGCGCACCACGAGCCTCTGCATGTTCCCGTGATTCCATGACCAGGAATGCACCGACCGAGCCCAGCATCATACCGCCACCGGCGCCGTCTTCACGCGACCACATGGGCGCCCAGTCACCCGTCGCATGAGCGCTGATGCCTTCGACCAGAAGCAGGATGTCGGCACGTTCCGCAATGAATGCTCCGCCAACCAGCGTGTGGCTGGACTGACCGGCGACGATCCGCGCATAGGCCGTGGCCACCGCCGATATACCGGCCGCCTCCTCACCCATGAAGGTGCGCGATGAACCGGTCACCTTGTGCACGATGGAAATATTGCCGGCCAGAAGATTGGAGAGCTGTGCGAGGAACAAGGTCGGGCGCAATTCAGTGGTAAGCTTCTCGTTGAGAAGTTTCTCACGATCGTTCCGCTTCAAGGCTTCATCGACGATCATCGAATCCACCTTGATGTCGCGCTCGCCGCCGCCAGCTGCCACGATCATATCCATCGTGCCACACGCGTCGAGATCATCCTTGAATCCGGCATCATCGAGCGCCAGACCTGCGGCATAGACACCAAGGCGCTGCCAGTTTTCCATCTGCCGCTGGTCGCCCCGCTTGGGGATCTGTGTTGACCAGTCGATCTCCGGCAAAGGATGCACTGGATACGGCTTGAAACGCTCGCCTTCGACTGGCGGTCTTGCCGTCTCCTTGGCCGTCAAGAGAGCGATATGCGGCTCTTTGCCGGTTCCGTGACAGGTCACGATCCCAACTCCGGTTATCACCACATCATTCGGCTTCTTGGTCATCTTGTCGTCCTTTCGGCGCATTGCGCACCGTATCGCCTGCCTTGGCGCTTGCATATCTCGGCGCTTAAAAGCGCAAGCCGCCCGATCCGTCAACAATAATGAAGAATGTCACGGGCGACAAAAGGAGGCCTTGCGCCTCAGATCTATCCCGCAGCGAGAGCCGTCAGAAGGCCGACATCTTCAGCCCTCTTCTTGACGAGATCACCGATCGGCAGTTCGGAAAACGGTAGCGTGCGAAGCTTGAGCTGCGCATCGCAAACCTTGGCACCGGCGCATGTGATCTTCGCCTTGGTGACGGCATAGCCCGACCCATCATGCTCAAGCCTCGCCTCGATTTCCAACTCGTCTTCCGGCTTGACGAAACTGCGCATCTTGGCGCCGTCCACCGTCATGAGGAAAGGCATGGAGGCAAAGTCGTTGAGTGCGAGAAGCAGAAAGCCGGAGGCCTGAGCCATGGTCTCGATCAAAAGCACGCCCGGAACGAGAGGCATTCCGGGAAAATGGCCTTCGAATACCGGGCTTGCGGCGGGCACGCGCGAACGGGCGCGCAGCACCTTGTCGTCGAGGCTGACGGCCTCGACCCGGTCGATCATCTGGAAATATTCGAGCAACATGCCTTTATGATCGTTCCGTTGCTCAGGCCTTGGCCGCGCGCAACTCGTCGATCTTGGCGCACAGGTTCTTCAACACGAAGTATTCCTCGGTCGAAACCTTGCCTTCGTTGACTTCCTGGGTCCACTTTTCGAGTGGAATCTTGATGCCGAATTCCTTGTCGATCGCAAAAACGATGTCGAGGAAATCGAGGCTGTCGATGCCCAGATCGTCAATTGTGTGGCTTTCAGGTGTGATCGTCTCGCGATCGATTTCGCTGGTTTCCGCGATAAGGTCGGCAACTTTGTCAAATGTAGCAGTCACGCCAATGGCCCTTCTGATATGTCTTATGATGGCCCCACATAGGGAAAACTCTTCGAAATGCCAATGGGTAGATGGCGCATCTAACGCATTTGCGAAGCATGTGTTGCTCAAACAGCGATGGAATGGCGGCCTTTTCCGTTACCGAGATAGCTGTCGAAGGCAGCAGCGACCGTGCGCACAAAGGGTTTTCCGGCATCCGTCAGACGAAAGCCATCCCGATCCACAAGGCAGATGCCATCGTCATTGCCAGCAGCAAAGATCCGCGCTTCCTTTATGACTGTATCCGCCAACTGCGGAAAGGCTTCACGCAATGGCGCAAAGGCAAAGCCAAAATCGCACATGACGCGCTCGATCACATAGGCACGCAAGCGGTCATCCTCGCTCAGTTCGATCCCCCTGACAATGGTGAGACCATCGCGCATTGCCATGCGTTGATATTCCCCTGTTGCCGGCATGTTTTGCACATATCCCTGCGGCAAGAAACCGATCGACGATGCGCCAAGACCGATCAGGGCCGAGGCCGCGTCATCCGTATAACCCTGGAAGTTACGGCGCAGGCGCCCTTCCCGCTCGGCCACGGCCAGCGCGTCATCCGGTTTGGCAAAGTGATCGATACCAATCGCCTGATACCCCGCCTGCAAGAGCATCTCGGCAGCGCTGCTCATTTGCTGGTATCGGGCATCGACATCGGGGAGCGCCTCCACGGGAATCATCTGCTGGTGTTTCTTCATCCAGGGCACATGGGCATAGCCGAACAAGGCAATTCGATCCGGATCGAGTGAGACGATGTCCCGCACCGTCTTTTCGAGCGTCTCCACCGTCTGATACGGCAAGCCATAAAGAATGTCGCAATTGACCGAGTGGACACCGCGTTTTCTCACAGCCTCCACGACCCCCGCCGTTTGTCTAAATGTCTGAATGCGATTGATGGTTTCCTGGACCTTGGGATCGAAATCCTGAACGCCGAGGCTCGCGCGCGTCATACCGATGGCCGCAAGCGCATCATAGCGTGGTTCATCCAGATCGTTGGGATCCATTTCGACGCTGATTTCGATATCATCGCCGAAATCGAAGGCGGAGCGCAGCCGCGCCATCACTTCGACCAAATCGTCGGGGTTCAACAGTGTTGGCGAACCACCGCCAAAATGCACCGCACTGACCTTGGCCCCTTTTCCCACCAGCGCACCGACGGTCTCGATCTCGCGATAAAGAGAAACGAGATAGGCCGCAATCGGCTCATATTTCAACGTATGCTTGGTATGACAGGCACAGAACCAGCACAGGCGATCACAATAGGGAATGTGGAGATAGAGCGATATATCCTGCCCCTCTCCCAGTTCGCCCAGCCATTGCGCATATTTGCCGCAGTCGACGCCATCATGGAAATGCGGTGCTGTCGGATAGCTTGTATAGCGGGGAACCGCGCCAGAATACTTGGCGAGCAGAGCGTTTGTCATATCCGGAGGTGCCTTTCCATACAGTTCGCGACCGGCATACTGATAGAGGACCGACAGGATAGCGACTTTGACATTAGTCAAACTGCTGATAGATTTCCGACAAGGAATTGTGGCAGGACTACAGGCGCAAAGGGTGCCATGCCGACAACCGTCGCAGACCCGCCGCTACAGTGGCTGCATCACCGAAAAAGCAGCCCACACACCGCATTGGATCGATTATGGACGCCCACGGGAAACGACAGCTCGACAGTGAGACCCCGGCAATTTGCCGTGCCTGCGAAGCGCGTCACGGGGGAGTCTGCGGCACGCTGACGACCCCTCAGCTCGTTGAACTCAACAAATTTTCCAGCCGTCGTCGCGTCGAATCCGGCAGCGAAGTGATCGGTCAGGGCGAATCGATCGACAACTACAGCAATATTCTGCGTGGTGTGGTGAAGCTGTCGAAGATGATGTCTGACGGTCGACAACAGATTGTCGGTCTGCAATTTGCACCGGATTTTCTCGGAAGACCCTTCCTCAGGGAAAGCAATGTCACCGCAGAAGCCGCGACCGAAACCGAACTCTGCAGCTTTCCGCGCAAGGTCATCGACCGTTTCGTTGAAGAAGCGCCGGATTTCGAGCGCAAGCTACACGACCAGTCGCTGAAAGAGCTGGACGAAGCGCGCGACTGGATGCTCACCCTTGGTCGCAAGAGCGCTCAGGAAAAAGTCGCCAGTTTCCTCTATCTGATCGCCACCCACATCAATCCGGGCGACGGCGACCAGAGCACCTTCGATCTGCCCTTGTCCCGGGCAGATATCGCGGATTTCCTCGGCCTCACCATTGAAACAGTGAGCCGCCAGATGACGAAACTGCGCAAGGAAGGCATTATCGTCATCGAGAACAACCGGCACCTGACGGTACCCAAGCTCGAGCGACTGCGCATTTTCGCTGAAATCGACTGATTTTCCGAATTTGTAGGCAAAGATCCGGCTGACCTGACACCAGCCGGATCCTCTTTATGTCGACTTGCCGTCCAGCTTACGATGCCAGATGCCTGCGCAATCGCGTATAGGCGAAGTCCAGCAGCAACATGATCAACAGCGAAAGCCCCACAAGCGGGAAGATCGCGCCCCCGATTAAGAGAATTGCAATCAGTCCGCGGAAAACGCGGGCGTCAGACGGCATGGGTGGAACCCCCAACGAACCTGACGGGCGGCGTTTCCACCACATCACGCCGGCAGAGACTGCCAGCAGGACGATGGCGAGGCACACCACCACCAGAATGATCTGGTTGGCCGGACCGAACTCTTGCCCCATATGCACATTAATGCCGAATTCCAGCCACTTGCCGAGCGGCCCATAGTCAGCATAGCTCATGTCAATCAGCGGTTCGCCACTATACTGGTCGAGATGCACCACACGCTGCTGTGACAGATCATTCGGGTAAACCGAACCGGAATAGACACCCGTCTGATCACCGGGCAAAGCAACTGAATATCCGCGATGCAGTCCAAGCTGCTCGAACTTGGCCACAGCCTTATCCAGTCCGATCGGCTGAACGCCGCCCGCCTTGACTTCCGACTGAGGTATTTGTGCCTGCTCCAGCGACCATGTCGTCTTGGCCACATGGTCCAGATGTTCACCCGACATCGGCACGTTCACTCGCACACCGGCCGGATAACCGAAATTGTTACCATTGGCCCATTCATTGACCTTGGCGCCCCAGACGCCTGACCATGGCATGCCCGTGATTGCGAGAAAGACGATAAAACCACCGACAAATATTCCGGTCACCGCATGGGTATCGCGCCAGAACACCCGGCGGGACGGTGTTCCACGCACACTGATGACGCCTCCAGTCTGCCGCCGTGGCCACCAGAGAAAAATGCCCGTTGCGACAAGAAGAATTGACCAACCTCCCGCGATTTCTATGAAAGAGCGCACGAATGGACCGAAATAGCGCAGGCTGTGCAGATAGCGCACCGTCCACATCACCGTGCCACGATCAGGCAAAGCCCCCAGAACTTGCCCCGTATACGGATCGACATAGACCGCCAAACGTCCCTCGCTCTCTGAGTTAACAGTAACCTCCGCGGACAGATCGTCCGCTGCCGGATCCGTAAACTTGACAGCGACACCTGGATGCGCAGCGAGCGCTGCCGCGACCATTGTCGAGGGTGAGGCTTGGACGACAGCCTGCTGTACAGCCACTCTTTTGAGGTCAGCGTGAATGACTGCATCGAGCTCATCGCGAAACAGGTAAAGGCCACCGGTTATAGCGAGCGTGATCATGAAAGGCAGAACCAGCAGGCCTGCGTAGAAATGCCAGCGCCAGACGGCGCGATAAAGGTCGGCAGCTGAGCGCACGGACTTTTCTGAGCGGCTCACGCCGATAGACGTATCGGTCATTGTAAAATTCCTGATGAGTTTGAGAAGCGAAGACACAATGGTCGTCGCGCAATACATCCGTCAGGCGTAACGTGGTGGACCGCGGACTTCAGGCCTCAGACGGCGTGCGCCAAAGTTTGGCACGTCGGGCACAGCAACATAGGTGGTTGCAACGGCCGAAAATGAGACCCGCAGAGACAGTTCTGATACTGGGACAATCGCATTCGGTGGCGCGGCAGCGAGACGGCACAGACTGCCGCATGGGCAATCCGGCACTTTCGGGACAGGAGACTCTTTGTCTGTCTGTGCGCTATCGGCCGATGAGCAGATTTCATGAAGTGGATCGAAGGCTGACGGCGCAGCCATTGCCGCATTGGCCCACCCGCTGACAAAGCCCTGCACAAGCAGAAAGACGGCAAAAAGCACCGCGATTGCAGTGGCCGAGATTCTGTCTTTCCATATGTCGCGAAAGGCTTGCATGAATTTCGCATCGCACAATCGAAAGCGACTGTCACCTGCGCCCGTTTGCCGCGCAGGCGCCGTCCACTATCGACTTCAAAACCGGACTTTTAATCCAGCTGAATACAAAGATTGGCGCTGCAAAATGCCGCCCTCAGCGCGTAATGACGATCCGCGTATTTGAAAGACCATTGCTTTTGGCCATGGCAAAGAGCCGCGCGGCATTCTTCGGGTCGAGGCGTACGCATCCATGGGAAGCCGGGCGGCCGAGACGCTTGAGATCCGTGGTCCCGTGCACCGCATAGCCGCCCTTGAAGAAGATCGAATACGGCATCGGCGCATTGTTATACTTGCGAGACCGATGATTCTTGGACAACCATTTGGCACTGTAGCTTCCGGTCGGCGTCACATAACCCTTGCGCGCCGTCGACACCTTCCAGCGATACTGAACGATACCGTTCTTGCTCACAGTCATTGTCTGACTGGACAGGCTGATGCGCGCCACCACATTACCGGCCTCGGCGACCAATGGTTGAAATTGCAAGCAAACAAAGGCCAGAATGGCCAGCAGAACTTTGCGCATGTTTTTCCCCTCTTCACAGGCAAACGCCCCAGCGGAACGCTTTGTGCACCCCATCTAAACCGCAACTCTGATATGTAACGTCAAACAGCATGAGCACGAAAGTCTTAAAAGAATAGCTTGAAAAGCCGCAATTCTATTCTTCAACGGGCCAGAACTCGCGGGAATAAAGACAGAGTTATGAGAAGGGGCGGCCAATTTCAAAGGTAGGGAAGAAAAACAATCACCGGCCTATAGCATCGCCAGCAACACAATTCCGATGGCGGTAACGGCGCACAACACCCAGCCACAGATATCGAAAAGTCCAACAGCCCGATTGATATCCGCCTCGCCCACGACAGACTGCCCTGCCCCGTTGATCATCGGTTCGCTGACCAGCACGCCGCCGTAAATCCGGGGGCCGGCCAGTCGTATATCGAGCGCACCGGCAAAGGCCGCCTCCGGCCACCCGGAATTGGGAGACCTGTGCAGCCCGCTATCGCGCGCCGCAACCGTTAGCGCACGCGCACCTGTCGCCAAACCCCAACGCAGCGTTGCAGCCGCAGCAATCGCGCCCGCTGACAAGCGTGCAGCGGGCCAATTGGCCACATCATCGAGCCTCGCCGATGCCCAGCCGAAATGCAGATAGGTCTCATTCTTGTGACCGATCATCGAATCGGCCGTGTTGAGCATTTTGTAGGCGACGAGGCCGGGCAAACCGAGTAGCGCATACCAGAGGGCCGGCGCCACCACGCCATCGGCAAAATTTTCTGCCAGACTTTCGATGGCAGCACGGCTGACACCCGCTTCATCGAGCGTATTGGGGTCGCGCCCAACGATCATCGACACAGCCTTTCGTCCACCCTCAAGCCCACCTTGGCGAAGGCCTTTGGCGACCGCATCGACATGATCGCGAAGGCTTTTATGGGCCAGCAAGACAGAAACGAGTACAGCCTCCAACGCAAATCCCGCTATGCCAAGCTGCCAGAACACGGCGTGCAGAAGCCAGCCGATGGTCAAGGCCAGCACAAGCAATGCGGCGATGGCAATCACGCCATTGCGTTTGCGCAAGGATGGCGCGCTGAGTGGCTTGTTGAGCCGGTGATCGAGAAACGCGATAGCCGCTCCGAACAGGACCACCGGATGCGGAATACGCGACCACAATTTCGGCGGATCGCCAATGATGCGGTCCAGCACGAGCGCAATGAGCAGGATCGCAAGCCGTATCATGACCGCATCGCTTTCCAGTTGGCGAGGGCTGAAGCCAAGCGATGATCCCCGTCCGCATCAGGGGCAAGGCCGAGACGCATCCACTTGGGCGCGTAGTCGAAAACCCGCGTCAGGATATGACACTGGCATAAATGGTCGTGAAGGCCCGCAGCATCGTCGAGCTCGACAAGAGAAAACAGCGCAGTCCCGCCCCGCACTCTCAATCCCGCTGCGTTTAAAACCGCATCCAGACCCCGATGCCGCTCCAACAGGCTCTTCCGTATAACGTCCGCTTCCCCCTGCATTAGCGAGGATGCGACAGAAAGTGCCGGTCCGGATACCGCCCATGGCCCAAGCCACGTTGAAAACTGCTCACGCAACGATGCCTCAGCGATGACAAAGCCAAGCCGCATCCCTGCCATGCCGAAGAATTTTCCAAATGATCGAAAGACAATGAGATTGGGAGAACGCTCCACGCGGGTTGCGACAGACACCTCGGGCGAACAATCGCAGAAAGCCTCATCGACCACCAGATAACTGCCCTGCGCGGCCAGGCGCTGCGCCAGCGCTTCGACTTCAGCCGATGAAAACACACGCCCATCCGGATTGTTCGGATTGACCAGCACCACCAACTGATGCTGTGGCCCAATGTCGTCCATCGAAGCGACGCCATCAACCTCGAAACCCGCCAGAGCAAAGGCGCGCGCATATTCCCCATAGGTCGGAGAAAAGATCGCTATACGCCGGGTTGGATCGGCCAGACGCGGCAGCACCTGGATCACCGATTGCGTGCCGGGAACGGCCAGCGGCAGGATAGTCCCACTGTGATAAAATACCCGCGCAGCCTCGCAAGCGGCCACGTCCAGCGAGCGATCCGGGAGCCGGTGCCACGTCCGTTCCTCAATTTCGGGGAGAACTGGCGGACAAGGATTGATACCCGTCGACAAATCCAGCCAGGCGGTCTCGCAGCCTCCATAGCGTGCTGCAGCGTCTGCGACGCCGCCGCCATGGCGAATAGGCGCGCTCACTGTTCCTCGCTGCGAATATCGACCAGATGCATGAACGAGCCGGCCACATTGCCGCGTTGCCGCCCCGCCTGTCCCAGATCCGCTCCAAGCGCATCCTCCACCTGGAACAAGGCATCACCCTCTCCCTCACTCACCACAGTGGCGTAGTGGAACTCGTGACCGTTCATGGGATCGGTGAAGAAAGATGAGCCGAGCGGCCTCATGTGGCGATAGCCGAGATGACGCTTGCGCGTTTCAAAACTGGTGACGACCGGCAGCATGCCGAGCATCTCATGCCGTACGCCGTCTGCATCGATCAGCCCCTCGCCCAGAACCATATAGCCGCCGCACTCTCCAAAGATACGCGCACCACGATCGCGCGCAGCAATCAGACCTGCACGGAAGTTTGAAGCCGCCGCGATCTCGCCAGCGTGCAATTCCGGATATCCACCCGGAAGATAAACCGCATCGGCATCATCCGCCGGAGCTTCGTCGGCCAAGGGCGAGAAGAAGCTGATCTCCGCGCCGCGCCGTTTCCAGCCGAACAGCATGTGTTCATAACAGAAGGCAAAGGCCACATCGCGCGCGACCGCGATCTTCTGCCCAAGCGGTGGAAGGCGCAGGATATTGGCGTCCGAAGGCTTGTCCGGAATATAGCGCGCCGCCCGCATCAACGCCTCAAGATCGCATTCGGCGGCAACCGCTGTCGCTGCATGCTCGATGAACGCATCGAGCTCGCCGTGCTCGCCAGCCTGCACGAGTCCCAGATGACGCTCTGGAATGGTCAGGGTATTGTCCGAACGCATCACAGCAAAGACGGGCATACGGATCTTGTCCATCGCCGACCGCAGCATGGCCTCGTGGCGGGCACTGCCGACTCGGTTGAGGATCACGCCGACGATTCGTGTATCGACCCGGAAATTGGCAAAACCACTCACCAGTGCGGCAATCGAATGCGACGCCTTGGCGCAATCGACCACAAGCACCACGGAAAGGCCGAGGATGGAAGCCAGTTCGGCCGCAGAACCGGACCCATCGGCAGCGCCATCAAACAGGCCCATCATGGCCTCGATCACCAGCGTCTTGCCGCCCGATGCATGAAGTGCCGCATTGGCAAGCAACAACTCCTTGCGCATGCCCCAGGGATCGAAATTGAAACAGGCTTCGCCGCTTGCGGCGGCATGGAAAGCCGTATCGATATAATCAGGACCGGCCTTGCCCGGCGCAATGGCATAACCCGCATTCCTCAGAGCGCGCAAAAGTCCGAGCGTCACAGTGGTCTTGCCCGATCCGGTGGATGGGGCAGAAATCATCAATCCGCTCATGCTCTGTCTCTTCTGGCAGCGTCTGTTAGAAAGGGATCGGGCGCCAATGTCTTGCCTGACAATGCGCCGAGCCAGTCGAGTGAAGGTCTGAGGCGCACGACCTCTCCCACCACGACAATGGCCGGCGGTGAAATTCCGGCTTCCGTCATCGCTTGCTCGGCCTCGCCAAGTGTGGTGACGAGCACGCGTTGCGCAGCCGTTGCCGCATCGCAGACAAAAGCCAGCGGCTCGTCTTTCGAGCGGCCGGCCGCCATCAACTGGCCGGTAATCGATCCGATATGCTTCATGGCCATGTACATGACGATCACCGGTGAGCCGCGTGCGATGGCGTCCCAATCGATGCGGTCCGGCACAAAACCGGACGAATCATGCCCGGTCAGAAAGGTGACCGCGTGATTGACTTCACGGTGGGTCACCGGAATGCCCGCATAACCAAGACCACCGATGCCAGCGGTAATGCCAGGCACGATGCGAAAGGCAATTCCGTGTTCGGCAAGGGTCAGGGCCTCTTCGCCGCCACGACCGAAAACAAACGGATCGCCGCCCTTCAATCGCAGTACACGCTGACCGGATCGCGCAAGCTCCACAAGGCGAAGAGAGATATCCCGCTGCTTGGCGGACGGTTTGCCGCCTCGTTTTCCAGCATATTCGATTGTCGCGCCAGAGCGGGCGAGCCGTAGACACTCGTCGTTGACCAGCGCGTCATGCACGATGACATCCGCTTCACCGAGCGCCTTTGCGGCAAGCAGGGTGAGCAGCCCCGGGTCGCCGGGGCCAGCGCCAGCGAGCCAGACATGCCCCGGCTCGAGCGATGGCAGGTTCCGGAAAGGAGTGTCGTTCATGGTCTTGCTCTATGCTGCGGCAGGCAAAATTGCAATCTCGCAAATCTCATCAGGCCCCGTCGGTTGGCGCCATGGTTTCCAAGGTGCTTCCGCCCGTCACAAGGCTGGCCTATAAGACCAGCATGAGCAAGGCCGCAGCGCAACCATCCGATGCCGATTCCGGCAAAAACCGTGACAAGCCCGAAGGGACCTTGCGCACCGGCTGGACGACGGGCGCCTGCGCAACCGCGGCCACCAAGGCGGCACTGTCTGCGCTGATCACCGGCACCTTTCCAGATCCCGTCTCGATCCGGCTCCCGCGCGGCGAGGAGCCCGCCTTCGCGCTGACGCAGGAAAGCCTCGAACACGACGTTGCTACGGCAGGCATCGTCAAGGATGCGGGCGATGATCCGGATGTGACCCATGGGCTCACCGTAATGGCGTCTGTCCGGTTTTCAGCCCCCGGAAGCGGTATCCGCTTTGTCGCCGGCGACGGCGTTGGAACAGTCACCAAGGCCGGCCTGCCTTTGCCCGTCGGTGAACCTGCCATAAACCCCGTACCCCGTGCCATGATCACGGCAGAAGTCGAGGCGCTGTGTACGGCACATCGCAGGCCCGCAGATGTCGAGGTAACCATCTCTATTCCGGGCGGAGCGACCGTTGCGCAACAGACATGGAACCCGCGGCTTGGCATCGTCGGCGGCCTCTCTGTGCTCGGCACAACCGGCGTCGTTCATCCCTTCTCGTGCGCAGCCTGGATCCACTCCATCCATCGTGGTGTAGACGTCGCCCGTGCCGAAGGTTTGACACATCTGCTCGGCGCGACAGGTTCGACCTCTGAGAAGGCTGGACAAGAACTTTACGGTCTTCCGGAAGGCGCGCTGATCGACATGGGCGATTTCGCCGGCGGGCTTTTGAAATATGTGCGCGCCCATCCCGTTGCGCGCCTCACCATTGCCGGCGGCTTCGCCAAGCTGACAAAGCTGGCACAAGGCGCCATGGATCTGCACTCGGCAAGAAGCCAGGTCGACATGGGGTTTCTGGAATCCCTGATTGTACCCGAGAGCCTCACTCACCCTTTGAAGGAGCAGATTCAAAATGCGAATACTGCCCTGGAAGTCCTTGAGCTGACTCGCGAAAACGGCATCGACCTCCCCCCGATCGTCGCCGCCCGGGCGCGGGATGCAGCCCTTGGCATTTTGCGCGGTGCCCCCGTCGAAATCGATATCGTCGTCACTGACCGGAAAGGCAAAATCATTGGCCGCGCCGGGTGAGACCATTCTGATATTGGGCGGCACAGCAGAAGCCCATGCACTGGCAAATACGCTGACGGCGTCTGGAGAGGCCCGCGTCATCACCTCGCTTGCCGGGCGCACCGCAGAGCCGGCGCTACCCTCTGGCGAGGTTCGTATCGGCGGCTTTGGCGGCGTGGATGGGCTGATCGCCTATTTGCGAGATCAGCGCATCACACGCGTCATTGACGCCACACATCCATTCGCGCGCCGCATATCAGAAAACGCAAGACTTGCCAGCAAGGCGGCCGGAGTGCCGCTCGAGCACGTGCAACGTCTGGAATGGCAACCCGAGAATGGCGATCTCTGGACACAGGTTGCATCTCTGGAGGAGGCTGCAAGCGCCCTGCCCGCCGGTGCCCGCGTCTTTCTCGCACTGGGACGGCAATATCTCAAAGCCTTCGAAAGCCGCCCGGATTGCCACTTCGTTATTCGAATGGTCGATCCGCCATTGGCACCGCTTGACCTGCCCTCACACGAGCTGGTGATCGGCAAGCCCTCACCCGACAAAGACACGGAAGGAGCGCTCTTTAAAGAGCATGGCATCACCCATCTGGTAGCCCGCAATTCAGGAGGTCGCGCCAGCTACGGCAAGATCGAAGCGGCACGCCGGCTCGCCATCCCGGTCATCCTTCTGTCTCGCCTGGACAACCCGCGCACTCCGTAGTCTCATCTCCACCCGTCATTGCCATCGAAGACCGGTGTTCTGCACCAATGCGGGACACGTCTGGCGTGTGCATTTACTGGAAATTTATATACATTAGAGAATTTGGATAGACGATATTCTCAATCCAGGCGGCTTGGCACATATTATCTCGGAAGCGAAATCTCTGGGGTAAGGGAGAAATGTCGCCATGAATGCTGGTTCAGGCGCAACCAAACGGCGGGCCGTGAAATTTTGGCGTGTTAAGTGCTCACCAGAGCTCCACCAGAAATGGAGCAGCGTCAAACTGGAGCGTGCTTGCAAAGACATTAACGCCCAGGCCGCATATGTGCCGAATGGGAACAGTCCATCCAGCGCATCAAAGGACGCGCACGCCTCGCCCCCGCACAAGCGGCGTTTGCGGAGTGTCTCCTAATGGAAGAGTTGGCGATGGCACTGCTACCGGCCGTCATTGCCGGTTGGCTCACCGGCATTCTGGTGCTGGAGGCCAATTTTGGCGCGCTTGGTGACATGATGATCGGCGTCATCGGCGGGCTGATTGCGATCTACATGCCCCCGCTGGCCGGAGTCCATCTGGTCGGCTATGTCGGCACGGTGATCACACCTGCCCTGTGCGCTGTCATCCTCTCACTCGTCTGCGGAACGCTGAGGAAACTTTAGTCTCACCAGCCTCCATAGTCCGCATTTAAAACGATCAGTCTTCCTTCACCGACACGATCGCATCATGAATGAGCTTCAGCACCGCAGGCGCGTCGATGCCGGTGCAGATTGTCTGGCTCGGCAGATTGTCCCATTCAGAAGGACCGAAACCGCGGCCGTCCGGTTTCTGAATCGTCTGACCGTCGGCAATACCACCGCAGACCACGCGAATGGTCCCTTTGCGGGTCTCAAACAATTCCGGCGCCACGACATAGACGCAGGCGCAGCTGTCATGCACCACCATGCCATCGGGAACCCGGCTCTGGTAAAACTGGATATAGAATTGCGAGAGATCAAACAGCAGGCGCGCGCGGCTTGAGCCCGCCGCGTCGCGTATATCAGCCAGCTGTCCATTGGTCATGACCGTCTGCATGGTCACGTCGAGACCGACAACGACAACCGGCCAGTCTGCGGTGAACACCACGTCGGCAGCTTCAGGATCGCCATGAATATTGGCCTCGGCAGCGGGCGTGACATTGCCGTTGACCTCAAAGGCACCGCCCATGATGACGACCTGCTTGACCAGCTTGGCAATCTCCGGCGCTTCCCTCAGCGCCAGCGCCAGATTGGTCATCCGACCGACAGCCACGAGCGTCACTTCACCGGGGTCGGCCTTGATCGCCTCTATGATGAAACGGTGGGCGAGCCTTGGATCGGCGTGAATGCCCACGTCATCCGGAACACCGATATTGCCCAGCCCATCATCGCCGTGAATATATTTTGGCGGTTCATGACTGACGCGATTGGGCAAAAAGGTTTCGCCGGCACCACGGACAACCGGCGCATCGATCTTCCATTCGCGCTTCAGATAGAGCGCGTTGCGGGTCGTGGTTTCGATCGTGGCATTGCCGAACACGGTGGTGATGCCCAGAAGATCGATCTGAGGGTGATGATGCAGAAAGAGCAAGGCCATCGCGTCGTCGACGCCGGGATCCGTATCGAAAATGACTTTATGCATGAGTGTCACCGATTAAATTACCTGTGTCCGGCCAGTGCCGTCAGATCGACTTACAGAAGCGCCACCGACCGTTCAAGCGACAAAAGCGCAGTGTGGCCTGTGCATCAATCGGCGAAACCGGATGCCGCAAACTCCGTGATCAACGCAGGATAGGAATCCGGCGGCGGGAAACGCTCGAAGCTGTGGACTGCCGGCGTCGTTGCCCAAGACAACTTTTCCGCCGTCTGGGACTCGATGAAGGGTATGAAGCTTCGGGCATTTTCGAACATTGTCGGACGGACATTGACGAACGGCCCCATTCGCTCCGCGCGGGTAAAAAGCCAGCTCAGGCAATGGGGGCAGCAATAATGATCCAGGTCGCCATGTAGGCCTCCGATAACGGGCTCGAGACCTGAGACCTCGAAATTCTCAAAGGGATAAAAGGCACTGAGCGAAAAGGCGCTTGCCGTCATCTTCTGACATCCCGTGCAGTGGCACGCCATCGTGAGCGCGGGCTTGCCTTTCAGCTTCATGCGCACCTGCCCACAACGACAAGAACCTTCGGTAACGCGCCCGTCTTCCTTCATGCCACTCTCCCCCACAATAATGAAACTCTCGCAGCACTATCACAAACCCGGAAGAGCCCTCAACCTGTCGAGAGCCCCCATGCATTGCAGCTAGAAATATGCCGTTCTTTGATGCGGCACCAACATAAGCCCTGACGGCGCTCAGGCGACGGTGATCCAGCGACGGGTCGCGGCAAAACCGAAGGTCAACAGGACGACGACACCGCAAGCCACCAGAAGACGGCGATCGAGATCGGTCTCGTAGGCCAGCACACCGCAAAAATAGAGTAACACGCCAAGAGCACCAAAACCTGCAAACATGCGGCCCCAGGGAGGCCGATGTCCGGCGATGAAGCCGAGCAACCACCGGCACAGCGGCAGCGCCGGCAGGCCCCACAACAGCAGATTGAAAGTCCATTGCCAGGGCGTACCGTCATCGATCACGTTGTAGCCCAAGGCCTGCTTGAGGACCGGCGGCAGACCGCTTGCCATGCGAAGCGCGATATAGCCGACAAACATCAGGCCTGTCGTGATGAGGCCGGCCGCCAAGGCTGCACAATAGATCAGAAAACTGCCAAATACTGTCCGGACAATCCTGCCACGCTGAGCGGCAGAGCCGCTTTCAGCCGTCACTGGCGACTTTCTTTTTCTTGCCGACATTCCTCAGCACATGAGAGAATCCGGAATTGTAGAGATCGCTGTCACGGAACTCGACCTCCCCGAACACCTTGCCCACCATGACCAAAGCGGTGCGGGTGATCTTCGCCTCGCGCACCGCGGCCTGCATGTCCTTCAACGAGGTGCGGATGAACAACTCGTCCGGCCAGGTCGCACGGTAGGCAATAACGACAGGGCAGTCCTCGCCGTAATAGGGTGTCAGCGTTTCGCGTATATGTGGCAGATTGCGGATCGACAGATGGATGGCAAGCGTTGCCCTGGACTTACCGAGTATCTCCAGCGTCTCGAATTCCGGCATCGACGATGCCTTCATGCCGGTTCGCGTGACAATCACCGTCTGGGCGATCTCGGGCAGGGTCAATTCTGTCTTCAGTCGCGCGGCGGTAGCGGCAAAGGCCGGCACTCCGGGCACCACGTCATAGGGAATATCCAGCGCATCGAGCCTGCGCATCTGTTCGGCTGTCGCCCCGTAGATCGAGGGGTCTCCGGAGTGCACCCGAGCGACATCCTCACCGCGATCATGGGCCGCGACCATATCGGCGATGATCTCGTCGAGATGCATGGGTGCTGTGTCCTTGACCAGCGCATCCTGGGGCGCTGCCTTGACGATCTCTTCAGGCACCAGAGAACCGGCATAAAGGCAGACCGGGCAGCGCTCGATCAGCCGCAAACCGCGCACCGTAATAAGATCCGGCGCGCCGGGACCGGCACCGATGAAATAGACAGTCATGGAGAACTCCTCAGACAACAAAGCGACAGACGACGCCGAAAGCATTGCCCCACCCGATGAGGGGCTCGAATACTGTGCGACACAATCACTCTGCCGCCCCCGTCATGCCGGTATCGGACTTTCCGGAATAACCGCGCGGGGTATAGACCCAGGTCTTGCCGTCACCGGTGGTTACCGTGCGGCTTTCCGACGAGCCGACCACAACCACGGTCAGCATGTCGACATCGTCAACGTCGAGTGCACCCAGCGGAACAGTGCGGACGAATTCGCCGGGCCGACCGAGATTGGTGGCCAGCACGACGGGCGTATCGAATGGCCTATAGTCGAGAAGTGTGTCGCGCGCCCAGGCAAGCTGGGTGCGGCGCTTCATCGACACCGGATTGTAAAAGGCGATGACGAAGTCACCCTCGCCAGCCGCTGTGACGCGGCGTTTGATATGTTCCCAGGGCGTCAGAAGGTCCGACAGCGATATCGTGCAGAAATCGTGTCCAAGTGGCGCACCGATCCGCGCTGCAGCACCCTGAAGGGCCGAAATACCCGGTGAATTCTGCACCTCGATCCGCCGGGCAGCCTCGGAAATGCCGCCCTTTTCGAAGAGTTCAAAAACCAGCGTCGCCATGGCATAAATGCCGGCATCGCCAGAACAAACGAGCGAAACGGTCTTGCCCTGCCCCGCCAGTTCCATGGCATGGACAACCCGGGCCTCTTCCTTGCCCAGATCGAAATCATGGCGGGTCTTGTCGCGGCCAAGCTCACCGAGCAGATCGAGATAAAGCGAGTAGCCGACGAGATCCGTGGACCGCGCCACCATCTGAGACACTTCCGGCGAACGCCAGCCATCTGAACCCGGACCGATGCCGACGACGTACAGCGTGCCACGGGCGCGGCCGGTGCTATGCGGATCGACGGGCTCGGTCGCGCGTGCAATCGCAGCGGTGGCGCCTCTGGACTTGATCTTCTCCACCACCAGCACACCCTTTGGACCGGCGGCCGCGAGCGCCGCGCCCTCAGCCACACCGTGGCACCCGACCTCGGCGAATACGATGGACGACGGGTTCTTCAACCGTGGCGCCTCCGCTTCCAGCGTTGCCGCATCGAAAAAGCGCGCCGGCACGCCGAAATGGCTGGCAACAGCATGGACCGCGGTCTCATCGGCCTTCAGATCGATCGAGCAGATGGCTGCAAGGCTCGCCCGTGCAAATCCGCCATCGGCAAGCGCCTTTTCAGCCAGCGCGATTGCTTCCTCGGCTGAAGCATGACGTTCGCAGCCAATACCAAGCACCAGTGTTTTCGGGTGGTAGATGAGTTCGAGCGGATCCCCGTTCCGGGCCTGGTCTGTCACTGTCAGCGTCACCTCGGCATCGTCCGCAAACGGGATGCGCGAGGACCTCAGCCAATTGGCACCGATTCCATCGGGATCGGACAGGCTCGCCGATGCACCGGCGACGAGCTCCGCCATCACGGCCTTGGCATTGTCCGGATTGGCCAGCACATAGCCTGCAGGCGGTGCATCCAGTGCAACGCCGAATCTCAGATCGCCAGCCGTCGTCACGGCAGCATGGCCGTCCAGCCCGTCGGCAATCAAGCGCGCCAGATCATTGGCACCATGGTGACCGCCCAGAAGCGGCACGATCGACTTGCCATCCTCGGAGAGTGCAATCACCGGCGGCTCGGTGCTCTTGTCTGCGAGAGCCGGTGCGAGAAGGCGGATCAACGCACCGGACGCCATGATGGCGATGATGGGACGGCCTGCGTGAAAGAGTTCACGCACATGCGCCTTGGTCTCTGGGAATACCAGGTCAGCGCCGCTGACCCGTGCCTCGGCGCCATGCACCTCACCGTCAATCAGCGCAGCAACCTGCGAGGCCAAAGGCAAGGCTCGCTGGGTCAGAATGAGAACGGCAGGTTTGTTCAAGTCGATCATGCGGTTTCCGTTTTGTCGGCGCCAAAGGCATAGGCCTCGGCACCCTTGTAGATCAGGATCATCGAGAAATAGGGGGCGGTATCCTCTGGCACGTCACCGAGCGGTATGACCCGCTCTTCTGCCAGAGACACGCGCTCGACATAGGCGGCGCGATCCGTGAGCCCCAATCGATCAATCAAGGCACGAATACGGGCGAAATGGCGGCCAACCTTGATGATGGCTACCGCATCAGCAGCCTCGATCCGTGCCATCAGCATTACATCTTCCAGCGGACCCGGCACCACCGAAAGCACATCGTTTCGCGCCGCAAGCGGTCGGCCAAAGGCGGATGCTCCGGCCATGATCGATGAGACGCCAGGCACAACCTCGGTCTCATATCGACCCGAAAGCCGCGAAAACAGATACATGAACGAGCCGTAGAAAAACGGGTCTCCCTCGCACAAGACGGCGACATTGGAGCCGGCATCCAGATGCCGCGACAATTCGCTGGCGGCAGCATCATAGATCTCCTGTGCCGGAAACCGCTCCACCCGCATCGGCACGACGATTGGTACCTCAAGCTGCGAGGCATCCAGATAAGAGGCGACGATCTGGCGCGCGAAACTCGGTCCCGTATCCGGGGCGGGATAGGCAATCACCGGCGTCGACGTGAGGATGCGATGGGCCTTCAGCGTGATCAATTCCGGATCGCCCGGCCCAAGGCCAAGCCCGTAGAGTTTGCCGCTCATGGACGCGCTCCAATCGCCGGACGGCAGAGAACAAGGCTGCCGATTGCAGCTCCTGCATTCTCGACCGACAACGCCACTGCCAAAGTCATCACCCGTTCCCCTTCATCGTCCACCAGATGGTCACAGGCATCAGGCCCTTCCAGCCGAGATATCGACCGACAGGTTCCGCGCGCGACACGGTCAAACGCGTCAACTCCCCGCCAAATTCGCTTTGCAGCTGGGCAAGCCTGGCCTCGCCCTCAACCGTCACGGCATTGGCGACGATGCGACCGCCCGGCGGGAGTGCGCGCCAGCAGGCGTCGAAGACCCCGTCGCCGGTTATGCCGCCACCGATAAAGATGACATCCGGCGTTTCCAACCGCTCCAGCGCGTGAGGCGCGCGACCTTCGACAATATCGAGATCGGGAAAACCGAGCTTTTCCGCATTCTCACGGATCATCGAAACGCGTTCCGGCTTGTCCTCGATCGCAATGGCCCGCGCGCCGTGACCGATCCGCATGAATTCCAGCGCCACGGTGCCGCAGCCAGCCCCCACATCCCAAAGCAGCGCTTCCGGAAATGGTTGCAAGAAAGATAAAGTGACGGCCCGTACTTCCCGCTTGGTGATCTGGCCATCATGAACGAAATCATCATCGGGCAGACCGGCGATTGGAGACACGAGCGGCGAGTCCGAAACGCAATCGATAGCCAGCGTATTAAACGCGGAAAATTCCGGCTGCTCGGCCAGCAGGTCACTCGCCGTCATGGTGGTAACCCGCTCGTCATCGCCACCCATATGTTCAAGCACGGTCAGCAATGAATTGCCGAAATCACGCTTCACCATCAAGGCCGCAGCGCCAATCACGGTTTCCGTTCCGGATGTCAGAGCCATAATGCGATGGCGCGGCATCAGATGCCGGTTGAGCTTGGCCAGCGGCCTGCCATGCAAAGAAATGCAGGTAACAGACTGCAACGGCCAACCCAGCCGCGAAGCCGCCAGAGAAAAGGCAGAGGGTGACGGCAATACCCGAATTTCTTCCGCCGGAACATAGCGCAGCAATGTCGCCCCGATGCCGTAATGCATGGGATCGCCGGTGGCCAACACCGTCACCGGCGTACCCCGCAGCTTCAACACTTCGGCCAGCGTATCGCGAAAACCACCGCTCCAGTTGAGGATGCGCTTCAAATCCGGTAACCGGCTGCCGTCGATCACAGCATCGAGCCGCTCTCCCAGCACCAGCGTCTCGGCCTGCCAGACAAGCGACTGCGCCTCCGGCGTCAGGCTTTTCAGCCCATTGTCGCCGATGCCGATGATGGTAAGCCATGGTTCGAGGATGACGTCAGACATTGGTTCCGAGACCTCCCCCAAGCGCATTGACGGCAGCAGAAGCCATGGCCGATCCGCCACGGCGCCCACGAACGGCAATGTATGGAATGCCACGACTGTCAGCGATCAACGCATCCTTGGATTCTGCGGCCCCGACAAAACCGACCGGAAAGCCGAGGATCAACGCCGGCTTCGGTGCGCCCGCGTCTATCCGCTCCAGAAGCCGAAACAGAGCGGTCGGCGCATTGCCAATGGCGACAACGGCACCGTCAAGATGCGCATCCCAAAGATCCACTTGGGCCGCAGAGCGGGTGTTTTCAATCTCGGCGGCCGTGGGGCGCGTGCGCGCGTCGTTCAAGAGGCAGAGCACCTGGTTTCCGGCCGGTAGAAGTCGCGTGATAATACCATGCCGCACCATCTCCGCATCGACGATCACGGAACCACCGGCTGCGAGAGCCGCCGCCCCTGCTTCGAACGCACCCTCCGAAAATGCGATGTCAGCGGCAAGATCCGTCATACCGCAGGCATGGATCAAACGGATGACCAGCGGCTGCATGACAACCGGAAAATCATCCAGAGCCACTTCACTACGGATCGTCTCGAAAGACTGTCGGTAGATCTCAGCCGGATCGCGAATGTAATCGAGGGATGTCACCGCCGCCGCCATTTCTATTTCTTCATCGATTTCGGCCCGAGTGGATGGTCCGCATGAGGGTATGGTGCATGATGATGGTCGTGACCATGAGAGTGCCCGTGGGAATGGTCGTGCTCATGTCCGTGAGCGTGGCTGTGACCGTGATCATGTCCATGGTGATGGCCGCAGCCGCAATCGGGGCCATGTTCATGGACCGCAGCCTTGCCGCTCGACGGTGCATCCATCACCGCCTGCAGGTCTCGATCGACGTCCCTATTCGCTAGACCGGCATATTTGCCACCGAGCGTGAACGACGCGGAATAGTCGAATGCAGGCTCAAGATCGTTCGGCGCGTCGTGACTATGCACCGGCGTCCAGGGCAGACCATGCGCCTTGCAGAATTCCGGATCGCGGCAAGAGGCATCGCAATCGCCCTTGCACGGACAGTCTTCCAGCCCGCCGCCAATGCCCTCGACATTGTGGTGATGGCTTTCCTGCGGCTGGCCGATATCGGCTTCGAAGCCGAGCACCTGCTCGCGATATTTGCACATTTGACAGTTCATCACGGCCGCACCCTCGAGGATCTCGCCGACGCGGTCCTGAAACGTGTCGAGCACCAGCGGATGATCGTTGAGATAGCTTGCCTTGACGAACTGGATATCGGGAAATCTGGCCGCAACCTCATCGGTATAGGAATAGATCCGCTTCACCAGAACGCCAGTAAACAGGAAATACGGAAAGACGATGATGCGCTTGTAGCCAAGTTTTGCGGCATGGGTCAGGCCCGGCTCCACCAGCGGAAAGGTCACACCCGAATAGCAGGTTTCGCCCCAACCGAAGCCAAGGCCTTCCCACAGCATGCGCATGACCTTGGTGGCATTGGAATTCGCATCCGGATCGGACGAACCGCGACCGACCACCATTAAAAGTGTGTCGTGCTTGTCAACGAAGCCGAACTCGGCATTGGCGCTCTCGACAGCCTCCTGAATGCGGTCGCCGGCGGCTCGGATCATTTTCAGGTCGATGCCAAGCTCGCGACCGTAATTGATGACCATGCCCGGATTTTGCGCTTGATAGGTATTGAGCACCGAGGGAATGTCGTTCTTGGCATGGCCCGCGGCAAACAACATGCCCGGAATGGCCAGCACGCGCGTCACACCCTCGGCCCGCAATTTGTCCAGACCCTCGGCGATCACCGGATTGCAGAATTCGAGATAGCCATATTCCACGGGCATATCGGGATTTCGGGCCTTCAGAGCCTCAGCGATCACCGCGAATTCGCGCGCTGCATTCTGATTGCGGCTGCCGTGTCCGCACACCATGATTCCGAGTTTTTCCGCCATGTCGTGGCCTCCTGCTTCGTATGCCGTTTCATGTACGAAGCGCCGGAACCACGCTCACACGCGGTTCTTTGGCCATTGGGACAGCTCCGGAATTGGCCCCCTGATTGGGTCAGCCGCACCGGACTATTTCCAGCCTGTCGAACAGGCGCCGTCGCACATGTCCGAGCTTTAGCGAAGCCGCGCGAATGGGTCAAACCCGTTTGCGCCATTCATGCCCATAATTGCGCGAACTGATGCTTTGCAACTCGCATTGACCTGCCCGGCAATAGTCCTATGGTGCTTTGATATTCACCGGAGAGAACACCATGAATCTCAGCCGCCCAACACAAATCGTATTTCTGATCTCGCTCGTCCTGGCAATCGTCGCCCTGCTGATGGTTTTCAACGTTCTGCATTTCGTTGGCATTCCCGCTTTTTGGCTGATGACCGCGGCATTCGGCCTGCTGTGCCTGGGCAACGTCGTCAAAGGTCTTTAGCGGCAAGCAGCATTCATCCTCGGCGCGTTTGCAAACGCTCGCCGGGGATGATCAATATCGCGCTTTATCCAGCAAACCTCCTGTGGCATAGGGCAGCTTAAAACGTGGCGGACGTTCCGCCTCTTAACGTCATAGATGCAGGCTTTTCCGTGCTGGAATTCTTCGATCTCACCGTGCTTTTGTTATTTGCGGCAGCACTTGCTGCGGGTTTTGTCGATTCCATTGCCGGCGGCGGCGGGCTGATTACCATTCCCGCCATGCTGATCGCCGGCATCCCGCCTTTGGAGACGCTTGGCACCAACAAGCTTCAGGGACAGTTCGGAGCAGCCTCGGCCACCATCGCCTATGCCCGCAAGGGCCATGTGGACCTCAAGGCGCAGCTGCCGATGGCGTTGGCCGCCACGATTGGCGGTGGAGTGGGCGCAGGGCTTGCCACAATCATGCCGGGCGACGTGCTGAAATTGCTGATGCCCTTCCTGCTGATCGCCGTGGCCGTCTATTTCGCCCTGAAACCGAATCTCTCCGACGTCGACAGCCACCGCCGCATGGCAGCCTTCGCCTTCGGCGTCACCGTCGTTCCGCTGATCGGGCTTTACGATGGCTTGTTCGGGCCGGGCACCGGGTCCTTCTTCATGTTGAGCTTTGTGTCACTGGCGGGCTTCGGCATGCTGAAAGCAACGGCCCACACCAAGCTCTTGAACCTCGGCTCCAATGTCGGTGCATTCATCGTCTTCATCTTCTCGGGCGCGATCCTTTGGAAAATCGGCCTGATCATGGGTGTCGGCCAGATCATCGGAGCCCAGATCGGCTCGCGCCTGGCCATGCGCAATGGCGCGCGGATCATCAAACCGCTTTTGATCCTGTCCTGTCTTGCCATGGCAATCAAACTTCTGTCTGATCCGGCCAACCCCGTTCGCGTCTGGCTCGGCGTTTAGAACAACGCACCGCCCCCGCCCAGGCAGCGAGCGACGGCCAGCAGAATTGCCAACTGCCAGCCGGGGCCATGTCTCCGTTAGAATTCGACGCCTATCTGGGCCTTGATGCCGGAGCGGAACGGATGCTTGATCAGTTCCATCTCGGTCACAAGATCGGCGATCTCGATCAACTCATCCTTGGCGTTGCGGCCGGTCAAGACGACATGGGTCATGTCGGGCTTTTCGGACGCCAGGAACTCCAGCACCTCAGCGAGATCGATATAGTCGTAGCGGATGGCGATGTTCACCTCGTCGAGCAGCACCATGGAATTGGCAGGGTCGCGGATCAGTTCCTTTGCCTTCTCCCAGGCGGCCTTGGCCATGGCAATGTCGCGGGCCTTGTCCTGTGTTTCCCAGGTAAAGCCTTCACCCATGGTGTGGAATTCGCAAAGATCCGAGAAATGCTTCAGGATCATATCCCGTTCGCCTGTTGACATCGCGCCCTTGATGAACTGCACCACAGCGCATTTCTTGCCATGGGCGATGTGACGGAAAATCATGCCGAAGGCGGCCGAGGACTTGCCCTTGCCCTTGCCGGTATGGACGATGATCAGGCCCTTCTCACCGGTCTTGGTCGCCATGATCTTGTCGCGGGCGGCCTTCTTCTTGGCCATCTTTTCCGCGTGACGCGCGAGATCGGCCTCGCCGGCCCCAGTGGTTTCCTCGGTCATGTCGTACTCCCCGTATCGTTGAATTCTTTTGCAAACCAGATGCGCTGCGGGGCGTCGCCGACCTTGGGCAAACGCCCAATTTCGCGATATCCCTCGCGCAGGTAGAAGCGCGGCGCCTGAAACTCGAATGTGTCGAGATAGATGCCGACGAGGCCCTCTCTGCGGGCGAGCGCTTCGGCTTCGGACAGCAGTCGGGCGCCGATGCCATGGCCTCGCGCCTCAGCCGATACCGCCAGGAGCTTGACGAAGAACCAGCGCTGCAGATGTGCGCCGAACAAGCCACCGAGCATGTTTCCCTCGGCGTTGACGGCGCGCAGTTGCACCTTTCGACCTTCGAAGGTGCGCCCTTGTGCCTCAGCGGCCTCGTCAAGAATGGCATCAACAGCCTTGGCCACGGCCTCATCGTCACTCTCGACGAGCTCGATGCGGATCCCGTTCGTCATGCGCCGCCCTCGCTCTTCGGCAAGTCGTCGACGATCGTCAACCAGTCGACGCGTTCGTCCCAGTGCCAGTGTTCGCGAATCGGGACGGATAGCCCGGCATCGAGGCTTGCGACATACAGATCAATATCGTCAGGTCGACGCTCAGTCTCAAAAGACATCGGCGATCCGCAAGTGCCGCAAAAGCCGCGGCGCACACCCGGTGAAGAGGCATAGAAGCTCAGGCTCTCACCACCGAGTTCCGTAGCCTCGCGCGACACGGTGAAGAATGTGGTGACCGGGGACGACGCGGCGCGCCGGCAGCTTTCGCAATGGCAATGGCCGGAGGTCCGCACGAGGCCAACTGTGCGGAAGCGCACGCCACCGCACAGGCAATGTCCGCTCAAAGCCATCGGTTTTCCAATGTGAACGTCAGGCATGTTGTTCTCCTTGAACCATCTCGCTCAGCGTGAACTTGGCCGAATTGCTCTTCGGCGTCCACAATCCACGGTCGATTGCCTCGATCAGGCGCTCGGCCAGCTCCTTCTGGGCCGGAGCATTCTTGTCGGCCATGAAATCGCGCACGCGTTCGTCGAGAATGAAGGCCTGGTATACGGCCTCGAAATGGTGATCTCGCACGGCGCCAGTGGTCGCAGCAAAGGCAAACATGTAGTCGACCGTCGCGGTGATCTCGAAGGCGCCCTTGTAGCCGTGGCGCATCACACCGGCGATCCATTTCGGATTGACGACGCGGGCGCGCACCACGCGACCGATCTCTTCCTCAAGGCTCCGGATCACCGGTTTTTCCGGACGGGAATGGTCGTTGTGATAGACCTTGGGCCGAGCTCCGGAAACATGCTCGACCGCCGCCGTCATGCCGCCCTCGAACTGGTAGTAATCATCGCTGTCGAGCAGGTCGTGCTCGCGATTGTCCTGATTTTGCACCACAGCCTGCACCGAACGCAGTCGCTCTTCGAACAAGCCTCGTTCAGCCTGGCCGTCTTCGCCTGCCCCGTAAGCATAACCACCCCAGACGAGATAGGCCTCGGCCAGATCCGCACGATTGTCCCAGCCCTTCTCATCGATCAAGGCCTGAAGACCTGCGCCATAGGCACCGGGTTTCGAACCGAAGACACGGTAGCCCGCCCGGCGCGCAGCTGCGGTCGCATCCAGCCCCTCGCTGAGCAGTCGCGCAGTCTCTGCCCTGACCCTGCCAGCGATCGGGCTGTCGGCCTCATCCTCGTCCAGAGCCGCCACCGCTCGCACGGCCTTGTCAAAGAGCGCGATCTGCTCCGGAAATGCATCGCGGAAAAACCCTGAAATTCTAAGGGTCACATCCACACGTGGTCGCCCAAGCAGAGCCTGCGGAATGATCTCGTAGCCGGTAACGCGGCGAGAGGCCATGTCCCACAACGGCTTCACCCCGATCAGCGCCAGAGCCTGGGCGATGTCATCGCCGCCGGTGCGCATATTGGATGTCCCCCAGGCCGTCAGGCCGAAGGAAAGCGGCCACTCTCCATGGTCCTGGACAAAGCGCTGGATCAGAAGCTCTGCGGATTTCTTGCCCAGTTCATAGGCCGCCGGCGTCGGCACCGCACGGCTATCGACGGAATAGAAGTTCCGACCGGTCGGCAGCACGTCCGGTCGCCCCCGCGTCGGTGCGCCGGAGGGACCGGGAGGCACGAATGTGCCAGCAAGGCCTTTCAGCAGGCCCTGGATTTCGGCGGGGCCGGAGGAGACGACGGCGGGCTTGAGACGGGTTTCGATCTCTGCCAGCACGGCTTGGGTTAGCGGCCAGCTTTCGGGGCAGATCAAATCACCGGAGACGAGCTTGGCGGCGAGCAATTCGATGCGCTCGACGGTGTCGCCGTGGGTGCGCCAGAAAGAGTCCGTGAGATCGGCGAGGATTGCGGGTTTCGCTCCGGTCCACGGATCGGACATGACGCAGTCGAGGGGGTCGAAAGTCGAAACCAAGTCCCCCTCTGGCCTGCCGGCCATCTCCCCCACAAGGGGGGCGACGACAAGCGGCACCCGCTCGACCGCCAAGGCAGACGCCGAATGCAGGAGCAGCTCCTCCCCCTTGTGTGGAGGGGTTGTGGAGGGTTTTTTCTGCAGCTTGAGATCCCCCGCAATGGCCCGCTGCAGGCTCGCATCCCCGCCCTCGCCCTGGCCGCGCGGCACACGGGCAAGCGCCACCACCAAATCCGTCAGCAGCCGCCCCTCCGGCGCCAGACCGAAGATGTGCAACCCGTCGCGGATCTGCATCTCCTTCAAGTCGCACAGATAGGCATCCAGCTTTTCAAGTGCCGTATCCTCCGCCTCACCTTTGGCGATACCGGCATCCTGATCGAGACCGATATCGGCGATCAGGTCGAGGATCTGCTTTTTCAACAACTTCAGGCGGCGCGGATCGCCGCCGGATGCCTCGTAATATTCATCGACCAGTGCCTCCAGGTCCTTCAGCGGACCATAGCTTTCTGCGCGTGTGAGCGGCGGTGTCAGGTGATCGATGATGACGGCACTTGTGCGGCGCTTGGCCTGGGTTCCTTCGCCGGGATCGTTGACGATGAAGGGATAGAGATGCGGCAAGGGGCCGAACACGGCTTCAGGATAGCACGCTTGCGACAGCGCCAGTGCCTTGCCCGGCAGCCATTCGAGATTGCCATGCTTGCCCATATGCACGATCGCATGCGCGCCATAGGCCTCCCGCAGATAGGCGTAAAACGCCAGATAACCGTGCGGCGGAACAAGATCCGGGGAGTGATAGGTTTCCTTGGGATCGATATTGTAACCGCGTGCCGGCTGGATACCCACCAGCACGTCGCCGAAGCGCGTCAACGGCAGCGCAAAGCGACCGTCGAGGAAGAACGGATCGCGCTCAGGCGCCCCCCAGCGCAAAGTGACCGCGTCTTGAATCGATATAGGAAGACTCTCGAAGAACGTCTTGTATCGACTCAACGAAAGCGTCTCGCGGATCTCACGACCATCATTGGCGGCATTGGTCGGCCCCGCCATCAGATGCTGCATCAGCGCATCGCCATCCGCGGGCAAATCGTCGACGGAATAGTCCTGTTCCTGCATCGCGCGCAGCACTTCCATCGTGCCAGCAGGCGTATCGAGACCCACACCATTGCCAAGCCGGCCATCGCGGTTTGGATAATTGGCCATGACGATCGCCACACGACGGTCCCTGGCGCAAGTTCGCCTCAACCGCGCCCAGTTGGCAGCAAGGCGCGCCACGAAGGCCGCGCGGTTGGTATCCGGCTGATGACTGACGATATTGGCTTCGACGGCTGCATCGAAGCGGGCTGCCGACTTGAACGAGATAGCCCGGGACAGCACTCGGCCATCGACCTCCGGCAGCGCCACATTCATCGCCAGATCTCGCGCCGATAGTCCCTGGCTGCTGTTCTCCCACCCCTCGCGCGACGAGGAGGAAAAGACCGCCTGCAGGACCACTGCACCCTGCTCGTCCAAAACGGTTGCCTTGCGCTCGGCGCCCGGCGCAGACACGGCAAACCCCGTGGCATTGATCACCACATCGGGTGTCACGGCGCCAAAGACCGAGCGGATGGTATCGGCGCAAACGGCATCCTTGAGGCTGGAGACGAACACCGGAAGCGCCCTGATACCCTCAACATCCAGCGCCTCCACCAAGGCAGCAACAGGCGCGGTGTCACCCGATTGGACAAGCGCGCGATAAAAGCAGATGGCAACGACGGGTGATGGAGCCAGATCGCCCTTATTGGTGGCAAGATCTGTCTCTCCACCGACGGACATGGCGCGCTGCAAAGTGCGCCATTCCTCAACACCGATCACGCCCCTGCGCGGATACCAGATACCAGCTTTCAACAAGGGGATCGCCGGTTCCGGCTTGTCGCCCTTGCCGATCAGCGCTGCGCAAAAGCGGATCAGGCTTTCGCTGTTATCCGCCCCGCCCTCGATCAGATAGGCCCACAGAGTGTCGAGTGCGTCAGCGTCTACCGTCGAGAAACTCTCCAGTCCCTGATCCGGCTTGTCATCGCCCGGAAGCACCGCGATTGCAGCGCCTGTGCGGCGTGCGACAGCATGCAGCGCCTCCAGCGCATAATGGAAGTAACCGGCACCTCCCAACGCCCTGACGACGATCAGCTTTGCGTGCCGCGCAGTGCGCTCGATATAGGCGTCGACCGACATCGGATGCTTGAGGCTCGAAAGGCTTGCGACCCTCAGCGAAAACGCAGGGGCCACCATGCGGTAGGCAGCCGCGATGGCGGCAAGCTCGGTATCGGCGGCAGACAGGAACAACACATCGCCCGGCGTCTGTCCCAGATCGATGGCCTCGTCACTGTCGGCAATCGTGCCTTTCTGGGCGAGCAGAAGGTGCATTGCCTAACGACGGCTAAGCCGCCGCCCCTTCCACCGCTTCGACAACTGCGCCGAAATCCCAGTCATGCAGGCCGATGACCACGATCCGGGTTTCGCGCTTTTCGCCGGCTGCCCAGGGCCTGTCGAAATAGGTGTCGATGCGGGTGCCCACGGCCTGAATGACAAGCCGCATCGGCTTGCCCGGCACGTCGATGAACCCTTTGAGACGCAGAATGTCATGGTCGGAAATGATGTTCTTCAGCGTCTCCGCAAAGGCTGCCGGATCGGTAATCGATGGCAGTGTGAGCGCGAAGCTCTCGAATTCATCGTGGTCATGGTGATGAAGATGATCATGGTCGTCGCCACTCTCATGCGCCGCAGCATGCTCCAGCTCGTGGTGAGACTTGCGATTGTCGATGTCGCCTTCCGTAGCGGCACCAAGCCCCAGAAGCACCAGTGCCGGAACCTCGCCATGGCGGGCCTCGATCAATGACGGTTTGCGGGCAATGCGGCCGGCAACCTTTGACTTGACGTCGGCAAGCGCCTCGGCCTCCAGAAGATCGGCCTTGTTGAGTATGATCAGGTCAGCGCAAGTGAGCTGATCCTCGAACAGTTCCTCAATCGGGCTTTCGTGGTCAAGATTGTCATCGAGCGCACGAAGCGCGTCCACCTTGTCGTGATCATCGGCAAAGCGCCCGGCAGCGACCGCTGCACTATCGACGACCGTGACCACGCCATCCACCGTCACCCGCGTCTTGATACCCGGCCAGTTAAACGCCGCGACCAGCGGCTGCGGCAAGGCAAGCCCCGATGTCTCGATCACGATGTGATCGGGGCGGTCTGGCCGGTCCAGGAGCTTTTCCATGGTCGGAATGAAGTCATCGGCGACCGTGCAGCATATGCAGCCATTGGTGAGCTCGATGATGTCGTCTTCGGTGCAATTATCGGCACCGCAGCCCTTCAGCACATCGCCATCGACACCCAGATCACCGAATTCGTTGATTATGAGGGCGATCTTCTTGCCGCCGGCATTCATCAGCATGTTGCGGATAATCGTGGTCTTTCCCGATCCGAGAAAGCCGGTGATGACGGTTGCCGGAATTTTGGCCTGCAGCATGATTTAACCCTTCATTTTCAGCGGCAAACCGGCCGCTACGAAATACACTGTGTCCGCTTGTGCGGCGATCATCTGGTTGAGCCGCCCCGCATGGTCGCGAAATTTGCGCGCCATGCGATTATCCGGCACGATCCCAAGCCCAACTTCATTGGCAACGATCACGATCTCTCCTGAGAGATGGCGAAGGCAGTCAGCCAGCCCGGCGCTCTGCCCCTCCACATCCTTGTCCGCCAGCATCAGATTGGACACCCAGAGCGTCAGACAATCGACCAGAACGGCATTCTGTGACGCGCTGGACGAGGTCAGCGTCTCAACCAGCTCGAGTGGCGCCTCGTGGGTGATCCACCCCTCACCCCGATCCGAACGATGGGCCGCGATGCGCGCCCGCATCTCGTCATCGAAGGCCTGTCCTGTTGCGATGTAATGTCGGTCCAGACACGTATCTGTGACAATGTTTTCGGCAAAACGCGACTTTCCGGAGCGCGCACCACCCAGAACAAATGTCACATTTCTGGTTTTATCCGCTGCCACGTCAATTCACCTTGTCGGACGAGCCGAACAGGCCGCCGGGCTTGCCGATGATCACGGTACGATCCTTAGCGGTCGCCTTGCCGGAAATGGCAAAATCGGGATTGCTCTTGTCTTCCTCGGGCAGGAGCTTGTCCACATTGGGTAGCTCCACCTCCGCGTCGGCGGCAGAATTCAGGTCTTCGGCGTTGCGACCGATAAAGCGCGGCAGAATGGCAAAGAACAGCGCGGCCACGACCAGCAAGAGGACCGTCCAGCGTTTGAACAATGCAGAAGGCTTCATCGGGTTTGCATGTCGCATGCAATGCACGCGACCTCCCGGCAGCAACAACAGCGTAGACGCGACCGCAAGGGCGCTTCACCAAATGTCGCCACGACAACCTCCGTGCTGGCAACGGGGAGATACCCCAGTTTCGGGCGTCAGGCCCTGAAGGACGGCAGGTCTCCTGGCTCGCGGCTTCGGGCGCAGCGCAGTCACGCGCATTTGCCCACGGCTTTCCCTCACCTTCCCGAAAACTACCGTGATGCGAAAGGCGGACGATTCGTAGATAAGGAGGCGTCCAACCCCGGTTATTCGCACCACATTTTCAGTGGCTTTTCCGCCTGCAGGAAGACCACCTGCCGCCGCACCATGCGGTCGATCTCGACAGTCTTCAGCACAAACGGATGAGAAAGCCTCGCCGCTCTACAGTCGCGGGGTCGGCTGCGATTGGGACGCCCTGTTTGGGTCCATCCGTCGCATTCCCTTTTGCTCTCCGCGTCATCCCAGGATGAAGCGGAAACCATCCAATTCTCCCGCATGATTATGCGTTCCGCCGAATGAAGTCAATCAAACCGGCGACCTCAAAAGACAGGGGACGACTTCGCTCACAGAGGAATGTTGTCGTGTTTCTTCCAAGGATTGGACAGGTCCTTGTTACGCAGCATCTTCAACCCGCGCGCCAGCCGTCGGCGGGTCGATTGCGGACGGATGATCTCGTCGATATAGCCACGCTCGGCGGCCGCGAACGGCGACAGGAAGCGGTCTTCATACATCTTGGTGTGCTGGGCAATCTTGTCTGGATCAGCGATATCCTTGCGGAAAATGATCTCGACCGCACCCTTGGCCCCCATCACCGCGATCTGCGCCGTTGGCCAGGCATAGTTGATGTCACCACGCAGATGCTTTGACGCCATCACATCGTAAGCGCCACCGAAGGCCTTGCGGGTAATCACAGTCAGCTTCGGCACGGTCGCCTCGGCATAGGCAAACAGCAGCTTGGCGCCATGCTTGATCAATCCGCCATATTCCTGCGCTGTGCCCGGCAGAAAGCCCGGCACATCGACAAAGGTGACAATCGGAATGTTGAAGCAATCGCAAAAGCGGACGAAGCGTGCAGCCTTGCGGCTGGCATCGGAATCAAGGACGCCGGCCAGCACCATTGGCTGGTTGGCGACAAAGCCGACGGTCGACCCCTCGATGCGACCGAAACCACAGACGATATTCTTGGCGAAGCTTGCCTGGATCTCGAAGAAATCGCCTTCATCCGCCGTCTTCAGGACCAGTTCCTTGATGTCGTAGGGTTTGTTGGCATTGGCAGGCACCAGCGTGTCGAGAGACGTATCGGTCTGGTCAACGGGCTGAAAGCACTCGATCTCGGGAACTGGCGCCGTATTCGACTGCGGCAGAAGCTCGATCAACCGGCGCACCTGCAGCAGCGCTTCCACGTCGTTTTCATAGGCGCCATCGGCGATCGATGATTTGGTCGTGTGGATAGAGGCTCCACCCAATTCTTCCGCAGTCACCGTCTCGTTGGTCACGGTCTTCACCACATCGGGGCCTGTCACGAACATATAGGAGGTATCGCGCACCATGAAGATGAAATCGGTCATGGCCGGCGAATAGACGTCACCGCCGGCGCAGGGCCCCATGATCACCGAAATCTGCGGAATGACACCAGAGGCCAGCACATTGCGCTGGAACACCTCTGCATAACCGCCAAGCGCTGCCACACCCTCCTGGATGCGCGCACCGCCGGCGTCATAGATCCCGATAATCGGCGCACGGTTTCTAAGCGCCATATCCTGGATCTTGCAGATCTTCTCGGCATGCGCCTCCGACAGCGAACCGCCGAACACGGTAAAGTCCTTGGCAAAGACAAAGACCGTTCTGCCGTTGACCGTGCCCCATCCGGTGACGACACCGTCCCCCGAAATGCGCGTATTCTCCATGCCGAAATCCGAGCAACGGTGCTCGACGAACATGTCGAATTCCTCGAAGGAGCCCTCATCCAGAAAGATGTCGATGCGTTCGCGCGCAGTCAGCTTGCCGCGCTTGTGCTGGGCATCGATGCGCGTCTGTCCGCCGCCAAGCCGCGCTTTTTCGCGACGCTCTTCAAGTTCCCGGAGAATTTCCTTCATGGCAGCCCCTCATCCTCAACGAATGTGCGGGCTTACCATGACAACGCTGCGGATTGAAGCGCAACAGCCTTCGCTATTGGTATTAGGACCCGAAAGAGACAGCCTATGGTTTGCAGGCAGGGTCATTGGACGCGCATTTCGGTGCAGCTGTCTCCACCTTTGGAGCCGGTGACAAGCTGATGCTGGCATTGGCCCCGTCTTCCAGATTCGTCCCCGACCGCACAGTCGGCTTCACGACTTCGACGGCGACGTCAGGCTTTTGCACGAAGGCGTCGAATGTGGCGTCAGGCGCGATGGTTTCTTCGGTCACATAATCTGTTTTCAGCCTGGTCGAGGTCCGAGGCTTCGGCTTGACCACACGCACGAGGCTCGGGGTCTGCAGGGCGAAAGAAAAACGTATGCGCGCGGCGATCTCGTCGGCGAGCGCCTGAATGGCGATGTTTGGATTATCGGTATTGCTGCGAACAAGGAAGCTTCCGGCGGCAACCGGATTACCGGTCACGACATCCGCAGCGGTCACCTTGAAGCGTGCAAGCGCACGCCTGTCGCCGAGATAGCGGACAGCGCGGTAGCTTTCGATCTTTACGGTCAGCACAACCCGTTCGGTTGCCACCCGCCGCTCGGTAGCCTTGATTGCTGCCGAGACGCGCTGGTCCACGCCCGTAGTGAGCGCAAGCGGGACCTGCTCGTTGGCGATCACGCTGACATCGCGCACATCATAAAAGAAAGGCCGACGGATCGGATCCGTCGGAAAAGCGACACAGCCCGCAAGCGTCAATGCAGCAAGAAGAGTGGCGACAATCGGCAGCAGTCGACGAAGCATAGCGGGTTCCCGGCGAAATGAAGTAACGCCGAAAGCATGCGCATTTATAGTTAGCAAACGGTTAAGTAGCAGCTCTTAACGTTTCGAACACAGCCGATGCTGCCCGCAATTCCTCAAAACGCTTTGCACGGCGCATTTCCGCCTCGGCATCAGAACCCCAATGCTCGATTGTCCAATCTTCTTCCAGATGGGCAAGACGCCAGACCTCGTCACGCTCCAGCGCACCTTCGGCGAACGCCAGCGCCAGAACGGCGGAACCGGTGAGCGTTGTGATCACGTGGATCGCAGACAGGGGCAGCGGTTGGTGATATTTTTTCAAGGCCTTCGAAAAGGCTGAAAGCGCTTCTGCCGGCTGTTGCTGATGAATGATGCCCTGAGCCAGAATAAAGCGCGCCCCAAGATTGGAAGACGCCCAGGCGAGGACCGGATCCCATTCCCGCGTCTGGCGCTCGACCAGAGCATCAGGTGAGTCGGCCCGATAGAACAGCATATCGGTGCCGGCAAACCGCTCGATTTCCTCGGCAACGGCCCCGATCTGAACTGCCACACCATCGAGCGCTGTATTGACCAGACGCGTCACTGGCATCGAGGTGGGATTGATCACCTCGACCTGTGCGCGCCACTCATCTGCCACCATCTCTGCCAGTTCAGCATTCGGCATGGCCAGATCCGACTTGGCCGGTGTCTTCACCGTGCGGCCATCGAGCTGGATGAGAAAGCCGGAATCGCATGGTGCGACGGCCACCTCCTTGTAGAACCGCTTGGGCAGCGCCTTCTTCATCTGGATCTGCGCGCGCCGCACCGGATCCTCATGACTGAGTTCAGGAATGAAGGGACCGAAGATATCGGAGAGTTCGTCGCGCATGGGTTACCCCTTGTGAATATAGCTTAAGAGCATCGCCGGCTGGTCTATCACGGCGTCAGCACCCGCCTGCCAGAGCGCGTTCGTCGAGGCATAGCCCCAGGAAACGCCGATGGCAGTGGCATCGGCGGCCTTGGCCATCTGCATGTCATAGATGGCGTCGCCGATGACAATCGTGTCGGCTGGCGAAATACCCGCCTCATCGCAGCACTCGCTCACCATCGCCGGGTGCGGCTTCGATGGACAATCGTCCGCAGTGCGGCTGACGAAGAAATGGCGGCGCCAGTCATGCGTATCGAGAATGAGATCGAGACCGCGGCGGGACTTCCCCGTGACAGCACCGATAATGACGTCGTCGCGCTCAGCGAGTTCGGCGATGACGTCCCGGATACCGTCGAACAATCGATCAATGGCACCGCTTTCGCTTCGGACATCCGCGTAAATCGACTTGTAGTGAGCCATCATCTCCACGCATTCGCCGTCAGCATGCGGACGACCGAGAAGCCGCGCAATGGCAATATCGAGCGTCAGTCCGATAATCGACTTGGTGTCGTCGAGCGACGGCGCTTGGTGACCGTACTGAATGAAGGTGCGGCGCATGACCTCATGGATCAGAGCGGCGCTGTCGACCAGCGTTCCGTCGCAGTCAAACAGAACCAGCTTCACGACTGGTCCTCGTCGGCAGAAGTCTCATCGAAGCCCAAGAGGTTCCAGCTCTGCACCATATGCGGCGGCAGGGGAGCCGTGACCTTCAGGCGACCACCCGCCGGATGGGGAATATCGATATGGCGCGCGTGCAGATGAAGTCGTTTCTGGATGCCACCTGGAAATTCCCAGTTGTGATCGTCGATGAAATATTTCGGATCGCCAATGATGGGGTGACCCAGCGACAGGGCATGAACGCGCAACTGATGGGTGCGGCCGGTATACGGCTGCATTTCCAGCCAGGCCATGGTCTGCGCCGCTGTTTCCAGCACGCGGTAATAGGAAATGGCGTGATCGGCACCCTCTTCGCCGTGCCGGGCGATCCGCATGCGGTCGCCATCCTCGGTCTCTTCCTTCAGCAACCAGCTCGAAATCTTGTCTTCGTGCTTGCGCGGAACGCCTCTGACCAGTGCCCAATAGGTCTTTTTCGTGTCGCGCTCGCGGAACGCTGCCGTCAGCTTCTGCGCAGCGCCTCTGGTGCGGGCAACGACGAGAACCCCTGATGTATCGCGGTCCAGCCGGTGAACAAGCCGTGGCTTTTCACCCTTCTTGCTGGTCCATGCCTCAAGCATCTTGTCGATATGCCGTGTCAGGCCCGAACCACCCTGAACCGCAAGGCCAGCAGGCTTGTTGAGAATGAAGACCTTGTCGTCTTCATGCAACAGCATGCGCGACAGAAGCTCTCCATCGCCGGCATGCTTGAGATCCTTGCTGGCAATCGGACCGGTCTTGGTATCCTTCGCGTCGACATTCATCGGCGGAATGCGAACGACCTGCCCCGGTTGCACGCGCGCATCGGGTTTGACGCGGCCACCATCGACACGCACCTGACCGGACCGCAAAAGCTTCTGCAGTGCTCCGAACCCGAGGCCGGGATAATGGATCTTGAACCAGCGGTCGAGGCGCATACCCGCCTCTTCCCCGTCCACTGTGATATGTTCGATGCCGGCCATGTCGTCACTTTCGCTCAGGCGCGCGCGCCCACTAATGTCTCTTCAAGCGCCGGCTTTACTGCATTTCACCGCCATCGGACAACCTTAATGGCGAAAAGGATTTCAGAAGATGATACGCCCGATCGTCAGGCCAGCGAAAACAGCGGCCACGGACAAGACGATACTGAAGATCATATAGGCAGCTGCCGAGGCAAAGGCGCCCCGCTCGACAAGCGAAATGAAGTCCAGTGAAAACGCGGAAAAGGTTGTAAAACCGCCCAGAAAACCGGTCACGATCAGGACCCGCATATCTGCCGACGCGTTGAACTTGCGCAATACCAGCTCGGCAAACAAACCGATCATAAGCGAGCCCAGAATATTCACGGTGATGGTGCCCCAGGGAAAATTGGGCCCGAGCCATCGTATCGTGAAGAGCCCGACAAGATATCGCAGAACTGAGCCGCAGGCGCCGCCCAGCGCCACAAGAAGAATATGCATGATCAATCGCCTTCGTTTCCGTAAAGGCCGCGACGGACCCTTTTATCCCCCCATAGCGATCATGCTCGCCGCAGGCAACAAAAGAGACCTGCTCGGCATATTGCATTTGAATAAAATACAGATGCCGAAGTTTAAAATGCATATTCATTTCACGTGCATAGTAATCGCGAAACACTTTTGCGGTGAAACACATGACACAGGTTCTGACCATATCGGCCCAAACCGCGCACTACGCCGCGGATACGCATCAAAAGACTCAAAAGGTCACGCGAAGCTCTCTCGCGGAAGAACAAACCCGCGCATTGGCGGAACTGGCCCAAAAGAGCGAAGATTTCTCTCTTCGCGCCATGATGACCGTGATCAAGCCCCCGGCCCTGTCGCTATACTGGCTGACAGCGTCTACGCCGCGATTTGAACAGGCAACGCTGACCCAGGCCGTGGAAGCATACAAGGCCGGTCAATGAGACGCGGGCGCAACCGCCCGCGTCGTCACCAGTAAACTCAGTTTTTCTTTCCCGAAGCCGAAATCACCGGCAATGACACGTCAACCGTCCCGGCCTTCTCAAAGGTGATTGTGACGTTGACAGTCTTCCCTTCAACGAAGGGTTCCTTCACCGCCATAAACATCATGTGCAGGCCTCCGGGCTGAAGGGAAACCGTCTCACCGGCAGGGATCGCAATACCGTCATCGAGCGCGCGCATTTTCATGACCTCGCCCTGCATGGCCATTTCGTGCAACTGGACCTCTCCAGCGCTCGGTGATGACACCGAAACGAGGCGATCATCATGGTGGCCACTGTTGTGGATGGTGATGAAACCGCCACCGACAGGTTGGCCTGGAAGCATCGCCTTGGTGAAACCGCCAGTGAGCTCGAGATCGCCAATTGTCACAGAAGCGCCGTCCGCTGGAGCCATCGCCCCCATATCCATCGAACCGTGGTCCATGGCATCATGATTCATCGCACCATGATCGTGACCGGCAGCCTCACCGGAGGCGATCTTCAGCACGGGTGCAGGATGAGCAAGCGAATGCGGATCGACGCCCTCTGCTGCAATCTCGGTCCATGCCACCTCGCCGTCCGTGCCGCAAAGCTGGACAGTCGGGAAGGCAAGGCCTGCCGGACCAGCCTCTGCAACTTTGCCGTAGATAACGAAGGTATCGTAGTTGTCATCCGGCAAATCGCCGTTCTTCCAGCGGATCTCTACCGGACCCGACGTGATCTGCTTGCCGTGATTGTCATAGGCCTTTTGGTAGTCACCCTGGATGATCTCCAGGTCCCAGCCAGCCTTGGGCTGAGGCTTGGCAGAGATAAAGCCTTCCGGCAGCTTGACCTCGACATCCGTGGTCGCCTTGCCATCGCAACCATGCGGCACTTGCAGTGTGGCGGCAACATAAGACCCGACCTTGACCGGATCGTTGGCGAAGGTGGCATGCGCAAGCGCCGAGTGGGCAAAGCCGAGGCCCAAAAGGCCGGCAAGGGTGAAATTGATATGCTTGTTCATAAGTGTCTCCTGAACAGCCGGACGTCACAACGCCGACCGAAATCCCGATCTGGGATGATGAAATATCGTGGGTAAACGATAGTGTCAGGAGAACGCAGGCGGTCCGCGAGAGCGCGGCTGGGCAACGGGGCTTGCAACCGGAACGGCCTTGTCGCTGACAGGGCGATTTTCAAGCGAAGCAAAACTGGCAATCAGCCACGAGCAATCGGAAGGCGGAGGCAACACGGTCTGGCCGCCCAAAAGGCAGGCCTCGCATTTGCCGGCGGGAATTCCCGGAATCGAGGTCCCTCTCTCGCCAATGCAGAGATCGGCATAGCTGCCGTCCGGCAATTGCAGAGCCGTCGTCTCGATAATGGCTGCCAGAACCTGGGGCGGTTTGTGGGCGAATGCCAAAGACACCAGTGCAACGGCGCAGAGGATGCGCAGATACAATGTCGCCCTTGTCAGATTAGCCGTCATAACCGTCCCCGAATATGTCAGCGACTGCTTAGCCGGAAACAGAGTGGAAGGCAAAGGCCATCAGCCTGCGGCAACACGTAGCAGCCCGCTCGAGCGACCTGTGAAAACAGTGACGATCGGGACAAACTTGCATCCGTCATTGTCCCTGCCGGGAACCAACCCCGCCCTTCATGCTTTGAGCGTCCATCACGTTCAGAACTGAGGAGGCTTTCATGCCAGCACAATCCAAAGCCCAGCAGAAGGCAGCAGGCGCCGCGCTTGCTGCAAAACGCGGCGACATGCCCAAATCCAAACTTCAGGGCGCATCGAAACAGATGGTTGAATCGATGACGGAAAAGGAATTGGAAGATCTGGCAGAGTCCAAGCGCAAAGGTCTGCCGGACAAGAAGTCCGACTGAACCCAATGCGTCTTCCAGCCTCAGGTGTCGCACCGACGCGACAAAAAATTGGCTGAGAACGACGTTTGGCTATTGCCAACATGCCGCAGCCATCGATAATGGCAACCTGACCTTGTTGGGAGAACCGGTTTGATCCGGTGCCGAAGGAGCAACCGCCCCGGAAACTCTCAGGCAACAGGACCACAAGGTGCCGATAGGAACTCTGGAGAATAGAGCCGCCCGCCATAAGGGAAGGCACTTGCCGAAGGGATAACAATCTCAGGCAAAGGGACAGAGGGGGCTCGATGAACCGGCGCAGCAAGCGCCAGACATGAGCCAGTGCGCCGGGCGTTTCGATCCGGCCGCACAAGACCTGGAGGCCCCTGTGGACGAAAAGCCCACACTGAAAACCACCCCGCTGCACGATCTGCATGTGAAACTTGGTGCCCGCACGGTGCCGTTCGCGGGCTATGACATGCCCGTGCAATATCCGCTGGGCGTGATGAAGGAGCATCTCCAGACCCGTGAAAAGGCTGGATTGTTCGACGTATCGCACATGGGACAAGTGCTCGTGCGTGCCAAGTCCGGACGGTACGAGGATGCCGCTCTGGCATTGGAAAAACTGGTGCCTGTCGATCTTCTCGGGCTCAAAGACGGCCGCCAGCGCTATGGCTTTTTCACCGATGACAATGGCGGCATTCTCGATGACCTGATGATCACCCATCGCGGCGATCATCTGTTTGTCGTTGTCAACGCGGCCTGCAAGGATGCAGATATCGCCCATATGAAGGCACATCTGTCCGAGGCTTGCGACATTGAGGTTCTGGAAAATCGCGCTCTTCTGGCAATCCAGGGACCCCGTGCCGGTCAGGTCGTACCGGAACTGTGGGCTGGCCTTGCCGCCATGAAATTCATGGATATGCGGGAAGGACCGCTGCACGATATCGAGTGCATGGTGTCACGCTCCGGCTATTCCGGCGAAGATGGCTATGAACTTTCCGTGCCGGCTGAGCGCGCCACCGAACTGACCGAAATATTCCTCGGTCATCCAGACTGCGAGGCCATCGGCCTTGGTGCCCGCGATTCGTTGCGGCTGGAGGCTGGTCTGTGTCTCTATGGCAATGACATCGACACCACCACCAGCCCCATCGAAGCCGGCCTGGAATGGGCAATCCAGAAAGTCCGCCGCAGGGGTGGCGAACGCGAAGGGGGATTCCCGGGGGCCGAGCGCATTCTGGGCGAACTGGAAAACGGCACCAGCCGTCGTCGGGTCGGCCTGAAGCCTGAAGGCAAGGCACCCGTTCGAGCACCGGCCAGGCTCTTTGCCGATGCCGACGGCCAAACCGAAATCGGACACGTCACATCCGGCGGTTTTGGTCCTTCGGTCGAAAGCCCCGTTGCCATGGGTTATCTGCCCACGGACAAGACCGAGCCCGGGACGACGGTTTTCGCTGAAGTGCGCGGAAAATATCTGCCGCTCATCGTCTCGGCTCTCCCCTTCATCACGCCCGGCTACAAGCGATAGGCGCGCGGTGTGGCGGTGGAAATCCGACATAGTCCTATTTTTCTATCCATTCCCCATTCCCTTTGAGAGGATCCTCCAATGCTGAAATTCACTGCTGAACATGAATGGCTGCAGATCGACGGCGACGTTGCGACCGTTGGCATTACCGCACACGCTGCCGAGCAGCTCGGCGATCTCGTTTTCGTTGAACTTCCAGACGAAGGTGCGGAATTCGACAAGGGTGCGGACGCAGCGACAGTTGAGAGCGTCAAGGCAGCCTCCGAAGTCTATTGCCCGCTCGATGGCGAGATCGTCGAAGTTAACCAGGCAATCGCCGACGATCCGTCGCTGGTCAACTCCGATCCACAGGGCAAGGGCTGGTTCTTCAAGCTGAAGCTGAAGAATGCCGCCGATGCCGACGCCCTTCTCGATGAATCCGCCTACCAAGAGCTGATCGCATGACCACGCCAACAGAATTCCAGTTTACCGATTACGATCCATACGATTTCGCCAATCGCCGCCATATCGGACCCTCGCCGGCCGAAATGGACGAGATGCTCAAGGTGATCGGCTACAAGACCCTCGATAACCTCATTGATGCCACGGTTCCGGCCTCCATTCGTCAGGACGTGCCGCTGACCTGGGGTGCGCCGATGACGGAACGCGAAGCGCTCGACAAGCTGCGCGAGACGGCCAACAAGAACAAGGCGCTGACCTCGCTCATCGGTCAGGGCTATTACGGCACCATCACGCCGCCGGTAATCCAGCGCAATATCCTGGAAAATCCCGCCTGGTATACGGCCTATACGCCCTACCAGCCGGAGATCAGCCAGGGACGCCTGGAAGCGCTGTTGAACTTTCAGACCATGATCACCGATCTGACCGGCCTCGACGTCGCCAATGCCTCGTTGCTGGACGAAGCGACCGCGGCAGCCGAAGCCATGGCCATGGCGCAGCGCGTCTCGAAATCCAAGGCCAACGCCTTCTTCGTCGACAAGGATTGCCACCCGCAGACCATCGACGTGATCCAGACTCGCGCGGCACCGCTTGGCTGGCAGGTCATCGTCGGCAATCCCTTCTCCGACCTCGACCCGACAGAGGTGTTCGGTGCGATCTTCCAGTATCCGGGCACCCATGGTCATTGCCACGATTTCTCCGGCCTGATCGCCCGCCTCCACCAGACCGGCGCGATTGCCACCGTCGCAACCGATCTTCTGGCGCTGGCGCTCTTGAAATCGCCGGGAGACATGGAAGCCGATATCGCTATCGGCTCCTCGCAGCGCTTCGGCGTTCCGGTTGGTTATGGCGGCCCGCATGCGGCATTCATGGCAGTCAAGGACGCCATCAAGCGCTCGATGCCCGGTCGTCTCGTCGGCGTTTCCGTCGATGCCCGCGGCAACCGCGCCTATCGCCTGTCGTTGCAGACCCGCGAACAGCATATCCGCCGCGAAAAGGCGACATCGAATATCTGCACCGCGCAGGTTCTACTGGCTGTTATGGCCTCCATGTATGCCGTCTTCCACGGTCCACAGGGTATCAAGGCCATCGCCCAGCAGGTACACCGCAAGGCTGTCCTGATGGCAAAGGGTCTCGAAAAGCTCGGCTATGCTGTCGAACCGGAGACCTTTTTCGACACGATCACTGTCGAGGTCGGTCATATGCAGGGCCTCATCCTGCGGGCGGCCGTCGCCGAAGGTGTGAACCTGCGCAAGGTCGGCGCAACGAAGATCGGCATCGCGCTTGATGAGCGCACCCGCCCAGCCGTGCTGGAAGCCGTCTGGCGCGCCTTCGGCGGCGCGTTCGCCGTTGCCGAATTCACCGCAGACTACCGACTGCCGAAGGATCTTCTGCGTCGAAGCGACTATCTGAGCCACCCGATCTTCCACATGAACCGCGCGGAAAGCGAGATGACCCGCTATATCCGCCGACTGTCGGACCGGGATCTGGCACTCGACCGGGCCATGATCCCGCTCGGATCCTGCACCATGAAGCTGAACGCCACGGCCGAAATGCTGCCGATCACCTGGCCGGAATTTGCCGACATCCACCCCTTCGCTCCCGCCGATCAGGCATTGGGTTACAAGGAGATGATTGACGATCTGAGCGAAAAGCTCTGCGCCGTCACCGGATATGATGCGATCTCGATGCAGCCGAACTCCGGTGCGCAAGGGGAATATGCGGGCCTTTTGACCATCCGCAATTATCACATTGCCAATGGCGATACCCACCGCACCATCTGCCTCATCCCGACCTCCGCGCACGGCACCAACCCGGCTTCGGCGCAAATGGCCGGAATGACGGTGGTGCCGGTCAAGGCGCGCGAAAACGGCGACGTCGATATCGACGATTTCCGCGAAAAGGCAGAAAAATATGCAGAGAATCTATCCTGCTGCATGATCACCTATCCTTCAACCCATGGTGTGTTTGAGGAAACGGTGCGCGAGATCTGCGAAATCACCCACAAGCATGGCGGACAGGTCTATCTCGACGGTGCCAACATGAACGCCATGGTCGGCATTGCCCGTCCCGGCGATATCGGCTCCGACGTGTCTCATCTCAACCTGCACAAGACCTTCTGCATTCCCCATGGCGGCGGCGGACCGGGCATGGGACCGATCGGTGTGAAGGCGCATCTGGCAGACCATCTGCCGGGACACACGGCAACCGATGGTCGACCCGGCGCGGTATCGGCCGCCCCTTACGGCTCGCCTTCGATCCTGCCGATCTCCTGGTCCTATTGCCTGATGATGGGTGGAGAAGGCCTGACCCAGGCAACCAAGGTGGCGATCCTCAACGCCAACTACATCGCCTGCCGCCTGAAGGGTGCATACGACGTGCTCTACAAGTCTGAGGCCGGACGCGTGGCTCATGAATGCATCGTCGACACCCGCCCGCTCAACGACAGCTGCGGCATTACTGTCGACGATGTGGCCAAGCGCCTGATCGACTGCGGCTTCCACGCTCCGACCATGAGCTGGCCGGTCGCCGGCACGCTGATGATCGAGCCGACGGAATCGGAAACCAAGGCCGAGATCGATCGCTTCTGCGAGGCCATGCTGGCCATTCGCGAAGAGGCACGCATGGTGGAAGACGGTCGGATGAACAAGACCGACAATCCGCTCAAGAACGCACCGCATACCGTGGAAGACCTCGTCGGCGAATGGACAAGACCCTATTCGCGCGAACAGGCCTGCTTCCCGCCGGGGGCCTTCCGGGTGGACAAATACTGGTCCTCCGTCAACCGCGTCGACAATGTCTATGGCGACCGCAACCTCATCTGCACTTGCCCGCCAATGAGCGAATATGCAGAGGCGGCTGAGTAAATAGTCCAGCGCTTGTCTGACAGGAGAAAATCGCCTTCTCCCCCGATGAGGGGAGAGGGCCAAGGGTCACAGGTTACGTCAGCACTCACTTGGAAGACTGCGATATCAAAGACTTGCCCCTTAGGGAAAAGAGTAAGAGCCACCAGTTTGTGGTAAATCCGGCGCAATTCCCGCGATCAAACTCTTGCATTTTTTTGTCCGAATCCGTAATTAATCCAAATCGAACTTTGCTAGCGACTGTTGCCGGCCCTCAAAGCCCATTCAGATTTCCTCTCATAGTCGATCTACTGTCGGTCATTCTCGACCGGGCCCACAAGCGATTTGAAAGGAAATCGTTATGTCTACAGGTATCGTAAAGTGGTTTAACAGCACCAAGGGTTATGGCTTCATCCAGCCGGATGATGGCACGCCGGACGTGTTCGTTCACATCTCCGCAGTTCAGCGCGCAGGCCTTGCCGGTCTCGACGAAGGCCAGAAGGTCTCGTACGACATCGTTCAGGACAAGCGTTCGGGCAAGAGCTCCGCTGACAACCTGCAGGCCGCCTGAGGCGCCGCAGGGAGATCGTCCTTCAATGGGCGGTCACCACAATCAATCAGCATGAATTGGCCGGGCCTTGAGCCCGGCCTTTTCGCGTGAGCGAGCCAAAGCGCCGCACGACATTGCTCCAATTCGGCACAAAGCGGGAGATCAGCGCAACATTCCCGTTACCTTGATCGTTCAGACTTTCCTAAAAAACCCTGACTAAACTCTCATCCGTCAACACAGCACGGGTGAGCAATGAGCATTTCCGCAATCATGAACACCGCCTTGTCGGGCATGCAGGCCAATACGCGCAAGCTATCGACCACTGCCAACAATGTCGCCAATGTCATGACGCCCGGCTATGACCGCCAGGTCACCGCATTCTCATCCTCGCCCGCTGGCGTGGAAACAACCGTCCGATCCTCCCAAGACATGACCTTCCCCGACACCTCCAATGTCGACCTCGGCCGGGAAATGCTCTCCACCATCGAATCCGAAATCGGGTTCAAAGCCAATGCGGCCGTCTGGGAAACCGGTGCCGACATGTGGGATGTGCTGATGAGCATCAAGCGGGACTGAGGGGAGCGGCGCTCGACGTAATTGAAGTCGAACCGGCAGCGATTACACCAATAATCCTTGCAGCCCCAACACCACCGCAACGGCTCCAAACGCGATCAACACCAGTCCAGAGATGCGCGATACCCAGTTCGCAAACGCCTTCGGCAGACGATAACGCAACTGCGTGACAAGCCCGCACAAACACAACCACCACAGCATCGATCCGGCAAATACACCTGCGACCAGCGATATGGCCCCAAACCAGTCTCCCTCTCCTGCCAGACCGAGACCCGCAAAGATCGCGGCGAAGGAAAGGATCGTCGTGGGATTGGCCATGGTCAGAAGATAGGTGCTAACCGTCGTCGACAGTACGTCTCGGGTACCGACCCTTGCGGGCCTGACGTCGCGTCGCGGTCGAAGGTTTGTTACACCGAGCCACAACAGGAAAGCGCCACCAGCCAATTGCAGCGGTAACGAGATCGCATCGAGAAACCGGGCGAAAGCCGCAAAGCCGGCGGCCGCCAATGCCGCATAGGTCGCATCGGCAAGCGCAGTACCCACCCCACCGGCGAGTCCGACTAAGAATCCACGCTCAAGTGTCCGCGAAATGCAGAGCGTTCCAATGGGCCCCAACGGGGCCGCAATGGCAAGGCCGAGCACAAACCCCTTGGCAAGAATAAACAGCATGTCAGCGGCACGCCTCTATGGAATGACAAAGTCATCATGCCTTATTTTATGATCGCGGAGCCGAATTTTTTACCGCGCCGCCAATGATGACGATTTCACGCCAGCGAAGTTCCAATATCCCTCACCCTGGACCTGTCCCGGGGTCCGGCGACACGATGTCGATCGCGCAAGCGAAGCCTTCGCGGACTAAGAGCAAACGGCAAGCTGTCATCTCTTCGCGCAGACGCGGGGCTGGATTCCTGTGACAAGCACAGGAATGAAGACGAGTCCTCCGTTATCGCCCCGCCAGGCAACATCACGGCCTGTCAGATGTCTTCCAGCCAGCAAAAAGCCCGGCACAATGGCCGGGCGCACAAACACGTAATGACGTAGACCGAAGGCCTATGCTTCCGCAGCCTGCTTCTGTCGGGCCAGTTCTGCCAGATCGGCTGCCTGGAGTTCGACCGATTCGCCGCAGCCGCAAGCAGACGTCTGGTTGGGGTTGCTGAAGACAAAGCCGGAGCGGAACTTGGTCACTTCGAAATCCATCTGGGTGCCGAGCAGATACAGCGTGGCGGCCGGATCGATCCACACGCTGGCGCCGCCATGGGTTACCATGTCGTCGCGGGCATCGGGTTCCTTGACGAGGTCGACGGTATATTCCATCCCCGCACAACCACCCTTCTTGATGCCGACCCGCACGCCCTTGGCGTCCGGTCCGGAATTCTCGACAATGGCCTTGACGCGGTCTGCTGCCGCGTCAGTCATCGTCATGATCTGGAATGCCATATGAATTCTCCTAACCTCACCGGGTTCAAGGCCCGGAAGACCTGGTTCTGAATCTAGTATCGCGACCTTAACGGATCAATACCAGCCGACGGCAACCTGTGCCTCTTCCGACATGCGATCGGGCGTCCATGGCGGATCGAAGGTCATTTCGACCTCCACACCGGATACACCTTCGACGGCACCAACGGCGTTTTCCACCCAGCCCGGCATTTCGCCGGCGACCGGGCAACCCGGGGCGGTAAGCGTCATCATGATCTTGACCATACGGTCGTCCTCGATGTCGATCTTGTAGATCAGACCGAGCTCGAAGATATCCGCCGGAATTTCCGGGTCATAAACCGACTTCAACGCAGAGACGACGTCATCGGACAGACGCGCCAGTTCCTGCGTCGGAATGCTGGACGTTACAATGCCCTCGCGAACATCGATCTTGGCTTCACTGTCGTCGACACTCATGGTCTTCAGTCCTCAAGCAAAAAACGTACGGGCATAATCGAGCGCATCGGCAAGCGCGTCGACATCGGCTCTGGTGTTATACATGGCGAATGAGGCACGACATGTCGAGGTCACACCAAAACGCTGAAGCAGTGGCTGCGCGCAATGGGTACCGGCACGAACGGCCACCCCCTTGCGGTCAATCAACATCGACACATCATGGGCGTGAATGCCGGCAAGTTCAAACGAGAAGATTGCCCCCTTGCCCGGCGCATTGCCATAGATCTTCAGGGAATTGATCGCCGACAAGCGCTCATGGGCATAATCGCGCAGATCTGCTTCATGGGCGCCGATGGCCTCTCGACCGATGCCATCCATGTAATCCAGCGCATACCCAAGTCCGATGGCCTGCACGATCGGCGGTGTACCGGCCTCGAAACGGTGCGGCGGATCGTTGTAGGTCACCGTCTCCTCGGTCACATCGACGATCATCTCACCGCCACCCATGAAGGGCTGCATTTCTCGCAAGCGCTCGGCCTTGCCATAGAGAACGCCAATGCCGGAGGGACCATAAAGCTTGTGGCCTGTCACCGCATACCAGTCGCAATCCAGGTCCTGCACGTCGACCGGCATATGAACAGCGCCTTGCGAGCCGTCGACCAGAACCGGAATGCCGCGTGCATGGGCGATCCGGCAGACCTCCTTGATCGGCACCACCGTGCCGAGTGCATTCGACATATGGGTCAGGGCCACCAGCTTGGTACGCTCGGTCAGGCAGTTTTCGAAGGCTTCCAGATCGAATGCACCCTCATCCGTCACCGGCGCCCAGACGAGCTTGGCCCCCTGACGTTCCCGAATGAAATGCCATGGCACGATGTTGGAGTGGTGCTCCATGATCGAGATGACGATCTCGTCACCCTCGCCGATATTCTGCATGCCCCAGCCATAGGCGACCGTATTGATCGACTCGGTGGAGGATTTGGTGAAGACGAGATCATCCACCGACGGCGCGTTCAGAAAACGCCGCACTTTCTCGCGAGCTGCCTCATAGGCATCGGTGGCCGCATTGGATAGAAAATGCAGGCCTCGATGCACATTGGCATATTCGTTCGAATAGGCCTTCGAAATCGCATCGATCACCACCTGGGGCTTCTGTGCCGAGGCCGCACTGTCGAGATAGACCAGCGGTTTGCCATCGTGAACCGTGCGCGACAGGATCGGAAAATCCTTGCGGATGGCGTCGATGTCGTAGCCTTTCGATGTCGGTAGCGTATCAGCCATAATTTTCCAGCCAATCGGAAATCGTGCCTTCCAGCGCCTCAACCAGCGCCTCGTCGTCCAGCTCCTCGACAACTTCCGCCACATAGGCATTGATCAGAAGGGCACGCGCCTTCTTCTCGGGGATGCCGCGCGCCATCATGTAATAGAGATGGTTATGATCGATATCGGCAACCGTTGCCCCGTGTGCGCATTGAACGTCATCGGCAAAGATCTCAAGCTCGGGCTTGACGGAAAACTCTCCGTCATCCGACAACAGCAATGTGTTGCAGGCCATGCGGGCGTCGGTCTTCTGCGCATCCGGCGCGACCCGGATCTGGCCCTGGAAAACGCCATGGGCGCGATCGAACACCACGCTGCGGATCACTTCCGTCGAGGTCGTATTGGGCAGATCGTGGCCAAGCGTCATGGTGATGTCGGTATGGGTTTCACCGCCGAGCAGATTGACCGCCCGAAGTTTGAAATCCGAACCTTCGCCCTTGGTGGCAGCGTGAATTTCCTGACGCACCAGTTTCCCGCCGGCATTGACGATGACGAGGCGCACATTGGCGTCGGCACCGATGGCAAGCTTGAACTGGCCAAGATGCGTGTCGTCCGCACCCTGCGTCTGAACGATGACCCAGGTGAGCTCCGCGCCATCACCGACAGTCATGTCACTGACGGCCGATACGAGAGCAGCGCCCTCGCCCGTCGATAGATGACGTTCGATGATGAGAGCCTTCGAGCCTGCCCCGATCTCGACCGGGAAACGGCTGTGAACCTGTCCGCCGCCATGCACGCATTGCAACTCCACCGGAGCCTCAAGGGCAGTATCGGCGGCAAGCGACAGCATGAAGCCATCGGTCACGAAACTGCCATTCAGGCGACCGATCGCATCGCTCGCGTCGAACGCAACCAGACCGTCGGCGGCAACGCCGTCGGACAATCCTTCGCTGAGGCGCGATACGGTCAGGCCTTCCGGCAGGCTGTCGATCACATTGGCCCGTCCATGCTCGATGGCAAGCCGCGTCGACTGCGCCACATAGGCGGCAACGGCTCGAGCGCTCGATGCAGGATCAACGGTCGGGACCGTGCGCAAAAGCGTTTTCAGATCCGTGTAGTGCCAGGCTTCGATGCGCCGTGTCGGCAATCCGCCGCGCTTCAATTCGTCGAAGAGCTTGTCGCGCGCGGCCATGACACGGCCGTCGCCCGGCATATAGCCGATCTGGTTGGAATAGGCCTCATTCAGCGCGTCTTCCGCGGCGGTCGGCCTGTTAGCTGCTTGCAATGCCATAGGCTTGCTCCTTTTCGAACGCTCAGGCGGCCTGACCGATGATGTCGTTATAGCCGTTGGCTTCGAGTTCGAGCGCCAGATCCTTGGTGCCAGACTTGATGATCTGCCCCTTGTAGAGGACATGAACCGTATCCGGCACAATGTAATCGAGAAGGCGCTGGTAATGGGTGATGACGATGGTCGCGCGATCGGGCGACTTCAGCGCATTGACGCCATCTGCCACGATCTTGAGCGCATCGATATCGAGGCCGGAATCGGTCTCGTCGAGAATGCAAAGCTGCGGTGCAAGCAGTGCCATTTGCAGGATTTCCGCACGTTTCTTCTCTCCGCCGGAGAAGCCGACATTGAGGGGACGCTTGAGCATATCCATGTCGATCTGCAACTTGGCGGCCGATTCTTTGACCAGCTTGATGAAGTCAGGGGTCTTGAGCTCCTCTTCACCACGCGCCTTGCGCTGCTCGTTCATGGCCACTTTCAGGAACTGCATGGTGGCAACGCCTGGAATTTCGACCGGATACTGGAAAGCCAGGAAAATGCCCTTAGAAGCACGTTCGGCAGGATCGAGATCGAGAATGCTCTCACCGTTGTAAAGAATCTCACCTTCGGTGACTTCGTAGTCTTCGCGCCCCGACAGGATGTAGGAGAGCGTCGATTTGCCAGAGCCGTTCGGGCCCATGACGGCGGCCACTTCGCCGGCTTTAACGGTCAGGTTCAGACCCTTGATGATCTCGGTGCCGTCTTCGGCGATGCGGGCGTGCAGGTTCTTGATTTCAAGCATGTTGTTTTCCGTTGTCATGCGCGAGCAAGCTCAGCGCGTTCTTCAGTTCAATCTCAAATAAGGCTTTTGATAAAGGGCAGGATGAGAGCCGATACGGCTCCGGTCACCAGCCCGATCCCGATACGCAGAGGCTTGCTGCTTATGCCCGGCACAAGAAATGCCAGACCGCCGCAAACCAGCGCATAGTAGATCAGGCTGAGCGCATCCATTATCCCACGCTTCCCTCAAGGCTGATGCCAATCAGCTTTTGTGCCTCGACTGCGAATTCCATCGGCAATTCCTGGATTACCTCACGAACGAAGCCATTGACGATCAGTGCGATCGCCGCTTCTTCCGGAATGCCGCGCTGCAGGCAGTAGAACAGCTGGTCCTCGGAGATCTTCGACGTTGTCGCTTCATGCTCGAACTGGGCCGTCGAATTCTTCGCCTCGATATAAGGAACCGTATGCGCGCCGCACTTGTCGCCAATCAAAAGCGAGTCGCACTGGGTGAAGTTACGGGCATTGGACGCCTTGCGGTGGGCAGACACCTGACCGCGATAGGTGTTTTGCGACACGCCGGCGGAAATGCCCTTGGAGATGATGCGGCTCGACGTGTTCTTGCCGAGATGGATCATTTTGGTACCGCTGTCGATCTGCTGGTGACCATTGGACACTGCAATCGAATAGAACTCGCCGCGCGAACCATCGCCACGCAGGATGCAGGACGGATATTTCCACGTGATCGCAGACCCTGTTTCCACCTGAGTCCAGGAGATCTTGGAATTCTTGCCTCGGCAATCACCACGCTTGGTAACGAAGTTGTAGATGCCGCCCTTACCGTCCTTGTCGCCGGGATACCAGTTCTGGACGGTCGAATACTTGATCTCGGCATCATCGAGCGCAACCAGTTCGACCACGGCTGCATGCAGCTGGTTTTCGTCGCGCTGGGGTGCCGTGCAACCCTCGAGATAGGACACGTAGGCACCGTCTTCGGCGATGATCAGCGTGCGCTCGAACTGGCCCGTGTTCTTCTCGTTGATGCGGAAATAGGTGGACAACTCCATCGGGCAACGAACGCCCTTCGGCACGAACACGAATGATCCGTCGGTAAAGACCGCAGAATTGAGCGTGGCGTAATAATTGTCAGTGGCTGGAACGACTGTGCCCAGATACTTCTTCACCAGATCCGGATGCTCGCGGACGGCCTCCGAGATCGACATGAAGATCACGCCGGCCTTCTTCAGCTCTTCCTTGAAGGTTGTAACAACCGAGACGCTGTCGAACACGGCATCGACGGCAATCTTGGAGGTCTGGACACCGGCGAGCATTTCCTGCTCACGCAGCGGAATACCAAGCTTTTCGTAGACCGCCAGCAGCTCCGGATCGACCTCGTCGAGTGTCTTCGGGCCGGACGTCGTCTTCGGCGCGGCATAATAATAGTAGTCGTTGAAATCGATCTTCGGATAATCGACGCGCGCCCATGTCGGCTCTTCCATCGTCAGCCAGCGCTGATAGGCCTGAAGACGCCATTCGAGCATCCATTCAGGCTCTTCTTTCTTTGCTGAAATGAAACGGATGATATCCTCCGACAGACCCTTTGGGGCCTTGTCGACTTCAATCATGGTTTCAAAGCCATATTTGTACTGGTCGACATCGATCTGGCGGACCTGATCGATCGTTTCCTGCACAGCAGCCATATTCGTTCTCCAATCTCGCCGGTTCAAAGTCCGGCGGCTTGTCAACGTCAGAAGCGGTGATGCGCTTCTATGTAGTTGTCCAAGGGCTCATTTTAAGCCCGTGTTGCAAGTTTAAAATTGCGTTTGAGCAATTTTTCCAAAGCTCAGGCCGCCTGCCCCCCAACGCGCCGTCGTCCGGCAATACGTTGAAAAACAGAAACAGCCAGATCAATCTCCTCAGGCGTAGTGGATGGCCCAAGCGAAATACGCAACCCACCGGCCTTGTCGTCAAATCCCATGGCGGTGAGCACATGGCTCTTCCCAACCTTGCCCGACGAACAGGCAGAACCGGCCGAAAGCGCTATACCTTCCAGATCGAAAGCGATCTGTCCGGTCTCTGCCTTCATGTCCGGCAGGCCAAAAAACGTGGTATTGGCCACCCGCGGACTATCGGCACCGTAGATCACCACGTCCGGGGCCGCTTGTCGCATGCGTGTTTCCAGCTCATCCCGCAAGGCGCGAATGCCGGAATTGCGATCCTCAAGCTCGACCAGCATCGCCTCTGCGGCGGCACCAAATCCGGCGATAGCAGACACATTCTCCGTTCCGCAGCGATGTCCTTTTTCCTGGCCACCCCCGCGAATCAGAGGCGTCGGCATCAAGGTCTCGCCGCGAGCAACAAGCGCGCCGGCACCCTTAGGGCCGCCAATCTTGTGGCTGGAAACGATCAGGAAATCGGCGTCAAGTGCAGCGATATCCACTGGCATGCGCCCCACGGCCTGGACCGCGTCGACCACGAGCAACCCACCATGGGCATGCACCAGAGCCGCAACCTCCGCGACCGGCTGAACGACACCAGTCTCGTTATTGACGAGCATCACCGCCACCAGCGGCAGTCCAAGTTCAGACGAATGCGACACGAGCTGTGTCTTCAAAGCGGCCAGATCCACCTGACCGGAACTGAGAACGGCGATCTCGGACTTGCGATCGGCTGCAAAACGTCCGCCCTCGCGAACAGCCGGATGCTCGATGGCCGAGACATACAGATGCCCCACATTCAGCGGCGACTTGCCCATCCGGAAATCGGGCGTCAGCACCATATTGGCGGCTTCCGTCGCACCGCTGGTCAAGATGACATTGGCTGCCGTTCCACCGACCAGGGTTGCAATCTGACGTCTGGCCTTCTCGACCAGCATACGCGCCGCCCGCCCTTCGCCGTGAACGGAAGACGGGTTCCCGCCAAGGTCGAGCGCGTCAACGACAGCCGCACGCGCCGCCGGATGAAGCGGCGCCGTTGCGTTCCAATCGAGATAGATGCGCGTCTTGGCCATCGAAAACCTGACTATCCCACTCCTCGCAGCACGCATTTTCCTTGATATTCGCGCCGCGCATGTCCTATGACACCAACCACCGAAAGATGGACAGCCATCACAGTTTCGAATTGTTCTAAACTGCGTTCTAGAAAAGCTGAGTGAATACGTCAAGTCAGCTTTCTGAAATGAGCTGTTGGAACATAAAAAACAACGAGTCCGGAGTTTAGATGCCCGAAGTCATTTTCAATGGCCCGGCTGGCCGCCTGGAAGGCCGCTACCAGCCTTCCAAGGAAAAAAGCGCACCGATCGCCATTATCCTGCACCCGCACCCGCAATTCGGCGGGACCATGAACAACCAGATCGTCTACCAGCTCTTCTACATGTTCCAGAAGCGCGGGTTCACGACATTGCGTTTCAATTTCCGCAGCATTGGCCGCAGCCAGGGCGAGTTCGACCACGGCGCTGGCGAATTGTCGGATGCTGCATCGGCGCTCGACTGGGTGCAGAGCCTGCATCCCGATTCGAAGAGCTGTTGGGTCGCCGGCTATTCCTTCGGCTCCTGGATCGGCATGCAGCTTTTGATGCGCCGTCCGGAAATCGAAGGTTTCATGTCGATTTCGCCTCAGCCCAACACCTATGACTTCTCCTTCCTGGCACCCTGCCCCTCGTCCGGCCTCATCATCAACGGTGATGCCGACAAGGTCGCGCCGGAAAAGGACGTTCAGGTTCTGGTGGAGAAGCTGAAGACCCAGAAGGGCATCCTGATCACGCACAAGGTCATGCCCGGCGCCAACCACTTCTATAACGGCCAGGTCGACGCACTGATGGCCGAATGCGAGGATTACCTTGACCGTCGCCTCGATGGCGAACTGGTGCCGGAACCTCCGGCCAAGCGCATCCGCTAACCGATGCTCAAAGTCGTGGTCGATACAAACGTTCTCGTCAGCGCTTGTATCGACCGCGGTGCCGCCTCAATAGTAATCGCGGCGTGCCTCTCAGACCTCTGCAAACCCTGTCTTTCTTTCTGCATCTCTCCTGTTTGACTATCGCGACGTCCTTGCGTGTGAATCGATTTTCCAGTCAGCGCGACTGAATGCGCCCGAAAGAATATTGTTGCTCGAGGCATTCGTGTCGAAATGCCTGATGCAGACCATTCATTTCAAATGGCGGCCAAATCTGCGCGACGAAGGTGACAGTCACCTGATGGAGTTGGCAATCGCAGCTAACGCGCCTAATATCGTCACATCCAATATCAGAGACTTTCAAAGACACGACCTGAAATTCCCCGGCATTTCAGCACAGACGCCAGAAGATTTTGTCATAAGGCTCATGGGATGAACGCGATCACACGTAATCTTCCGAAAGATATCGGCGACAAAATTGAAGCGATTGCCCTGCAACGCGGTGTGTTACGCAAAGCATTGCTGGAGAACTTGGCTAAAGAACTGGTTGAGCATCAGGATGCCGTCAAACTCGATGAAGAGATGGCCGAACGCAGTCGTGGTCGGATCGACGAGGCACTTGAACTTCTGCAGCGATGAAGCAAACGACGACCGAACATTTGAGACAAGAGACGCGTGACCCAAAGCCCTCCGGCGGCGGCAAGCCCTCCGGATTCTCTTTCGATACCATCGGTTTTGCGGGCGGCGGCAATCGCTGTTACTGGCAAAGCGGCTTCTTCGAGGGCTTGAACGCGCGTTACCCGCAAACGCCTGACCACTATGTTGCCGTGTCTGCGGGCGCCTATCACTGCGCCATGAACGCGATCGGGATTGGTGAACGCGTGCGCACCGCAGCCTTTGACTATGCTGGAGAAAAACGACCGGAGCGAGACTGGTCGCGCCTGAATGCCGGCCACTCCCCCTTCGTTGTCGGCACGCTTTTCCGCGAATTTCTCACTGAGCAGTTCGGACGTCTCGAGCTTGCAGCCCTGAAAGCCGCTCCGCCTATCCTGATCCAGGTCTCCCATCCGCCACCATTCATGCCGGCTTCGCTCGCCGCGCTCGGCTCCATCACGGCCTATCAGCTCGAAAAGCTCCTCACCGGCGGCGCCTATTCCCGAGCCGGGCGTTATCTCGGCCTCACAACATCGTGGATTTCGACCCATGACCTTGACGCGCCGGAACAGTTGGTCGATGCGATCATGGCATCCTCATCCGTCCCGCCCTTCATGCCCGTTGGAACCGTGAATGGCCGACCGGCACTGGACGGTGGACTGACTGACAACCCGCCGATCGGGAAACTGAAGGAAACCGAGGGCAAGGGCGGAAGAACGCTTTTGCTGACAACCCGTCATGGCCGCTCACCGCCGAAGGCAGACCGTCGGATCATCGTCTCGCCGAGCCAAGACATCACGGTAAAGAAATTCGCCATCGGTGACGAGGCGGGCTTACGAAAAGCCTTCGAGATCGGCCTGCGTGACGGCGAGGCCTTTGCAACACAACTGCCGCAACTGCTGCTGAAATAGCACTATCGCTTCAAAGGCCGTGCAAGCAATCCGCCGGTGACCGGCTTCATCACGCCGGTTGTGGCCGGAAAAGTAAGCGGCAGACCCATCAGCGAGCGCACGGCCAGATACCCCCAGGCCTCCGCTTCCATCGCATCGCCGTCAAAACCGGCATCCTCACCTGTCATGACACGGGCACCCGTCGCGCCTGCCAGGGCGATCAAATCGGCCATGATGATCTTGTTCAACCGGCCGCCACCACAAATGACGTAGCACTTCGGCGGCTCGGGCAGATGGGAGGCCGACGTCAGCACAGCCGCAGCAGTCACATAAGCCAGCGTGCGGGCGCCATCGTGCAGGCCAGCCTCTTGCGGCTCGGGCGGCAGAAAGTCGTTGCGATCCAATGAGCGGCGCTTGGGATTGGTGAAAAACGAATGCGACAGATAACGCTCGGCGAGCGCATTTACCACGCCGCCTTCGGACGCAATCATACCGCCCTGATCAAACGGAATGCCCGCATGGGCCTCAACCCACTGGTCGATCAGCGTATTTCCCGGCCCGCTGTCAAAGGCCATGATTGTGCCATCCCGTCCGACAAAGGTCAGGTTGGAAATCCCGCCAATATTGACGAAACAGACAGGCATATCGTCTTTTGGCAGACCGGCTGCCAAAGCGGCATGATAGGCTGGCACCAGCGGTGCGCCCTGCCCGCCATGCACCATATCATTGGCGCGCATGTCGTAGACCACAGGAACGCCGGTTTCCCTCGCCAACAGAGGACCGTCGCCAATCTGGACAGTCAACGCCTCGTCCGGTCGATGCAGCACTGTCTGGCCGTGAAAACCAATGACAGCAATATCTGCGGCCAACAGGCGATTTGCAGTCAGGAACTGCTGAACGGCTGCGGCATGGCGTAAGGTAAGATCACGCTCCAGAGCATTCAGCATGCCGGGACGTTGGCTGCGTTCGGTAATGGCCTTCGCCTCATCCAGCGCGAGCTTCAATTGTGCGCGAAAGGTCGGCTCATAGGCGACAGACAGAGATGGACCGCGCTCCACAAAGCCTTCGCCATCGCTCGCAACCATTGCCACATCGATCCCGTCCATGGACGTTCCGCTCATCAACCCAATGGCTCGCTTGATTTCTGCCAAATGACAACTCCACCGACTCGATTGAATGACTTGAGCAACATTCATGGCCGAAACGGGTGCACATTTCAAAAAACAATGCTAAAGCGCCGGCGATTTCACCGTTTTAGCGAGCGTGCCGACTACGTGGCACTCAAAGCGTCGTTCAGAGAGTCAGAGGCCATGACCAAGTACAAATCCGATTTCCTGCGCACCATGCACGAGCGCGGCTTCATCCATCAGATGTCCGATGAAGCCGGCCTCGACGACCTGCTCGCCAAGGAAACAGTCACGGCTTATATCGGCTTCGATCCGACTGCTCCCTCGCTGCATGCCGGCTCGCTGATCCAGATCATGTTGCTGCACTGGTTCCAGGCAACGGGCCACCAGCCGATCTCCTTGATGGGTGGCGGCACCGGCATGGTCGGCGACCCCTCCTTCAAGGAAGAAGCGCGTCAGCTGATGACCGTCGACAAGATCGAGGACAATATTGCCTCCATCAAGCGCGTCTTTGCCAGTTACATTGACTATGAGAAGGGTCCCAAGGACGGCGGCCTGATGATCAACAATGGCGAATGGCTGCGAGGCCTGAACTATCTCGAATTCTTGCGCGATGTCGGTCGCCATTTCTCGGTCAACCGCATGTTGTCCTTCGACAGCGTGAAGACCCGTCTGGACCGCGAGCAGTCGCTGTCTTTCCTCGAGTTCAATTACATGATCCTCCAGGCCTATGACTATGTGGAGCTGAACAAGCGCTACGACTGCCGATTGCAGATGGGCGGCTCCGACCAGTGGGGCAATATCATCAACGGCATCGACCTTGGCCATCGCATGGGTTGCCCGCAGCTCTACGCGCTGACATCGCCTTTACTCACCACCTCTTCCGGCGCAAAGATGGGCAAGTCGGCCAATGGAGCCGTCTGGCTCAATACCGACATGCTCTCGGCCTATGACTTCTGGCAATACTGGCGCAATACGGAAGATGCCGACGTTTCCCGCTTCCTGAAGCTTTACACCACGCTTCCCATGGATGAGATCGCACGGCTGTCCGCATTGGGCGGTTCGGAAATCAATGAGGTCAAGAAGATCCTCGCGACCGAAATCACTGCAATCCTTCATGGCCGCGATGCAGCCGAACAGGCTGCTGAAACGGCACGCAAAACCTTCGAGGAAGGTGCGGTATCCGACAACCTGCCGACAATCGAAATCGCGTCGGCGGAACTCGAGTCCGGCATCGGCCTGTTGTCGCTGATCGTGAAAGCGGGTCTCGCCTCATCGAACGGTGAAGCCAGACGCCATGTGCAGGGTGGCGCGGTACGGATCAACGACAATCAGGTTTCCGATGAGCGCATGTCGATCGGCAGCGGTGAACTGACCGGCGACGGCGTCATCAAGCTGTCGCTTGGCAAGAAGAAGCATATGCTGATAAAGCCTGCCTGAAACAGCAGCCAGAATATTGGATGAAAAGCCGGCCTCGCGCCGGCTTTTTTGTGGCTCAACGGAACTCGAAGATCGAGCGGAACACGCCAGGCGCGATGATGGAAAGCGGATTGATCGTCAGCCGCGGCGCACTGGTCGGGCCGGTCAGCTTGAAGGTAATCCCAAGCAGACCGCGATCCCGCCCATTGCCAAGCAGCAGACCGATCACCGGCAATTCGCCAAACAACCGGTTGAGCCCGTAGGCCGGCATGAAAGTGCCGGTCATGTCCATGTTGCCGGCGGCATCACGGATTGTCCCTTGAAAGGTCGCGCCGATCTGCTCGCCTCGAACAACACCATTATCCAGGCTGACGCTGCCATTGTTGAGTGCGATCAGCGCAAACCCGCGCTGGAATTTTTCGGAACTGATATCGATATCCCGCTTCACCGCATTGTTCAGGCTCTGTCCGTCTGCACCCGCTGGCGATGACACAATCGATTGCAGCCGCTCTTCGTTTTCGACCCGGAAACTGCGGATATCGACCGAACCGTTCCAATTCTTGTTGTCTGGCGACATGAGCTTCAGATTGAGCAGCCCGCCGCGCATCCTTGTATATAGATTGATGAAACGCAGGATGGACCCCGCATCGCTGCTGGTCAGGCTCAACTCGTCGCCATTTTGTCCGGCCGCGAGCTTGGCAATGACAGCCTGCCCACTGTCGGTTACCGCGCTCAAGTTGAGTGCCGTCACTCGACCGCCGCCATTGCCGTAGACAAAATTGACGCTCGACAGGGTTTCTCCGGCAAACCCTGTCACACGATCCAGCTTGGCCTCGACACTGATCGGTACGCTCTTGGCCGAGGTTCCGTCACCCTGGCCGTCACCGGGCGCCTTGATCTCAGCAATCACCGACCGCACATCGACAGACTTGCCATTCACCTTAACCTGGTAGCCACCGCCACTTTTTCGGACGCGAACAGAAAAACTGTCACTGGCTGAAAGCTTCATGCTGTCGATATCTGCCGAGGTCAGACCGGACGTGCCCACCACAAGGTTACCCGCTGCGCCGAAACCGTCGCCTGTCAGCGTGAGGTTGTCCACATGGGTGCTTCCATCGCGTTGCAGCAGATCGAAATCCGCCTTGGCGGCAATTCCGCGCCCCTTGGACCAACCCGCCCAGGGAAGGCTTAGAACGGCGGATCCCAGATCGGCGCGCACCCGCCACTCGGTGTCGCTGACATAGGTCAATTCAGCTTTCATGCTGCCTTGCAGGATATCATCGAGCCCCGGCGTCAGACGTTTGCGACCGTCATTGTCCAGAGTGAGTGTAACGACACGTTCACGTTTGGCCCCAAGCGCCTTGTCCACAGGCTCAACCATGTGAATTTCCATCGGCACACCATCCAGCAATCCCTTGCCTTTCAGACGGGCCGCTGATGGGTCGATTTCCAGTGTTGCGTCAAGCTCGCTGAGTTTTCGTCCGGAGAAATCCTTCGCGACATTGACCTTGTTCAGGTCCAGCTTGGCCTCCCATTCTGGCGCAGGCGGATCCTGACTGCGCACAAGACCGGCCCGGACCCTGGCATGCGCTTTGACGGCACCGGTAAAATCGCTGATCGAAAAGCCCGCTTTTTCCAGTGCCCCGATCGGCTTGTAGCTCACCAGTTCTGCCACCGCTTCGGCGGCGCCCGCAACGGATATGTCAATATCGGCCATCAGCGGTTTGCTATAGGCATCCTCTATGGTCAGCGAGCCTCCACTCAAACTGACCGTTCGGCCGGACGGAAAATAGGAAACGCCTTCCTTGAAGGTCACGGTCAGATGACCGCCAACCATCTCCACATGTGCGTCGGTATCGCGCACCGGCGGAATATCGCCGGTCACGTTGGCTCGGGTATTCTCGATATCGAAGGAAAGACGCAGTTCGTTTTCCCCGAGATGAAGAGGCGACGGCTCCAGCTTCATGCGGCCCGCGGGGATGAATACATCCACGGACGCATTTGTGATCGTTCCACCGAACAGGTTCGACATCACCCAGTCGCGCGGTTTGTCGGCGATCCAGTAGGGCCATAACTGCTTGACGACCGACGTGTGGATCTGACTGAACTGCGCACTGAAACTCAGCTCTGGCGACTGATCGCCGAACTGCGCGCGCAGCGACCCCGTCATCGCCCCCCCACGGGTTGAAACAGCCAGTTTGTCAGCTTGGAACTCGCGGCTGTCATAGAGATAACGGCCAAAGAGCTTCAGGTCGAAGGGAACCGGAGCCTCACCCGAGTTTTCTGCTGACGCCACGCCATCCTTGACCAGCAGATCGATGCCAATGCCACTCCCGGGCTTATAGGTCGTATCCAACCTGTCGAGATCGATCAGCGCCCCGCTGAAAGGCATGGTCGTCGCTCCGAAGACGACATTGGAACGGCGAACCTCAAGCGTATTCTTTGTGAAATCATAGCCAAGCCGGATATCCGCAGACGTCACCTCCTGCGACTTGCCATCGATGTAGAAGATCCCATTGGCAGACTTGACGGATGCAGTCAGAAGCGGCGTGCGCCCGGCGCCTGCACGTTCAGCGTCGATGGAAACCCCTGTCACCCCGCCAAACCCCTGGCGGATCGCACCACTGTCATCTCGCCGCAGAAGGATAGGCGCCACATCCAGATCGGCCACCCGGACCTTCATCGCCGACGTGACATCGCCCTTCACTGAACTTTCCACGTGAAAAGTGGCCGGCTGGCCCTTAACCGTCAGAATGCCATCTGCGAGTAACGCCGAATCGGCATTACGCTGCAAAACAAGATCGACAATGCCAACATCGAGCGGGTTCTGACCGCTACCGGGCACCTTGATACGCACGTTGGACATCCGCACGCGATCCAGACCGGCATTGGCGATGAAGGATTTGGCATTGTCCAGTTCTGCGAATGCATGTTCGACCACAGTCGGTGTGGCATCGACCCTGAACTTGGAAAAATCCACTGGCGGGCCTGATGGCATGACCGCGGCATCGATCACCATGTCGTCGGCAGCGATCTCATCCACCTCAACCTTGCCCACAAAAAGCGCGGTGGTCTTGAGGACGAACTTGACGGATTTTGCCTGGGCCAGCACCAGATCGCTGTCATTGTGGCGCGCAACCACGTCGCTCGCCTCGATCAACAGCCTGAGATCCTTGGAGAAACGGATGGATGTTGTGCCAATGCTGGCGCTGAATTGAGGACTGAGACCGGCGTCCAGCGCTTTGCGCGCACCATCAGCCAGCAGCCGATCGAGGCCACCAGTCTGGATGCTGGCAACCACGAGCGAGACAAACAAAAGAATGGCGATGATGGAAAGCACGCAGACACGCGCAAACCGTCTGGCAAAGCCGCGGCCGCGCGGACAATGCACAATAATCGGCTCCTCCGCCTGCGCCGACGGAAGTTGGTGCAGGGGTGTGATATCTCTCTTGCGAAAACGAAGCTTTTCGCCCCGGATTTCTCCCATGTGCCGGGTTGGTCTCCACTGATTGCCGCAAACGGGTGGACGTCCGCCGATACGACGATATATCCGTATGTATCCGTATACGTCGATAATGACGGCGAAAGAAAGGTTTGCACAGTGAGCGATTTGGCAATTGGCGACAAAGCACCGACCTTCACCCTGCCTCGCGATGGCGGGACAACGGTAAGCCCTTCAGATTTCGAAGGAAAAAAGGTTGTGGTCTACTTCTACCCGAAGGACAACACGTCGGGCTGCACCGTCGAAGCCGTCGACTTTACCGCGTTGGCGAAGAGCTTCGCCGATCAGGATGTGGTCGTGATCGGCATCTCGCCCGACTCGGTCAAAAGCCATGATCGATTCGTGTCCAAGCATGAACTCAGCGTCATTCTGGCAGCCGACGAGGATCACGCGGTCGCCGAGGCCTATGGAGTATGGGTCGAAAAGAGCATGTACGGACGCAAATACATGGGCATAGAGCGCTCGACCTTCCTGATCGACACCGATGGCAAGATTGCCGAAATCTGGAGCAAGGTGAAGGTCAAGGGCCACGCGCAAGCAGTGCTGGATAGAGCGGCAGCCCCTTGAACCAGATCTATACCGATGAGGCTATTGCCTCGCTGCGGGCGGGCGCTACCAAAGCCATCGCTGCAACCGATCTTGACCGCAAGATCAACCTGACACGCGAAACGGCGGTGCGCTGGAAAGCGCGCCGGCTGTCATTGCGTCACCCCGCCGATCCCTTGGTGCCCGACAGACCCGGCCGGCCGGAAAAGCCGGAACTGGTGCCGCCGAAAGCTGTCGGCAAACGGTCTTTGCATACCCTGCCCGGTCGCATCGCCATGCTCCATTCGCTGGCGCATATCGAGCTCAACGCCGTCGACCTTGCCCTTGATATCGTCGCACGCTTCGCAACGGAGCCGGTGCCCAATTCCTTCTTCGACGGCTGGATGCGGGTAGCAGATGAAGAGGCCAAGCATTTCGGCCTGGTGCGAGACCGGCTGCGCGCGCTCGGTGCAGACTATGGCGATATGCCGGCCCATGACGGCCTGTGGCAGGCAGCGCACGCAACCCGCAACGATCTGACGGCACGTCTGGCCGTCGTTCCACTGATACTCGAGGCACGAGGGCTCGACGTCACCCCGTCCCTGCAGGCCAAAATGCGTGAAACGGGCGACATCGAAAGCGCAGATGTCCTCAATATCATCTACGAAGATGAAAAAGGCCACGTAGCGATCGGTGCAAAATGGTTCCGCTTTTTTTGCGCACGGGAACGCGTCGATGCCGCCACACGCTTCAAGGAACTGGTGAGGGAAAACTTCCGCGGCGCGCTGAAGGCGCCCTTTAACGACATCGCCCGCGCAGAAGCCGGATTGACGCCGTCATTCTACCGCTCTTTGACCGCCAGCAATCGCGGCTAAGTCACCTGAACTGTGTTGCAAAACAGGCATGCGGCAAGCCGCCATCAAGTAATTATTAACCATATTGACCTGTAATGACCCCAGCGAAAAGGGCGACTCAAAGCGCCCCGAGAGCGATCTGCATTGTTTGTAAAAATGGCGCGGATAACATGGGAACATGACGGCCGGGGCAGCGGCCGACGCGCCGAATTTTAATGTGCGCCGAGTAGGAGAGCATCTGTGGCCAACACGGCAAAAAGCCCGAGCTTCGGAAAACGCCGCCAGCAACACATCATCATTCTGGCAAGCGGCGATCGAATTCGCCATATGACAATCCGCCCCTGGATGACGGCAATCGCCTTCAGCGTTGTCGGCATGATGGCTGTCGGTTATCTCGGTGCGACCTCCTACCTCGTCTTGCGCGACAACCTGATCGGCGCCACCATGGCGCGTCAGGCACGCATGCAGCATGACTACGAAGACCGTATCGCCGCTCTGCGTGCCCAGGTTGATCGCGTCACCTCGCGCCAGCTTCTCGATCAGCAGGTTGTCGAACAGAAGGTTGAAAAACTTCTCGAGCAGCAGATGGCGCTGACCTCGCGCCACGGCCGTCTCGATTCGCTGCTTGATCGTGCAGAGGGTGCCGAGCCGACATCTGCCGATGTGCCGGTACCGGCCTTTCGCCCGGATACAAGTGCTGACCGCGCAAGCCTTTCCAACAGTGGTTTGAACGCAATCGACAGTCTGATGGGCGGCAAGCAAAGCGCAAAAGCCGATGCCGCCGCCGAGGTGCTCGCCTATGCCCCGCTCCGTGAAAGCGTAGCCGACAAGGCAGACCGCGTTTTCTCCAACGTCACGCTGTCCCTGAAGAACATTGAAAACGAGCAGCTGCAACGGGTGCAAAAGCTGACAGTCGGTGCCACCCAGACCGCAAGCGCCATTGAAACCATCCTGAAGGGCAACGGCATCCCGCTCGATCAGGTCGAACCGCTACAGAAGGCATCCTTGGCCGACGAGAATGACGACGACAGCGGCACAGCTATCGGCGGTCCTTATCTGGCGCCTGAGAATCTCGAGGTCTTCGACGCATCGCTCGACGATCTCGACTCGGCACTGAGCCGGCTTGAAGCAATGCGCGACACGGCCAAGCGCCTTCCCTTTGGAAATCCCGCTCCGGGCAAGGCGATCACAAGTCGATTCGGCAATCGCGTCGATCCCTTCTTCGGCAAAATGGCCATGCATGCCGGTATCGACTTCCGTGAGCGCACTGGCGGCGAAATTCGCAGCACCGGCGCCGGCACAGTCGTCACCGCCGGCAGAGCAGGCGGCTATGGCAACATGGTCGAAATCGATCACGGCTTCGGCATCTCGACGCGTTTCGGCCATTTGAGCCGGGTTCTCGTCAAGAAAGGCGAGCATGTGGACGCTGGGGACCTGATCGGCCTTGCCGGCAGCACCGGTCGCTCAACCGGAACACACCTGCACTACGAAGTGCGCCGCAACGGCGTTGCCGTCGACCCGATACGATTTCTGAATGCCGGAATGAAGCTTCAGGGCCTTGTCGATTGACACTTTGCGCCACCAACCGCAATCTTCCTCTATCGGCATGAGGAAACTCGTATGGACGCGCATTTATTGATCGCCTTCGCGGCGACATTTTTCGTTTTTGCAGCAAGCCCCGGCCCGGACAATGTGACGATCGTGGCAAAGACCGTCGCTAACGGCCCACGCTCCGGCATTGCATATGGACTGGGTACGGTTGCCGGCATTCTGGTCTATCTTGGCCTCGCCGCATTTGGTCTGTCACTGATTGCCTCTGAAATGTCTCTCTTGATGACCGGGCTACGCTATCTGGGCGGTGCCTACCTGATCTGGATGGGAATAAAACTGTGGACGCAGAAGCCTGCAACCGCTGAAATGCAGACCGAGCCTCAGAAGAACGATGTCATTCAGCTGTTTGCCACAGGTTTCGCACTCAACCTCGGCAACCCCAAAATGCCACTCTTCTATCTGGCTCTGCTTCCGAACTTCGTTACCGCCGATTTTGGCATGCCGGAATACATCGCGCTCGCCATGACGATCGTGGCCGTTGAAATCGTGGTGATTGGCACCCATGTATGGATGGCACAGAGAGCGAAATCCCTCTTGCGCCGCCCTTCCGTCGTCCGCAAAACCAATCGCGTAACGGGTCTGTTTCTCGCAGGCGCAGGAGTGGCAACCATTGCCACCGGACGCGCGACCTGACGTTACGTTAACGCTGACGGACAGGAACGCGCCGTATTCCTTGACTTTCCGGTGTTTTTTCACTATTCGGCGCTTGCGGATGACACCGCGCAACCGATTTTTCTGTCAGCGTTAGCACGAACCGAAACGGAAACAGATTTCCCTTTGACCACATTTGCTGATCTTGGCCTGAGCCAAAAAGTCATGTCCGCCGTCGAAGACGCCGGCTACACGATCCCCACACCGATCCAGGCCGGTGCAATCCCTCACGCCCTACAGCGTCGCGATATCTGCGGCATTGCGCAGACAGGAACCGGCAAGACCGCCTCCTTCGTGCTGCCCATGCTGACGCTTCTGGAAAAGGGTCGGGCCCGCGCCCGTATGCCGCGCACGCTGATCCTGGAGCCGACACGCGAACTCGCGGCCCAGGTCGCCGAGAACTTCGAGAAATACGGCAAGAATCACAAGCTCAATGTCGCCCTCCTCATCGGTGGCGTTTCGTTTGAAGAACAGAACCGCAAGCTTGAGCGCGGCGCCGATGTGCTGATCTGCACACCAGGCCGCCTGCTTGACCATTGCGAGCGCGGCAAACTTTTGATGACCGGCGTTGAAATTCTTGTCATCGATGAAGCCGATCGCATGCTCGACATGGGCTTCATTCCCGATATCGAACGTATCGCCAAGATGATACCGTTCACCCGCCAGACCCTGTTCTTCTCGGCCACCATGCCGCCTGAGATCCAGAAGCTGGCCGACCGGTTCCTGCAAAACCCGGAGCGGATCGAGGTGGCTCCGCCATCTTCGACCTCCAAGACCATTACCCAGCGCCTCGTGGCGTCGCAGAGCAAGGACTACGACAAGCGCGCAGTTCTTCGCGATCTTATCCGCGAACAGTCGGAACTGAAGAACGCCATCATCTTCTGCAACCGCAAAAAGGATGTGGCAGACCTGTTCCGCTCGCTTGAGCGTCATGGCTTCTCCGTCGGCGCACTGCATGGTGATATGGACCAGACGTCACGCACCAAGATGCTGGCAGGGTTCAAGGAAAATGCCATCACTCTGCTGGTTGCCTCCGACGTTGCCGCGCGCGGCCTCGACATCCCCGATGTGAGCCATGTCTTCAACTTTGATGTTCCGATCCATGCGGAAGACTATGTCCACCGCATCGGTCGTACCGGTCGTGCCGGTCGTGCGGGCGCTGCCTTCACACTCGTGACCAAGAGCGATGCCAAATATCTCGACTCCATCGAAAAGCTCATCGACCAGAAGATCGAATGGCTGAACGGTGATGTCGCGTCGCTTCCCTCTGCCACCGAAGGCTCGGACGAGGGCCGCGAAAAGCGTGGCCGTGGTGACCGTCGCAGCAAGGGCAAGGGTCACAAAACCGAAACGCGCAGCGCGCATACTGCGCCCGTCGAACAGGACGTTGTTCCAGAAGAGGCACCAAGCGTGATTGCAGAACAGACCAGACAGAAGAAAAGCGCACCACCGGTGGCACGTGGCAATGGCAACCGCCAGAACCCGGCCAATGACGATCATCGTGATCGCCGCCGCCGTGAGCGCGATCGCGATGACGGCCCGACGCCTGTAGGCTTCGGTGACGATATCCCGGCCTTCATGCTGATTGCGTCCAACGCAAAGATCTGATGACTGTGCCCGGCGTCCATTTTCCAGGCGTCGGTGTCGGGCTTGCCATCCTGCGCGACGGCAAGCTCCTTCTCTATAAGCGGATGAATGCGCCGGAAGCCGGCCACTGGAACATCGTGGGTGGCAAGGTCGATCATCTTGAGCCTTCTGTGCAGGCTGCCAAGCGCGAGGCCGAAGAAGAGACAGGCCTCTCGATCGGCGAAATCGAATTCGTGAAGACGAGCGAACAGATTATCGACGCCGACCATCAGCACTGGATATCTCTGCTTTACAAGACCGAGGACTTCTCCGGCGAACCGTCACTGACGGAGCCGGACAAGCTGTCTGACTTTGGCTGGTTCGAACTCGACAATCTGCCCGAGCCCTTATCGGCCTTTACCCGCGCGATCGTTCCCCATCTTGTCTGAACGCTTCTTTTTCGGCTTTGTCGGTCCAGCACGCATGCCGGCCTCATAGGCAAGACGCACCCATTTTTCCATCAGGTCGGGATCGTCATACGCATCTTCGGGTATGCTCCAGTAGGGCATCGCAACCGGCGACTTGCCCTCTCGCTGATAGACCCACTGCCGGGCTCCGGCCCGTTCGAATTCCGGCGCAGTTTGCTCGTCCGCTTTCAGCATGACCTCGTCGAAGAGGTCGACGGCAATGATCACGCCATCTCGATACATGCCCTTGCCTCCAAACATGCGCTTGATGGTGATTTGCCCCAGGCTGGAAAACATCTCTTCAATATCGGCATTGTCCATGGATCACCCCTTGAGCACACCGCCAGCCGCGATCACGGCATCCTGAGTATCGACGTCGAGACGTGCATTCAGACCAATCTCGACGTCAATGATCTCCAGACCCGACGATTCGATGATAGCACGCGCTCCAATATCCCCCTCCAGCTTTGTAACTGCTCCAAAAGTCGATTTCGGAAGGATTACTGGATTGCCACGTTTTCCGCCGGCAACCGCGCGCACAATTGCCCGACCGCCAGAGTTTCGAAACGCAAAGACCAAAGCACGGATAGCCTCGGCATCCACACCCGGCATATCGCCAAGGAGAACAAGCACGCCATCTGCATCGGCCGATTCGGGCAGCGTGAACCCGGCGCGCAACGATCCGGCCATCCCACTTTCGTAGTCGAGATTATGGACAAGCGTCAGCGGCAATCCTTCGAGCGCTGCATCGATCTCGTCAGCGCGATGACCGGTGACCACCACAACGCTCTCCAGGCCGCTTGAAAGGGCAGCCTGTGCGACACGGCGAACCAGAGGCATGTCATCGAACTCGGCCAGCAGCTTGTGCGGCCCGCCCATGCGGCTGGATTTGCCGGCAGCCAGCAAGACTGCTGTGATACTGATTGCGCTGCGGGCATCGGTCGCCACTTCCCGTGGCTGCGGACGACTGGCAATTTCCATGAGCAATCCTCCGACACCAAGTGTCGCCAGTTCAGCAGACGTCGGGTGTTCACCGGCCAACAGTCTTGCCAGAACCCAGTCAAACCCGTTTTCCTTTGGCGATCGGGCACAGCCCGGCGCGCCAACGACAGGCACATCTCCAACAAAGCCCAGAACCAGCAGATTGCCGGGATCAATGGGCAGGCCCACGCGCTCAACCTTGCCACCCGCAAGCCTGATAGCCTGTGGAATAACATCGCCATCGTCTGAAACGGCGGACGCGCCGAAAACCACCACCATACGCTTGTGTCTGGATCGATCTGCCAATGCGTCTCCGATTGCATCAGCCACCGCTTGGGCTCGATGCGCAACGCGGATCTCATCGGTAAGCCGGCTACCGAAACCGGCGAGACGCTGTTCGAGAAGACGGGTCGTCTTGTCCATGACGGAGGATTTTAGCGAAGGCAGTTCGGTCGCAATCAGAGACACATGATGCTGGATGAAGAGCTTCACCTGGATGACGGAGCCTTCGGTCAGCACAGCCAGTGCCGCTTCGACCGCGGTCGCCGGCACGGCAAGCGGTATGATCTTGATGGTGGCGATCATATCGCCCTGCCGAACATTGGAATGATCGGCAAGGCAGGCTAGCGTGATGGCCGGATCGACGGCGTTGAACCGGTCGATCAGCGCCTTGTTTGCCACGAACAATCCATTTTCGGTTGCGTGAAAATTGACACGCCCCGTTGCCGGCGGTGCCGCGCGAACACCCGGACGCACCAGTGCCGAGGCCAGTATATCTGCTGCCAGATCTTCGCTCAGGTCACCATCTTCCAACCGGCTGACGATGACGGACGCCACCCTTTCGGACAGCAGCCGTTCGATATCACGGTACTCCAGACGGTGACCCTTTTTGAGCTTGCCGTCCTTCAGCGTCACGCTGTGCGCCAGGATCGCTCCTTCCGCGGCATTTGTGGCGATCTCGCCAAAAATCATGCAACCACCTTCAATGCCGAGGGCTCTCTGCGCCTGAGCGATTGGATGATGTCAGCCAGAACCGCAACGGCTATTTCAGCCGGGCTCGATGCACCTATATCGATCCCAATCGGTGCCGAGATGCGAGCAATATCGGCATCATTGACACCCTCCGCCAGAAGCCGCTCCACACGCTTGCCATGGGTTTTCCTGCTTCCCAGAGCGCCGACGTAGAAGCAACCTGCCTTCAGTGCCGAAGCGAGCGGGAAATCATCGATCTTCGGATCATGGGTGACTGCGACCAGCGCGGTATAGGCATCCAGAGGACGCGATTTGAGGATATCCTCCGGCCAGTCCGCCAACAGATCGACGCCAACGAAACGCTCTGCAGTGGCAAAGGCCGTACGCGGGTCGATGACACTGACATCAAATCCGGCAATCTGCGCCATCGGACAAAGTGCCTGACTGATATGGACAGCGCCAATCACCACGATACGGGGCGACGGTAGATGGACATTGAGAAACAGCGAGCTGCCGTCGATCTCGACCATGCCCGACTTTGCCGAGCGAAAGCGGGAAGCGACCTCGTCACCCAACGCACCGCCCACATCTGCGCCTTCGAGGATCAACCGGCTTGAACCATTGGCTATATCCGTCACCATCACACAGGCCTTGCGCTCACGCCTTGCTGCATTGAGCGCCTTTAGATGTTGAAGCTCCATCAGGCTAGCCTCTCGACATAAACACGGATCCGCCCGCCGCAGGACAGGCCGACACGCCAGGCGGTCTCGTCTGCGACACCGAATTCCAGCATCTTTGCCGAACCCGATTGCAAAACATCCATGGCTTCGCTGATGACTTCACCCTCCACGCATCCACCGGAGACGGAGCCCTCAAAGTGCCCGTCCTGATCAATCACCAGATGACTGCCGATGGGACGCGGTGCCGAACCCCAGGTCTCGATGACCGTCGCCACCGCCACCTGCCGACCCAGATTCTTCCAGTCTTCCGCTATCGTCAGCGGGTCCATTGCTGCAGCCTCAGTCATGGAAATTACCTCATGCGTTGACGAAACGGCGGGGATCGGCTTCTCGCGACCTTAAACCGGAAAGGGCGGCTGCGAGATCCGCCAAAGAGTTTAGATTGTGCACGGAACGCAATTCGTCAATATGCGGCAGCATTGCGCGAATGCCCGATGCCTTTGCTTCGAACCCGTTGAAACGCAAAAGCGGGTTGAGCCAGATCAGCCGCCGGCAAGATCGATGCAGCCTGTCGATCTCCGTCGACAACAGCTCCACACCGTCGCGCTCCAGTCCGTCCGTGATCAAGAGTACCACCGCACCCTGCCCCAGAACGCGCCGCGCCCAGATGCGGTTGAACTCCTTCAATGTCTCGCCGATACGCGTTCCACCGGACCAGTCCTGCACCACGGCATTGCAGCCGGCAATCGCGGCATCCGGATCGCGATGCTTCATTTGCCGGCTCACATTGGACAATCTCGTTCCGAACAGAAATGTATGGACCCGGCCGCGCTTCTCGGTCAGCACGTGAAGAAAGTGCAGGAAGACCCGTGTATACTGGCTCATGGAGCCTGAGATATCGGCCAGAACCACCAGCGGCGGATGAACCTCTCGACGCTTGCGAAAGCGTGGCAGGATCAGATCGCCCCCATGGCGCATGGAACTTCGCATGGTCGCCCGCGGATCAATGCGACCGGGCCTGCCTGCAGGTCTGTATCTGCGAATTTCCACCCGGTCGGCCGGCATCACCAGCCGTTCCATCTCGCGCCGCGCAGCCGCAAGCTCTGCCGCCGACATCTGGGCAAAGTCCATCGACCGCAGCAATTCATTGCCGGAGACTGTGAAACGGGCATCGATCTCGACGTCAGGATCTTCGGCCTCGCGCGGCGGTCGTTGCCGATCGGCAAACAACGCATCGTTGACACGGGCCGAGCCGGGTTTCGCCTTTTCCTTTTCAGCAGCATCAGGGGCGACCGGCGACATCATGGCGATCATCTTGCCGACCAGATCGCGCGAGCGCCAGAAAATGCGAAACGCCTCATCAAACACCATCTGATCCTCGTGACGCTTGACGAAGACACAAGACAGTGCTGCATGGAACTCTACCCGATTACCCATGCCGATTGCCTTGACGGCCTCGATGGCATCAGCAACGGCGCCCGGACCGGGCTTTAAGCCGGCCTTGCGCAGCACCCGGGCGAAATAGACGATATTGTCGGCAAACCGTCCGGCACCGGGTTGGACCGGTGGAAGGACGAGACCATCGCGTTCGCCTGCCCGCTCCATCATCTCAGCTCGCCGCCTGAAGATCGGCCTTTACATCCGACAGCAGCTTTGCCCCCTCGCCGCCCTGGATGCGGGCGATATCCTCCTGATATTTCAGCAGTGTTCCCAGTGTGTCGGAAATCGTTTCGGGATCGAGCGCAAGACGGTCGAGTTCGGTCAGGGCCGTCGCCCAATCGATCGTCTCGGCAACGCCCGGGTTCTTGAACAGATCCAGCGTGCGCAGCTTTTGCACATAGGCCACGATCTCGCCGGACAGGTCTGCATGGCATCCCGGCACCTTGCGCCGAATGATTTCCAGTTCTTCGCGCGCCTGAGGATAATCCACCCAGTGATAAAGGCATCGTCGCTTCAACGCGTCATGCACCTCGCGGGTGCGGTTGGATGTCACGATCACAATGGGCGGATGCTCCGCCTTCACCGTGCCAAGTTCCGGGATCGTCACCTGAAAATCGGATAGCACTTCCAGCAGAAATGCCTCGAAGGCCTCATCCGTACGGTCGAGCTCGTCGATCAGGAACACGGGCGCCTTCCCGCCTGCGCTTTCGAGCGCCTGCAAGACCGGACGACGGATCAGATAACGCTCGGAAAAGATATCCTGCTCCAACCGGTCACGGTTAGATATGCCGGCAGCCTCAGCCATACGAATTTCCAGCATCTGGGCTGGATAGTTCCATTCATAAACGGCAGAGGCAATATCCAGCCCCTCATAGCACTGAAGGCGGATCAGCGGGCGGTCGAGCGCCTTGGCCAGCACCTTGGCGACTTCGGTCTTGCCGACACCGGCCTCGCCTTCGAGAAACAGCGGACGTCCCATACGAAGCGACAGAAACAGCACCGTCGCCAGCGCCTTGCCTGCAAGATAGTCATGGTCCGATAAAAGCCGCATCATCTCGTCGATTGATGCGGGAACCCTTGTGTCCTCACGCTCGGCCATGTCTGCTCCCCGTTATTTCAGGGCAAGCTTACAGGCTGCGGAAACCCCGGTCCAGATAGATGAGCGCATTGTCATCAGCGCCGAAATGAAGCGCTGCAACTTCACCAAACAGCACTGTATGGGTGCCGGTGATCTTGCTGTCGACCACGCGGCAGTCGAACACGGCAGAGGCATCGGTAAGCACAGGCGCACCTGTGGCAAGCGTCTGCCATTGACCAAGCGCAAAACGTTCTTCCGCGGAAAGCTTGCCGAACCCGGCAAACGCGCCTGCCAATGCCTCATGCGCCGGCGTCAGCGAATTGAGCGCGAAATAGCCGCTTTCAAAAAACACGGCATTCTTGTCATTGCTGTTGTTGAGGCAGACCAGCACCATGGGCGGATTGTCGGAAACCGAGCAGGCAGCCGTAATGGTCACGCCCCGTTTCACACCCTCATATTCGGTGGTAACGATTTGCACATGGCCCGCATAGCGCGCCATGGCGTCGCGATAGAGGCTGGAATCTGCCTGCGTCTGTTTATTCAACAAAAAACTCTCCCGGGCTTCAAGGACCCGTTTCAACCATTTCGAACTCAATATGGCGTGCAGGGATTACCTTTTCCATAAAGTGCCTGGAGTTTTAAGGTAAGAGCGCCGGAGCAGATATCCAAACTGCTTTCCGCCGCCACCCCTTATGCGCTACGATGATTGTCATATTGACCGGGATATTCATTGATGACAGCAAGACCAACCGTTTCCCTACTCCTTGCCGCAACAGCGTTTCTCGCATCCACAGCAGCCGATGCACAGGTGATAGGTGTTGTCTCACCGCAGAACGGATCTTTCGAATTGCTCGGTCGGCAGATCCGCGGCGGCGCGGCATTTGCCGGTATTTCCAACGACGTCACCCTCAAGATGGTCCCGGAAAGCTGTGAAGACGGTAGCGGCGAAGCCGTCGCCCGCCGCCTGGTCGAATTGAAGGTCGATGCTGCCATCGGTTTCCTCTGCTCGGAATCGCTCGACGGCGCAATGCCGCCCTTGCAGAGCGCCGGCATTCCGGCAATCACACTTTCGGTGCGCTGGCAGGGCATCATGGAAGATGCGCTGAAACGCGACTGGCCGCTCTTTCGCATGGCACCGGCCACAAGGGCGGAAAGCGACAAACTCGCCGACGTCATCCTCACCCGTTGGCCGGGCGTGGCGCTTGCCCTGATCGACGACGGCACCATCAGCGGGCGCGATCTCTCCGAAGCCGTGCGGTCCAAACTGGAAGAACGCGGCATGAAGCCGGTCTTCACCGACACCTTCCGACCCGGTCAGGAACAGCAGATCGGCCTCGTGCGCCGGCTGCAATCCACAGGTGTCACCCATGTGTTTATCGGCGGCGACCGCAGCGATGTCTCCATCATTGCCCGTGATGCCTCCGCCGAAAAGATCAAACTGACCATCGTCAGCGGTGACGCCATGCGTGCAGCCGACGCCCCCGTTGCGCTGCAAGACGGTGTTTATGCCGTTGCACTGCCGGACTATGGCGCAAAGGCAGATGCAAACGAGATCGCCACCAGCATGCGCGAAAAAGGGATCGAACCTGAAGGCTATGTCCTGCCGGCCTATGCCGCCGTGCAGATTGCCGCGGCAGCGGCTGAAAAAGCCAAACAGGACAAAAGCACGGTCGCCGCCGAGCTTCTTTCCAACCGTTTCGCCACGGCCATCGGTCCCATCGGTTTCACATCCGAACACGAACTCGCCGACAACCCCTATGTCTTGCAGGTCTGGCAGGACGGACGCTTTGTCAGGCCGCCCGCAGATACGCAGTGATCGGACGACGCAGCCAAAGGGGCATGGAATGAACTGGTCGGAACTTCTTGCATTCATCCTGGCGACCACCCTTCTGGTGACCTCGCCCGGGCCCAATGGCGTCTTGATCGCGCGCACCGTGCCAACCTCCGGCAAGGCTGCCGGCTTTGCCAATGTCGCAGGCTTCTTCACCGCCTTTTATATTCACGGCACCCTGTCGATCCTCGGCATATCGATCATACTGACGAAGTCCGCCACAGCCTTCATGATCGTCAAATATCTGGGTGCCGCCTATCTTTGCTGGGTGGGCATCAAATCGCTGCGCGCCGCGATGAGAGAAAAACCGCAAGCGCCAACCATTGCGCCCGCCCGCCGTCGGCGGACGCTGGCATGGGCCTATGTCGAAGGCCTGTTGACCAATGGGCTCAACCCGAAGGTCTCACTCTTCTATCTCGCCGTCTTCCCGCAATTCGTCCCCGTCAACGGTCACCCCGCCGCGACCGCATTCCTGCTGGTCGTCATTCACTCGACGATCAACGTGATCTGGTTCTCCGCCCTCATCCTGCTCTTTTCAAAGGTCACGCAAGCGACGCGCGGCGAACGTTTTCAACGCTGGTTGAAAGGTGTCACGGGTGCGGTTTTTATCGGTTTTGGAGTGAAGCTCGCGACCTTTAAGGCTGTTGGATAGCCGAGAATCACGCATGACAGTATTGCAAACCGAAAACCTGACAATCCGACCTTGTTGTCTGGAAATATCAGGACAGACCGAGCTTGACCGTCACAGCCCGTAAGGCCAGGTCGCCTGCGAGAACACGCCGCCATCCACCGTCAATGTCTGCCCGGTGACGAAACCGGCAGCCTCGCTCACCAGAAACAAGACCGGCCCTGCGATATCTTGCGGATGGCCTGCACGCCTAAGAGGCGTAACCTTGGCCCAGGTCTCCTCGTAATCCGGGGCCTCCACCAGCGTGCGCTCGGTGATGATGGCGCCCGGTGCCACGCAATTGACACGGATGCCGTGCGGACCAAGCTCCACGGCGGCGACCTTGGTGAACTGCTCGACACCTCCCTTTGATGCGGTGTAATCGACCAGTTTTGGAAAGGCGAGCTTGTTGCAGCCGGAGCCGATATTGATGATCGCCCCACCCTTGCCATCCGCAATCATGCGCCGTGCGGCCTCCTTGGTGTTGAGAAAGGCGCCGGTGAGATTGGTCCGGAGCACCCCGCTCCATTGCTCTTCGGTCAGATCGAGAAGCGAGGACCATGTCTGAATGCCGGCATTGTTGACGAGCACATCGGGTGCAGATCCGGCCCATGCGCATGCGGCGTCAAAGAAAGCCTCGACATCGCCCCCCTGCCCCACATCGGCCTTTGCGGCAAATGCCTGTCCGCCACCGGCCTCGACATCCGCCACGACGGCAGCGCCCTCCTCCGCAGAACCGTAATGCGACAGCGCAACCTTGTAGCCGTCCTTGACGAAGGCATCGACCAAATGCCGGCCAATACCGCTGGTGCCGCCGGTGATGATTGCAAATTGTCCCATACAGTCCTCCTGAGCGAGATCGTGGCATGTAAGCTGCCTGACGTCCCCGCGAATCTCGATTGCGCGACGGATACTAGCCTGAAACATCGTTGAGATTAGCCCGCCCGACAGGTTGTGAGCAGGTTTTGCCGGTGCTATTGCGAAGCCCATATTGCGCGTCAAATAGGGCGCGCCAGGCGTTTAACCGGAGAAGCTGCCATGTCCCGTCCGCTCAAGATCGCCCCGTCGATCCTTGCCTCCAACTTTGCCAAGCTCGGCCAGGAAGTGGCCGATGTGACCGAGGCCGGCGCGGACTGGATCCATCTTGATGTCATGGACGGTCATTTCGTGCCCAATATTTCCTTCGGTCCGGCGGTTATCAAATCGCTGCGTCCGCACACCCAGGCAGTCTTCGATTGCCACCTGATGATTGCGCCGGCAGATCCCTATCTTGAAGCTTTTGCGGATGCCGGCTGCGATATCATCACGGTCCATGCCGAGGCTGGCCCTCATCTCCACCGCTCGCTGCAGACCATCCGCGCCCTTGGCAAGAAGGCCGGCGTTTCGCTCAATCCCGCAACGCCACTTTCGCACATCGAACATGTGCTGGACGATCTCGACCTGATCCTGATCATGAGCGTCAACCCCGGCTTCGGCGGTCAGAAGTTCATCCCGGCCATGGTCGAGAAGATTGCCAAAACCAACCTGATGATTGCCAACCGGCCGATCGATCTGGAAGTCGATGGCGGCATTACCCCAGAGACTGCGCCATTGGTAACGGCGGCCGGCGCCAATGCTCTGGTGGCCGGCTCTGCCATCTTCAAGGGCGACGGCGTTGACGACTACCGCAAAACGGTCGACACTCTGAAAAAGGCAGCAGAGGACGGACGAGCTTGATACGTTTCAGCACGGCACTGGCAGCAGCGGGCATCTCGCTTGCCCTTTGCGGACCGGCCCACTCCGGCGATATTGCCAGCGTCCAGCCGCTCGGCTTCTCCGAAGACGGCTCGGTCTTCGCCTTCGAGCAATATGGCGTCCAGGACGGGTCCGGCTTTCCCTATTCCGATATCTTCGTTATCGATACGGACAAGGACACGTTTCTAACGGGCTCTCCCATACGGGTGAGGATCGACGACGAAACAGTCGGGCTTGGCCAGGCGCGCGCAAAAGCCATGGCGCAGGCAAGCGAAATCCTCAAAGATTACGACATCGAGGATCATCCCGGAAAGCTGGTCGCCTTCAATCCGGTCAGCGAACTGGATACCGACGCTTATTTTATCCGGTATCTGCCCTATCCGGCCGATCCTGCCTTTGGAAATCCATACGCCTTTTCGCTCGAGGAAAGCTCGCACCTCCCGGCAGATCAGTGCGAGGGCATACTGGATGAAGTGAAGGGCTTTCGCCTGATCCTCAAGCAAAAAGACGGCAAGGACACCAACACGATCGTCCACGAAGACACCACCGTGCCGAAGAGCCGAAATTGCCCAACGGGCTATCGTATTGGCGGTGTCGTGACTTATACGGCAATGGATGGCGCCACCGTTCATGTCGTCCTGATCAACGTTTTGAGCCACGGCTTCGAGGGACACGACGGTCGCTGGATTGCTGTGCCGGTTCACCCCTGATATGCCAGAATCGGGCAAGACCGGCGCGCCCTCCGTCAGAACTCGCCTCTCAGCATCGCGCCCTCCGGCTCTTATCTGGATCGTCGGCGCTCTTGTCTGGGGCGCTGCCTTGACCGGGGCGCTGCTAGTCACGCTCGCCATTCTGGAGCGTCTGGGCGAATTTCATCTGACGGCTCTCGTCAGCATCTATTTCTGTGGTGGCGCCCTTGCCTGGCTGATCGCCCTGCCGCTGATCCGCTTTGCCAGTTACAGGCGCCGGGTCGAAACCCGTTTTGCCGCCGGCTTCCTGTTTTTAGGCTTGGGAACAGTCGCGATGACCGCTTTTCTGTTCGCCATGCAGTACCGTCTGTTTTATTCCCGCTGGCATGCCCCAGCGGGCTCATTCATCTGGATGTATCAATTCGTCTACACCTCTGCCGGTGCCGCTTATGAATTCTGCGTCATCGGTGTCAGGCTGGTCTTTCCGTGGGCGCCTGCCCTTCTCCTGGCCGCCAGCCTCTATCTTGCCCGTCAAAGAGCCTGAGCGGATTGTTGTGATTATCACGGCACTTTGCTAAAGCGGCGGCAGAATTTCCCAGCACGAATTGCCAAAGACAGGACGCAACGCCGATGATCCCTCGCTATTCCCGGCCCGAAATGGTCGCCATCTGGTCGCCTGAAACCAAGTTCCGCATCTGGTTCGAGATCGAGGCCCATGCCTGCGACGCGCTGGCCGAACTCGGTGTCATCCCGAAATCAGCCGCCGAGACCATCTGGGAAAAGGGCGGAAATGCCGAATTCGACGTTGCCCGCATCGATGAAATCGAGGCCGTCACCAAGCACGACGTCATCGCTTTCCTCACCCATCTCGCTGAATTCGTTGGCCCGGATTCACGCTTCATCCATCAGGGCATGACCTCGTCGGATGTACTCGACACCACCTTCAATATCCAGCTTGTGCGCGCCGCCGACATTCTGCTCGCGGACATGGATCGTCTTCTGGAAGCGCTGAAAAAGCGTGCCTTCGAACACAAGGATACGGTCCGCATCGGTCGCAGCCACGGCATCCATGCCGAGCCGACCACGATGGGTCTCACACTCGCCCGCTTCTATGCTGAAATGAAGCGCAACCGCGACCGGCTGGTCACCGCCCGCGCTGAAGTGGCAACCGGTGCGATCTCCGGCGCCGTCGGCACATTCGCCAATATCGACCCGCAGGTCGAAGAACATGTCTGCGCAAAGCTCGGCCTCGTACCGGAGCCTGTTTCCACCCAGGTCATCCCGCGGGACCGCCACGCCATGTTCTTCGCCACCCTCGGCGTGATTGCGTCTTCGGTCGAGAATGTCGCCATCGAAATCCGCCACATGCAGCGCACCGAAGTGCTGGAAGCGGAAGAATTCTTCTCGCCGGGCCAGAAGGGCTCGTCGGCCATGCCGCACAAGCGCAACCCGGTTCTGACGGAAAATCTCACCGGCCTTGCCCGCCTCGTGCGCATGTCGGTCATCCCGTCCATGGAAAACGTGGCACTGTGGCACGAGCGCGATATCTCGCACTCCTCGGTTGAGCGCGCCATCGGGCCCGACACCACAATCACACTCGATTTCGCCCTCAACCGCCTGTCAGGCGTCATCGAGAAGCTGGTGATCTATCCGGACAACATGTTGAAAAACATGAACAAGTTCAAGGGACTGGTGATGAGCCAGCGCGTTCTCCTGGCACTCACCCAGGCCGGCGTATCACGCGAAGACTCCTACCGTCTGGTACAGCGCAACGCCATGAAGGTCTGGGAACAGGGCAAGGACTTCCTGGAAGAGCTCCTGGCCGACGAAGAAGTGCGCAAGGCGCTGTCGGAAGAGGAAATCCGCGAAAAGTTCGACCTTGGCTATCATACCAAGCATGTCGACACGATCTTCAAACGCGTTTTTGGTTGATCCGGCCGAAAGACGCCATAACGATTGAGATGTTGAGGGTGGCGGCCAATCAGGCCGTCACCCTTTTTCAATCGCATTGGTTAAAGCGAAAAGACTGTCATCAGGCGGCTGACTGCCCCTTCCCCGAGGCGGTCTTTGCTATACGGCTGCTTCTGGGCTTCAGCGTCCGCAGTTGGGCCGGCACCGGCAGCGGTTCGATCAGCTTGCGATAAAGATGCCACGTCGCATGGCCGAGGATCGGTACGATCACAGCCAGGCCGACCAGAAGTGTCGCCATGCCAACCAGCAGCGCAATCGCCACCACCAGCCCCCAGAGCAACACCGGCACCGGATTGGCGATGGTCACACGAAGCGACGTCTCGATGGCGACCGCCACGCTGACCTTGCGATCCAACATCAGCGGAAAGGCAACGATACTGGTGGCAAGGGCTACGAGTGCAAAGACGAAACCGATGAGATTGCCCCAGATGATCAGCGCCCATCCCCCCGGAGCCTCCATCACATCGGCGGCAAAACGCAAGAACGACGCCGGAGCAAGATCACCGAAGGACAGGAAATAGAGCCACTGGGCGGCGACCAGCCAGGCGACGAACAGCCCGACCAGAAAGGCACTCATGGCAATGATCGACGGCAGCGCTGGCGAGTGTCGTACTTCAAAGGCATGGTGCCAGCTTGTATCCTCCCCCATCTCTCGCCGGCGGCTGATCTCATAAAGACCCAGCGCCAGAATGGGGCCGACCAGAGCAAAACCGCTCATCAGAGGATAAATCATCGGCAAGAGTGCCACGCCGATGCTCCAGGCGATCAGGACGATCCCCGCGACCGGATAAATCAAACCCATGAATACATAATGAGAGGGCTTCGCCTTGAAGTCCTCCAGCCCGGCATGCAAGGCATCGCTGATGTCTTGCGTTGTAATCTGGCGTATTATTGGCTGCTCAAGCGCCCCGTGCGCTGCCGCCATTCCTTGTATACTGGCCATGCTGCTGCTCCACTCCCGGTTAGGCCGGCGATGACCGAACGGTCCTCTAGTCAAATAGGACCGCCGGTAGCTCCGGCATTGCCTGCTCAATGGTTTTGCCTCCCTACCGCCAATCGGCAGCAAGACCATGGAGTAGGCCGCAAGCGTCTCAAGAGCAGCACAACAACGACGCATATTCAGCCATGCGTTGAAGCTTATCACAGCCTGCACGTGATGTCGCCACACTCGCGAAAATATGAAGGAAGCCGATATCCAATCGGGCTTCAACGACCATCAAGATCCGTTGCGGATCGCGTGACGGAAAATTCCTTTCGCCTCCATGCTTGACGAATGAAGCCCGTGACAGCAGATAAGGGCCATGAAGGCGTCAGAAGCAGAAATTCTCATCATTCCCGGATACACCAATTCGGGCCCCGACCATTGGCAAAGCCGCTGGGAGCAGAAACTCTCCTCGGCGCGCAGGGTCGAGCAGGCCGAATGGTCGAAGCCCGTGCTGGAAGACTGGGTCGAACGCGTGGCCGCAGAGGTCAATGCAAGCGAAAAGCCCGTCGTTTTGGTTGCCCACTCGCTTGGCATCCCGACGGCGATCCATGCCATCCCGAAATTCGAGAAGAAGGTTGCCGGCGCCTTCTTCGTTGCGCCGCCTGAGGTGGATAATCCGAAAATCCGTCCGAAGCACCTGATGACCTTCGGCCCCTATCCAAGAGCGCCGTTGCCGTTTCCGACGCTCACCATCGCCAGTCGCAACGATCCATTCGGCTCGTATGATCACGCCGACGACGTCGCCAATGCCTGGGGCTCGCTGCTGATAGACGCAGGCGAGGCCGGCCATATCAATGCAGAATCGGGTCACGGACCCTGGCCAGAAGGCACGATGGTATTCGCGCAGTTTCTGGGCCGGCTCTGACAAGGTCGGCGATTAAGCCGATCTTAATGCAATATCCATAACTTTCCTGCAACGTTCCCGCCGTGCCGAGTATGAGGGGGCAAGTTGCAGCGTAGCGCCACCAAACGGCTTTTCAAACAGGCCAATCTGACGGATCTGCCATCCGGGCTGTTCGACGCCTTGCCGGAAGCCACAGCAATTGTGGATCGAAACGGCGACTTCAGCCTTATCAACAAGGCATTCCAGACACTGCTTAAGACGCATGCCCAGTCGGGGTCTTGCGCAGACTTTGTCTACGATGACGACTGCGCACCTTTCAGCGCCTTTCTGGTTGCCGGCCAACTGTCGACCGAGGAGCGACGCCCTACACAAGTGCGGCTCCTCGCCGCTGACGGAACAGCAATCTGGGTATTGGCGAGCCTCGCTCCGCTGGCGATTGACAATCCAAGGCAGGCTCTGGTGGTCCAGTTCGCCAACATTTCGGCCCTAAAGGCCAAGGAATCGGAGCTATCGCTTAAGGAAGCGCGTTGGCGGCAGGCACTCACCAGTTCCGCAACAGGTGTTTGGGACCATAATTTCGCGACCGGAGAAATGTTCTACTCCTCCGAATGGCGCAAGATGCGCGGGCTCGCGAAGAACGATCCGATCCCGGAAACGGACCAAGATTGGCTGGCACTCATCCATCCCGACGATCGGGACCGGACCATGCACGCCCTGGAGCGGCAGAACGCGGGCGACCCCCTGTTTGCCTGCTTCGAATATCGGGAGCGTCACAGAGACGGACACTGGGTCTGGATAGAATGCCGCGGCGCATGTGTCGCCTGGGACAGCATGGGCACGCCCCTGCGTATCATCGGCATCGACACCGACATTACTGAACGCAAGCGCTCCGAAGAAATGCTGAAGGAACTATCGCGTCGCCTCAAGCTGGCACTGGAAGTCTCAAATATCGGCGTTTTCGAAGCGGACTTCGATACAGGCCGGAGCGACTGGGACCAAAGCATGCGCAAGGTCTTCGGCATCGACGAGAATAGCGAAGTCAATATTGGCGGCATCTGGGAACAGCTCGTGCACCCGGATGATCGTGACCGTGTGCTTGAAAATGTCGATATGAACGTCAAGAATTTGCAGCCGTTTTCGGATGAATACCGCGTGGTCTTGCCCAATGGCTCCCAGCGCTACATCCGCTCGCGCACCCTGCCCTATATAAGCGCCGACGGTCACCGCAGGATGGTGGGCGCCAATTGGGACGTCACAGCAGACAGGGCGCTCAGAAGCGAGCTGGAACGCTCCAAAACGCTGGCTGAAGCCCGCAACGGTGAACTCGAAAAAGCCAAGGCGCATATCGAACACATTGCGATGCACGATTATCTGACCGGCCTGCCCAACCGACGCTATCTGGACGAGACGTTGACCGCGTTCGGCGCTGACTGCGAACAATCCGGTCAATCACTTGCCGTGCTGCATATCGATCTGGACCGCTTCAAGCAGATCAACGATACGCTTGGCCACGACGCCGGGGACACCATGCTCAGGCATGCATCCCGTATCCTCACCGACAATATCAGAGACGACGATTTCGCAGCCCGCATTGGCGGCGACGAATTTGTGGTGCTCGTTCGCTCCGACGGCTCGCAACGCAAGCTGGCACGGCTTGCCGATCGCATCATCAGCGAAATGCGCAAACCGGTCGCCGTCGATGGTCACGAATGCCGTTTCGGCAGCAGCATCGGCGTCGCCGTCGCCAGAGGCCCTGGGCTCGATGCCCGCCAGCTGCTGCTCAACGCCGACATTGCCCTCTACCACGCAAAGAACAGTGGCCGTAATCGCTGCGAGTTCTTCTCGCCCGACACCCACAGCCAGATGATCAGCGTCAAGAAACTGTCGGATGACATTCTGCGCGGACTGGAGATGGATGAGTTCGTGCCCTTCTACCAGTTCCAGTTCTGTGCCCGCACACTGGACGTAACAGGCGTTGAAACGCTGGCCCGCTGGAGGCACCCGGAAAAGGGGCTGCTGATGCCAGACAGCTTCCTGACGGTCGCCGACGATCTGGACGTCGTTGCCACCATTGATGGCCTGATCCTTGAAAAGGCACTGATCGACTTCAAGCGCTGGCGCGCACAGGGGCTTGTCGTGCCCAAACTCTCGGTCAATGTATCCTCGCGCCGCCTTCACGACCCTGCGCTGAAGAAGAAGCTGTCAACACTCGACATCAAGCCGGGCACAGTCTCGTTCGAACTGCTGGAATCGACATTCCTCGATGACTTTAACGAGCAGGTCAGTACCAATCTGGCGCATCTGCGCAAGCTCGGGATCGATATCGAGGTGGATGACTTTGGAACGGGTCACGCCTCAATCGTCAGTCTTCTTCGCCTCAGCCCGCACACCTTCAAGATTGATCGAGAGCTGATCAGCAAAGTCCCGGATTCAAAGGAACAGAGGCAGATGGTGCGCTCCATCATCGAACTCGGCCACTCTCTGGACATCCGTGTCATCGCAGAGGGCGTGGAGACAGCCGATCATGTGCGCGTGCTGAGTGAGCTTGGCTGCGATGTTCTGCAGGGTTACGGCTTGTCGAAACCCATCCCCTTTGAGGAGACGGCAAAGTTTCTTGAAAACGAATCCTGGCGGGTGCAGAACCATGCCAAAGGGCGCAAGGGCGAGTAGACGAGCTCCCGCCCCCGCGCAGAAATTCACTTGGTTTGTACTTGCTCGATCGCTTCACCGAGCAGATCGACCATTTTGGTCCGGATGGCCTCATCGCTGATCGTGACACCGCCAGCCGTCAGATCGCCGCGGACCTTGCGAAAAACATCTTCATCGCCGGCTTCCTCGAAATCGGATGCAACCACCTCCTTGGCGTAGGCGTCCGCAGCTTCGCCATCCTTGCCGAGTTGCGAGGCAACCCAAAGGCCAAGCAACTTGTTGCGCCGTGCTTCTGCCCGGAACTTCAGATCCTGATCATGCGCGAACTTGTTTTCAAACGCTTTTTGACGATCATTGATACCGCTCATCTGCATCTCCCAATTTGCACGCCGCCGGGCGCGCTTCGTTTCCCCATTAATCAAAACCCTGTACAAAGAGCAATGCGTCCCTTTGTCGATTCTCTCACGCTTCGAAAGCTCCTGTCACCCCTCCATGGCCATCACCAGCAAAACAGAGGAAGGAACAACAGTCGCATTGTGGAAATCGCCGTTATCCTTTATGGGACCGCTTTAAATCATAACTCCACTGCGTTTCGCTGAGAACGCCAACAGCAGAGAACATCATCCATGAACCGTCGCCGCCGTATTTACGAGGGCAAGGCCAAGATCCTCTATGAAGGTCCAGAGCCGGGCACACTGGTCCAGTTTTTCAAGGACGATGCGACCGCTTTCAACAAGAAGAAGCACGATGTCATCGACGGCAAGGGCGTACTCAACAATCGCATTTCCGAGTACCTCTTCACCCACCTGAACAAGATCGGCATTCCCACCCACTTCATCCGCCGGCTCAACATGCGCGAGCAGCTGATCAAGGAAGTGGAGATCATTCCGCTTGAGATCGTGGTGCGCAACGTCGCTGCCGGATCGCTCGCCAAGCGGCTCGGAATTGACGAGGGCGTCGTTTTGCCCCGCTCGATCATCGAATTCTACTACAAGTCGGATGCGCTCGAAGACCCGATGGTCTCCGAAGAGCATATCACGGCCTTCGGTTGGGCAAATCCCGCCGAACTCGACGATATCATGGCGCTGGCCATCCGCGTCAACGACTTCCTCTCCGGGCTGTTTCTCGGCATCGGCATCCAGCTCATCGACTTCAAGATAGAATGCGGTCGCCTTTTTGAAGGCGAAATGATGCGGATCATCCTCGCCGACGAGATCTCGCCGGACAGCTGCCGCCTGTGGGATATCGAAACCCGGGAAAAGCTCGACAAGGACCGTTTCCGCGAGGATCTCGGTGGCCTGCTCGAAGCCTATCAGGAAGTTGCACGCCGTCTCGGCATCATCAATGAAAATGAACCGCTCCGGGGCACCGGTCCGGTTCTCGTGAAGTAATCAAGGGAGCTATCCAGTGATCAAGGCCCGCGTCACCGTCACATTGAAAAACGGCGTTCTCGATCCCCAGGGCAAGGCGATCGAAGGTGCATTGTCGACCTTGGGTTTCGACGGCGTCAGCCATGTCCGTCAGGGCAAGGTCTTTGACCTCGAACTCGATACAGCCGACAAGGCAAAGGCCGAGCAGGACCTCAAAGCCATGTGTGAAAAGCTGCTCGCAAACACCGTCATCGAGAACTATACTATCGCCATCGACTGAGGGTTGAAGGGGCGCGGCCATGGCCGAAGTGACCAGTGAAATGCTCTACGAAGATCTGCTCAAGCTGGATGCGAGAGCAGCTCAAGCGGAAGCTGCATTGAACGATCTGGTGAGTTCCATGAAAGACATGAACAAGGAACTCACGGATGGTCAGGTCAAAACGGAAGAGCTGAAGAGAAAGATCTTCAAGAACCGTGTTGAAGCTGAGGGTGCACTGATTGGCTGACATGTCTCCCGAATTGGTCCAGGAGCCTTTGCGCCGTATCCACCAGCGAGCGGACCGACCAGAGACAACTGCCCGCGACCTGCGAAATGAGTTAAATGCCATGCGCCTGACATCGCATGCGCATCAAAGCGACATAAACAACCTCTACGCCCTGCATCCGCAATTGGATGAGCGGCTTGAGAGGATCGAAAACCGTCTGGAGCTCCGCGAGCTTCAGGAAGCACAATCAAGGTTTGAACCAAGCCCATGAAATCTGCAGTCGTTCAGCTCCCAGGCCTCAACCGCGACCGCGACATGATCGCAGCCCTCACCAAGATTTCCGGCCATGCGCCGGTTACCGTCTGGCAGACGGAGACGGAAATCCCCGATGTCGACCTGATCGTCATCCCGGGCGGCTTCTCCTATGGTGACTATCTGCGCTGTGGCGCAATCGCTGCCCGCATGCCGGTGATGCAGGCGATCAAGTCAAAGGCCGAGCAGGGCGTCAAAGTGCTCGGGGTCTGCAACGGCTTCCAGATTCTGGTTGAAGCTGGCATGCTGCCCGGCGCGCTGATGCGCAATGCCTCGCTCAAATTCGTCTGCCGCGAAGTCAAGCTTGAGGTCGTAAACCCCGACACCGACTTCTCGCGCGCTTACGAAAAGGGCCAGATCATCCGCACCCCTGTTGCCCATCACGACGGCAACTATTTTGCCGATGCCGAAACGCTTTCGGCTATGTATGATAAGGGACAGGTCGTATTTAAATATGCCGACGGCACAAACCCCAACGGTTCTGTGGACGACATCGCAGGTGTCATGAACGAGAAGGGCAACGTGCTCGGCATGATGCCCCATCCGGAAAACCTCATTGAAGCCGCCCATGGGGGCAGCGACGGACGCGGCATCTTTGCATCTGCGCTCGACGTCGTCGCAGCGTCTGCCTGAGAAAGAACAAAATGCGCCCTGCCCTCACTGCGGCACTTTTCATCGGTCTCGCAGGCCTTTCGGCCTGCCAGTCAAAATCGGACAACAAGCCGACCCAATCGGCGCTTGATGTGATGGAACGGGTTGCGGTGGGTGCAAACCGCTGCTGGTTCAAATCTGGTGATTCCGCCTTCACCGCTTATGAAATGGCGCCTGAACTCAACTCATTCTCCGGCAAGCCACGCATTCTGCTGGTACGCAAGGGCCACAGCGACATTCGCCCGGTCCTGGTCGTGCTCGCGGAAGGTCGACCGGCAAAACTGAGCGCGTTCGGCCCCATAATGAACGAGCCCATCGCGTCGCGTATCGGAACAGATGTCACGCGCTGGGCCGGTGGCGATAAGGGCTGCTGATAAAAGACGGCCCGAACGTGGTTGGGAACGTTCGGACCGTCTATAAGACTGCAGTGATGCAGCCTCGAGCTGATCATGTCGGCTGAGCTATCAACAGCGATAAACCGTCGCCTCTCCACTCATAGAAACAGAGACCTGCGCACTTCCTCGCGCACCTGCTGCCGGCTGATACCGATGTCGCGCAACATTGTGTCGTCAAGCTCGCGCAGCGCCAGACGGCTGCGACGTCGCGCACTCCAATTGACCAACATCTGCCACAACCCCGCCGCTCCACGACGCGTGACGGGCATCGGCGCGGGCGCCAACATGTCACCCGTGGACCGAAACAGGCTCTCTCGCTGGTAACCATCGGGATAAATTGTATCTATTGTCACGAGATATTCATCGTACTTGCGCATATTGCACCTACATCCGCATGGTTTAATCGGTGCAATTTAGATATATTGACACCTTCAAGGGTTCAATGTAGATAATTGTCACTATGACAACTTGGCTCCCAGACATCAAAAAAGGAAATGGCCCTCTCTATGTTCGCCTTGCGGACCAGATGGAGGAGGCCATTATGGTTGGACATCTGGTCGACGGGGCAAAACTGCCTCCGCAGAGAAATCTCGCATTCGACATAGGGGTGACAATCGGTACAATTTCTCGCGCCTATGCTCTTCTCCACGAGCGCGGCCTGGTCAGCGGCGAAGTGGGACGGGGCACCTATGTCCTGTCGCGCAAGGACATCACCGCACAGGCGGCCAATGATCCGGTCACGATCGGCCTATCCGGCAGCAGGCCCTTCACGGCCCCACCGGGCAAGATCAGGTTCGACAGTACGGCCGCACCCGATATTGGCCAAAGTGCACAACTGGCCCGGCTGATGGCAGAGATCGGAACTGAATGCTCGTCAGAAATTGCAAGCTACACCCGCAGCTTCCCCGATCATTGGTATGAGGCAGGCGCTCGCTGGCTCAGCTACGGCAACTGGAGACCCTCGCCGGAGGTCATCGTCCCCACATTGGGAGCCCATGCCGGCATCATGGCAATCCTTACCGCCATAACCAATCCCGGTGATCGCATCATCTTTGAACACATGACCTATTCGCAGGTCAGCCGCGCCGTAGGCCTCGTTGGACGCCGCACAGCATTGGTGGAATCCGATGGGGACGGGATCATTCCTGAAGATTTCGAGCGCGTTTGCGTGCAGCAGCATCCGAAGGTCGCCTTTATCATGTCGTCGGCACAAAACCCGACCCTGGCGACGCTTCCCTTCGATCGACGCAAAGCCATCGCAGACATTGCCCACAAACACAGCGTGTGGCTGATTGAAGACAATCTCTATGGCGCGATGGACAAGAAGGAAATTCCGCTCATCGCTGAACTTGCCCCCGACCGCACCTTCGTCGTCGATGGCTTGTCGAAGGCCGTGGCAGCGGGCGTGCGCGGCGGCTGGGTCGCCTGCCCGCCGCATTTTGCCCAGCGTGTCCGTGTGGCCCATAAGATGATGACGGGCGGTCTGCCCTTCCTTTTGGCCGAGATTTGCGCCCGGCTCGTGATGTCCGGCGCAGCGGATGAAATCTGGCAGGCCTGCCGCCGCGAAATCAATGCACGCGAGGCCGAAGCACGCAAGATTCTGGCGGGCCATGACTTCAGGTCGAACACCGATATCCCCTTCCTGTGGTTGAAGCTGCCGGAGCCCTGGCTCTCTGCGACATTCAAGAATGCCGCCCTCAACGAAGGCGTGCTGATCGACGACGAGGATGAGTTCAAGGCCGGCCGCTCCGAGAAGACCAGTCACCGCGTCCGCATAGGCTTCTCCTCACCGGAGTCACTCAACGAAGTCACCAACGGCCTCAAGGTCATCCGCGGCCTGCTGGATAATGCATCAGCGGGATACGACAGTGTCGCGTAGTGAGCTTGGTAAAACATCCCGGAGTTTCAAATGACAGTCTGGCCAGATCTCTTTTCGGTTGAAGGCAAATATGTATCCGTTGTTCCCCTCTCCATGGATCACCGTGACGATCTGGTCGCGGCGGTCGCCGACGGAGAACTGCATCGCCTCTGGTACACGGTGATCCCCAAGCCAGAAGACATGGGCACGGAGATCGACCGGCGCCTGGGGCTGCGCAAGGCTGGCTCCATGCTGCCGTTTGCAGTAATTGATCAGGCAAGCGGTCGGGCTGTCGGCATGACGACCTATATGAATATCGACGCCGTGAGCCGAAAAGTTGAAATCGGATCCACATGGTACAGACAGTCCGTGCAGAAGACGCCGCTCAATACCGAATGCAAATTGCTGCTGCTGGAGCACGCTTTTGAAAAGCTCGACTGCATCTGCGTGGAGCTCAGAACGCATGCCCTGAACGTCCAGAGCCGCCGGGCAATCGAGCGCCTTGGCGCCAAACTGGACGGTGTACTCCGCTCCCATTCGATCATGGCCAATGGAACCGTCCGCGACACCGCAGCCTATTCCATCATCGCGTCCGAATGGCCAGCCGTAAAAGCAAATCTGAATTGGCAGTTGGAAAAGCCCAGATCATAGCCCAAGGTTACGCTTTTTGTCGCCATGGTCAAAGCCCGCCTCGCAGACTATCATCGGCCTCGGATCAAACATGTGCGGGGGCGAGCATGCAGAGATTTTCAGGCCTTTCGGTCGCAATGATGGTATTTTCAACGGCACCGGCCATGGCCGATGTCTGGACATTCGAGACACCATCGCAAAATATTCAGTGCTCGGTCGGCGAGGACTTCGACACCGAAACAGATATCTTCTGCACCATTATCCAACGAAGGGATCCACCAGCAATCCCGCGCCCGGCCAGCTGCAAGGCGGACTGGGGACATGACTTTACCCTGCGCGAATATGGGCCAGCAAAAATGCTCTGCAGGCCTCTTAATCGCAGCAAGGGCGGCTTTGACACAGCGGAATACGGCGTCACTGCCGATCTTGGTGGCATCATATGCTCTTCGTCCCGCAAGGGCCTAAGATGCACGAACCGCGATGGACACGGATTTTTCCTCTCTCGTGCCGTGCAATCGGTGTTTTGAGAAACGCGACCGCAGGGCATCGATGCAAAGCAGCATTCGACGAGCGAAATTTCCCTCTTCTATTCCTGTGGATTCACTCTTCTGACATCAAAAGAGCAAATTTCCTGTCGCACCGCCCGGCCACATGCGTTAAACAACCGGCAAACCTCTACCCATGCGCAAGCCTTCCAAGGAAGAGCCCAGGACAACGATGACAATTTCCAATACTGTTGCGATCACCCCCGAACTCATTGCCGCACACGGCCTGAAGCCGGACGAATATGATCGGATCCTGGAACTGATCGGCCGCGAGCCGAGCTTCACCGAACTCGGCATCTTTTCCGCCATGTGGAACGAGCACTGCTCGTACAAGTCTTCCAAGCGCTGGCTGCGCACGCTGCCGACCACCGGCGCCCGTGTCATCCAGGGTCCGGGTGAGAATGCCGGGGTGGTCGACATCGATGACGGCGACTGCGTGGTCTTCAAGATGGAGAGCCACAACCACCCGTCTTACATCGAACCCTATCAGGGTGCAGCCACCGGCGTTGGCGGCATTCTGCGCGATGTCTTCACCATGGGTGCGCGCCCTGTCGCCGCCATGAACGCACTGCGCTTCGGATCACCTGATCACCCCAAGACCCGCCACCTCGTCTCTGGCGTGGTTGCAGGCGTTGGCGGCTACGGCAATTCCTTCGGCGTACCGACAGTCGGCGGCGAAGTCGAGTTCGACGAACGCTACAACGGCAACATCCTCGTCAATGCATTTGCAGCAGGGCTTGCAAAGACCGACGGCATTTTCCTGTCCGAAGCCAAGGGCGTCGGCCTGCCAGTCGTCTATCTCGGAGCAAAGACCGGTCGCGATGGCGTTGGTGGCGCGACCATGGCCTCGGCAGAATTTGACGAATCGATCGAGGAAAAGCGCCCGACCGTTCAGGTTGGCGACCCCTTCACCGAAAAATGCCTGCTGGAAGCCTGCCTTGAACTGATGAAGACGGGCGCCGTCATCGCCATTCAGGATATGGGGGCCGCCGGCCTCACCTGTTCGGCCGTCGAAATGGGCGCCAAGGGCGACCTCGGCATCGAATTGAACCTCGACACGGTGCCTGTTCGCGAAGAGCAGATGTCAGCCTATGAAATGATGCTGTCGGAAAGCCAGGAGCGCATGCTCATGGTGCTGGAACCCTCCAAGGAAGAAGAAGCCAAGGCGATCTTCGTCAAATGGGGCCTCGACTTTGCCATTGTCGGCAAGACCACCGACGACCTGCGCTTCCGCGTCCTGCATCAGGGCGAAGAAGTGGCCAACCTGCCGATCAAGGATCTGGGTGACCAGGCTCCCGAATATGATCGCCCCTGGCGCGAATCCGACAAGCGCAGCCCGCTGCCAGCCAGTCTGGTTCCTGAAATGGAAGATTATGGCGCAGCGCTTCTGCAACTGGTCGGTTCGCCCAACCAGTCGAGCCGGCGCTGGGTCTACGAACAGTATGACACGCTGATCCAGGGCAACTCCCTGCAGCTTCCCGGTGGCGATGCCGGCGTGGTGCGCGTCGAAACCCATCCGACCAAGGCGCTGGCCTTCTCGTCTGACGTCACGCCGCGCTATGTCGAGGCCGACCCCTATGAAGGTGGCAAGCAGGCCGTCGCCGAATGCTGGCGCAATATCAATGCCACCGGCGCCGAGCCACTGGCCTCCACTGACAACCTGAACTTCGGCAACCCGGAAAAACCCGAAATCATGGGCCAGCTGGTGGAAGCCATCAAGGGTATCGGTGAAGCCTGCAGCGCGCTCGACTTCCCCATCGTCTCGGGCAATGTCTCGCTCTATAACGAGACCAACGGGGTGGCGATCCTGCCCACTCCGACCATTGCCGGCGTCGGCCTCATGCCCGACTGGTCGCGCATGGCCCGCATCGGCAGCGCCAACGACGGCGATGCTCTCATCGTGATCGGCGGCGACGGCACCCATCTCGGCAGCTCGATCTATCTGCGCGATCTTCTCGACCGCACCGATGGCCCCCCACCCGAGGTCGATCTCTACGCCGAGCGTCGCAATGGCGAACTGGTGCGCTCTGCCATTCGCAACGGTCAGATCACTGCCTGCCACGACCTGTCCTCAGGCGGACTCGCTCTGGCTTTGGCCGAGATGGTCATCAGCTCCGGCAAGGGCATGAAGATCAGCCTTGATGACAGCCGCGGCCCGATGCATGCACTGCTGTTTGGTGAGGATCAGGCACGCTATGTGATTGCAGTTCCAGACGATCTCGCCAATTTCGTCTGCGCCAGCGCAGAAGGTGCCGGCGTGCCGTTCCGCAAGCTCGGCACAGTGGGCGGTGACACATTGACCATCGATGGCGTCTTGTCGCTCAGCGCTGAACAATTGCGCCAGGCCCATGAATCATGGTTTCCTGCCTATATGGACGACGCGGCCAAGGTTGCGGCGGAATAACGAGGAAACATCAAAATGGCAATGAAACCAGGCGACATCGAAGACATGATCAAGGCGGGCATCCCCGGAGCAAAGGTGGTGATCCGAGATCTGGCCGGCGATGGCGATCACTATGCAGCCGAAGTCGTCGCAGAGGCGTTCCGTGGCAAGACGCGCGTTCAACAGCACCAGATGGTCTACGATGCGCTCAAGGGCAATATGGGCGGCGTTCTGCACGCATTGGCGTTGCAGACCTCCATTCCGGAATAGGACTGAAACGCCATGGCCAGTCTCGTCGGTGAATTCGTAGAAAAGCTGGTAGAGGGTGCCCTCAGAGAAGTCCTGAAAAAGACCACCGGGCGCACGACGACACGCCGCCGCAAGCGTCAGGCCCGCTCGGCCACCACCGGACGGTTCGTCCGCAAGAAGACCACCGCGGCCAGGAAGCCAGCCCGCAAACAGGTCAGCAAACGCCGCACGGCCGCCAAGCGCAGCAAACAGCGTAGCCGGTGACCAGTAGGTTTGGGTGGGAGAGCCCGTTCGGGCAGGAGATGCCTTATTTTTCCCTCCCCCTGCTGGAATTCGCGGCCGTCCATGCTATCTAGAGGCAAAGCAAGCAGCGGACCTTGAACCCGTATGTGAAAGGAAGATCCATGAGTGTCACCGAATTCATCGCCAATGAAGTGAAGTCCAACGACGTCGTCGTATTCATGAAGGGCACACCGCAGTTTCCGCAATGTGGCTTCTCCGGTCAGGTGGTCCAGATTCTCGATTACCTCGGCGTTGATTACAAGGGCGTGAACGTACTCGCCGATGACGAGATCCGTCAGGGCATCAAGGAGTTTTCCAACTGGCCGACGATCCCGCAGCTTTATGTCAAGGGTGAGTTTATCGGCGGTTGCGACATCATCCGCGAAATGTTCCAGGCCGGCGAATTGCAGGGCCACTTCGAACAGCAGGGCATCGCCGTACGCGGCGCTGCATAAAACCCGACAAACCGCATTACCTATCTATATTGAAGGCGCTGCCCAGCAGCGCCTTTCTCTCTGTTTGGAAAGTCTCTATGTCCAGTACGTCTGAAAATCCAGCCGCGCTTGGCGCGATGCACCGGGTTGAATTCATCGCGCTCATGGCAGCGCTGATGTCGCTGACCGCCCTTGCCATCGACAGCATGTTGCCCGGCCTTGCGCTGATCGGCAGCGATCTGGGCGTGATCGATCCGAACCACAATCAATATATCGTCTCATCATTTCTGCTGGGCTTCGGCATGGCGCAGCTGGTCTATGGACCGGCCTCCGACCGGCTGGGACGGCGCATTCCCGTCCTGTTCGGCCTTGGCCTTTATATCGTCGCCGCTCTCGGCGCGACCATTGCGCCAAACTTCGAGACCATGCTCACCCTGCGCGTAATCCAGGGCATTGGCGCCGCATCGCTGCGCGTCATCACCGTCTCGATCGTGCGCGACGTCTATGGCGGTCGCCGCATGGCTGAGGCCATGTCCCTCATCCTGATGGTCTTCATGATCGTGCCCGTTATCGCACCTGGTACCGGTCAGGTGATCATGCTGTTTGCCGATTGGCACTTCATCTTCGTCTTCATGGCGTTGGGTGCGGCCGTGGTCGGCCTGTGGACCTATATTCGCTTGCCAGAAACCTTGCCGCTCGATGAGCGACGTCCCTTCACACCGAAGGTCATCATCGAAGGTTTCAAGATCGTGATCACCAACCGGATCGCACTGTGCTACACTCTGGCCAGCACCTTCATCTTCGGTGCGCTGTTTGCCTTTATCAATTCCGCCCAGCAGATCTATATCGATATCTACCAGCTCGGCGAATGGTTCGCGGTGGCCTTTGCCGCCGTGGCAATCTTCATGGCGCTGTCGTCCTTCATCAATGCCAAGCTCGTCGGGCGTTTCGGCATGCGGCGTCTGTCGCATGGGGCGCTGATCGGCTTTATGCTGATCAATCTCATCTGGCTGATTGGCCATCTTGTCGGCCCCTCGCCCATGCCCTTCCCGCTGTTCCTGACGCTGTTTGCGCTGGCAATGTTCCAGTTCGGCTGGATCGGCTCGAACTTCAACTCGCTCGCCATGGAGCCTCTGGGACGCGTTGCCGGCACGGCTTCATCGGTGCTGGGCTTCCTCAGCACCATCGGCGGCGCATTGATCGGCGCGGTAATCGGCCAGTCCTTCAACGGAACGGCGATCCCGATGGTTGCCGGCTTCTTCGGCGTTTCGGTCTTGGGCCTTGTCTTCGTGTTGATCGCCGAAAAAGGAAAACTCTTCCAGCCGCATAATCCAGCCGTCTGATTTCGAAACAGAAATGAACGGTTGAACGAAAAAGCCCGCGAAGCTTACTTCGCGGGCTTTTCTTGTTGCGCATTGGCCGGCCTGTCAGCCGTTGAAAACCTTCTCGGCAAGCTCATCCCAGGCATCTTGATCGCAGGCCACCAGCAGGCCGCCATCGGTGTGATGCGGCAGATAGGGCGAACCGTCGAGCCGCGCGGCATGGGCGCCCGCTTCCTGCGCGATCAGCACGCCCGCCAGATGATCCCACGGCATCAGCTTGCGATACATCAGGAAGTGGAAATGGCCGCCGACAAAGGTGCGATATTCATGGGCGGCACAGCGATAGCTGGTGAACAGACGGACATCCGCCAGGCGCGCCAGCAACTGGCGTCGTTCCTCCAGGGCGACATAGCTGGTATTGGCAATGCCGACCATCTGTTCCAGCGGAACACCGGGGACGACCTCCAACTGGGTCTGCATGCCATCCGGACGAACGGACCAGGCGCCTGACCCTTTCTCCGCGATCACCCAGTCGTTACCGATAGGGTCATAGATGATGCCGGCAACCGTCTCGCCCTTGGAGACGACGCTTAGCATCACCCCGAACAGTGGCAGACCCGCGGCAAAATTGAATGTGCCATCAATCGGATCGACGATGACGGCCAGATCCGCGCCCTGGATCTTGTCGAGCAGCGCCGGGTCGCTTGCCACCGCCTCTTCACCGATGAAGAGCGCATCTGGCATGATCTCGGCAATGCGCGCACCGATCAGACGCTCGGCGGCCTCGTCGCCTTCGGTCACCAGATCGATGGCCTCGGTCTTCATCCTGACGTCGCCCTCTTCCAGATTGCGAAAGCGCGGCAGGATTTCCTTTACCGCGGCCTCCTGCAAAAGATTGGCAAGCGTTGCGATGTCGAGGTTTTCCATGCTGTCTCCTTCAATTATCCGTCTTTGAAAATCAGATCGCCTGTACGATCTCGGCCAGGATCATTTCCCAGCAATCGCGGTCCGGCGCCGAAAGGATGCCACCGCTGGTATCGCCCGGCAGATAAGGACTGCCGTCAAACCGCGCCGTATATCCGCCCGCCTCTGTGTGGATCAGAACACCGGCCAGATGATCCCAGGGCATCAAGCTGTGATGCCCGATGAAATGAACCTTGCCAGTCGCCGCCATCCAGTATTCATAGGCCGAGCAATTATAGCCGAATGCCATCTTCGTCTTGGCGAGATTGCCGGCAATGCGACGACGTTCCTCATAGGCGATATCGTTCATCGAAATTGTCCCGACCATCGTCGAGAGCGGCACCGATGGCGCAACCGCAATCGTCATCTCGGTGCCATCGTGACCGATAAAGCGCGCACCGCCATTCTTGATGGCAACGAGGCTGTCGCCCATCACGGCTTCATGAATGATGGCAGCGACCGTCGCACCCTTGCTGACAACCGCGAGATTAGTGCCGAACATTGGCAATCCGGCCTGAAAATTGAATGTCCCGTCGACGGGATCGATGACAAAGGCGAGATCGGCGTCGCGCAGGCCTTTAATCACGCTTCGATCGTTCTCATAGGCTTCTTCAGCGACAATATGAGCTGCCGGAAAATGCTCCAACAGCCGCCGCGTGATCCGCTTTTCCGACATCAGGTCTGCATCTGTGACCAGATCGATGGAAGACTTCTTTTCGGCGATATCGCCAGCAGCGAGCTTTCGAAAGCGGGGCAGAATCTCTTCGGACGCAGCCTCCCGGACAATCTCAAGCAACAGATCAAGCTGGCTGTCATCAAACATTTTCAGACTTTCCCTAGTGGGGTAAAAAGGAAAGCCCCGCCTGCACTAGTCATGTGACGCCGGCGTGACAGCGAGACTGGAAAAGTCGAACAGTTTGGGATCGAGCAGATGGGATGGATTGGTGTGGGAAAGCGCCCGCAACATGGTGTCCTTGCGTCCCGGCATTTTGGCCTCGATGCCGGACAGCATTTCCTTCATTGCATTGCGCTGAAGGCCATCCTGCGAGCCGCAGAGATCGCAAGGAATGATCGGAAACTCCATGGCCACGGCAAACTTGGCGAGATCCTCTTCAGCCGCATAGGCCAGCGGTCTGAGCACCATCAGATCGCCCTCATCGTTCAACAGCTTCGGCGGCATGGCAGCGAGACGCCCGCCATGGAAGAAGTTCATGAAGAATGTTTCGAGGATGTCGTCGCGATGATGTCCCAGCACCAGCGCGTCACACCCTTCTTCGCGGGCGATACGGTAGAGATTGCCGCGCCTGAGCCTTGAGCAGAGCGAGCAATAGGTGGCCCCTTGCGGTACCTTCTCCTTCACCACCGAATAGGTATCGCGATATTCGATGCGATGTTGAACGCCAATCGATGTCAGATACTCGGGCAGAATGTGCTTGGGAAAATTGGGCTGCCCCTGGTCGAGATTGCAGGCGATCAATTCCACCGGCAACAATCCGCGCCATTTCAGATCGAGCAGGATCGACAAGAGACCATAACTGTCCTTGCCGCCGGACATGCCGACCAGCCAGCGCGTCTGTCCCTTCAGCATGGCGAAGTCTTCGATCGCCTGCCGGGTCTGGCGCAGCAACCGCTTGCGCAGCTTGTTGAAGGACACGCTTTTCGGCGCACCGGAAAACAGCGGATGTGCACCGGTGTCCTCGACGGTATCGTCGGCAACGTCGATTGGAGAAACGATGGTCACAGTCTGAACCTTCCTGCTCGGTTCGTCAGAGCGGTTTTGAGGGGAATGCCCCCTTACGCGGCCAAGATCAAGTCCCGAAGACGGACCAGCCTGTGCGGTTTGTCAGCATTTCCAGCGCAACCGACCCCAAAGCCGAATTTCCGACCTTGTTCAGACCCGGAGACCAGACTGCAATAGAGGCCTTGCCCGGCGCGATCGCCAGGATCCCGCCGCCGACGCCGCTCTTGCCCGGAAGCCCGACATGGAAGGCAAAATCTCCCGACCCGTCATAATGCCCACAGGTCAGCATCAGCGCATTGATACGCTTGGCCCGCTTGGGCGACACAACGGAAAAGCCAGTAATCGGATTGGTGCCGCGATTGGCCAGAAACAGGCCTGCATGGGAAAGCTGTACGCAATTCATGGCGAGCGCGCATTGATGGAAATAGACGCCCAGCACATGTTCGACCGGATGATGCAGATTGCCGAAGCCATGCATGAAATTGGCGAGTGCAAAATTGCGGAACCCGGTACGCTCCTCTGAGTGAGCCACCTTCTCGTCGATCGACAGGCTGTCATCATCGGCCAGGTAGCGCATGAAGCGCAGATATTCGCCAATCGCCTCGCGCGGCTGGTGACCTCCCAGCACGACATCCGAAACCACGATGGCCCCGGCATTGATGAAGGGATTGCGGGGTATCCCGTGTTCCTGCTCAAGCTGGACGATGGAGTTGAAAGCGGAACCGGACGGTTCGCGGCCCACCCTGTTCCAGATCGTTTCGCCGACCTGCCCCAGTGCCAGCGTCAGCATGAAGACCTTCGATACGCTCTGGATGGAAAAGGAGGTCGCGGCATCGCCTGCGGTAAATGTGTCGCCGTCGACGGTGGTGATCGCAATGCCGAATTGGCGGGGATCGATCCGCGCCAGCTCTGGAATATAGTCGGCAACCTGCCCCTCGCCCAGCCTTGGAGCGAGCTCTTCGACGATCTCGTCAACAACTACCTGCAGATCCATGTCATGCCTCGTGTTGGAACCTGGCAATGCTCATCATGACCGCTGATTTTCGCGGCGCAAACGAAAAAGCCGCCCCGAAGGGCGGCTTTTCCAAAATCCATCCCGCACGGATTAACGCGAATAGAATTCGACGACGAGCTGCGGTTCCATGATGACGGCGTAAGGAACGTCCGACAGTGTAGGAATACGAACGAAGGTCGCAACCATCTTGTTGTGATCGACTTCAACGTAATCCGGAACGTCGCGCTCAGCGAGCTGAACCGACTCAAGCACGGTCACCATCTGCTTGGACTTTTCGCGCACTTCGATCACGTCACCTGGCTTGCAGCGGTAAGAACCGATGTTCACCTTGATGCCGTTGACCTTGACGTGGCCGTGGTTGATGAACTGACGCGACGCGAAAACGGTCGGTACGAACTTGGCGCGGTAGACGATGGCGTCCAGACGCGACTCGAGCAGACCGATCAGGTTTTCACCTGTGTCGCCCTTGCGGCGGTTGGCTTCTTCGTAAGTCGCGCGGAACTGCTTCTCGCGGATATCGCCGTAGTAGCCCTTGAGCTTCTGCTTGGCGCGAAGCTGAACACCGAAGTCAGACAGCTTGCCCTTGCGGCGCTGGCCGTGCTGACCTGGGCCGTATTCGCGGCGGTTGACCGGGGACTTGGGACGACCCCAGATGTTTTCGCCCATACGGCGGTCGATTTTGTACTTGGATGCAGCGCGCTTGCTCATCGCATTTCCTTCTCAAACAATTACACCGGTTTGTTGCCAAACCGGATCAAGGAAACACGCCCTCCTCTGAACCTCATTTTGGAAGTTCTGACAGGTTTCTCTCGTTCGCGAACGGTGAAACCACGGGACATGTCGTTGAAACACCGGACATTGCGGCCCGGTGTTGATGGGGTCTTTAGGCAGGGATCACCGTAAAGTCAACCGGTTTTGCGCAATAGGTGGCGGAATACCCCGAAGTTGTCACGCAACCGCTGTCATCAAGCTGAATACAATCTGGAATAGAAGGCGTAAACTGCACTCCACCGCCCAACCTTAAATCTCGCCGGGACTGCGCGTCCTGCCTGGCTGTTTCAAAGAGAGGAAAGACAATGGCCTACTACAAGAGCCTCAGGAATGAAACGCGCTATCCGCGTGGCAAGGACAAGCCCGGTCAGGCCGGTTGGATATCCGAGCGGCTCTTGCGACTGCGTGCCATGCTGAACGGCAAGATCACGGCCATTCGCCAACCGAACTCGCTGATCATCGGGTCCTGGAACATCCGCCACTTCGATGGCGGCCGGCTGCGCCTTGATGAAAGCATGCATTATATTGCCGAGATCATCGATCACTTCGATATCTGCGCCATCCAGGAAGTGAAGACCATCGAGGCAATGGAACGCCTCATGCGTCTTTTGGGCCCCAATTGGGACTATTTCGTCAATGACAGCTCTGGCGGCGGACGCGGCAATCATGAGCGCATGGCCTTTGCCTACAACAAGAACAAGGTGTTCTTCCGCAATCTGATCGGCGAACTGGTTCTGGAAAAGGACACCTTTGCCGGCAATGAACAGATCGGCCGCACACCATTCTTTGCCGCTTTCCAGTCCGGCTGGTTCCGCTTTGTGCTGTGCTCGACGCACATTGTCTTCACAGAACAGGAAGGCCGTCCCATGCGCGAGGATGAAATCCGCGCCGTCGCAACCGTGCTGCGCCAGCGCGCCCGGGAAAGCGACGAAGTCCATATCATGCTGGGCGACATGAATATCGACAGTCCTCAGGATGCCAGCATGAAGGCACTGACCGATAACGGCTTTCTCGTCACGCCCCTGCCCGCCTCGTCGCTCGATGGCAAGAAAGCCTATGACCAGATAGCCTTCACCGGCCCCGCCGACGTCAAGCATATGCTGAATGCCGGCATCATTCCCTGGCATGACGTGGTCTACTCCAGGGAAGAGGCAGCCGCTTACGTTGCCATGGCAGCACAAGAGCCAAAGCCCGAAGACGGCGGAAAGGTCTACCCGAAAACCGATCGGGCCTTCTCCAGCTGGCGCACCCATGAAATCTCGGATCACCTGCCCGTCTGGATCGAAATCCAGACCGACTATTCCAATGCCTATCTCCAGGACATCGTGCAGATGAAGCCCAAATAGGCGAACAAGCTGGCGTGAGGTCCAAACTCTGAACCATCAAAGGTCATGAGTTTGATAACGCAAAGGCTGACAGGGGCGTCAAACTGGTTTATTCGACCTATCGAAAACCTACACCAGTTCCAGTCAGGGCCTTACATGCTTCAACGCATCCAGCGTATCCTTCTTGGCGCAGCCTTCACCGTGGCGCTCGGCCTTCACGCCGGCATGGCACAAGCAGGCCAGGCCCATATCGTCGTCGACGCCTCCAGCGGAATGATCCTCGAGGCTGCGAATGCCAATGAGCTGAATTATCCTGCCTCGCTCACCAAGATGATGACGCTCTACCTGACCTTCGAAGCCATCCACAACGGCACCCTGACCTGGGATGAGCGGCTGGTCATGTCGGAAAATGCCGAAAGCAAGGACCCCTATAAATATGCGGTCGGCGTTGGCAACACCATCAGCGTGCGCGAAGCGGTAATGGGCATGATCGTGCTCTCGACCAACGATTCCGCTGTCGCCGTGGCCGAAAAACTGGCGGGCTCCGAGGCAGCCTTCGGCAAGGTCATGACCGCCAAGGCCCATGAACTGGGCATGCGCGACACCGTGTTCACCAATCCGGCTGGTCTGCCCGACCCGGCCCAGGTGACCACTGCGACCGACATGGCGCGCCTCGGCATGGCGCTCATCCGAGATTTTCCGGAAGAGTACCCGATGTTTGCATCGAAGACGCTTCAGTTCCGCAGCATGAAGTTTCGCGGGCACAACGGCGTTCTCTCCGCCTTTCAGGGCGCCGATGGCATCAAGACCGGATACACCGAAGCCTCCGGATACAATCTAGTCACCTCCGCTGTCCGAAACGGCAAACGGGTGGTCGGCGTCGTGCTTGGCGGCAAGACCGCAGAAGAACGCGATGCGGAAATGATTGCACTTCTGGAACGCTATCTCGGGCCGGCAACGCCTGCCGCACCGACACAATCGCAATAGTTTTCCCGGCCCCCGACCGGATAAGGAATTTCAGACAATGACCGATACTGTTTTGAGCCGCTTGCTGCGTTATGTCGTCATCGACACGCAGTCGGACCCGGAATCCGATGCTCAGCCCTCGACGGAAAAGCAGAAAGACCTGAGCCGCCTGCTGGCCGCGGAATTGCAGGCCATGGGCCTGAAAGACGCCCACATGGATGAGCATGGCAATGTCTACGCCACGATCCCGTCCAATGTCGACAAGGCTGTCCCGGCTATCTGCTTCTGCTCGCATGTCGACACCGCACCCGACTTCACCGGCACCGGCGTCAAACCGCAGGTGGTCAAGGCCTATGCGGGCGGCGACATCCAACTGGTCGGCGATTCCAGCCAGGTAATCCGCATGGCGGACCATGCCGAACTGAAGAACCAGATCGGCAATGACATCGTCACCACCGATGGCACCACGCTGTTGGGCGCCGATGACAAGGCCGGCGTGGCGGAGATCATGACGGCAGCGCAGTTCTTGATCGACCACCCCGAAATCCCGCATGGTGACGTGAAGATCCTCTTCACCACCGATGAAGAGATCGGACGCGGTGCCGACAAGGTCGACCTGAAGAAGCTGGGCGCCACATTCGGCTACACCATGGACGGCAGCACCATCGGTGAGATCGAGAATGAGACCTTCTCCGCCGATGGCGTCGACATCGAGATAACCGGCGTTTCCATGCACCCCGGCACGGCAAGGGGTGTCATGGAAAATGCCATCAAGATCGCCGCCGACATCGTTGCCCGTCTCCCCAAGGACAAGGCACCGGAAACCACAGGCGGCCGTGATGGCTTTATCCACCCGACCGACATCTCCGGTTCGATGGACAGCGCCCATCTGCAGTTCATCATCCGCGATTTTGCCGAACAGGGCCTTCACGAGAAGGAAGACCTTCTAAAGCAGATCGCCGAAGACGTACTCAAAGCCTATCCGGGCTCCTCCATGACCTTCAAGGTGCGCCAGCAATATCGCAACATGAAGGAAGTTCTGGACCAGCATCCGGAAGTCATCGCAAATCTGGAAGAAGCCGTCCGTCGCGTCGGCCTGGAGCCGGTTCTGCACAGCATTCGCGGCGGCACCGACGGTTCGCGCCTCTCCTTCATGGGCCTTCCCTGCCCCAACATCTACACCGGCGGCCATGCCTACCACTCACCATTGGAATGGGTGAGCGTTCAAGACATGGAAAAGGCCGTGGAAACGATCGTGGCACTGGTGAAGGTCTGGGAAGAACGCGCCGCCTGACCGGCACTTACCTCCAGTTGAGATGTGCGTCAGATATCTGAATGCAATGGCAGGAGACAAATATGAGCGCCCCTTTCAACCTTGAGCGCTTCGTCACGGCGCAAGACGCGGTTTATGCCGACATCTTGCGCGAACTACGTGCCGGTCGAAAGACCAGCCACTGGATGTGGTTCATCTTCCCGCAGGTCCGGGGGCTGGGCTCCAGCCCGATGGCCGAACGCTTTGCCATCTCGTCGCTCAACGAGGCCCGCGCCTATCTGGCGCACCACGTACTCGGCCAGCGCCTTGTCGAATGCTGCGATATTCTTGTCCACTTGGAGAACAACGATGCGCGCACGATTTTCGGCTCGCCTGACGATTTGAAACTGAAATCATCGATGACGCTGTTTGCCTGTGTCAGCCTCGACGGCAATATCTTTGAAGACGTGCTCGACAAATTCTATGGCGGCGCGTCCGATCCGCAGACCATAGAAAGGCTCTAGCGCCTCACTCGGCGGCCTCTTGGCCACCGGCCACGTCGTCCGGCGCGTCGGCAGCTCCGGGCGCGGTCTCCACTTCGAGTTCCGGGAAAGCAACAATGCGCTTCCCGGACAGGTCTGTGTGGACGACGATCAGCCCCTGTTCTTCGAAATAGCCAAGCAGACGTCTGGCCCGACGGGCCGAATGCGTGCCATAGGCCTTGGCAATGCGCTGGTCCGATGGACAGGCTTCACTGGCAAGGGCAGCCTTGGCAACCAGCAGGAAAACACCCTTCAGATCATCCGCCACCTGATCGGACAACGACAAGACGGTTGCCCAGGCCTCGGATGCAGCCATCTCCGCATCCACGCCCGAACGGGCTATCGCCACCCGGCGACGAAACTCGCCCATCGCCATGGGCGAACCACCGACACGCCGCATGCGGGAACGCACCAGAAATTCCTGATAGAGCACGGAATCGGTGCGGTAGGCCGATTGCGGATCGCCCAGGATCTCGTCGAGTACGCCAGACAGCCGTTCGTCGCGCTCTTCTTGCGAAAGCGCCGGCGCGGAAGGCCGTGATGGCGCAGCGGGAATGATATCCTCGCCGGCAACCGGCGCCTTCGACAACTCGGCCAGAATATCGGTCGTCGGTCGCGGCGCAGGCGTCGCCCGGCGCGGCGCCATTGGCCGATTGAACTCTTCGGGATCGGGCGTGAAGATCAGATCCTCGACATCCTGCGGTGCGTCCGGCAAAGGCATCAACTTCGGTGATGATGAACGGGCGGAGGTTTCAACGGCACCAATGACGATCGGCAAAGGACGCCGCGACAAGGCCGGCCCCAGCGCCACGAAATTACCGCGCTGAAGATCCCTGAACATTTCCGCCTGGCGGCGATCCATGCCCAGCAGATCGGCAGCGCGTGCCATGTCGATATCGAGAAAGGTTCGCCCCATCAGGAAGTTCGAGGCTTCCGCCGCCACGTTCTTGGCAAGCTTTGCCAGACGCTGGGTGGCAATGACACCCGCAAGTCCGCGTTTACGGCCACGGCACATCAGATTGGTCATGGCACTGAGCGAGGATTTGCGCGCGTCTTCGGACACCTCACCGGCAACAGCCGGCGCAAACATCTGCGCTTCGTCCACCACCACCAGGACCGGATACCAGAATTCACGGTCGGAATCGAAAAGCCCGTTGAGGAAGGCGGCGGCTGCCCGCATCTGCTGGTCGACTTCCAGTCCCTCCAGCGTCAACACGCATGACACGCGGTGACGGCGAATACGATCGGCAATACCGATCAGCTCGGCCTCGCTGCGCTCGCCATCCACGACGATATGGCCGTATTTTTCGGACAATGTGACGAAGTCGCCTTCGGGGTCGATAATGACCTGCTGCACCCATTGTGCCGACTGTTCGAGCAAGCGGCGCAGAAGATGCGACTTCCCGGAACCGGAATTGCCCTGCACCAGCAGACGCGTGGCAAGCAATTCCTCGATATCGAGCGAAGCCGGTTGGCCGCCCGATAGGGTTCCCATGTCGATCCCGACCTTCAACGTGACAGTCCTCGTGAATGCGAATGCGTGAACATGGCCGATTCCGCCAATCGGCAATCCGATCTCTTAACAGAATTGCGATGGATGAGACGCATCCAATGCGGGCAATTCACAGGGAATTCGGCCCATGACGCAAAAATACATCAGCGCCAGAACGGCTTTTCCGCCTCACGCTTTGCCTGCGTTCGGCTGAGGCCGATGTCCCTCAACAAATGGTCGTCCAGTTCCCGAAGCGCCAACCGACTACGTGCCTTTCGCGGCCAGAAAACCAGTAAGAGCCGAACCCCGTGTTTCAGCCGGTCTCGAAATGCAGTCTGGGGGACAACATCGGCCTCGATGGCGGTCGTTTCAAGAGAATCGGACATGCGCTTCGGCTCCTGTTGGATCATGACCCGACTTGCCTATCGGATTGCAGCGAGACGATGCTTCGGCGCTTACCGTAGTATCGGCTGATGACGTTGCGCTGCGCTGCCGCTATCATTGGTCCATGAACACGATGATATCCGGCATCAATCTCGCGGAAGTCGCGGCCCTGATCGGCGATGTGGCGCGCGCCAATATCCTGTCCGCCCTGTTGGGCGGCAAGGCGCTGACGGCGAGCGAGCTTGCCTGGTCAGCGGGTGTCACGCCGCAAACGGCCAGCGGCCATTTGGCCAAACTGCTGGACGGACATCTGGTCGCGGTGGAGAAACAGGGGCGTCACCGCTACTATCGCCTCGCCTCGGCAGCTGTGGCCCAGACGCTGGAAAGTGTGGCCAACCTGAGCATGGACGGACCAAAACGCCATCGACCGACCGGCCCGAAAGACGCGGCGATGCGCCACGCCCGAACCTGTTACGACCACATGGCTGGCAGACTCGCGGTCGCCCTTGCCGAACGCTTTGAACAGGACGGCTATCTACACCTTGGCGATGGCGCCGGCATCGTGACAGACGAAGGCAAACGGTTCTTCTGCGATTTCGGCATCGACCTCGAACCGGATCGCAAGAGCACACGCCCTCTCTGTCGCTGCTGCCTCGACTGGAGCGAGCGTCGCATGCATATCGGCGGAAGGCTCGGAGCCGCGCTTCTCCAGCGCTGCATAGAGCTCGGCTGGCTGCGCAATGGACCTGACAGCCGAACCCTTGCGATCACCCGACCGGGCGAACGCGGCTTTCGCGAGACCATGCAGATCGGGCCGGAAGACCTGATGCTCCCCGACCCGCTTTGACGGCATAACCCAATGCTCAACAGTCCTTCAGCGGTCAACTATCAGAATGGGCCACGTCTGAACCAGATTTCGTCCCTGGGCTTTTCCGCACGACGCTCATACCCGATGTCGTGCAGCATGTGTGCGTTCAGATCTTCGATGCGATTTTGACGCCACTGGCGTTTTGCGCCGAACGCCGCAGCGACCGCGCGCAAGACACGCAAGACGCCGAATTCGGCGCACAGTTTCTCGATTTCGGCATCGACGGAAACAACTTTTGATTGAAATTCACGCATAGGTTCTCATCCCGGCGCCAAACGGTCGCCGGATCCTTTACGGGTAAATGTGTCATCATGAACGATGCGACGAATATCCGCGTGAAGACGCAGTACGCCTACAGCAGGAATCGCTCACATCGGAGATAAGGGCTTGACGCTAAAGCGCTGAAATATCGACCTTAGGGTCGAGAGAGCATCATTGCGCACTGCATCCCGCCAACGCGGGACGAAGTGGAACGAGCCAGTCCGCCAGAGCGACGTCGAACTACGTAAAAATGCATCATATAACGTCTCCTCTGAATTGAGTTGCGGATGGAAAATTCTATGCCACGCGTCGCGGCCCACGACAAGACCGCAATTGGCGATTGCGCCCACTCCTGCATGACAGTGGCAGAAAAGCCACAAACCGAGATCAGCCGGTTACAGCATCCGCGATCTGCAGCCCAAATCCCTGCAACAGGCGTCGGGCGGAAAAATCCGGCTTGCCGGAGGTGAACACGGCGAAGTCGTGCTGGTCGGGATGCAATGCGCAATCGACCAAAGGCACCTGCCGCCGCGCCTGCCGGGCGATCGCTTCTGCCGGATCGATCCAGTCGACAGGCCACGGTGCCAGACGGCGAAAGACATTGGCCATGAAGGGGTAATGCGTACAGGCAAGCACCACGATATCTGTGCGGCGGCCATCCTGCTCGATGAAACAGGGCATCACCTCGTGAAGCACAGCATCGTCGGCAACGGTTTCGCCACGCACATAGCTTTCAGCCATGCGCGCAAGGTTCTCGGACCCGACCAGGCGCACATGACAGCGCGCCGCAAAGGACTGGATCAGGTCGCGCGTATAGGCGCGCTTGACGGTCCCAGGGGTCGCCAGAACAGAAACGAGGCCGGAACGCGTGCGCTCCGCAGCAGGCTTGATCGCCGGCACAGTGCCGATGAAACATATATCCGGAAACCGGGCGCGCAGATCGGCTCCCGCCAGAGTGAAGGCGGTGCTGCAGGCAATGACCACGGCCTCAGGATCATAGGTTGCCAGCAAGCGCTCGAAAAGTGCGAGTATGTGGGCCTTGAGCGGTTCCTCTTCCCAGCCGCCATAGGGAAAGCCGGCATCGTCGGCAATGTAGATGAAGCCGCGTTCCGGCATTAGCACCCGCGCCTCGCGCAACACCGTCAATCCGCCAATACCGCTATCGAAAATCAGAATCGGCTTAAAAACATCTGCCATCGCATTTCCCCGGTTCCCGTCAACCCATCGGCTATCTGACATCTACACATTCCCTGACCGCCTGTTGCGGCGTCATTGCGGCACACCGGATAATTTTCAGGCTGCTGCGCCAAGGTCTATGTGGGTAAAGCCGGTCAAGGGTGGCACCCAGTGTGTCGAGACTGTCCGTCATCGGGCGCTGCGGCATCGGCATGCTGGACGGCGGACGCCGAATGCTGTCGCGTGCCACGTAAAAACACGCGGCCTTCTTCGACTTCAATTGCGCCAGAAGGTCCATCAGAGACATGATCATATCATCTTCCCCCTTGCTGTCTGTTGTTTCCGTCTCGGCGCGTTTGCGGGCAGACAACCTCGCCCAATAGGTGGCTGCCAGAAACAGTGCCAGCGTCTGGCGCACCCTGCCCGGTCGGGTAATGACCTGCCAGGAAGTGCCAAGCGGACGAGCCGCCTCGACCAAGGCGCTGTAGCTCTCATCCAGCGTCCGGGACAGGCGCTGCAACGCGCCAGGGTCTACCTGTTTGAGGCGCAAAGCACCGAGCAGGTCCTCAAGCGCCGAATACCAGGCCTCCACGGCAGTCTCCAATGGACCGCGTGTATGGGCCGGAAAAACGGTGGCGGATACGAGCACACCCGCGACCGCACCGATGACGGTCTCCTCCACGCGCAGCACCATCAGATCGAAGGTCAGAACCCCGAGCAGTGAATAGGCGAGCGCAATCACAATCGAGACGAAAAACGTCATGCGGGCATAGGAGACCGGCAGGTTGAAAAAGGCGAGAAACAGGGCAATGCCAGCCAAGCCGCCGGCAATCACTGGCCGGTCGCCAATAGCCAGCGCCAGAAGCAGTCCGGTAATGATGCCCAAAAGCGTGCCAAGCGCCCTTTCGGTGCCCTTGACCATGGTATCGCCGCGAGAGCGGGTATTGGTGAACACCAGAAAGGCACTGAGAACCGCCCAGAACCAGCGGTCACGCGACAAGGCAAGGCCGGCACTCATGGCAAGTGCAGATGCGAGCGTAATCTGCACCGCTGTCAACACAGCACGGTCACGCAGGCTGATTTTCACCGGCTTGGCAGTTGCTTGAGGCTTTGCCGGCGGCAGGCGCGTCAGCGCCTTCGACCTTGCAATCACCTCCCGCCGTGCCTGTACAAACCAGCCAAGCGCATGCGCGCTTTCGCTTTCACTGGCCACGAAATCCTTCGTATTCGCTCCGGCTTCGATCGACTTGCGCAGCAGCTCGACCGGCGGCAATGAACCGGCACTGGCCACGATCACGCTTTCTGCGGCGAGCTGCAATTCGATCAGGCTGGTCTGCAACGCAATCATCGCCTCGTCGAGCTTGCCTGAATCATGGCCGGACAACAGGCCATTGGCCACCAGAACAGCCTCTTTGAGCCGGTGTGAGCGCATGCGAAGCCGTTCCATATGGGCTTCGTTCAATTCCCCATCGCCCGCGATGGCAATCAACGCTTCAACGACCTGCTCCGCACGCTGCAAGGCAGCCGTTGTCGCGCCCTTCAGGCTCTTCAGCCGATTGTCGGGCAACAGCACGAACCGAACCGTTTGCGCCACCAGCGCAGACATCACGATACCGGCAACCGCCCAAGGGATCTCGGAGAATTGAGGATGGAAATAGGCAGCCATGAAATAGGCCATGAAGGCATACATGCCCACGGCCATCCAGCGGGGACCATAGGCCCGGCCGAACGCGGCGAGAAAGATGACCGCCAAAAACGCCAGGTCGCTGTAGAACCGGTGCGCCTCCAGCATCGAAGCGGTCAGCACCGAGAGGGATGCGGCAACAACGCCCAGACCGCGCGTCACGGATTGGTTGAGCGCGCCGCTATCGCGCACGACCAGCACACCCTGCACCGACAAGATCATGCCAAGACCATAGGCAGCAACGGGCATCGGATGAACCAGATGAGAAAAGGCGGTGATCACTGCCAGCGCCAGCACAATGCCAATCGTCACACGGCTGGCAAGCTTGGTGCGCACCAATGCCGGATCAATCGCGAGAAGCGTGTCTCTCAACCCTAACCTGATCACCTTTACCCGCTCTCCGGAATCGCGACATGCAGATTACCGGACGCTAACACGGGGTGCGGCCAGCGTCACACTTGATCGTCACTGTCGCCGTCTGCCTCGATACCGTCTTTCATGTTCCGCTTCGGGTTCTGCCGGCTATAACGATCGAAGGTTCTGAACACCCCGCGCAAGACGTTGATTTCCGGCGATGTAAAGGCGCGGCGAGACAGAACGGCACGCAGATTTTCGATCATGCGTTGCTTCTTTCCCTCCGGACGGAAATAACCACGCGCATCAAGCGCCTCTTCCACCTGCTCGAACAGGCCGAAAAGCTGATCCTTTGTCGCTGGCGTTTGCTCCACCGCATCGAAGCGGGTTTGTGTCAGGTCATCCATGCCCGAATTCATCCACTCATAGGACATCAGCAGAACGGCCTGGGCAATATTGAGCGAGGCAAAGGCTGGATTGACGGGAAAGGTCACGATCTCGTCGGCCAGTGCCACTTCCTCATTGCTCAACCCCCAACGCTCGCGGCCAAACAGGATGCCTGTCTTTTCGCCAACACGGAACCGGCCACGCAGCGTCTGCGCCGCCACAACGGGAGATCGCACAGGTTTGAAACCATCGCGCTCTCGCGCCGTCGTCGCATAGACGAAATTGAGATCGGCGACGGCCTCTTCCAGCGTGTCGAATACCCGCGTCCCATCGATCACGTGATCAGCCTTGGAGGCCGCCGAACGCGCTTTCTCACTCGGCCAGCCATCCCGAGGCTTCACCAGTCGCAGTTCGGCCAGGCCGAAATTGGCCATGGCGCGTGCGACCATACCGATATTCTCGCCAAGTTGCGGCTCAACCAGAATGATCGCCGGTCCCTCGGCCAGAAGTTCGCGCTCGCTATTGGTCCCTGCCATGGCCTGCTCTTTTTGCATGTTAAAAACGGCGGTTCACTCGCACAAAGTCAGGCAAAAAGCAAAACATCGCGGCGAATGGCCGAGACCTTCGGCGGCCGGACCCTGATACGGATGCGATTGCGGCTCGCTTACTGCGCGGCAATCAGTTGCATGTCTGCTCTGACCGATCCCTGCAGATTGCCGTCCGATGGCGGGTGGATATCATCGATGACCGCATGTCCATCTTCGTCGATGACGTCGAAGTGTACCTCTTCCACACGCAGGTTCTCCGGCGCATCGCCAAAGCACTTGGTGTTGTTGAACCGCGCGACCACATCGGTCACACCATCGGACGTTTGCCCTTGCGAAATGGACAGGTCTTCCAGCGCGCAGCCGTCCTGTGCGTTCAGGATAACGTCATAGTCGAAGGGTGTCGTGCTGTCGTCGAACACGGGATACTTTGCCGCGGCCCGGTATTCGGCGACGAAGGCCTTGCTGTAGATCGAGTTGAGCAGGTCGTCGGCAAAAATATCGCGCCCCTCGCCGCCATCCTCGCTCCAGTTATCGGCCGTGATGTCCATGACCGTCTTGACCGGAGGTGTCATATCGCCGGCAAAGGCCGCAATTGGGAATAACAGTGAAAGGGGAAGCAAGAAACGAAGGGTCATGGAACTGTCCGGGCTGTCTATCGATGGCGCCGCCCATGCTGGACCTTGTCGACAACGACCGCAAGGCGGGCACAGGAAAGCAATAACCAGCCTTTACGCCATTCCCCAGAATAAAAAAGGGCCAATATTGGTACCGCGCGCCTTTGCCTCAGACGCACACGATGCTATAGCCCAGCCGATTTCGCATTCAATCCCGGCGGGATGACATCCCTACCAACACAAGAGGCAATTCATGAAAAAGATCAAGGTTGCAAACCCGGTCGTCGATCTCGACGGCGACGAGATGACCCGCATTATCTGGCAGTTCATCAAGGACAAGCTGATCCTGCCCTATCTTGATCTCGACATCGAATATTACGACCTCTCCGTGCAAAAGCGCGACGAGACCGATGACCAGATCACCATCGATGCAGCAAACGCCATCAAGAAGCACGGCGTTGGCATCAAGTGCGCGACGATCACGCCAGATGAAGGTCGCGTCGAGGAATTTGGCCTGAAGAAGATGTGGCGTTCGCCCAACGGCACGATCCGCAACATCCTTGGTGGTGTGATCTTCCGCGAGCCGATCATCATGAAGAACGTGCCGCGCCTCGTTCCTGGCTGGACCAAGCCGATCATCGTTGGCCGTCACGCCTTCGGCGATCAGTACCGCGCCACCGATTTCAAGTTCCCGGGCAAGGGCAAGCTGTCGATCAAGTTCGTCGGTGACGATGGTCAGACCATCGAGCATGACGTGTATGACGCGCCGGCAGCCGGTGTTGCGATGGCCATGTACAACCTCGACGAATCGATCATCGATTTCGCCCGCGCCTCCTTCAACTACTCCCTGCAGCGCGGCGTCCCCTGCTACCTGTCGACCAAGAACACCATCCTCAAGGCCTATGACGGCCGCTTCAAGGACCTGTTCCAGGAAATCTTCGACGCCGAGTTCAAGGAAAAATTCGAGGAAGCGAAGATCTGGTACGAGCACCGCCTGATCGACGACATGGTCGCTTCGGCGCTGAAGTGGTCCGGCGGTTACGTCTGGGCCTGCAAGAACTACGATGGCGACGTCCAGTCCGACATCGTGGCTCAGGGCTTCGGCTCGCTCGGCCTGATGACCTCGGTTCTGATGACCCCGGATGGCCAGACGGTTGAAGCCGAAGCTGCCCACGGCACGGTGACACGTCACTACCGTCAGCATCAGAAGGGTCAGGAAACCTCGACCAACTCGATCGCCTCGATCTTCGCCTGGACACGCGGCCTTGCCCACCGTGCCAAGCTGGACAGCAATGACGAGCTGAAGACCTTCGCTGAAACCCTGGAGCGGGTCTGCATCGAAACCGTCGAGTCCGGCTTCATGACCAAGGATCTGGCGCTGCTGATCGGCCCCGACCAGCCGTGGCTCTCGACAACAGCCTTCCTCGACAAGATCGACGAGAACCTGCAGAAGGCAATGGCTTGATTGCTGCCCGCTATTGACGGAAGAACGAAAAGCGGTCCCTCGGGGCCGCTTTTTTTATTGCCTCGAGGGAAGGTCGGATCGGCAAAGTCAGCCGATTTGGATTGGCATGAGACTCAGCGTAGCATCCGATGATCGCAACCGTGTCATCCTCCTTCGAGCTGTCGACAACCCTTCATGAACCAGGACCTCACCCCGAAACTGATCAGCGTCCTTGTTGAAGGCTATAACCGCGCGCGCCTGAAAAAGGACGCAATATCCGGCCTGACGGTTGCCATTGTCGCGCTGCCCCTTTCGATGGCCATCGCCATTGCCTCAGGCGTAACACCGGATCGCGGGCTCTATACCGCGATTGTCGGTGGCTTCCTCGTTTCCATGCTGGGAGGCAGCCGCCATCAGATCGGCGGTCCGGCCGGAGCCTTTATCGTGCTGGTCGCGGCAACCATGGCACGTCACGGCATTGAGGGTTTGCTTCTCGCCACGGCCATGTCGGGCCTGTTTTTGATGGCGGCAGGCTTTCTCAGGATTGGCACCTATATCAAGTTCATTCCCTATCCCGTGACGGTCGGCTTCACCGCCGGCATCGCCGTCATCATCTTCGCGAGCCAGGTCCGGGAACTGCTTGGCCTCACCCTATCGGGTCCGGAGCCCGGCGCCTTCGTGGCAAAGATTGAGGCACTGGTCGCAGCCGCATCGACGATCAGCCCGTCTGCAACCACGATTGCAGGCCTGACAATTGCGGTCATTCTCCTTCTGCGCCGCCTCAAGCCCCATTGGCCGGGCCTGCTGATCGCAGTGGTTCTGGCCTCTATCGTGGCTACGCTGTTCGGCCTGCCTGTCGAAACCATCGGCACCCGCTTCGGCGGAATTCCCCGATCGCTCCCCTTGCCGTCATTCCCAGCCATATCGCTGGACCTGGCACTCGATGTCCTGCCAAGTGCCCTGTCTTTCACCTTGTTGGGGGCCATTGAATCGCTGCTATCGGCCGTCGTTGCGGATGGCATGACGGGCCGGCGTCATCGCTCGAACATGGAACTCGTCGCCCAGGGGTTCGCCAATGTCGGCTCCGCCCTTTTCGGTGGCATCTGCGTTACCGGCACGATCGCGCGGACGGCGACCAATGTACGCGCCGGCGCCACCAGCCCGTTTTCCGGCATGCTGCATTCGGTCTTTCTTCTGATCTTCATGCTCGTGGCCGCACCGCTTGCAAGCTATATTCCGCTTGCCGCGCTGGCCGGCGTGCTCGCCGTCGTCGCCGCAAACATGGTTGAGCGCCACGCCTTTGCAGCCCTCATGCGCTCGTCGCGCGGGGATACCGTCGTTCTGTTTGCCACATTCCTTCTCGTCGTCTTCCGGGACCTGACAGAAGGCATCGTCGTCGGCTTTGCAATCGGAGCCATGCTTTTCATCGATCGCATGAGCCGCAACGTCACAATCCGGCCGCACATAGGCCGCGACGACAAGACCGAGCATCCAATAGACAACACGGACAGCGATACGGTGATTTACCGACTGGGCGGCGCCTTCTTCTTTGGAGCAGCGGCAACCGTGGGCACGGTGTTGGATCGCATTGCAGACAGCTACAGCAATTTTGTCCTCGACTGCTCGGATCTGTCCTTCATGGACTCCACCGCGGCCAATGTCATTGAAGGCACGGTCCGAAAGGCGGAAAAGGCCGGCGTCAGGATCTATATCAGCGGCACGAATGACGAGTTTCGCAGACTGTTGCAGACCCACGACGTTGCGCCAGCAAGGGTGGTCTTTACCAAGACTATCGAAGAGGCCTGCGAATTGATCGGCAATACGGGACGGTCATGAAGGCTGACGCACAGGCCGGCTCCCACCGCGTCTATCGACACTCTTCTCCGCCATTTTAGCTGCAATCAGCTTCAGTCCCGAACTCGGGTTCAGAGCCGAGACACGGTTACGACCGCCGCGTTTGGCAATGTAAAGCGCCCGGTCGGCAAGACCGAACAGGAAGGTCACCTCTGCATGGCCGACGACATCGGCGCAAAGGCCCTGGCTGACGGTCATGTGGAGTTGCTCGGCGCCGACCCGGATCGGGCAGCTCTCCACCTCTTTGCGAATACGTTCGCAGTGGATCTTGGCCTCTTCAATTCCCATACCCGGAAAATAGATGGCGAACTCCTCGCCACCGATCCGGCCGAAAATCATGTTGGGCGCCAGCGTCTTTTCCACGATGGCACAAAACATGTTCAGCGCCTCGTCGCCCGCACCATGACCATAGGTATCGTTGATACGCTTGAAATGGTCGATATCGAGCAGTGCAAGCGCACCTCGATTGGTCCCGTCGGCACGCGCGGCCGAGACATAAGAGATAAACGCCCGCCGATTAAAGATGCCCGTCAACTCATCCACTTCCGAGGCGACGCGATAGCGCAATTCTGCACGCTCGCGAACCAGCACGAAAATCGCAACGGCAGAAAACATCATCTGCAGAAACGAGATAAACATGAAGAGCGGGGGCCAGATGGACACGCCCGCATCGACTGGATCCAGCAAAGCAGTGACCATGGCGACGCGCAACAGATAAGCTGCAGCGATCGCACCGAAGACATACGAAACGGCCGACCGCACCGAGTGCTGACCGGGTACCCGTCCACCCCAGGCGATCCGCGAAACGATTATGGACTGGTACGCCACCAACACCGATGCGACGATGACCCGCGACAACTCGTTATGTTGAAAATCGGGCCAGAACGCATAAAGCCCCGACCATATCAACGGACTAAGTGCAGATTCTGTGATCGAAATTGGCTTGCCGTCATAGGCCTGAAAACCAACGCCGTATAACACAAGGCACACAAAGATCAGAAAATTGCCGATACCAAGCGCCAGCCAGGGCGGCAAAAGCGACGACAGTCCGAGCAGGATCGAGCCGATCGATAGGCACCAATAGCCGATCGACCAATATTTCAACCCGGCATCGCCGCGGCTATCCCACCAGGAAAAGGTCAAAAAGCAGCCGATGATGGCAGTCGTGGCACCAACACAGAGCCACATCGTCGGGATATGAAAGAGAAGAGTCACCAGGCCATCTCACCAATTCGTAGAGAGCCGAGACTACATGAAAAAGAATGAATAAACGGAGAATAGGGAAGGCCAAAGCATGGCGTTCATCGCCGAGGCGGGACAGTTACATCCCGCCTCGACGATGAGGCCGTTCAACACTTGAGGCTTCAACCCGCGAGCGCTGCCGAAACCGCATCAACGGCCTGCTGCGCATTCGCGCCATCGGGTCCACCGGCCTGCGCCATATCCGCACGTCCGCCACCGCCCTTGCCGCCAAGTGCAGCGGAGGCAATGCGCACCAGATCGACCGCACTGAAACGTTCGGTCAGATCAGCGGTCACACCGACGACGGCGCTTGCCTTGCCATCTTCGGAAACTCCGATGAGTGCCACCACGCCAGAGCCGAGGCCCTGCTTGCCGTCATCTGCCAGCGTCTTCAGATCCTTGGGATCGACGCCCGTCAGAACCTTGCCCAGATATTTCACACCGCCAATATCGACGCTTTCGTCACCACCGGCAGATGAACCGCCCCCCATGGCAAGTTTGCGTTTGGCATCGGCCAGTTCGCGCTCCAGCTTGCGGCGCTCGTCAACCAGAGCCTCGACGCGCGACAATACGTCAACCGGCTGCACCTTCAGCGTCGACGCCAGTGATTTTACCCGCTCGTCCTGTTCGGCCAGATAGGCGCGCGCGGCCTCGCCTGTCAGCGCTTCGATACGGCGCACGCCAGCACCGACTGCACTGTCGCTGAGAATACGGACAATGCCGATCTCCCCCGTTGCACCGACATGGGTGCCGCCGCACAGTTCGACCGAATAGGGCTTTCCGGCCTTTGCTCCATGCAGGCCTGTACCCATTGATACGACACGCACCTCGTCACCGTATTTTTCACCAAACAGCGCCATGGCGCCTTCGGCTATAGCGTCGTCGACGCTCATCAGACGTGTGGAGACTGGCGCGTTCTGCAACACGATCTCGTTTGCCATTTCCTCCACCTGCCGCAACTCGTCGGCAGACATCGGCTTGGGATGCGATACGTCAAAGCGAAGCCGCTCGGGCGCCACAAGGGAGCCCTTCTGGGCAACATGGGTGCCCAGGATCTCGCGCAGAGCCTCATGAATGAGGTGCGTCGCCGAATGGTTTGAACGCAACCGACCACGGCGCGCATGATCGACAGCCAGAACGGCCGCAACACCGGGCTTCACTGTACCTTCGCGAACCGTGGCGATATGCACGAAAACACCTTCGCCGCGTTTCAGCGTGTCGGTCACATCGAGCACGAATCCCTCGCCGGAAATGACACCGGCATCGCCCATCTGACCACCGGATTCACCGTAGAAGGGTGTCTGGTTGGCAACGACCTGAACGGCGTCGCCAGCCGATGCTGAAGGGATGCTGGCGCCATCGCGAACCAGCGCCTGAATTTCACCTTCGGCCGTTTCCGAACTATAGCCGAGGAATTCCGTCGCACCGAAGCGATCCTTGAGCTCGAACCAGATCGCTTCTGCGGCCTTGTCGCCGGAACCGGACCAACTGGCCCGCGCCTCTGCTTTTTGCCGCTGCATGGCATCGTTGAAGCTGGTGATATCAACACCGATACCCCGGTTACGCAGCGCATCCTGGGTCAAATCGAGTGGAAAGCCATAAGTGTCGTAAAGCTTGAAGGCCGTTTCCCCATCGAGCGTGTCGCCCTCGGACATCTCGCCCGTGGCATCCGACAACAGAGACAAACCGCGCTCGAGCGTCAACATGAAACGCTTCTCCTCAAGCTTCAGCGTCTCGGTAATCAAAGCCTCTGCGCGTGTCAGTTCGGGATAGGCGCGGCCCATCTCGGACACCAGAACCGGCAAGAGCTTGTAGAGCACCGGCTCGCGGGCACCCAGCAACTTGGCGTGGCGCATCGCCCGGCGCATGATGCGGCGCAGAACGTAACCACGGCCTTCATTGGACGGCAAAACACCATCGGCAATGAGGAATGCGGTGGCGCGGATATGGTCGGCGATGACACGATGGCTCGCCGCAGCCGGACCTTCGGCGCGCGATCCGATGGCCTCTTCGACGGCACCGATCAGGCGGCGGAACAGGTCGGTCTCGTAGTTCGACGTGACCCCTTGCATGATCGCGGCCATGCGCTCCAGGCCCATGCCGGTATCGATCGAAGGACGGGGCAGATCCAGACGCGTCTGGGCATCGATCTGGTCGAACTGCATGAACACCAGGTTCCAGAATTCCAGGAACCGGTCACCATCTTCATCTGCACTGCCCGGAGGTCCGCCGAATACGCTCTCGCCCTGATCGAAGAAGATTTCCGAACACGGTCCGCAAGGTCCGGTATCGCCCATGGTCCAGAAATTGTCGGAGGTCGGAATGCGAATGATCTTGTCGTCAGAAAAACCGCCGATCTTCTTCCACAGCAGCGCCGCTTCATCATCTTCCGAATAGACGGTCACCAGCAGCCGATGCTTGGGCAGGTCGTATTCCTTGGTGATCAGGTTCCAGGCAAGTTCGATCGCCCGCTCCTTGAAATAATCGCCAAAGGAAAAGTTGCCGAGCATTTCGAAGAAGGTGTGGTGACGTGCCGTATAGCCGACATTGTCCAGATCGTTATGCTTGCCACCCGCGCGAACCACCTTCTGGGCCGTGGTCGCTGTCGAATAGGGACGCTGCTCAAGCCCGGTGAAGACGTTCTTGAACTGCACCATGCCGGCATTGGTAAACATCAATGTCGGGTCATTTTGCGGCACAAGCGGAGAAGACGACACGACCTCGTGACCGTTCGTCTTGAAATAGTCGAGGAATGTCGACCGGATATCGTTCACGCCGCTCATTTCATGCCCTTCACTGCTGCCATATGCTGGCTCATACTCTGAAAACCAAAGGCTTTTATCGCCCACCACCGAGACTGTCCAGCCGACAAAGCAAAACCGGCCATACATCTTGCGATATATGACCGGTCATAACATGATTTAGCGATGGATCAGTCGTCGTTGACGGCCTCGGCATCGTCATCATTGCCGGGGCCGCCATTATCCAGAAAACGCTCGGCGATCAGGCCTGCATTCTGGCGAAGCGACAGCTCGATCTCCTGTGCCACCTCCGGATTGTCGCGCAGGAAGTTCTTGGCGTTCTCACGCCCCTGCCCCAGCCGCTGACTGTTATAGGAGAACCACGCACCGGCCTTTTCGACGATACCTGCCTTCACGCCCAGATCCACCAACTCGCCGGTCTTGGATACGCCCTCACCATACATGATGTCGAATTCGACCTGTTTGAAGGGAGGTGCCATCTTGTTCTTGACGACCTTGACGCGGGTCTGGTTGCCGACAACCTCTTCGCGATCCTTGACTGCGCCAATACGACGAATATCGAGACGCACGGAGGCATAGAATTTGAGCGCATTACCACCCGTCGTGGTCTCGGGCGAACCAAACATCACACCGATCTTCATACGGATCTGGTTGATAAAGACCACCATGCAATTCGAACGGGAAATCGAGGCAGTCAGCTTACGCAGCGCCTGGCTCATCAGACGTGCCTGCAGGCCCGGAAGGCTGTCGCCCATCTCGCCTTCGATTTCGGCTCTCGGTGTCAACGCTGCAACGGAGTCGATGACCAGAACGTCAATCGCGCCGGAGCGGACAAGGGTGTCGGTAATTTCAAGCGCCTGCTCACCGGTATCGGGCTGCGAAATCAGAAGGTTCTGCAGATCGACACCAAGCTTGCGGGCATAGACCGGATCAAGCGCATGTTCGGCGTCGACGAAAGCGCAAATGCCGCCCTTCTTCTGCGCTTCAGCGATGGTCTGCAGCGCCAGCGTGGTTTTACCGGAGCTTTCCGGACCGTAAATTTCAATAATACGTCCCTTGGGCAGGCCACCCACGCCAAGAGCAATATCAAGGCCGAGCGAGCCAGTCGAAATCGTTTCGATCTCCACCACGTTCTCGTTCGAGCCGAGCTTCATGATCGAGCCCTTGCCGAAGGAACGCTCAATCTGAGAAAGAGCCGCTTCCAATGCCTTGCTTTTATCCACCGTTTTGTCCTCTACGAGCCGCAAACTATTTTGTGCCATTAGATCCACCTTTAGGTTATTGAAGCCGCATAGGCAATGAAGCTGTCCTGACTGAGTTTGTACTCTTTTTGTTCCACAAATACAAGCCCTCGCCAACAGATTGATTTCATGAATGTTTTAACCTCATGTTCTATATATGTTTTCAACGAGATCGGATGGGGAAAACCATGGCGAAGAAGACTAGTCACCCAGGCAGCTGCACCTATACGATTCGCCCGGAACCGGGTCTGAGAGGAGACTGAAATGACAGCGCGGATACTGGTTCTGGGTGGTGCCCATATCGACCGCCGGGGGCGCATTTCAGGTGCGACCACCCCAGGCGCCAGCAATCCGGGCAGCTGGATGGCGGAGCCCGGCGGCGGCGCCTTCAATGCCGCGCGTGCACTCTCAAGACTGGGCCATTCCGTTCGCCTGATCACGCCCAGGGGTGGCGATGCTGCGGGCGAAAGTGTCGCTCAGGCAGCGATAGATGCCGGCATAGACGACCGCCCCTTTGTCTTTCTAGACCGTGCCACGCCGAGCTATACCGCGATCCTCGAACGCGATGGCAATCTGGTGATAGCGCTGGCCGATATGGACCTCTACCGCCTTTTTACGCCTCGCCGCCTGCGCGTCAGCTCCGTCAGAAATGCGCTTGATGAAACAGATCTGATTCTGACGGACGCCAATCTCCCGGCGGAGACGCTCGCTGCCATTTGCAAAGCAGCAAACGATCGCAATATTCCCGTGGCGGCAATCGCCATCTCTCCAGCCAAGGTGGTCCGCTTTAGCGCGATACTACCTCAACTCGACTTTCTGTTCATGAACACGGCAGAGGCCACCGCCCTGACTGGCTGGCGCGCAGACACGACGGCCGAATGGCCGGCACTCTTGCGCGCCAAAGGCCTGAAAGCCGGTATCGTGACAAATGGTGGCGATCCGGTTGTCGCGTTCAATGGCGATGAATCGGCCCTTCTTGCACCACCTCCGCTGGATCATGTTGCCGATGTCACCGGCGCTGGTGATGCTGCAACAGCCGGTTTTCTGGATGCGGTCATTGCGCACCAGCCGCTGGCCGAAGCGCTGCGCCAGGCCGTCGCGTGCGCCGCAATCACCCTTCAGGCGACCAATGCCACGGCGGCAAATTTGTCGCGAGCGGTTCTCGAACAGCATATGAAGCTTGTGCCACCAGCTGAAAACCTGTCATGAAGCCCAAAAGTCGCGCCTGACGGCGCGCATACGAAACGGAATGAGAGCAATGACCCAAGCCATGTCGTCCCCCCTGCCTATCGTCTATTCGCGCGAAGTCGCAGCAGCCAAAGACCGCGGCGCGCCTCTGGTCGCCCTGGAATCGACGATCATCACCCATGGCATGCCCTATCCCGGCAATCTCGACATGGCCCGCAGCGTGGAAGAGATCATCCGCAAGGAAGGTGCCGTCCCGGCAACCATCGCCGTTCTCCATGGCGTGCTGCATATCGGTCTGGAGCCGGATCAGCTGGAAGCACTGGCGCAGATGAAGGATGTGATGAAGCTGTCGCGCGCCGACCTGGGGTTTGCCATCGCCGAACGCCGCAATGGCGCCACCACGGTTGCCGCCACCATGATCGCTGCGGCCCGTGCCGGCATCTCGGTTTTCGCCACCGGCGGCATCGGCGGCGTGCATCGCCGAGCCGAAGAAAGCTTCGACATTTCTGCAGATCTGGAAGAGCTGGCCAAGACAGCGGTGATCGTCGTGTCTGCTGGCCCCAAGGCCATTCTCGATATCCCCAAGACCATGGAAGTGCTGGAAACGCGCGGCGTGCCGGTCGTCACCTTCGACAGCGAGGAATTTCCGGCCTTCTGGTCGCGCACCTCCGGTCTGAAAAGCGCGCTCAACCTGCCAAGCCCGGCAGCGATTGCCAATTTCCAGAAAACCCGCGCTCAACTTGGCCTGGAAGGCGGCATGCTGATTGCAAATCCCGTTCCCGAAGCCGATGAAATCCCCCGCGAGGAAATGGAAATCTATATCGGTCGCGCTCTTGCCAGTGCTGAACGCGAAGCGATTGCCGGCAAGGACGTGACCCCCTTCCTGCTGGACGCAATCTTCACACTGACCGAGGGGCGCAGCCTCAAGACCAATATTGCATTGGTGGAAAACAACGCGCGCCTTGCAGCCGAAATAGCTGTCGCAATGACGTTTTGATCGGCAATCAGCCGATCTGAATTCGATGAAGACCTCTCAGGAAATATAGCCGCGGCGGAGCGCTTCCGCCACGGCCTGTTCCAGCCGCTCCACACCGAGCTTTCCACATAGCCCGCTGACGAGATAGCGGATGGTGCGGATGGATAGGGAAAGCTCTCGGGCCAGCAGCTCGGAATCCCCACCCGCAGACGCAAGTTCCAGACAGCGTATCTCCAGATCAGACAATCCGGAACCGGCCAGTCCAGCGCGCTTGTCGAACTCTCTCAGGCGATGAATGACCTGGATCGAGAGGAAACTGAGTTCCTCCATCTCCTCCTCAGACAGCCTTTCACGATCGCCGTAAAATCCGATGATGCGTTCTGTTCCTTTCAAACCGTTCATCGCCAGATACGCGCCACGATTGATTTTGAACCGGACGAGCAGATCGCTCATGATCGCGTGCTGCGACGGATCGAGGCCTTCGGCAAATTCCGCAACGCCCCACTGATAAGACAGAGACTTGGACAGATCGAAAGCGGCAGATGGTAGGCAAATTCGCCGACCGATGGCCTCGAAGTGATCCATGAAAGATTCCGGGAAGCTATAGATCAGGAGTTGTTCGCGCAAAGGCATATGCTCGACCGGATAAGAGCAATAGACCTTGTAATAGGAAAAGCCGAAGCGATCGCGGATAGTGACGATTAGCTCACCAATATCCTTCAGCGTCTCGGCCGCCTGTACCCCGGCAACAATCTCGTTCCGGCCCGAACTGTCATCGCCAGTCACAGTTTTTCCACCGCGTATGTTCAAGACAACCGACGCAAACCTTTCAGTCTACGCACCCCCATGTCGCGCATGTCACAACCGCAGACGCTGAAGCTTAAGTGAAACCCGTTCAGGCGGCAATGCTTATGTGTATCTATTGATTATAATTTTAGCAGATTTCGCAATCCGCCCTGACAGCGGCCAGCACCCGCAAATGCCAATAGATCCCATCAACTGTCGAGCATTTCACGCACGGCCACAGCCAGCTGCTTGAGGGAAAACGGCTTCGGCAGGAAGCCAAATTTGGCGTCAGCAGGCAGGTTACGGGCAAAGGCATCCTCGGCATAACCGGACACGAAAATGAACTTGAGGTCCGGATAAACCTTGCGGATTTCCTTCAACAGGCTCGGTCCGTCCATCTCCGGCATCACCACATCGGATACCACAATGTCGATTGCGCCATTGAGCTCCTCGATGATGTCGAGCGCCTCGATCCCGGAGCCCGCCTCGTGAACGGTATAGCCGCGCGTCTCCAGCATGCGTTTGCCGCCGCGACGGACGGCCTCTTCATCCTCGACCAGAAGCACGACAGCCGACTGTCCGGTGAGATCCTGCTGGTCGGTGCCTTCGCCATTTGACAGCTTTGCCTGCGAAGAGGCAGCGGCACCTTCCGCCTTTTCGACATCGGCCTGCTCGGCAAGCACCGCTTCCTGCTCGTAGCGTGGCAGCAGAATGCGGAAAGTCGTACCCTTGCCCACTTCCGATTCCGGATAGATATAACCGCCCGACTGCTTGACGATGCCATACACCATGGCAAGCCCGAGTCCGGTGCCCTTGCCAACATCCTTGGTGGTAAAGAACGGCTCGAAGATCTTGTCCATGATCTCAGGTGCGATACCTGTGCCGTTATCCGAGACCTCGACCATGACGAAATCTTCAGCAGCCAGCCCGCGATAATCGAAGGCTGCGGCCTGAGCGGCCGTGACATTGCTGGTCTTGACGGTAATCGCGCCGCCATCCGGCATGGCGTCGCGCGCATTGACGCAAAGGTTGATCAGCACCTGCTCGAACTGGGACAGATCGGTCTTGACCGGCCAGAGGTCGCGGCCGAATTCCACCTTGAGCTTGACATTCGTGCCGGAAATCAACCGGTCCACCAGCATGCGCAGGTCGCCGATGACATCGGTCAGGTTGAGTACGGTCGGACGCATGGTCTGCTTGCGTGAGAACGCCAGCAACTGACGCACCAGCACGGCAGCGCGGTTGGCATTGCGCTTGATTTCCATCAGATCGGCAAAGCTCGCATCCGCCGGCCTTGCCTGCAAAAGCAGGTGATCGGAGGAGAGAAGGATTGCCGTCAGGACATTGTTGAAGTCATGCGCAATACCACCGGCAAGCGTTCCCACCGCATTCATCTTCTGCGTCTGCGCCATCTGCGCTTCCAGCGCCTTTTGATCGGTCACATCGACCGCATAGACAATCGCCGCCTCTTCCGGCGCCTCGTCGCTCTGGTCGATCACGGCATTCACGTAAAAGCGGAAGTAGCGCGTATCGTTGAGCGGATGACGCGAATCGATCGGCGCAATATCGACCTGCCTGTCCTTGGCGGCAGCCAGCGCCTCGGCAAAGACCGCCCGATCACTCTCATGGATCACCGCTTCCATGAGAGCCTGATTGCCCACTTCATCGCGAGGCACGATATCGGAGAACAGGCGAAGGAAGGGCGCATTGGTCCTGAGAATTCGACCATTGCCGTCCACCGAGGCAATTGCCATCGGCGTATTATTGAAGAAGCGCGTGAACCGCATCGAGGCGCTGGAATCGGACGTATCGCTGCCCGAATCCTGGCGCGTCAGCACAATGGTGCGGCTTTCGCCCGGCGCACCGTCGCGCGCGGTGCGAACACGGTGCACGAGCCGCACCGGCAGGCTCTGGCCGTTGCTGCGTCTGAGGTCCAGATCAAGCGCCTCGGTTTTGGACAGACCCGGCTCGGCATGCACCGACTGCACCAGCGCCATGCCCTCACCCGCCACCAGATCGGACAGATAGATCGAGCCCGGCGAAAACTGCGTGAGATCGATCCCCAGCCATTCGGCAAGCGTGGCGTTCAGATAGTAGATTTCGCCCTTGCGTCCGGCAGAAAAGAAACCGGCCGGCGCATGGTCGAGATAATCGATGGCATTCTGCAATTCGCGGAAGAACCGCTCCTGCTCGTCGCGCTCGGCGCTGATATCGGCAATCCGCCAGACATGAAGTTTCTCACCCCTGTCTTCCTGCTCGAGAAGACGGGCAGTCAGCCGGTACCAATGTGCGCCAGTCCCGTTCGGCTGCTGCGTGCCAAGCGGCTTGATGAGGCGAAAATCCTCGTAACCCTCATTGCCTTCGCGCAGACCATTGGTCAGCCGGTAAAGCGCCTCGCTCGATTCCCGCTGTTTCGACAACAACATTTCGAGCGTCTGCACGTCTGTCGCCTTGGTTGCCCCTGTCATGCGGCCATAGGCAGCATTGGCATAGACGATGCGACCTTTCAGATCCGTAATCAGCGTACCTTCGGGCTGGCTCGCCAGAAAATCACGGCCCAACGAATCATGCGCAGCATTGGGCGTGACCTCGACGAAGCCGATCACAGCGGACACCAGGAAGAAGATGCCGACCATGGCCAGCACGCCAAGCATGCCAAGCACGATCTCGTTGTCGAGCTTGTCCTTGAACACCACGAAGGCGACGGCCGCGGCAATGAGGACGAAGGCCAGTAAAATGACGCGCAAGGCTGTGCCGGATCGTTTTGCACGGTCCACCAGCGGCGCTTCCGTCTGACCGGCCTGCTGCAAACTGTTCATCCATTCCTCATGATTGATGTTCTGCGACGATCCCTGACAGACCCCACAATTCTACCGGCGATTCTCTCTTAGCAATTTGCGGCTGCTACAAAAAGGACCGCCGGGTCAGTTTCATCCCGCCAATTCACAGGGAATTCAAAGCCTCTTAACGCATGTTGCGCGCGGGAAACAGCGCCAACTGTCGGAGATGTTGAAACTTGCTACGATGCAGGCCTTGCCCATGCCTTGCTTCGCTGCGAAAAAAGACGTCTTCTGTCAAATGTGCCAGAGAGAGGTATTGCTATGCTTGATGATCTGATTACGGCCTATGGAAACCGCTTCCTTGTCGCCGCCGTCGGCGTAAGTCTCGCGATACTCTGCCTTTTTGCAGTTCTTTGGCTTCTGCGCCATAAGGCGCCGTCCCCCTTTGTCAGGGGCGGCCGCAACCGCCAGCCAAGGCTGCAGGTGCTGGATGCGGCGGCAGTGGACGCGCGCAGACGCATTGTCCTGATCCGGCGCGACAATGTCGAACACCTTGTCATGATCGGTGGACCGACCGATATCGTCATCGAGAGCGGCATCGGCGACGAACGAACTTATATTTCCGTTCCAGAGGCAGCAGCCACTCCGATCCCCGCCCAGCCGGAGAAACCGCAGGCCATCACAGAATCGGAGCCTCCGGCCCGCCCTCTGGCCGTAGACACTCGGCGTCCCATGCCTCAGCCACCGGTCGGGGAGCGACGCGCCGAGGCAGCACCTGTTGCCGCCGCCCCAAAAGCGGTCCCAACGCCACCTCCTGCTGCTGCACCAGATCCGGCGACTGTAACATCAGCACCGACAATGGCAGCAGAGCCCGAGCCACCGCGCAGCAGGCAGACACCGATCGTCGACAACCCTTTCGAACCGGAAGCAGACGACGATACTTATTCCGCCAAAGTGCAACCGGTGACGCCGACTTCGCTGACCGCCACCGAAGAAGGCGAGCAGCAGAACACGGCTGTCGAACCTTCCGCTTCGCCTGCCCAAGCCATATCGGTCTCGGCGCCCACGCCGCCCGATAATCCACCCGCAAGCCGGCAGAAACCTGAACCGCCGCAGATAACTGACGAAAACAGTGTCGACGATATCCTCGAGGCGGCGCGCGGCCGTGTTCTGACACCGCAAACAGACCCGGCGAGGATGCCAGCGGCAATACCCTCGCCTGCGGCATCAATGCCACCTGCCGGCCAACCGGTCCCGCAGCCCAAGGCACCGGGCAAACCGTCAAGCGACTTTGAGCGCATCCTGGAGGATGAGATGAATCTGCGCCTCGCAGACAACATGCCCGCTGCGCCGCAGCGCCCGCTGGCCCCCACTGTCATGCCCCCCAGGCCCACAGCTGCGCCTATGGTCATGGTCGATCCGCCATTGCGTCCGGTCGCCTCCTCCGCTGGCTCGGCCGCATCCCAACCCGCAACGAAGACGACAACCCCGCAAGCCGCCAATCAGCAGGAACCAAGCTTGCAGACCGAAATTGCCCGTATTTTCGGTGAGATGTCAGTCAAACGCAGCGACTGAAAGCCCCTCGACATGAAAAACGGCGCCCGAAGGCGCCGTAAGAAAAATGTCCGTATCTGCGAGCCATCGCCATCCGGGTGCGAAACGAACGCCCCGCACCTGTCACGACTGCGGCGACGCAATTATTCGTCGCGGTAGACCTTTTCCCGCCGCTCGTGCCGCTCTTGCGCCTCGATCGACAGTGTGGCGATCGGACGTGCGTCCAGCCGCTTCAAACCGATAGGCTCACCTGTTTCCTCGCAGTAGCCATATGTTCCCTCATCGATACGCTGCAAGGCAGCGTCGATCTTGGAAATAAGCTTGCGCTGGCGATCGCGTGCGCGAAGCTCAATGGCCCTGTCTGTTTCGGATGATGCCCTGTCAGCCAGGTCAGGATGATTTGCGCTTTCCTCGGCCAGATGGCCAAGCGTTTCGCGCGCCTCCCGAAGGATATCATTCTTCCACGCAATCAATTTGGCGCGAAAGTATGCCTTCTGGTTTGCACTCATGAACTCCTCGTTCTCAGAGAGTACATGATTGCCAAGATTGATCTTCTCACTCAACGCGATTCTCCTGAAGAACATCTCAATGGGCGGCTGTATACCTTTTCGAAACGACTGATTCAAGCCTGAATGAAAGGTTTCGGTTAATTCTCAACACGTCATAAACCCCTCATAAACGCCTCATTTTTAATCGGAAATTGCCAAAACACGCCTAATTCTACAGCATGTGCAGCGCAACACGCAGGATTCCCGATTTAATACATGTCAATATCTAGGCATGAAAAGTTCTCGACCGACCAACTCTCCTCAAAATTGAATTTTCTTGAACGGCACGAAACCGACAGTTTCAAACTTTAATGGGGCAGCAGGCGAATTATCCACCAGGGATGAATTCCATTTAAGGACGACAAAAGGTAAGGCTAGAGCCATGCCGCTGGCTGGCTCCACCCATCACGATGACGGACCGGATGACGTTTACCAAATCGCCCCTTAGCCGTCTTTATCTTATGCGCCACGCCAATGCGGCATGGGCACAGCCCGGCACAAGCGACTTCGACCGCGAACTGACAGACGACGGCTACGCCGAAGCCGAAATTGTGGCCGACAAGGCTGCCGGGAAAAACTACGTTCCGGCCCGGTTGCTCAGTTCCACCGCAAAACGCTGCCGTCAGACATCAGAGGCCATTCGCCGAAGCATGGATGAGGAGCTCGACTGCAATTTCATTGACACGCTCTACAATGCACCCGCCGATACCCTTCTGGAAATCATTGCGGCGCAGACCAGCTCCACGTCCCTGATGATCGTTGGACATAATCCCGCCATGGAAGAGGCACTTGTCGAGCTGGTCGGTGAAGACGTCTTCCATCGCGCCATACCCTTTGGATATCCAACTGCCGGCCTCGCAGTCCTGGACCGCACAGAGCCGAAGGCCAAGGCACCCTATGCCTGGGTTCTGGTGGATTTCCTTCAGGAATAGGTAGCCTGCGGGGACAAGTGCGGCACCGAACTGCAAATGCCACGTCTCCTTGCCTTTTTTAGCCGCTACCGGGGACCTATATTGACCGGGAGACAGCAACCGGGAGCCAGCTTTGCCGCCACTGATCACGTCCATTGCCGATGAAGCGGCGATTGCCTTCGACAACTTATCCGACAGGGCATCCAATCTCGTTCATCCGACATTGCGTCTGGGTGTCACGGGACTATCGCGCGCCGGAAAGACTGTTTTCATCTCGTCACTGGTTCACAATTTGCTGCATGGCGGTCGCCTGCCGCTTTTTGAGGCCATGCGATCAGGTCGGGTAAGCGGCGTGACGCTGGAGGAGCAGCCCGACGATGCCGTTCCGCGCTTTCAGTATGAAGATCATATCCGCGCGCTGGTGCGCGATCGGATATGGCCCGATTCGACGAGAGCGATTTCCGAGCTGCGTCTGACGATCCAGTATGAAAGCGCAAGCGGCTGGAGCCGCATGTTTTCGTCCGGAAAGCTCTCCATCGATATTGTCGATTATCCCGGCGAATGGCTGCTCGACCTGCCTCTGCTCCAACAGGATTATCGAACCTTCAGCGCCAATACGGTGGAACTGGCCCGAACGGGGATCCGCTCTGAACTGTCCACAGCCTGGCTGGAGGAAAGCGCAAAAATCGATATGGATGCGCCGGCTGACGAGATGACGGCCCGAAAGCTGTCAACGCTCTTTTCCGAATATCTGCGCGCCTGCAAGGCTGATGAACGCTCGTTGTCAACGCTTCCGCCAGGTCGCTTCCTGATGCCCGGCGATCTGGAAGGGTCACCGGCACTCACCTTCGCACCCCTGCCCGATATGCCCGATGAGCGCCCGCCCTCGGGCTCGCTGCGCGCCATGATGGAGCGTCGCTTCGAGGCCTATAAATCCGTGGTCGTCAAACCCTTCTTCCGCGAGCATTTCGCCCGCCTCGACCGCCAGATCGTGCTAGTCGATGCTTTGCAGGCCATCAATCGCGGCCCCGAAGCCGTCCAGGATCTGGAACGGGCACTGGCCGACGTGCTCGGCTGTTTCCGCCCTGGCACCAATAATTTTCTAAGCGCCCTCCTTCGTCGCCGTATCGACAAGGTCCTGGTGGCAGCCACCAAGGCCGACCATTTGCATCACGAAAGCCATGACCGCCTTCAGGCGGTCACACGCCGCCTCGTGGATCGGGCCATTGAAACGATCGGCCGTTCGGGCGCCGGTATTGAAGTAATGGCACTGGCCTCCGTTCGGGCAACCCGGGAGGCCAACGTCAAGGAGAACGGTGAGGATCTGCCCGTCATCGTCGGCACACCCATGGCAGGCGAAACCATCGGCGGTGAGCGCTTCGATGGCAATCGCAGCACTGCCGTCTTTCCCGGAGACTTGCCGGAGGACCCGAGCGGGTTCTTCCGTGAACTGGACGATCCGTCGCTCCATGCCCATCTCCCGCACCTCAACATCCTGCGCTTTCGCCCCCCGAAGCTGGAAGAGACCGGCGACGGCCTGACCTTGTCGGTACCGCATATCCGGCTGGATCGCGCATTGCAGTTTCTGATCGGAGACCGACTGGCATGAGCAAGCCACCCGTCACCCCCGGCAATAAAACACGACGTCCCGCAGCGTTTTCCGTCGATCCGCCGCAAGACACACCAAGGCAACCCGACAGAGCAAAACGGCAGCCACGCAGCTTTGACTATCAAGTCGACGTCATTCCCGATGAAGAGGATGCATTTCTGGCCGAACAGGCCGTCGATGCCGATGTCCCGCCCCTCGCCGTGCCGCGCAAGCGCCGCTTCTCGTTCCTGAAGCTCGCCGCAAGCGCCTTCGGCATTCTGTTTTCCCTGGCCTTGGGCCTTTGGACAGACGCCCTCATCCGCGACCTGTTCACCCGCGCCGACTGGCTTGGCTATACAGCGATCGGGCTGGTGACGATCGGCCTGCTTGCCCTTTTGATCGCGATCCTGCGCGAGATCAGGGGGATCATGCGGCTTGAGGCCGCGCAAAAGCTGAAGACGTCTGCTGCAGAAGCACTTGCTCTCAACCGATCATCCGAGGCGCGCTCGGTTGTATCACGGCTCACCGGCCTTCTGGCCGAGCGACCCGAAACGGCAAAGGGCCGCGCAGCCATGGAAGACGTGCGCGACGACATTATCGATCCCCCCGAACTTCTAGCCCTTGCAGAGCGCGAACTGCTGTCTCCGCTCGACCGCAAGGCCCGCGCGCTGATCCTCAATTCGGCCAAGCGCGTCTCAGTCGTCACCGCCGTCAGCCCCCGCGCCATCGTCGATCTCGCTTATGTTCTTTATGAAGTCGTGCGTCTTGTCCGGGCAATGGCCGAACTCTATGGCGGACATCCCGGCACCTTCGGCATGCTAAGGCTGCTGCGCGACGTCGTTGCCCATCTTGCCGTCACGGGATCGATTGCGGTCGGCGACAGTCTGGTGCAGCAGGTGCTGGGCCATGGCCTCGCATCGCGGCTATCGGCCCGACTCGGCGAAGGCGTGATCAACGGACTAATGACCGCCCGCATCGGCATTGCCGCCATGGATCTGTGCAGGCCGCTACCCTTTGCGGCCCTGAAGCGCCCGGGCATCGGCGACTTCATATCCGACCTGACACCCAGTATGACAGGCAATTCGACGGCAAAAACCAGTCGCGACGACTGAAGTTTCCCATTGCCGCGGCGTTGAATTAAAGTTAACGGAAATAAAGCATTAACCATTTGAACGCTATTGTCGGGCAAGTTTTTCGTTGCTCGTACCCATGGGTGCATGATGTCTCGCCATACCGTTATCCATTCCGGCCTTGTGGCCGCGCTCTCTGTCTTCATGGCGTTTGCACCCCTGTCGTCCGCTGACGCGGGCTCCAACCGCGACAAGCGCTTTTTCGATACCGTCGCCGGTTATTGGAAGGGTCCCGGCGAAATCGTCGCCGGCAAATACAAGGGCACCAAGTTTACCTGCAACCTGACCGGTGAATCGTCGCCCAATGGCGCGACAGGCATGAAGCTCGACGGCACCTGCCGCGTCGGCGTGTTCTCGCAGCCGATGTCGGCCGTCATCGCCTGGGACAACAATCGCTATCAGGGCAAGTTCCTGGACGGTGCCAAGGGCAAGGGTCTCGACATCGTGTCCGGCGTGGTTGCCGGTGACAAGGTGGTCGTCAACATCAACCGGGCCAAGCTCGACGGCGCAATCGTTGCGCGCATGGACAAAGACACCGCGATGCACATCACCATCTCGGTGAAGGTTGCAGAACAGATGGTCCCGGTGATCGGCCTCAAGCTCAACCGTCAGGTTGATGCCCTCGCCGTTGGGTCTGTCGGCAAGTAAGTCGCAACCGTCAGCTTGTTCGCTGCCACCAGTCACGGCTTGCGTCCGCTGTTTCGATGCCATCTGTATCGATATCCGCCAGCCAAGAGCTGACAGAGCGACCAGCAATGGCAAGGTCCGGCGCGATATCGGCCAGAGGCACCAGAACGAACGCGCGCTCCGTGATGCGCGGATGCGGGATCGCCAGCGTCTCCGTCGAGACGTCCTGCTCATCATAAGTCAGAATATCGATATCGATGGTCCGGGGTCCCCAACGTTGCTTTCGCACCCGCTTCATGGTGCGCTCGATATCCAGACAAAGCTCGAGCAGCGGCTGCGGCTCCAGACTGGTCTCCACCAATGCGCAACAGTTGAAGAAATCGGCCTGATCCGTCATGCCCCACGGCGGGGTGCGGTAAACAGCCGACACAGCCTTGACGCGACAGTCCGAACGCGCATCGAGTTCGCGCAACGCTTTGGCCATGGCATCCACCGGATCGCCGATATTTCCACCAAGGCCGAGGGTGGCGCGGTGCGGACGAAGATCAGCGGACCTGTTCAACACTCACCTGCACATAATCGAGAACACCCTGGATCGGAGCGCTGGGTTTGCGAACGGTAATCCGCGCGCGGGTGATGGTTTCAAAGCGCGCCAAAAGCGCTTTGACGATGTCATTGGCAAGCGCCTCGATCAAGTGACGGCGCGTCTTCGTGACAATCTCCTCGACCACCTTGAACGCGACGCCGTAATCGACGGTGTTGTCGATCGTGTCGTCCTCGAGAGCATTGCCAGCCTCGACATCCAGTTCCACATCCACGAAGAACCTCTGCCCCAGATTGGCCTCCTCTTCATAAAGGCCATGCCTGGCGAAGAAGGCACAATTTCGCATCTCGATCGTATAAAGCCCGTTCAAAATCTCTGTCCTCGTCAATTCTGTCTTTGCAGCGCCAACACAGCGTCAGCTACCTTTAGCGCGTCGAGGTTGAGGGCCACGTTGTGAACCCTGAAGATCTGCGCACCTTTCAGCCGAAGGATCACGCTGGTCGCAGCCGTCGCCGCATCGCGATCAGCAGCCTCGCGCCCGGTGATGGAACCGAGAAACCGCTTGCGCGACGTTCCGATCAGAAATGGCAGGTCGAAACGGTGCAACTCCTCAAAGCGCGCCATCAGTTCAACATTCTCGCGTTCGCTCTCCTTGGCAAAGCCGAAGCCGGGATCGAGCACGATCGATGATCGCGCAACCCCTGCCCGCTCGGCGATTTCCAGCGAGCGTTCAAGGTAGTCGAACTGGTCGTCGACAACATCTGCCAACCTGTCACGTCCGCGGCCTGAATGCATGATGCACAGCCCCGCCTGTCCCTTGGCGGCAACTGTTGCAATCTCCGGCTCGCGCTGTAGCCCGTGAACGTCGTTGATAATATGAGCACCTGCCATATGTGCCAGACGTGCTGTCTCCGCACGGTAAGTGTCGATCGAGATCAGACATTCGCTTTCGCGCGTCAGCTTTTCGATCACCGGCAAGACCCGGTCCTGCTCTTCCGCCGGAGAAACGGGCGCGGCCCCCGGGCGTGTCGATTCACCGCCGATGTCGACGATCTCGGCACCCTCTGCGACGCATGCCAGGGAATGGCGAACGGCGTCATCTACACCATTGTGGCGACCGCCATCGGAGAAGGAATCCGGGGTGACATTGACGATCGCCATCACCACAGCCCTGCCTCCAAGGGCAAGGCTGCGTCCGTGCGCAAGTCTCCACAACTTTTGCGGCGCGGCTTCCATAACTGCCCTACTCCCGACGTTATTAAATTTTACTGACGCCGATATTGCGCTCGCCAAGGCTATGCCCCAAGCTCACTCCGAACACAACACGACGGACTCGCTCCATGATAATTTCCCGCGCCCTCACCAGACTTGTCTGCGCAGCGGCTATCACCGCATTTGCCAGCCAGGGCGTGGCAGCCGAGACCGTTTTTCACAATTCTATCAGCTACTACCAGATCGGCGGAAAGACGGCGGACGATCTCGACCGCGAGCTTTCCCGTCGTGGCCCCTATACCGAAGGCACCGGATCGCGTCATCCCGGCGCAACCGAAATCAAATTCGGGGGCGAACTGACCTATGTCGAAAAACCGAAGCGCTGCGAAATTGGCGATGTAAAGGTCACCCTGACCACCCGCATCATCCTGCCCCGCTGGAAAAACCGCCGGAAGGCCGGACCGGATATCGCGCTGGTCTGGGACGCTTTGTCGAGCGACATCAAGCGCCACGAAGAACGCCACGCGGAAATTGCCCGTCAGCACGCCCGTCGGCTTGAAAAAAGCCTGAAGCGCCTGCGCCCGATGCGCGACTGCGATTTGCTTGAGGCCAAGGTCGCGGAACTGAGCGATAAGGAACTGTCGCGCCACGACAAGGATCAACGACGCTTCGACCGAGTCGAGTCGATCAACTTCGAAAAACGAATCACTCGGATTATCGATTACCGCGCCGAGCAGGCCGGACGCTAAGAAAACCCCAGCTTTTCTACTGGATACGTCGCTTTCTGTGCTTTTTGAGCACTGAACTTGCGCGAACCTTGTGCACGCCCCTGTGAATAACTGGGCATTTGTCAGTGTAGCACTTGCTAACAAACACAAATATAACTGTCATCAACAGCAAGCGTACAGTTACAGAGTTTCCCAGGTTCTCCTGGCGCGTCCTCAACTACCGCGGGTAGCTCCTCCCTCTTCCCCCGGTGATGCGCCCCATTGCCTCGCTCACCGCAAGCCGGTGTAGCGGGGCTTTTTTGCAGGCTCAGCCCTGCCGTTCAGGCACGCGCACGACGAGGCCGTCAAAATCGGGCCCCATCTTGATCTGACAGGAAAGACGCGAATTCGGCTGCACATCGGCGGCGAAATCCAGCATGTCCTCTTCCATGGGCTCAGGCGCGCCGACAGCCTCCGTCCAGGCCTCGTCGACATAGACATGACAGGTCGCACAGGCACAGGCGCCACCGCACTCTGCCTCGATGCCGGGAATGGAATTGCGCACCGCATTTTCCATAACGGTCGAGCCATCCTGCACATCGAGGTCATGGCGGGTTCCGTCGAAGGCGACGATTGTGAGCTTTGTCATGAAATTGGGATCCAGATTTTACCGAGAACAGGTCGCGCTTTATTCCAGCAAATCATAGGGGCAGTCAATATTCGCACGGCAAAAAGCAATTTGCCCGTTACCCGGTCAAAAACGGGAAAACCGGCCATTACGACCGGTCCTGTCCCCACTCCCCACGATGCGATTGCACCGATGCATTCAGCGGTTCAGTTTTTGAATGAAGTTCTCCGCCTCGACGATCGCTGCACCAGCAACCGCAATCGATGCCGGGTCGATGCCTTGGCTCTCGAGCGCCTGTGCGGCATCGGCCACACGATCCGCCCCGACGGACAAGGCCGCTTTCTTGAGTTTTTCGGCAGCAGCCAGCACCTGCTCGTGATCGTCGCTGATGAAATGCGTGAGACAATGCCGAGCCTGCCGGGCAAAGGCCTGCAAGACTTCAAGCTCGCGCTGCTTGTCGCCCTTGGCGTAAATTGCCAACTGGACGAGATTGATCGGGCGCGGTTGCCCGTGACGGTAGCCGACCGAATTGTCCGGCGCTTCAAATGCGATATTCAGTGCTGCCATGATGCAAGTTTCCCCTGTCGTTCTTATTTGGCATGACGACGATGCGGGCCGAGCAATGGTTTTCACGTTAATAGCGAGACCTGGTGTGCCAAAAAGCTTCAGATATGGTTAATATTCACTAAACATCTAACAAAGCAGGGCTTTCCGCCATTAAGAAAGCCTAAAAACTGTTAACAAGCACCGACTTAGACCATGCGCGCCAATTGCATTTAATTGTCACAACAGGCTGAATGTGTCACTACGAGACGGTTTCGTGGGCAAATTGGCGCACGACTTTGGAGCCAGAGGCGCCAAGATGTTATGAGAGTGGCATCGGACGCTGTAAAGGAGCCATGTCGCCGCTGTATGAAAACGGGATAGATTTTTCCGCGCGGCGGCGGAATTGAAATACCAATGACGGCTTGCCCGCAGGCATATTTTTCACCGGCGGTTGAGCTCTAGTGCGGATCCAGCGGTCCAGGCAGTATCGAGGCGTAATCCGATGGCGAGTAAGAAATCAGGCGAAACGATAGACGACAACGCCTATCAGGCCCTTGAGGAAGCCTTGCGGAGTAACTTCGCGGAAAGCGAAGAGCCTGCACTGCGTTCGAATGGTAACGGAGTCGACGCACTGGAGGCCAATGTGTCCGATACGAATAATCAGAGGCAGAACGCCGCGCGACAAACCAAGTCCGGTCGCAGCGCAGACGGCGCGTCGGAACCTGCCCCCAAATCCCCTGCTTTCCAGCCGGCGAATGATCGCTCCCGCCGCAGCAGTTCCGCCATCATGAAATCCCTTGAGAACGGCTCGATGCGTTCGGCGCTTCGCACTGCCGGTATCGTATCGCTCGTCTGGGTCTTGGGCGCTTTCGGCCTGGCACAGCTTCTTTACGGCAATGCGATCTGGAATGCTTCCTCCGTGGCCGATATTGCCGACATGCCTGGTCTCGTGGCCATTCTGGTCGGCACGATCATTCCGGTCATGCTGTTCTTTGCTTTCTCCATCATGATGGCGCGCGCTCACGAGCTGCGCAGTGCTGCGCGTTCGATGGCGGAAGTCGCGCTTCGTCTTGCCGAACCCGAAACCGTTGCCTCCGAACGCATCATGACGGTGGGTCAGGCGGTTCGCCGCGAAGTCTCTGCCATGAACGAAGGCATCGAGCGCACGATTGCACGCGCAACCGAGCTTGAGACTCTGGTCCATTCCGAAGTGACGGCACTGGAACGCAGCTATACCGACAATGAATTGCGCGTGCGCAGCCTGGTCCAGGAACTGGGCTCCGAGCGCGACGCCATCGTCAATCACGCTGAACGCATCCGGTCTTCCATCGTGGGCGTGCACGAACAACTCAAGGAAGACCTGTCGCTGGCCACAGAAGAAGTTGCCGTGCGGCTTGCAACATCGGGTGAAGCCTTTGCGTCGATGATCGACACGCGCGCGGCCATCCTCACGGACAAGTCCAACAGTGCAACAGCAGCGCTTGGCAGCCTTCTGTCGTCCAAGACGGAAAACCTCGTGCAGGCTCTGACGGCATCGGGCATATCCCTTGCCAGCGAATTCGACACCCGGCTTCAGACCCTGTCCTCAACGCTGTCCGAGCGTGGCCAGGAACTGCTTGGCGAATTCGAGACACGCGCATCGACACTGGAAGCCAATACTGAAAAACTGAATGAGGCGCTCAGCGAGCGTGCCAAGCAGCTCAACGATACGCTGGTCGAACGCACCCGCGCCATCGCCGACAGCCTGACCTCCGGTGAAGAAGAGATCACCGGCTCGCTCGATAACGTTCTGGCCCGCCTGAACTCCGCCCTCGATGAAAAGGGCGCAAGCTTCCGTCATGCCCTGAAGACGACCGCGGATGACGCCATCGTCGATCTGGACCTGCGCACAGGTCTGTTCGAAGATCGCATGCAAACGACCGTCGGCCAGATCAACACGGTCTTCGACGAGCGGGTCTCCGAATTTGCCTCCGCCTTCGACCAGCGGTCCGGTTCACTCGATGCCAAACTCAGCGAAAGCCTCAGCCGTATCAACGAATCCCTCGGTGGCGGCACCGATGCAATCGACGGCATTCTGACATCCAGCATCGAACGTCTGGGCTCGACCTTGAACGACCAGTCGTTTGCTCTGGCCACCACCTTGGCGACCAGCCACGACCTGGTGGACAGCGCATTGGCCGATCGGGCACGTGAAATCGCTGACGCCATGGCCGCCAAGGTCCAGCAGATCGACGAAACGCTGGAAGCAGCGCGCGCGCGCCTCGACGGCACGCTCGATGAGCGCGGCTCACAGCTGGGTGAAACGGTTGCCAGCCGCACCCGCGAAATTACCGAGGCGCTGGCGGCAAGCCAGACGCATTTCGACGAAAGCCTCGACAATCATGCCGCAGACCTTGCAGGCTCGATTGCAGGAGCCGAGCTTCTGATTTCCGAAACACTCGAAAACAAGACCAAGGCGATTACTCAGGCGTTCGAACAGGGGCATAACAACCTCAACGAAAGCCTCGATTCCCGCGCGGCCGATCTTGCCGGTTCGCTTGCCGGTGCCGAGATGTTGATTTCGGAGACACTCGAAAACAACACCAAGGCTATCACTCAGGCGCTCGAACTCGGTCAAAACAACCTGAGCGAAAGCCTCGATTCCCGCGCAGCCGATCTTGCCGGTTCGCTTGCAGGCGCCGAACTCCTGATTACCGAAACACTGGAAAACAAGACGCAGGCGATTACCGAGGCCCTCGAAAAGGGTCAGATCAACCTCGACGAAAGCCTGGATTCCCGTGCAGCCGATCTTGCCGGCTCGCTTGCAGGCGCCGAGATGTTGATTTCCTCCACGCTTGAATCCAGCTCGGACGCGATCACCAAGGCAATCGAGGAAGGCCACCTGAAGCTCGGAGAGACGCTCGCCTCACGTGCCGCAGAATTCTCTGGCACATTCGACAATGCCCAGCAGCGCATTGCCGAAACGCTCGATAGCCGCACGCAGGCCATAAACCGCGTCTTCGAAGAAGGTCATGAGAAGATCGACGGCAGCCTTGGCGGCCATGTCGCGGCATTCGAGGGCAGCTTTGAAAATGCAGAAAACCGCATTGCAGAAACGCTGAACGGCCGCGCTGAAGCCATCACCCGTGCCTTCGAGGATGGTCATCAGAAGATCGACGACAGCCTGGCGACCCGGACATCGACGATCACCGACTCCATTGCCGCCTCCGAGCTTTATCTCTCGGAAGCCATCGACAAGAAATCATCTGCTTTGCTGGACGCTGTGTCCGATGCCGATCTTCAAATCGAAACGGCCTTCAACCTGCGCGCCGAAATGATGCAGGCGGCATTCGAAGACAATCAGCGGCGTCTCGACGATAGTCTGACGCGACACACCGACAGCCTGGGCAATACCTTGAACAGCAACGCCGAGCGGGTTGAATCCGTGTTTGGCGAGGGTTCACAGCGGATTGATTCCACCCTTTCCTCCAGCCTTTCGCGCATGGAAGAGACCTTTGGCGACACCCATTCTCGCATTGCCGAGACCCTGAATGAAAAGCATGACCGGATCGCCGGCACACTTGGCGACGGTCACGCGCGCATCACTGAAACGCTCGGCGAAGGTCACACGCGCATTGCCGAAACGCTCGGTGAGAACCATGATCGCCTTCGCAACACCCTGACGGACAATGGCGATGCGATTGCCGCATCCCTGCGTCAGGCCGCAGAACAGCTGGAAACAACGCTCCACGAGCAGAGCACCTCCATGGGTGCGACCCTTGCGGCAAGCGCCGGCATGCTGGAACTGACCTTCGAAGGTCACGAAGAAGAACTGCGCAAGGCAATCGAAGAAAGCGGACGCAATCTCGACGAGCGCCTTCGCGGCACCGCAGGTGCGATCTCCGGCGAACTCAGCGGCGCTGCCGACAATGTGACCCGTTCGGCAGAAGACTTCTCACTGCGTATCGAACAGTCCATCGGCGGCATGACGCAGCGCCTCGATGAAACGGGCAGCCGCATCGAAACCAGCCTCGACACTCTGGAAGACCGCATCAAGAATGGCCTGGATGGTGTATCCGGTCTGGTGGGCGATGCAGGCGAGCAGTTTGCCTCCAAGCTTGGCGAGAAGGTGTCGCATCTTGAGCGCGTCACCGGCGAGGCATCGGCGCGCGTGGCCCAGGTCATCGATGACGGTGCTGGCCGCGTTGTCGAGACCTTCGATGGCCGCACGGCACAGATCGACGAGCGTCTGTCGACGATGGACCGGGCCCTCAATGTCGGCCTCGAAAACGTCAACAAGACGATCGAAACAAAGGCCACGGGTCTTGCCGCTGCCCTGCGTTCCGCTGTATCGGACGCCGCCCAGCAGATCGACAACGAAGCGGCGCGCTCTGCAAGCCACCTGGCTGAAACCGGGGACCAGTTTGCCTCCCGGCTCGGTGAGCGCAGCGCCGAGTTTACGCGCGCCGTCGACGAACGTTCGCAGGAACTGGAAAGCCGTATTTCCGAGACCCAGGAACGCCTTACCGTGCGCGCTGCTGCCGTCTCGCAGAGCTTCTCCGAGACCAGCGAGTCGATCATTGCCAAGGTCGCGGAAGCCGACACCCTGCTCGGCCAGCGTCTGGCCGCTCTCGACGCAAGTCTCGCCAAGGCCGGTGCGACGATGGAAGAACGGGGCAATGCCATCCGCTCGGCCATCAGCAACACAGCTGCCGAGATGAGCACGTCGATGGACGGGATCGACAAGGCGCTAGCCGCGCGTGGCGAGTCCATTCGCGCGGTGCTCGACGAGCGCACCCGCGAACTCAATTCCATGCTGTCGAGCCGTTCTGCAGAGTTCAACCGCGTTCTCGACGAGAAGGCTCTGCCTGCTCTGGAGAATTACACGAAGGCCAGCGAGACCTTCGCCGGTCGGGTCGCTGCCTCCGTGCAGGAAGGTGCCGAGCGTATCCGTTCCGACAGCACGGCTATCGTCGATGCCATCGCGGAGCGCACCGAGCTTGCAACGCGCACGCTCAGCGCCAGCGAAAGCAGCCTTGCTGCCACCGCCGGTCAGTTGATCGAGCGCCTGGCCAACAGCAACAGCGCGATTTCCGATGTTGTCGCCAAGGCTGCCGAAAACCTCGAACAGGTCGACAGCAAGCTGATCGCCACCACAGACCGGTTTGAGGAATCGACAGCCCGTGCGTCGGAAGTTCTGTCGACGTCGAGCCGCCTGGTCGACGACAAGGTCGGCAAGCTGATTGCAATCTCCAACGAGACGCTGTCGCAGGTTGGCGGCATCGTCACCCGCTTTGGCGATCATACCAAGATGCTGAGCCAGGCATCGGATCTTCTGGGCGCGGCCCAATCGAACCTTGCAGGCACCCTCGACGAGCGTCAGCAGACCCTTCGCGACCTGTCGGTTGGTCTGGTGACACGCTCGGAGGAAATCGAAACCACCATGCGCATGCTCGGCAACATGGTCGAGGCTGCCTTTGACCGCGCCGAACAGCGTTCGGGTCAGGTTGCCGGCAATCTGCGCCAGAGCGTGCAGACGTCGTTTGCCGATATCGGTCGTATCCTCAGCGACACGGAAACCAAGGCCAACGCAACAGCAGACGGGATGCGCAATGCGCTTCTGTCCGCTGGGCAAGAGGCCAACAAGTCCATCGAGCAGACACTCAGCGAAGCAGAACGTCGCTCTGGCGAGCTTGCAGATCGTCTACGCTCCGGCCTCTCCTCCTCTCTCAGTGAGGTGGATGGCATTCTGGGCGAAGCCGGTCGCAAATCCGACAGCGCTGCCGCTCACTTGCGCGAAGTTCTGCGCTCGGCGGTCGAAGACGCCCTTGGCCGCTTTGGCGGTGCCACGGAAGAAATCCGCCGCTCGGCTGCCGATATCCGCAAGGAACTCGACATGACCCGCGACGAGTTGAAGCGCGGTGCCTTCGATCTTCCGGAAGAAGCCAAGGAAAGCGCTGCCGCAATGCGTCGCGCCGTATCTGAACAGATCCGCGCCCTGCAGGACATTTCCCAGCTCGTTGGCCGGTCGGTCCAGCCCATGGAAGTGTCGGCACCGCGTGCTGCAGCCGCACCGGCCGCACCACAACCGACGGCTCCCGCACCGCGTCAGGCACCGCAGGCTCAGGTGTCCCAGGCCCAGCCCACACCGCAGCGTGCGGCCCAGCCAGCCGATCCCTTCGCCATGCGTGGCAGCATCGGCGCCGATCAGCAGTCCGCACGTCAGTCTGCCCCGTCATCTGGTGGGCAGGAAGGCGGCGGCTGGATCAGCGACCTGCTGCGTGGCGCCTCGCGTGAAGAAGACAACGGTGCCTCGCAGGCAGCCCCTGCCCGCAGCGCAAGTCGCCCGGCAGCAGCGCCAGCCGCTCAGCGCCCGCAGGACACCCGCAACCCTCGCCATGTTGTGGAATCGCTGAACTCGCTGTCCGTCGATATCGCCCGCGCCATCGATCACGATGCCTCGGTCGATCTGTGGCGCCGTTATCAGCGCGGTGAGCGCGACGTCTTTACCCGTCGCCTCTACACGCTCAAGGGCCAGCAGACCTTTGACGAGATCAAGCGCAAGTATGACCGCGAGCCGGAATTCCGCACCGCTGTCGACCGCTATATCGCCGACTTCGAAAAGCTGCTCGCCGACGTCGCGCGCACAGACCGCGACAAGACTGCGACGCAGGCCTATCTGACCACAGACACCGGCAAGGTCTACACCATGCTGGCCCATGCGGCAGGCCGGTTCAGCTAAAGCGGACGCAACAAACCGAAAACAAAAAATCCGCCGGTCATTCCGGCGGATTTTTTCGTTTCAGCGGACATACGACTTGAGACTGCGAATGCTCGCATCGCCGGACAAAATGGCCTGATGCCGCCATCCGCGCATGCTTCTCGATCCGGATGTGATGTGGGCAGTGCTTGAAAAGACCGAGCCGATGCGATCGGGATTGAGATACGGTTTCATAGCGAGAAGACGGAACTATTGCGCGCCATAGCGCACCTCCACCAAATACATGGTGGGTCACGTCCAACAATCGTCACCGACTATGAACGAGCGTCATGCAGGCGGGCGCACCAAGCGCTGCCAGTGGAGGTCAGATCTTGGTCAGGGTCCAGCGAACGATATCGGCGGTTACAGCGCCGAATGCCTGATCGAGCGCCTGGATATAGGCACTGTTCTGCGTGCCCCTGGCATTGACCGTCGCAATGAAGGTATCCTGCGCCTTCACCGAACCATTGCGGTCGTTGAGGAGTTTCACGGAGATCTCCACATTGGCCCGGTCGGCGCCACTGGTATCGATCTCGAACGAGCGGATCTCGGTCACAAGTTGATAGTCGATGGCAAGTCCCTGGCCCGGACGGCCAACGCCCCCCAGACGACCGGTGTCCTCAAAGGCTTCGGCGAGCTTTGCCTGAACCATGCGCGGCAGCTTGTCACTCCATTGCGAATTGGACAGATAGCGGATTTCGGAAGACGAGACCCGCACCAGAACATTCTCACTGTCGAGCGCCTTCAGTGCTGCCGGATCGGCGATCAGCAGCTGACGATTGCGCGCAGTCCGGGCGACATCGACTTTCGAAACAGCCGACAGATCGAAAGTATCATTCTTCGCCCCGCCGCCCAGGCAGCCGGCAAGCGCCACAGCCACCAGAGACATCGCAGCAAAGGTCTTCGCTGTCGATTTGAAGTGCGCCGTGCATCGCATGGTGTTCATCCGTCCGCTGTCCCGCATGTCCATTCCTTACCGGCGCGTACGCCCGTCATATTGCTTGACTGTATCACCGCCAAAAAGCAACCGTTGCGGATCATTGTCGAAGTTGCTGATCGCATCATTGAGGTTGCGCACTGTGTTGCGCGTGTCATTGACCAGAGTTTCGATATCGCGAAGCCCGCCGCTGGAGAAGCGGCTGAGATTATCGGCAATCGGCCCGACCTTGGAATTGATGTTCTCGGCCACCGCGCGGATCGATTCCAGCGTCTTGCGTGCCTCGGCAGACAGCGACTTGGTGTCATCCGTTCCCAGCAACTCGTCCACCTTGCGCAAGATACTGTCGACCTTGTCCGACGAGTTGTTCAGCTTGTTGGCCAGTTGCGTGAAATCGGTGATCGCCTGATCGATATCGTCCTTGCGCGCACCGACGTCATCGCCGATCTTGCGGAATGATGACAGCGCTTCGCGCGCATCGCCGGTTGCGACGGTGATATTGTCGATGGCCGTGCCGATCTTCTGGCTGTCGACTGCGGCCATCAGCTTGTCGAACTTGTCGAGCGTCTTGGTCGCATCGGCGCCGAAGGTCTTGTAGGTATTGATGGTGTCCTTCAGGTCATCCAGCGTCGGACCGACCTTTTTGGACGCATCAGCAACCTGCTGGCTGACGGTCTCCGCATTGGCAATCACCTTGTTGATCTTGTCCGCATCGACCGCGCGAACGAGATTTTCGACGGCAGTCAGCGTTGAATCGAGACGGCCCGAAAGCCCCGTCACCGTATCAGAGAGTGCACTCACACTTTTCAGGAAGGTGTCGATGCCATCGGCATTGTCTGCCAGCGCCTTGGAAAAGGTCTCGGCATTCTTCACCGTATTTGTCAGGGGCCCGCGTGAATCCTCGATGAAGCCCTGAAGATTGCCAATCGCATCATCCGCACGCTTCAGGATCTTGTCCGCTGTGGCCAGAAGATTGGTCACGCTCGATTGATCGGCAAGAATCTGGGCGGGCTGTTCTTTGCGGATTGCCTCTTCAAGGATGGACGGCTCTGATGCGCTGCCACCGGACAACTCGACATAGGCAGCGCCGGTCAAACCCTGAATTTCCAGAACTGCAGTGGTCGACTTCGTCACCGGCGCATCGGCACGAACCTCACTGAAGGCAATCGTGAACTTCGGATCGTCCTTGTCGATGTAAAGGCTTTTGACCGAGCCGACGGCAATGCCGTTAAAACGCACCGGCGAGCCAACGCTCAAGCCGTTGGCCGAACCCGGAATGCGAATGACAAGCTGCGCCGTCGGGCCACCGCGTCCGAATTCGGACATCCAGTAGACGAAGCCAAAGGCGGCCGCGATCACAAGGACCGCGAAAAATCCGACAATTGCGTAGTTAGCCTTGGTTTCCATGGGCATCCATCACTTTATCGGTTTCCGCCGGGGTCTCATTCCTGTCGATGGTGCGTGCCCGTTTCCCACGGAAGTAGGATTGGACCCACGGATCTTTACAGGCAAGCATATCGTCCAGGGTCCCCTCGACCAAGACCCGCTTTTCCCCCAGAACCGCAATGCGGTCACAGACGGAAAAGAGGCTATCGAGATCGTGGGTCACCATATAGACAGTCAGTCCCAGCGTGTCGCGCAAATGCGCGATCAGTTCATCAAATTCGGCGGCCCCGATAGGGTCGAGGCCAGAGGTGGGCTCGTCGAGAAAGACGAGGTCGGGATCGAGGGCAAGCGCCCGGGCCAGCGCGGCACGTTTGATCATGCCACCGGAAAGCTCGGATGGATATTTATCGGCAGCATCGGGATGAAGGCCGACCATTTCCAGCTTCAGATAGGCCAGCTCATCCATCAACCACTTCGGCATATCGCGATATTCGCGCATGGGAACCTGGATGTTTTCCTTCACGGTCAGTGACGAGAACAATGCGCCCTGCTGGAAGAGCACACCGAGACGCGTATCGAGCAGGATACGCTCCGCCTCGTCCACCGTGTCGAAATCCGCACCCAGAATATTGATGGTTCCGGATCGCCGCGGCAACAGTCTGAGCACAGTGCGCATCAGAACAGATTTGCCGGCACCGGACGCCCCCACAAAGCCAAGGATTTCACCGCGATAGATATCGAGATTGAGATTGTCGAGCACAATCTTGGAGCCGAAACCGACTGTCAGATCCTTGACCGACAAGATCACGTCACGCTTTTCAGCCCTGTTTTCACGCTCTTCCATCTGGCCCCTCAAAAATCGATAGCCGAATAGAAGATGGCAAACAGCGCATCCACAAGAATGACGACGAAGATCGACTTCACCACCGACGACGTGACGTGGAAACCGAGCGATTCCGCACTACCACCGACTTTCATTCCCTCAACTGCTGCAACCACGCCGATAATCAGGGCCATGAAGGGCGCCTTGATCATACCGGATGCCAGCGTCGAATAATCGATCGCCTCGTGCAGCCGGGACAGGAAGACGGAATAGGTGATGCCGGAATAGATATTCGAGACCACCGCTGCACCGCAAAGCGCGGCAAAGTTGGCAATGATCGTCAGCAGCGGCAGCGCAATGGTCAGCGCAACGAGACGGGGAAAGACCAGAACGCCGATCGGATTGAGCCCGATCACCTTCAGCGCATCGATTTCCTCGCGCATCTTCATCGAGCCGATTTCCGCCGTGATGGCGCTACCGGACCGTCCGGCAATCATGATCGCAGTCAGCAACACGCCGATTTCGCGCAATTGCAAAATGCCGACGAGATCGACCACGAAGATCTCGGCACCGAAATAGCGAAGCTGGAACGCGCCCTGCTGGGCAATGATGGCTCCGATCAGAAACGACATCAGCGTGATGATGGGAACAGCGCGGACGCCCATATGGTCAAGCTGGTTGACCACGGCTGCCGGAGATATGCCGCTGCCGCGATTGATCTTCGTCTGGGCTCCACGTACCGCCGAGCCTATGACATAGAGCATCGCCAGAACGTCATCCCAGAGATCAACAGTCATCCTGCCGAGTGGACTGAAGAGGCGTTCGAAAATCGGCAGCTTCGGAGCCGCTGGCGCGGGTTTGGGGACCTCGTCGGGCAACTCCTCGATCAGCTCGATCATGGTGTCCGAACCGCCTGCCAAAGATGCCTTTTGGCCGCGCTGAGCAAAGCCGATGGAGATGCGCCGCACCAACCAGGCACCCGCCATATCCATCGTCGAAATACCGGAAATGTCGAGCGCGACATCACCTTGGGCATTCTCCCCGGTGACACTGTCTAGCTGGGATATCACAGGCCCGAGGGACGCATTGGTCCACGGTCCGCTGAACATGAGCGTGCGCGCCGAGCCTTCGGAAGAGCCGGCCCACTCGATCTTCGCGCTATCCTGATTGACCGGCTTCAAGCTTACATGTCTCTTCGGTATGAATGGTGGCCGCACACATCACATATCGGCCATCGGAAATACAGTTCAGAAACGTTAATATAGCTCGCCGCGCCGGCATTTCCATCCGCATAACGTCTTTACACAGGCCATAGTCACCCTGCGGCAACAGATAGCGCCTCGCCACCTGACGCAGAGCCCCGGTAACGCGTGCCCGCGAGACGGTGACGGGAATCAGGCGGCCTGTATATCGGACACTTTGGCGGCCTCGACCTGGACCGGCATCTGTGATTGCGGTGCCGGCAAAGCCGCGATCGGCTTTGCCGCGCCGATCAGATGGCCCCAATTGATCATCTCGAATGTGCCGTCCTGGTTTTCGGCAACGGCAGTGCAACTTTCAACCCAATCCCCGGTATTGATGTAGTGGATACCGTCAATATCCTCCATCACCGCGTGGTGAATATGGCCGCAGATCACGCCATCCACGTCATTTTTTCGCGCTTCTTCCGCGACAACGCGCTGAAACTCACCGATGAAATTCACCGCCTGTTTCACCTGCTGCTTGGCCCAGGCCGAAAAGGACCAGTAAGGCATGCCCAGATAACGACGAACGGCCGCGACCACCACATTGATCGCAATTGCCATATCGTAGGCCCAGTCACCAAGATAAGCGAGCAGTCGGGCATTGCGAACCACCATGTCGAACTCGTCGCCATGCAGGACCAGATACTTCTTTCCGTCTGCCGTCTCGTGAATCATCCGGTGCGCCACTTCGATGCCGCCAAAATGGGTGCCCGGAAAGGCCCGCAAAAATTCGTCGTGATTGCCCGGAATATAGACGATGCGCGTACCTTTTCGGGCCTTGCGCAGCAGCTTCTGCACCACATCATTGCAGCTCTGCGGCCAGTACCAGCTGCGCTTCAGGCGCCAGCCATCGATGATGTCCCCAACCAGGATGATCGTGTCAGCTTCATGGGTTCTCAGAAAGTCCAACAGGAAATCGGCTTTGGCGGCTTTGGAGCCAAGATGAACGTCCGATATGAACAATGTTCTGAAGTGCCGGGTTTCGATGTTTGCGCTCACGGGCGTCATCCTCTCAACGATGGTCCATGTCGCGTTTTGAAAACCAGACTCGTGTATCAGGAAGATGACAAGCGGCAGTTGAAGGGCGGTTGCAGGCTCCAGTGAGCCGATTCCGGTGGAAAACAGCCCTGAAACCGAACGAATACACGTTTCGGCAACACACTTGGCTGTAATCCAATACTCGCCATTCCGCCCAATTGGTGTATGGAGTGACAGTGACAAGGCAATAGACAAGATCTCGGTGACAGAATGACCTCGAAAGACACATCCAAGCAGCAATCCGGTCCCGAAACGGGTGATCTGGACGCGCAGGCACTCTTCTATCACCGCTATCCGCGCCCTGGTAAGCTTGAGATCCAGGCGTCAAAGCCGCTCGGAAACCAGCGCGATCTGGCTCTTGCCTATTCACCCGGTGTCGCGGCCCCGTGCCTTGCAATCCGCGACAACCCTGAAACCGCGGCCGACTACACCGCGCGCGGCAATCTCGTCGCCGTCATTTCGAACGGCTCGGCCGTTCTGGGCCTTGGCAATATCGGCCCGCTGGCATCAAAGCCGGTGATGGAAGGCAAGGCCGTCCTGTTCAAGAAATTTGCCGGCATCGACGTTTTCGATATCGAGATCGACGCCGTCCAGGTCGACGAAATGGTCAACACCGTGGCCGCGCTCGAGCCCACTTTCGGCGGCATCAACCTTGAGGACATCAAGGCACCTGAATGTTTCGAGGTCGAGCAGCAATTGCGCGCCAAGATGAATATCCCGGTCTTCCACGACGACCAGCACGGCACCGCAATCATCGTCGCTGCCGGCGTGTTGAATGCGCTGGAACTGGCCGGCAAGAATATCGAGGACGCCAAGATCGTCGCCTCTGGCGCCGGCGCCGCGGCCCTTGCCTGCCTCAACCTGCTGGTGCTGCTGGGCGTCAGGCGCGAAAATATCTGGGTCCATGATATCGAAGGCCTTGTCTATGTTGGCCGCGAAGTGCTGATGGATCCATGGAAGTCTGTCTATGCGCAGGAAAGCGACAAGCGCCAGCTCTCCGAGACCATCGACGGCGCCGACGTCTTTCTTGGCCTGTCTGCAGCCGGTGTCTTGAAGCCCGAACTGCTGGCCCGCATGGCAGACAAACCGCTGATCATGGCGCTTGCCAACCCTAACCCGGAAATCATGCCGGATCTGGCGCGCGAGGCACGACCCGATGCCATGATCTGCACAGGGCGTTCCGACTTCCCCAATCAGGTCAACAACGTTCTGTGCTTCCCCTATATTTTCAGGGGTGCACTCGATTGCGGCGCGACCACGATCAACGAAGAGATGAAGATGGCCGCCGTACGTGCCATCGCAGCCCTTGCCCGCGAGGAAGTCTCCGAAGTTGCCGCCCGCGCCTATACCGGCGAGACACCGGTGTTTGGTCCCAACTACCTGATCCCCTCGCCCTTTGACCCGCGCCTGATCCTGCGCATTTCGCCGGCTGTCGCCAAGGCCGCAGCCGATTCCGGCGTGGCACTGCGGCCGATCGAAGATTACGACAGCTATCTCGATCAGCTGAACCGCTTTGTCTTCCGCTCCGGCTTCATCATGAAGCCGATCTTTGCCAGCGCCAAGGTTGCCACCCGCAAGCGCGTGATCTTTGCCGAAGGTGAAGACGAGCGCGTGCTGCGCGCCGCGCAGGTTCTGCTGGAAGAAAACACAGCTCAACCGATCCTGATCGGGCGTCCGCAGATCATCGAAACGCGCCTCAAGCGTTTCGGCCTGCGCATCCGCCCGGATGTCGATTTCCCGGTCGTCAACCCGGAAGGCGATCCGCGTTTCCGCGAATATGTCGACGATTATTTCGCACTGGTCGGCCGTCAGGGTGTAACGCCTGAGGCAGCCCGCACAATCGTGCGTACCAATTCGACGGTCATTGGCGCATTGTCGGTCAAGCGTGGCGAAGCAGATGCGATGATCTGCGGCGTAGAAGGTCGCTACGATCGCCATCTGCGCGATGTGCGTCAGATCATCGGCAAGAAGCCCGGCATTATAGATTTCTCCGGCCTCAGCCTGCTGATCTCCTCACGCGGCGCGACCTTCTTCACGGACACCTATGTCACATACAATCCGAGTGCGGAGGAAGTGGCGGAGATGACGGTGATGGCCGCCAACGAAATCCGTCGCTTCGGCATCACGCCGCGCGCCGCGCTTCTCTCGCATTCCAACTTCGGCTCGCGCGATTCCGAAAGCGCCCGCAAGATGCGCGCAGCCCTGGGCATTATCCGCAACGTCGCACCCGAACTGGAAGCAGACGGTGAAATGCATGGCGACTCGGCGATCTCCGAGCTTCTGCGCAGCCGCGTCATGCCAAACAGTTCACTGACCGACGAGGCCAATCTGCTGGTTTTCCCGAACCTGGATGCCGCCAATATCGCGCTCGGCCTGATGAAGACCATGATGGAAGGCCTGCATGTCGGCCCAATCCTGCTGGGTGCTGCAATGCCGGCCCACATCCTGTCGCCATCAGTCACATCGCGCGGCGTGGTCAATATGGCAGCACTTGCCGTGGTCGAAGCCTCTCAGCCCGACTGAGGATCGTCCTTCACGCTCTGACCAACCGTCGTTAACGTAAAATGCGCTGGGCGGTTGGCGAGAACACGGCAAAGTCTTATGATGTCTGCAACAATGCATGACGCATAGGGCCAAACGGGAAAGCCACGTGATTGTAGGTCGTGACACCCTGCTGTTGATGATTGCCACATTGGTGGCGCTGCCTGCTGCCGCCAACGCGACAGTGGTCTGTGACAGGCTGCGGGATCGACTGGTATCGGCACCACAGACAGTAAGCGCCGACAATGCCGAGATCCGAAGCTATTCCAGCGCAATTGCCCGGCAGAAATTCGAAATCCGCAAGACAAAGCAGGATATTCGCCGCCTGCATTGCGACAACTCCAGCATTGTCACCTTCGGCCCAAACGGCAATTCCTCTTGCGATACGTTGACGTCCTCACTGGAACGCATGCAGCAGAACCGACAGATTCTGGAGGAAAAGCGCGACAGCCTGAAGGAGGGACGCGCCATTCCCAACTCCCTGCGTGCCCGCCTGCTGAAGGCCTTGGATGAGAACGGCTGCAACGCGCTCCCCGGACATGAGATAGAACAGCCTTTGGCGGACGAGCAGGCCTCGTCGCCGGCAGGAACGTTGCGGATACCGGACGACGCCATGCGCAACTCTTACGCAATCGACGGGTGGCGTGCCAGCCTGCAGGGTCAGGGCGGAACACTTAGAACCATGTGCGTGCGCACCTGCGACGGTGCCTTTTTTCCGATATCGTCCAACGCGACGCCGGCCATGTTCGGACGCGATGCCGGACTTTGCGATAATATGTGCCCCGGCACCCAGACTGAGCTCTACTATCACTCCCTGCTGAGCCAGGAGAGCGCGGATATGGTCTCAGCGTCCACCGGGCGGCCCTATCGCGACCTTCCGAGCGCCTTTGCCTATCTCCACCGCAAGACCGGTGACGACAAGGCCTGCGGCTGCAACCTGACAGCCTTCCATCAAAAGGCGCTGAGCTACGCCAACCGTCAGCAGAGCACCGCTGCGGCTTATTCCGCCATTACCCCGATCAAGACCATGCCTGACAAAATCGCGCCTGAGAAAATCACCATCGATCCGATGGAGCGCCCCTATGATCCGAGCACCAGCACCGTAAGGCAGGTCGGCCCGGTTTTCCTTCCCAAGGAAACAAGCAGCATCGACCTGAAGCACCCGGCACTGTCAGGCGCGCAACCCGTACAATAAGGCGAATTCGCTCAGCCGTCTCCATCGGGCCATCGCTCTTCGAACACCAGGTCCTCAAGCGGCAAGCGCTGCCGCCAGCCCTTGAGCGCCAGTTCCGGCTGATCATAGAGCTTGTCGACATAGCCAAGGCAGAACCAGCCGATGATCTCGACATGTTCCGGAATGCCGAAGATCGCGCGCAAATCCGCATCGCGAAAGATACTGACCCAACCGACCCCCACTCCTTCCGCACGCGCCGCAAGCCACAGGTTCTGCACGGCGCAAACGGTGGAATAGCTGTCCATGCGTGGATTATGCGTGCGACCGAGCACAACTGGACCGCCGCGCGTCGGATCGCAAGTAATGCAGATTCCCACCGGCGCCTTGCGGATGCCTTCGAGCTTCAACTGCATATAGCTGTCACGCTGGCTTCCAGAGAACATCTCTGCCGCTTCATCATTGGCACGGCTGAAGGCATGCCAGACCGCCTCCCGCATCCGAGCATCGCGCACGACCAGGAAATTCCACGGCTGCATGAACCCGACGGACGGTGCGGCATGGGCCGCCTCCAGCAGTCGAGTGATCAATGCATCGGGCAATGGATCGGATAGAAACTGATCCCGCACATCACGGCGGGTATGGATGGCGCGGTAGACGGCGTTGCGTTCTTCAACGCAAAAAGCCCCTGCCCGCACGAAATGATCGTGTGGTTCGTCGTGCATCGTCAAATCCCCAACAATGCTGCGACCGCCTGCTGTCCGCACAGGCAAAGCCTATCGTGTCCGGCCGGTCTTCTGGCTCGGCATCATCTGCTCCGATCGCCTTCCCGGTCGCAAGACCAGTGGCCTGAGTTTCCAGGAAACTCCCGATCGTGCATCAGCCTCACAGCGTTGGGCACGCGCCGGATTTCCACCGGCTTCCCGATTCTCCCGCTCGCGCGGGCACCAGACAACGTTGGTTTAGCGCGAAGCACGGCAAACGCAAAGCGCCGGCAACGACACCGGCCTGTCTATTCGGGGAAATAGCGGACAAAGGCGAATGCTGTTCCGTCGGGAGACCAGTTGGGCACGTTGATGCTGCCCTGCCCGCCAAAGAATTCGAACAGCGTCTCGACATTGCCGCCATCTGCATCCATCAATCGAAGCCGTACAGTCTTGTCGCGAGGATGGCCGGAGACATCCGGATCGTAGGATAGAAAGAGAACCTTCTCGCCATTGGGCGAAGGATGCGGGAACCAATCGCCTTGTCCGTCCGATGTCAGCTGTTCCAGTCCGGATCCATCGCATCGCATACGCCAGATCTGCATCAGACCGGTACGGCTGGAATTGAAATAGATCCAGCCGCCATCCGGCGAATAGTCCGGGCCGTCATTATGGCCTTCACCGAAAGTCAGTCGCCGTTCGGTGCCACCACGGACCGAAATCGTATAGATGTCGAAGGCACCATCGCGCGCACCGCAATAGGCGAGTTCCCGTCCGTCCGGTGACCAGCCATGCCAATAGGATGGCATATTGGCAGTGATCTGACGCGGCTCCTCATCTCCATCACCAAGAATATAGATGCAGGACTTGCCAAACAGCGTCTCATCCGAAAAGGCAATGGATGCGCCGTCGGGTGACAGTCCATGGTCGTTATTGAGCCGGACCGCGAGACCGGTATCGATCAGCTCGGGCTCGGCGTCATCATCGCCGAGCGGCAGCGCGTAGAGCAGCCCATTTCCATTGACGATCAGGAATTCGCCGTCGCGGGACCAGTTCGGCGCTTCGACAAGATCGTCTGTCTGCCAGACCACCTCGCACTCGCGCGTCTCCATGTCGTAGATCTCAACCGAACTGCGCATAATCCCTCCCCAATAACAAATTCGCCTACAAACTGGTTGGCTGTTCCAGCGCACGCCGCAGCTTGACGACAATCGCCACGCCCGTCTGCAACGCGTTGCGGCGACCCCACTCGCCCGCAAAGCCCCATACGAGACTGGCGACCAATGTCAGGAAACCGATGCCAAGCACCTTGAAGTCGCCGTCCCATAAGCCATAGGCGCCGATGGCGATTGCCGGCGCATAATAGGCAAAGGCCGACACCACACCGAAGAGCGAGCTGCGCCGCTCTTCGCTCGCCGAGACGGAAAAGATATAGTCTCGCTCAGCCTGCGAGAATTCAGGCATCGCGGTCCGAACGCCCGGATCCTCGGTACGATCGCTCATGCACGATCCCGGAACCGGTTCGTAATCGGATAGCGCCGATCACGGCCGAAATTCTTCTTGGTGATCTTCACGCCCGGCGCCGACTGACGACGCTTGTATTCCGCCAGATAAAGCAGGTGCTCGATGCGGTGGACCGTCGCGACGTCGTGCCCCCGCGCAATGATGTCTTCAACCGACATCTCCTTTTCCACCAGGCATTCCAGAATGTCATCCAGAACCGGATAAGGTGGCAGGGAATCCTGGTCCGTCTGATCGGGACGCAGTTCCGCAGAAGGTGCCTTGGTCAGGATATTGGCTGGGATAACCTCCCCAGACGGCCCAAGCGCTCCCGGCGGCACATGCGCGTTGCGCCAGGCAGAAATGGCATAGACCTGCATCTTGTAGAGGTCCTTGATGGGATTGAAGCCACCATTCATGTCGCCGTAAAGCGTCGCATAACCGACCGACATTTCCGACTTGTTGCCGGTGGTCACGACCATCGAACCGAACTTGTTGGAGATCGCCATCAGGATCGTGCCACGCGTGCGGCTTTGCAGGTTTTCCTCCGTCACGCCACTTTCCGTGCCCTCGAACATTTCGCCAAGTGCGGTCAGGAAGCCTTCTACAGGTTCCGCAATCGGCACGATGTCGTAATGGCAACCAAGAGCCTTGGCGCAATCGGCCGCATCTTTAAGCGAATCCTCGGAGGTATAATGATAGGGCAGCATGACCGTGCGCACGCGCTCCTCACCCAGTGCATCGACCGCAATGGCCGCGCAAATGGCCGAGTCGATGCCACCGGACAGTCCCAGCACGACGCTGCGGAAACCATTCTTGTTCACATAGTCACGAAAACCCAGCATGCAGGCGCGGTAGTCCGCTTCCTCCGCTTCTGGAATCTGTGACATCGGGCCTTTGTCACAGCACCAGCCGTCCTCCTCGCGACGCCATGTGGAGACATAGAAGGTCTCCTCGAACTGGCTCATCTGGAATGCCAGCGTCTTGTCTGAGTTGAAGGCAAAGCTTGCGCCATCGAAGACCAGTTCGTCCTGGCCGCAAAGCTGATTGACGAACAGAAGCGGCAGTCCGCTCTCGATGACCTGTCGCAACACCACCTGATGACGCACATCGAGCTTGCCGCGATAATAAGGCGAGCCATTCGGCACGATCAGGATCTCGGCGCCGGCTTCAGCCAGCGTCTCGCAGATACCCAGATCGTTCCAGATTTCCTCACAGATCGGGATACCGAGCCGAACACCGCGGAAATTGAAGGGACCCGAAATCGAGCCTTCCTCGAAAACCCGCTTCTCGTCGAATTCGCCATAATTGGGCAGATCGACCTTGTCGCGCAATGCCAGGATCTTGCCGCCATCGATCAGCGCCACGGAATTGTGTCGGCCTGTCTCACCCTGACGGGGAAAGCCGATGATCACGCCCGGACCGCCATCGGCTGTATCGGCAGCCAGTTCATCGACGGCTGACTGACAGGCCGCCAGGAATGACGGCTTCAGCACCAGATCCTCTGGCGGATAGCCCGAGATGAAAAGCTCGGGCAATACCACGAGGTCAGCGCCATTGGCCTTGGCCTCGACCCGCGCAGCCCGCGCCTTGGCAAGGTTTCCGGCGACATCGCCAACGGTCGGATTGCCCTGCGCGATTGCGATACGAAGTGTGTCGGTAACAGTCTTTTGCTCAGCCATGACAATCCTCTAGCGCGTGTCCTGTCGCTTCGCAACGACGAAGGACTGCCCGGACCGCAAAGCCTTTAACGCAGCGCAAAATAATTTACTCCAACGGGCGTCCCATAGCCTCCGTTCATCTAGCGTTCATGACAGTTATATGACACTTGTATGACACCGCTCATATTTTTCATTCCGACTGAACCTGGAGACTGCGTTGGCCGAGTTTGCCACCGATAACGCCCCCGTACTCGTAAAACAGCCAGCGCTGAAATCAGCGATACCAACGCACAGTCACGCCGGTTTTTTCGCCAGCAGCCTATGTCTGTTGAATTCGCTGGCATTGTCCTTCACCACCGTCTTCCTGATGGAATGGATCGCGCGCGGCACGCTCGATGACGTGGGAACCTATCTGTTTTCACCAGACAGACCGGGCCTTGCTGCAATCGGCCTCTTGTTCGTCTTCTATATTGCTCTTGATGCCCTGCTCGGCCGCGCCCATCAGGCCGCGCTTATCCTGATGCCGCTGGCCATCCTGCCAGCCTTCATATCGAGCCAGAAACAAATGTTTCTGTCAGATCCGCTCTATCCGAGCGACATGCTGTTCGGCCGCCAGATTTTCGAACTGATGCCGGCCATGGTGGCGGATCGTCCACTGGCCGCGTTCGGCTATGGCGTGGCAACCGTGCTCGCTGTGACCTCGATCGTCTATCTGTGGGTTTTCGCACGACGCAACTTCAATCCGATTTCCACCAAGGGAAAACTGGCCCGCCTGGCCCTGGCCATTCCCCTGATCGCCGGCTTTGTGCCACTGCTCGACTATGCCAAATATTCGCCGCTGCGGGACCAACTCAACATCATTCCCATGATGTGGGATCAGAAGGCCAACTACAGGCAGAACGGCTTCCTGTTCGCCTTTGCCTTCAATATCCCGATGGCCAATGTCGCGCCGCCCCAAGGCTATGATGCCACGGCAATCGACCAGATCCCCTCCACGCCAGCCTCTCCTGCGGCAGTTTCGACGTCCTCGGAGAAGCCCGACGTCATCATGATCATGAGCGAGTCGCTTTGGGATCCGACGCGGCTTACCTCGGTGCGGCTGACGCCTGATCCAATGCCGGTCATCCGCGCCAACCAGTCCGGGACAATGTTCTCGCCGGAATTCGGCGGGATGACCGCCAATGTCGAATTCGAGGCACTCACCGGCTTTTCCAATGCCTTCCTGCCCACCGGCAGCATTCCCTATCAGCAATATATCCGTCGCCCGCTGCCGTCGCTTGCCACTTTCTTCAAGTCGCAAGGCTATGCCGCCAAGGCCTTCCATCCTTTCCAGAGCTGGTTCTGGAACCGTGGCAATGTCTATGATGCGCTGGGCTTCGACAACTTCCTGTCGGAAGAAAACATGCCGCCGATGGAAAAGCGCGGCATCTTCGCCTCCGACGAGGCACTGACTGCCGAATTGATCAAGAACGCCGACAGCACCGACAAGCCGTTCTTCTTCTTCGCCGTCACGCTTCAGGGCCACGGCCCCTATGAGGCAGGCCGCTACAAGAACAATACCATCGCCATCAACGGACCGGATCTGTCTGACGGCAGCAAGGCAATCCTTGCAACCTATTCGCAAGGCGTGCGAGAGGCCGACGATAGCCTGAAACACCTGATGCAATGGGCAAAAAAGCGTGACCGCGAAACCATCATTATGATCTTCGGCGACCACCTTCCTCCGCTCAGAACGGTTTACCCCGAAAGCGGTTACATGAAAGATCAGGTCGCCGACCGACGTGCCGATGTCGAACAGATGGCCCGCGAACATGAAACGCCGCTTGTGATCTGGTCTTCGAAAACCGGCACCAAGAAAGATCTCGGCGCTGTCAGCCCCTCGCAGCTGCCTATGCATTTGTTGGCGCTCGCAGGCTTCGAACATCCCTTCTATACGGGCTTGCTTGGCAGGGTTCATGAACGCTACGACGTGGTCGATCGCTATATGCTGGTCGACAAGACAGGCGAAGGCCATCCCGACTGGCTGATGGCTCCTGTGGCTGATCCCGCTTTGAATGATTATCGCCTTGTGCAATATGACACCATCTTCGGCGAGGGCTTCAGCACGGGGAAATTTTTCCCAAAGGGACAGCTTTTGCCAGCCAGCTGAGCAGAGATCGCCTGCCAAGGTGAAACCGGATTGTCAGCACGCTCATTCATGGCGTATGCCGTCAACAGGCGCTTCAACTGCTAATGGACAATGAACATGCTTGGACCGGAATTCTTCCAGAAACACTTGGGCAAAGCCGCCGAGCAGCTCAGTGCCGCAGAACGACTGGTGGTCGAGCGGACGAAGAACCGGTTGGTCGTTGCGACCGACGTCAATGCCGAGTTGACGGCGCGCTCCAGCTTCGGCGACAGGCTGGCCGACCAGATCGCCAAGATCGGCGGTTCCTGGGGCTTCATCATCTTCTTCTTTCTGTTCCTAAGCGGCTGGGCGATTATCAATGTCGTCATCCTCACCCGTGACGCATTCGATCCCTACCCCTTTGTATTCCTGAACCTGATCCTCTCCATGCTTGCCGCCATCCAGGCGCCCATCATCATGATGTCCCAGAACCGCCAGGCCGAGCGCGACCGTTTCGAGGCAACCAAGGACTACGAAGTCAACCTCAAGGCAGAGCTCGGCGTCCTGGCGCTTCACCAGAAGATCGACATGCAGGTACTGACCGAACTGGCAGCGCTTCGCGAAGAGGTTGGCCGATTGACCGAAAAGCTCGACCAAGCCAAAGGCTAGGACGGGCGCCCAGCCGGATACTGGGCCTGTGCGTCGTCAATCGTGTAAAAATCCCCCTTGTCGGCGCAATAGATGTGGTAGCCGAAGGTGAGGCCGCTGGGTTGTTCAAAGGCTCCCGCCAGGATCGAAATCCGCCGCGCTCCATCTGCGACCCAGAACAACGCTGAACCGCAGGTCTTGCAAAAACCGCGCCGCGCATCCGGGCTCGCACGATACCATCCGATACAGTCCTCACCCTCGATGGTCAGGCGATCTGTATCCACATCGGTGGCCGCATAATATAGCCCCGTCTGCTTTCGGCATTGCGAACAATGGCAGGCGATCACCTCCCGCAGCGGCCCTGACGTTTGAAAACGAACGGCGCCGCAAAGGCACGAACCGTGATGATTGTCTTGCATGCGCACCCCTTCAAAATGAAACCGGGCCAGCTTGGGGAAGCCGGCCCGGTTGGTCAAATTCAAAGAGCTGCAACATCACTTAAGCAGGGTTGAACCGGCCCAGTGTCAGCCGTTGGCGGCCATGACCCGCTTTTCGTCGCGACCATCCTTCATGCGTTCCGCCAGAAGGAAGGCCAGCTCCAATGCCTGATCGGCATTGAGGCGCGGGTCGCAATGGGTGTGGTAACGATCCTGCAGATCTTCCGCCGAAAGCGCACGGGCACCGCCGGTGCATTCGGTCACATCCATGCCGGTCATCTCGATGTGAACGCCACCTGGATGGGTACCTTCAGCCCGGTGAATCTGGAAGAAGCTCTCGACCTCAGACAGGACGCGCTCGAACGGGCGTGTCTTGTAGTTGTTGAGCGTGATCGTATTGCCGTGCATCGGATCGCAGGACCAGACAACCTTGCGGCCTTCCTTCTCAACCGCACGGATGAGCCGTGGCAGATGGTCAGCAACCTTGTCGTGACCGAAGCGGCAGATCAGCGTCAAACGTCCCGCCTCATTGGCCGGGTTCAGCACATCGATCAGATTGATGAGATCGTCGGCTTCGAGAGAAGGACCGCATTTCAGACCGATCGGGTTCTTGATGCCACGGCAGAACTCGACATGGGCATGATCGACCTGACGAGTCCGGTCGCCGATCCAGATCATGTGACCAGATGTGGCGTACCAGTCGCCGGACGTGGAATCCACACGCGTCATCGCCTCTTCATAGCCCAGTAGCAGCGCTTCGTGGCTGGTGAAGAAATCGGTCTCGCGAAGGCTCGGCTGGTTGTCGGCATTGATGCCGATCGCCTGCATGAAATTCATGGTTTCAGAGATGCGGTCGGCAAGTTTGCGGTACCGCTCCGCCTGCGGGCTATCCTTGACGAAGCCCAACATCCACTGGTGTACGTTTTCTAGGTTGGCATAGCCGCCCATCGCGAACGCACGCAGCAGGTTCAGCGTCGCCGCAGACTGACGATAGGCCATGATCTGACGTTCAGGATTCGGAATACGTGCTTCCGGCGTGAACTCGATACCGTTGATGATATCGCCACGATAGCTTGGCAGCTCGACATCGCCCTGCTTCTCGAAATCGGAAGAACGCGGCTTTGCAAACTGACCGGCAATACGGCCAATTTTCACCACGGGCAGCTGGGCACCATAGGTCAGCACGACAGCCATCTGCAAAAACGCGCGGAAGAAGTCGCGAATATTGTCGGCACCATGCTCGGCAAAGCTCTCGGCGCAATCACCACCCTGCAGCAGGAATGCGTTGCCTTCGGCCACATTGGCGAGATGCTTCTTGAGACGACGTGCCTCCCCTGCAAAAACAAGCGGTGGATAGCTGGCAAGCCGCGCCTCGGCTGCTTTCAGCGCCGCATCGTCGGGATAAAGCGGAACCTGCTTGATCGGCTTGTGCCGCCAGCTGCTTGGAGTCCAATTCTGTGCCATGGTCATCACCTGCTAGTTCATGCCGGTAGGCGGCCGTACCCCGGCCACGCTGAATTGCCGGCTTATAGTCGCTAATACTCCGCTTGCAAAGCCGTAGTTTTCTAAAGAATGGCGCCTTATGGGCACGAATTTGCGGTCGGGGATGCTCGATACCAGGACAGAACCGACCCACGCGCAAATCTTCACTTGGGGACTTAGGCAGCTAGAATAGCCAGGATCACGAAAGGCAGTGACAAAAAGATCTGAAGACAAAAAACGATCGAAAGCAAGCAAATGGATCTACAATTTTAAAGAGTAATTAAGGCAAAAGAAATACATCTATTTAAATTCTGTGCGCCGATGCAGGCGCGCCATTTGGTGTCATGAAGATACGCTCTTGTTTGCTGTTTAGGTGGTAGTCCATGCGCCCATTTATCATGCGTCTTTTGCACGATCGATCCGGTAATTTCGGCATCATGACCGCGCTGCTGCTTGTTCCCCTTCTCGGCACCGTAGGTGTGGCAATCGATGTCCAGCGCGCGCTCAACTTGCGTAACGAATTGCAAAACGCCGCAGATGCAGCGGCAATCGGTGCCATTGCCGCCAAATCACCCGCTGTGAAGGCCGCTCTCGCAAGCAATAGCGCGGCGACGACAATCGGCCAGGAAGACGCCCGCCGCATGTTTTTGGGTCAGATGGCCGATCCCGACGAAGAAATACTGGACAACGTTCAAGTCGAGCTTACAAAAGTCGGTCGCGAACTCACGGCACACGTAACTTTTACGGCAACCATTCCGACCACACTTCTGAAGGTCATCGGCAAGCAGACGATCACCACCGGTGGAACGGCGACGGCAAGCAATACGCTTGGTTCCTATATCGACTTCTACATGTTGCTGGATAACACCCCGTCCATGGGCGTCGGCGCCACTCCGGACGACATCAGCGCATTGGAGCGAAATACGCCCGACAGCTGCGCTTTCGCCTGCCACGACAAGTCCGACAGCAACAACTACTATAACCTCGCCAAGAAATTGAAGATCGACATGCGGATCGATGTCGTGCGAGAGGCAACGAAAGAGCTGACGGATACTGCTGCCGCCAGCATGATCCTGAGTGATCAATACCGCATGGCCGTCTATACCTTCGGCGCCAAGGCTGAAGAAGCCAAACTGACAAAGGTGAGCGGATTGAGTTCCAACATGCAGACGGTCAGCAGCTACGCCTCGGCGGTCGACCTGATGTCGATACCCAAGCAGAATTACAACAATGACCAGACCACCGACTTCGACAACGCACTGTCTGAGTTGAAGACGATCATGGGCACTGGTGGAACAGGCAACACGGCCAGCGATCGACAGAAAGTGGTTTTCTTCGTCTCAGACGGCCTGGGCGACAGCAAAAAGCAGTACACCTGCACCAAACCTACGACGGGAACGCGTTGTCAGGAGCCCATCGATACCTCCTACTGCAAGCCGCTAAAAGACAAGGGCATACAGATAGCCGTGCTCTACACCACCTATCTGCCCCTGCCAAAGAACGCCTGGTACAATAATTGGATCAGCCCGTTCCAGGATCAGATCGCCACTCGAATGGAGCAGTGCGCTTCCGAGGGACTCTTTTTCGAGGTGGCTCCCGGCGAAGGCATTTCCGCCGCCATGAACGCCCTCTTCAACAAGGTCATCGGAAGGCCTCGCCTGACGAACTGACGAGAGAGCGGGGTTATACCCGCTCGCCGTTCTTCACCCGGTAACTTGGGTTGTACATCGTTACCAGCTCTTCCGATGCTGTCGGATGTACGGCCATCGTGCGATCGAAGTCATCCTTGGTACAGCCGGCCTTCAGGGTAACGCCGAGGATCTGCGCCAACTCCCCGGCATCATGACCAAGGATATGCGCGCCAACCACTTTCCGGTCCGCGGTATTGACGATCAGCTTCATGATCATCTTCTCCTGGCGCCCCGACAAAGTCGCCTTCATCGGACGGAATTCTGCGCGGTAGACTTCGAGTTCCGGATACTGCTTTGCAGCGTCATCCTCGGAAAGACCGACCGTGCCAATTTCAGGCTGCGAGAAAACAGCGGTCGCGATCAGGTCATGGTCTGGCTTGGTGGGATTGCCCTTGTACTCGGTTTCAATGAAGCACATCGCCTCATGGATCGCCACAGGTGTCAACTGGACACGGTCGGTCACGTCGCCCAGCGCAAAGATGCTTGGTACATTTGTCCGCGAATGATCGTCGACAACGATAGCGCCTCGTTCATCGACCTTTACGCCTGCGGCCTCCAGCCCCAGACCTTTGGTATTGGGGTCACGGCCAAGGGCCAGCATTACCTGGCCGGCAGACAATGTTCCGTGGTTCTTCGTCTCAACCGAGAGGCCGCCCGCCGGCAGCTTGCTGACATTCTGGATCACGTCATGGCAAAGGATACGGATCCCCTTTGCTTCCATGGCCGCATGAAGGCCCCGGCGCATATCGGAATCGAAGCGCGACAGGATTTCGGCGCCGCGATAGATGAGCGTGGTATCGACACCGAGACCGTGGAAGATATTGGCAAATTCCACCGCAATATAGCCGCCGCCTGCGATCACGATGGAGCGCGGCAGCTCGTCCAGATGGAACGCCTCATTGGACGAAATGCAAAGCTCATGACCCGGCAAGGACGCGTGCGGATTGGCAGATCCACCGACGGCGATCAGGATACGCTCGGCCGAGACAACCTTGTCGGTTTTCACCAGACGCACCGTGTTCGGGCCTAAGATTTCAGCGCGTGTCTCCAGAATTTCCGCACCGGCATTCTCCAGCCCCTTGCGGTAAAGACCTTCCAGCCGAAGGATCTCCTTGTCCTTGGCGGCAATCAGTTTCTTCCAGTCGAAATGGCTCTCGCCCACCGTCCAGCCATAGCCGGCTGCATCCTCGAAATGCTCGTGAAACTGTGAGGCATAGACGAAAAGTTTCTTCGGCACGCAGCCCCGAATGACGCAGGTTCCGCCGAACCGGTATTCCTCGGCGATAGCAACCTTCTTGCCCATGCCCGCGGCAAGGCGTCCGGCACGAACGCCACCCGAACCGCCGCCGATTACGAAGAGGTCATAGTCATAGGTTGCCATTACAAGCTCCTTCGGCCACGGCAGCGCTCTTCAGCAGCCCGGCCCTTTCAGTGTCACATCATCAAACAGGGAAAGCCCGAACAGTGTCCGGGCTCCCCACTCATCATAAAGGCCGTTAAGCGTCAGTTGTTGGTCGCAGGAGCAGCCGGGGCTGCAGCGCCATCCGCGTTCACTGGTGCGCCCAAATTCTTGACCAGTTCTTCGGTGGTCTCCTTGTTGAGATCCCGTGCAATGCCGGACGCCCAGATATCAGCGGCCTTGAGCAGCTCGCGTTGTGCGATCGGGCCGTCCTTCAACAGCTTCTTGCCAACATCGCTGCTGTAGAAATCGGCAATGCTTTTCAGCTCTTCGGTGGTGAAGGCCTTTGCGTAAACGAGTGCGGCCTCTTTCTCCAGATCGGCACGACGGGACGCAAGCGCAATAGCCTTCTTGTCGACAGTCGCGGAAATCTCATCGAGATAGTTCGGATAAGCCTGAATCAGCTGGGCCTTAAGCCGCTCAGCCAGGCCCGGCAGAATGGTATCGAACCGGTCCGTCAAACCCAGTGCGGAAATGGCAGAACGGGCCTCCTTCAACTGCTCATCGGAAACATCCTGTGCGTGAGCCGTTGCGCCCAAAACGACGCTGCCCAAAACAATGGCGACCGAAGCAACACGGCCAATGCGCGAAAAACCAATCATGAAACCTATAGCTCCTGTCTGCTTCCAGCTTCCAGCACACGTGCGCCGGACGGTCCGGCGATGATGGCGATCGAAGCCAGGTTGATAAATAACCCGTGTTCTACGACTCCGGGTATGGAATTGAGCGATGATGATAAGGCCTCTGCATCAGGAATGCGGCCAAAAGATGCATCGACAATCAGGTGTCCGCCATCGGTCGTAAACTCCACGTCGCGCGATGAACGAACGACCAGTTCGCCGACAAGACCGAGCCGGGAAGCGACCTTTTCAATGGCGATCCGCGTGGATGCCTGACCAAAGGGATTGATCTCGATGGGCAGTGGAAATGCACCCAGTGTCTCCACCAGCTTGCTATCGTCGGCGATCACAATCACCCGATTCGACGCAGCCGCCACAATCTTTTCGCGTAACAGCGCGCCGCCGCCGCCCTTGATCAGCCGTAACTGGTGATCGACCTCGTCGGCACCGTCAATTGTCAGGTCGAGTTCAGGAAGCTCGTCCAGCGATCTCAGCGGCACGCCGAGTTCCACGCAAAGACGCGCGGTCCGCTCGGAGGTTGGCACCCCTTCGACATTAAACCCTTGCGAAACTTTCTCGGCCAGCAGACGGACAAACTCCTCCGCGGTCGAGCCTGTTCCGATGCCCAGCTTCATGCCATCCTCGACATGCGCCAGCGCCGCTTCTGCGGCCTTGATCTTCATTTGCCGGGCGTCCATGCGCCAGCATCTCCCAACTATTTCGACGAGTGCTGTTTACACGCCCGAACGTGCAAACGAAAGCCCCTTTGGCGACCTGCATGCGCTTGCTTTTTAAAGAATGATCTCCTACCCCGGATGCGTCATCCGGTTGCCAACGAGGACATCATGCCAGCTCCCACAATCGTATTCGACCTCGACGGAACACTCGTCGACACCGCGCCTGATCTGATCGACAGCCTCAATCACACGATTGAAGCGGCCAATTTGCCGCCCGTCAGTTACGACGACGTCACCCATCTGGTGGGCCAGGGTGCCCGCACCATGATTGAACGCGCCTTCAAACTCTATGATCAAACGATCGAAGCTGAAGAACTCGACAAGCTGATGGCCCGTTTTATTGCGCATTACGGTGCCAACATGCCGGGCAAGAGCAAACCCTTTCCAGGCCTCGTGGACGCTCTGGACAGACTGAAAGAGGCAAACTTTACGCTTGCCGTCTGCACAAACAAGACCGAGAAGCTGGCCGTGCAGTTGATCGACGGGCTCGGCCTGTCCCACTATTTCGCGGCCACAACCGGCGGGGACACATTCACTGTGCGCAAGCCCGATGCCGCCCATCTGACGGGAACCATCCTGAAGGCCGGAGGCGATCGGAAAAAAGCTGTGATGATTGGCGACAGTATCAACGACATTCTGGCGGCAAAGAATGCCGCCGTTCCCTGTGTGGCTGTCCCGTTCGGCTATACCGATATTCCGGTCGATCAACTGGGTGCCGACCGGATTGTCCGTCATTATGACGAGCTATCGCCCGACCTGTTGATCGAACTGATGGTGAGGGGCGCTTAAGCCCCTCTCCTCAACTGCGGGCTTCGCGTGCGTCCGTCGTGACTTCGAATGCCTTTTCAGTATGCGAATCGCGATCGTAGACGTCGTTGTAATAGCCGATCGATCCGTCCTTCTGTGGCCAGGCCGTAAAGTAGGACACGTAGACAGGAATATCGCCCTTCACCGGCAGAGACTTGTTCTGACCCTGCGCAATCTCGCGACCGATATCATCGACTGTTGTCCCCATGACGGCGGCTGCCATCACACGCGGCTCTGACAGCCGCACGCAGCCATGGCTGAGTGCACGCATGTCACGCTTGAAGAAGGCCTTTTGCGGCGTGTCGTGCATGTAGATCGCATGCGAGTTCGGGAACAGGATCTTCAACTCGCCAAGGGCGTTGCTACCGCCGGGCGGCTGGCGCACATCGACAGCATGGGTGGAGTTCCAGTCAACCTGGGTGGAGGATACCTGCCGCCCCTTGTAGCTGACTTCGTACCCCTGACGGTCGAGATAGCTTGGGTCTGCCCGCAGCTTCGGCAGCATTTCGTTGATGATGATCGACTGCGGCACGCCCCAATAAGGATTGACCTCGACCGTCTGGATCTTGTCCTCGAAGAAATAGGTCTGGTGCGCCTTCGAGCCGACCACGACGCGCATGGCGATCTGCTGCTTGCCATGGTCGAAGTAATAGGCCTGGAATGCCGGCTGGTTGATGAACACGTAGCGCTCACCGAGATTGTCCGGCAACCAGCGCAGCTGTTCCATCGCCACGATCAGCTTTTCGATCTTGTCTGCGCTTGTGTGCCCCACCAGCGCGCGAACGGTCGCAGGTCCAATCACGCCATCCGGGCGTAGACCGGCTTCCTTCTGGAAGCCTTCGACCAGCGACACGAGCTCTGGCGTGTATTCCGGCGTATCGGTGTAGGCAGCAAGGACCGCGGAATTTTCGGCCTTGAGTTCAGGCGACGCGTTCTTGCGAATGAGAGCCACGACATTGGCCAGCTCCGCATCGCTGCGACCCGGCTTCAACAATAGTTTTGGCGCAATGGTAATACGCGGACCGGCGCCCGCATCCTGCGCGCGCAGCTTTGCAAGTTCAGCCTTCAATGCCTCGAATTGCGGATTGGACGGATCCCGGTGACGCAGATAGGCGGCAACATCGGGGCTCAGACGCATCATGTTCAAGACCGGCGTCAGCTTGACCTTCTTGAGCTTGAAATCGTGATAGCCAGACAGCTTGTTGGGATCGATCCGACCGCGTTCGGTATCGCGGACATAGGTCAGCACCTTGGTGGACAGTGCCACCTCGAAACGCATCAGCGCGGCATCGCGTCCGTCAACGTCAGACGTCGCATCCGCGGTGGCTGGCATGCTGACGCGATAGTCTTCGGGGTCGAGGCCCACTGTATCGGCGGCGGCCAGCGCCTCGATCATGGCTTTCGCCTTGTCGCTCGGTCCTTGGCCATCGACCCAGATCAAAGGCTTGCCGCTTGTGTAATAGGCTTCAACCGCATCGGCGACATCATCGGTGGCATAAACCTTGACCCCATCCATCGCCGCACGCGGATCGGAATTCGGCTGAGCGGCGATTGACGCCGTGGAGGTCATGTCGGCGCCCGACGCCGAGACATTCTCAACGGCAGCAACGGGCTCAGGCGCTGTCCAGAAACCTTCGGTCTTGACCAGGCGCATGGCCTCGGCCTTGTAGTCGTAATAGCGCGGTCCGCTCACCCGCGGCAGCGGCTCAGGATCCGAGTCATCGATCGCAGCCTGGATACCCGAGACATTGCGGCTACCGCCAAAGAGCGGCTGAATGCCGCGATCCCTGCTTCTGTTATTTTCGCCCTTGGCAGGACCGCCGCGCAACAGATCAAGAAGCGTCGTGGCCTGCGCGGTGACCGGCGCTGCCTGCACCGCGGCAAATGCGCCAACGATTGCAACTGCCATGACGGTGTTGTTCTTGAACCTGCTCACTATCGAACCTCATATTCTTGATTGTTTCATCAGGACGCCCCGACAACGCATCTCGCGGGCAAGCAATCCCAATGGCGTAACGCCGAGAGCTAACCGATTAACGCCACGCTGAAAAGTTTTATCCGTCAGGGACGTGTACCGCATGTCTCAAATTAATGTGAGGTCTGCGCGCATAATTTTCACCCCTGACTGCATTTGAAGAAAACTTTAGTTAACTTTCAAATAACAGAGCCGAATCACTGATAACACCTGTGGCGAAACAGCGCCACTCAGGCAGAGCGAAGATCGAAGTTATTGCGTGTCCGGTTGGCAAAGGCCACCAGCGCCAGCATGGCCGGCACTTCAACCAGCACGCCGACAACGGTTGCGAGTGCCGCACCCGACTGCAGTCCGAAAAGACTGATGGCGACGGCAACGGCCAGTTCGAAGAAATTGGACGTTCCGATCAGCGCCGCGGGAGCTGCCACCGAATGCGGAAGCCGCCAGAGATAAGCCCAGCCATAGGCGACAACGAAAATAACCAGATTCTGCAACAGCAATGGTATGGCAATCAGCACGATCACAAGCGGCGAGCCGACAATGGTCTGCGCCTGAAACCCGAACAGCAGAACCACGGTGCCAAGCAGTCCGACGATGGAATAAGGCTTCAGCGCAGCCGTGAAGGTCTCGACGGCATGAGTGTCGTGCTTTCGGTCCAGCCACAGGCGCGTCAGATATCCGGCCAGAAGCGGGATGACCACATAGAGCAGCACCGATAGCATCAGCGTCTCCCACGGCACCACCACGTCGGTCACGCCCAGCAGAAGAGCGGCGATGGGCGCGAAGGCAAAGACCATCACCACGTCATTGATCGAAACCTGCACCAGCGTGTAGTTCGCATCGCCCCTGACCAGTTGGCTCCAGACGAAAACCATGGCGGTGCAGGGTGCGACGCCCAGCAGGATCATGCCGGCAATGTATTCGCTGCCCTCCTGTGGCGACACGAGACCGGCAAACAGGTGGTCGAAAAACAACACCGCGATGGCCGCCATGGTGAACGGCTTGATCAGCCAGTTCACAACCAGGGTCACACACAGACCCTTCGGCTTTTTGCCAACGTCCCGCAAAGACGCAAAGTCGATGCTGACCATCATCGGATAGATCATCACCCAGATGAGCACCGCAACCACCAGATTGACCTTGGCATATTCCAGCGATGCGATCAGACTGAACGCGGGCGAAAATGCCAGCCCAAGCCCGACGCCGGCTGCAATGCAAAGGGCAACCCACAGGGAAAGGTAGCGTTCGAAGAAGCCGAGCGGCGACCGGGAAGCGTTGTCTTTCATGACGATCCTGAAACGAAAAATGAGGGAGAGGAGAGCCGAAAACATGTGCCCGCGCTTATCTCAGCACCGGCAAACCAGTTCATCCAGAATGGGACGGCATAAATCCGGCGAGCCGCCGCAGCAGTCTTCCAGCATGAACGCCATTAGTCCGCGCATCGCATCGAGATTGGCACGATACCTGATATGGCGCCCTTCCCGTTCTCCTGCGATGAGCCCGGCATTGGTGAGCACCATCAAATGCGCAGACAATGTATTGGCGCGAATATCGAGATGGCTCGCAACGTCGCCCGCATGCTTTCCATCCGGCGCAGCGCGCACCAGAAAACGAAAAATTTCAAGCCGTGCTTCGTGACCAAGCGCCGAAAGCGCTGCCAGTGCATCAATTTTGTCCATAGTTCGATAAATCATGAAGTATGAAAGATTGCAAGTCCAAGGATGCTCTGACATGCCCTTGCGCACCACTTGCCTGCCCAGTCAACTTGATTTGCGCCCGTCTCCCACCATCTTGTCTTGGGAGTTCTCAAAAAAGGATCACCCCATGACAAACACCCGCACCGAGACGGATACCTTTGGCCCAATTGACGTCGCTGCCGACCGATATTGGGGCGCTCAGGCCGAGCGATCGCGTGGCAATTTCAAGATAGGCTGGGAAAAGCAGCCTTTATCTGTGGTGCGCGCACTTGGTATCGTCAAGCAGGCGGCGGCCCGTGCCAATATGTCTCTGGGTGTCCTCGACACGAAAATTGGCAACGCAATCGTCAGCGCTGCGCAGGAAGTGATCGACGGAAAACTGGACGACCACTTCCCACTTGTGGTCTGGCAGACAGGATCCGGTACCCAGTCCAACATGAATGCGAATGAAGTGATCTCCAACCGCGCCATTGAAATGCTGGGCGGCGAGATGGGCTCGAAAAAGCCGGTCCATCCGAACGACCACGTCAATATGAGCCAGTCGTCCAACGATACCTATCCGACGGCCATGCACATCGCCTGTGCCGAACAGATCGTTCGCCATCTGCTACCAAACCTGCAGCATCTCCAGCAAGCGCTAGACGAAAAAGCGAAGGCCTTCGCTCACATCATCAAGATCGGCCGGACCCACACGCAGGACGCGACACCCCTGACGCTCGGCCAGGAATTCTCCGGGTATGCGGCGCAAATTGCCTCCGCCATCAAGCGAATCGAGCTGACCCTACCCGGCCTCTGCGAACTGGCCCAAGGGGGCACAGCCGTTGGAACAGGGCTCAATGCGCCAAAAGGGTTTGCCGAAAAGGTCGCTGAAGAAATCGCCACCATCACTGGCCTCGCCTTTGTAACAGCGCCCAACAAGTTCGAGGCGCTGGCCGCCCATGACGCCATGGTCTTTGCGCACGGCGCGATCAACGCTGCGGCTGCTGCCTGCTTCAAGATCGCCAATGACATCCGCTTTCTCGGCTCCGGCCCCCGCGCAGGCCTTGGAGAACTTTCTCTGCCGGAAAACGAGCCTGGCTCCTCGATCATGCCTGGCAAGGTCAACCCCACCCAGTCGGAAGCCCTCACCCAGGTCTGCGCGCATATCTTCGGCAATCAGGCTGCCATCACCTTCGCCGGCAGCCAGGGCCATTTCGAACTTAATGTCTACAATCCGATGATGGCCTACAACTTCCTCCAGTCGGTCCAGCTGCTGGGCGACGCAGCCCGCTCCTTCACCGACAATTGTGTGGTTGGCATCGAGGCGCGTGAGGACAACATCAAGAAGGGTGTCGAAAACTCGCTGATGCTGGTGACCGCGCTCAACTCCCGGCTTGGATACGACACCTGCGCCAAGATCGCCAAGACCGCCCACAAGAATGGCACCACGCTTCGCGAAGAGGCCGTGGGCGGTGGCTATCTCAGCAATGAGGAATTCGACGAACTGGTGCGCCCGGAACTCATGATCGGGCCCAAGTAAGCATCAAAGATGTAAACGCAGCCGGTCATTGCGGACCGGCTGCGCATCAAGATGCAGACCGCCAGCGGCTGCGACCGGTCTCCCGCGCCCTGAACAGATCCATGTCTCCGTCGCGGATCAAGTCAGCGACCGACGTCATCTCCGGGCTCAGCTGGCTGACGCCAAAGCTAGCAGACAGGTCTCCACGTTTGAGTGGATCGACCACCAGGCTATCCAGTCTGTCGCCGATCTTCTGCGCAAATTCCAAAGCGCCGTCCTGCCCCGTTTCCGGCAGAAGAAGCATGAAGATGCTGCCGCCCATGCGTGCAGACAGAGAATTATCATCGGTCATCGAGCGCAGCAAATCACCAACGGCAACCAGCGTCTTGTCGGCAATGGCCCGCCCCTGCTCTTCCCTGATCGCTCTGAAATGGTCGAGATCGAAGATGATCAGGCTCAGAGGCTCTTTGCCCTCCTGGCATCTGCGGAACAGATCCTCCCCCTCGTCCAGCATCGCACGCCCCATGCGCAATCCGCTCAATGGGTCTGTGATCGCCGGCACGTCATTGCGCTCACCGATCGCTTCAATTTCGCTTACAAGCCCGCAAACGGCCCGGGTGACCACAGCGATCTCATCGTCTCCGCGCTTGTTAAGCCGAGCCTCGCCGAATTCCCCGATCATCCGGAATGCTGCAATTTCCGTCGACAACCGGCGCAGCGGAGCAATCAACTGCCACAGAATGCCAAGGCAAAGAACGGTACCAACAAGCGTTGCCCCGAGAACGACGAATAAGGAATGTGCATTGTCGCCGCCTTCGAGCAGGCTCAGACTGGCGATCAGACCGAGCAAGGGAAGGTGAATGCAGACAAAGCAGACGACGAAGATCCGCGTGACAATGGACCGGCGCCACATCGGGCTGGCAGACTTCATCGTATCCATAAATACTAAGCTCCTGAAACTTGACGCCCCACTACTACATCGGCGGCTCAAGTCTGCCAAAAAAAATGCACTCTGCTTCATCAAATCGAGGGAAATGCCGAAAACTTGGGATCTGCAGAGCAGCCCGAACATTGAATTGTTAACGCCCTGCCCTTAAACCACAGACCATCCTGCATGCTATTTCGAAAGGCACCGCGATGGCTGACGACCTGTTTCCGCTTGGTGAGGACACGACCCCCTACCGCAAGATCTCATCCGACTATGTTTCAACCACATCCTTCAACGGAAACGAGATCCTGAGCGTCGATCCCGAAGGGATCAGGCTGCTGGCCGAAACGGCGCTGTCAGACATCAACCATCTGCTGCGGCCGGGACACCTGAAACAGCTGGCCTCCATTCTGGACGATCCCGAAGCCACCGACAACGACCGTTTCGTCGCCTTCGACCTGCTGAAGAACGCCAACATTGCAGCCGGCGGCATACTGCCAATGTGCCAGGACACCGGCACCGCCATCGTCATGGCCAAAAAGGGCCGCCGCGTCTGGACCGATGGCGGCGACTATGAAGCCATGGCAGCCGGCGTACGCGATGCCTATGAGCGCAAGAACCTGCGCTATTCGCAGCTCGCACCGCTGAAGATGTTTGAGGAAAAGAACACCAAGACCAATCTGCCGGCCCAGATCGATATCTACGAAGAGGGCGAGGACGCCTACAAGTTCTTGTTTATGGCCAAGGGCGGCGGTTCGGCCAACAAGACATTCCTTTATCAGGGCACGCCCTCGCTTCTGACCCATGACCGGATGATCGATTTCCTGAAGGAAAAGATCCTGACCCTGGGTACCGCTGCCTGTCCCCCCTATCACCTGGCAATCGTGATTGGCGGCCTGTCAGCAGAAATGAACCTGAAGACAGTCAAGCTGGCGTCGGCCCGCTATCTCGACGACTTGCCCACCGAAGGCTCGGACAGCGGCCATGCGTTCCGCGACCTTGAGATGGAAAAGGAAGTCCACAAGCTGACCCAGTCCATGGGCGTCGGTGCCCAGTTCGGCGGAAAGTACTTCTGTCATGACGTCCGCGTCATTCGACTGCCGCGTCACGGCGCGTCACTGCCGATCGGACTTGGCGTTTCCTGTTCCGCCGACCGTCAGGCCAAGGGCAAGATCACCAAGGACGGCATCTATATCGAGCAGCTTGAGACCGATCCGTCGAAATACATGCCGGAGATCGATGAGACCGCGCTGTCATCCTCAATGGTGAAGATCGACCTCAATCAGCCCATGACGGCAATCCTCGCCGAATTGAGCAAGCATCCGGTCAAGACAAGGCTGTCGCTCACCGGCACCATTATCGTCGCGCGTGACCTTGCCCACTCCAAGATACGCGAGCGCCTGGAAAACGGTGAAGGCATGCCGGAATACTTGAAAAATCACCCGGTCTACTACGCCGGACCGGCCAAGACACCGGCCGGTTATGCCTCTGGATCATTCGGTCCGACCACAGCCGGTCGCATGGATAGTTATGTCGACCAGTTCCAGTCGTTTGGTGGCTCCATGGTGATGCTGGCCAAGGGCAACCGCTCGCGCGCTGTTCGCGAGGCATGCAAGACCCATGGCGGCTTTTACCTCGGCTCCATAGGCGGCCCGGCCGCTCGGCTTGCGCAGGATTGCATCAAAAAGGTCGAGGTTCTGGAATACCCGGAACTGGGCATGGAGGCTGTGTGGAAGATCGAGGTTGAGGATTTCCCTGCCTTCATCGTGACCGATGACAAGGGCAACGACTTCTTCCAGGAGTTCAATCTGGGCTGATCTTGCCGGTTCTCGAAAATTAAAAGGCGCAATTTGCGCCTTTTTTATCGGAAGGGTAAAAAATATAGCTAATTTACTCTATCTTTCAGTGCCTTAGATTGTAATTTGTTAATCCAGCAGGAAAAACCGACAAGCACTCTGTTAAAACTTTCAAAATAATTTAAGCATAACAACATAAGCGCAAGCATAAATAATAATACTTTGGGGTAGAATCGATGAATACGGTCGAAGTGGCGAAAGCGCAACTTCCAGACATCGCTGCACAGATCGTTTACGCCATGCGCACCATGGGCGTTCCGTCGATTCCCCGCAATTATGAACTGTTCTACGAAGCCTATATCGGGTCCAACCCCGCACTGAGCAGAGACCTTGCGGCACTTGGAAAACGTGCAACGCAGGACGAGCTTGACACGATTGGCGAGCGGTATTTCGCCAGCCAGCGGACCCGCGGAATCGAAAACGCGCATTCCAAGATCATAACGCAGCTGGACAGCCTGTTGCGCGCGCTAAACGTCGAGCAGAACTCGCTCGAAAGCTATAACAAGCTTCTCGGCGAAACTGTTCAACAGATTGCTTCCAAGAGCAGCACCAGTGCCGACATCCTGCGCAACGCCATCACCATACTGACCGTTGCCACTGGCGACACCATGGCGCATGGCGAAAAGACGGTCGAAAGCGTCCAGCAGAAGTCCCAGGAAATGGACGTGATCCGCAAGGAGCTCGACGAGTACAAGCGGATTGCCAATACCGATTCGCTGACGCGGCTGTCCAACCGTCGCGCCTTCGACGAGAGACTTGCCGGCATCTTTGAATCGGAGAACGGTTTTCTGCCAACCGCGCTCATCTTGATGGACATCGATCACTTCAAGCAGATCAACGACAGCTATGGCCATCCGGTCGGTGACAAGATTCTAGCAACTGTGGCAACCGTAATACGCACCAATGTCCGCCGAGATGCTTTTGTTGCACGAACCGGCGGAGAAGAATTCGCGGTCATTCTCGACGGAAGCTCACGCGAAGAGGTCTACGAGGTGTGCGAGCGTGTACGAATTGCATTACAGAGCACACCATTCAGGAACTCTAAAACCGGCGTCGATTATGGCTCCGTCACCATTTCCCTGGGCGGCTGCATGGCCGCAGAAGTCAGTGATGCCGGCGAGCTGTATGGCAAGGCCGACATCGCGCTTTACTGCGCCAAGAACGATGGTCGCAATCGAACGCGCCTGTTCGAAGACGGAATGAAGAAAGACTTCAACAAGAGCTGGCTGCTCTACCGCGGCGCGTGAGGTATCTTTCCGTCACCACATGGTGTTGGCCGCACGCGCGGCCCACTCACGATCATAGGTTTCCTTGTCGAAATCTGCTTTTGCCGCCTTGAGCAATGTACCCGGCGTCGGTAGCGCAGAAACATCTGCAAACCGCTCCGGATTCCATAATTGTGCCCGCATCACTGCACGCGCACACTGAAAATAAACTTCCACGATCTCAATCACAATGACGCTGCGGGGATGCTTGCCGTCCATTTCGAAACTGGCAAGCAGATCCGGCTCGACCGACACAACGGCGGTTCCATTGACGCGCATGACTGTATTTGAGCCCGGGATCAGGAACATCAAGGCAACCCGCGGGTCTCGCACAATATTGACCAGCGAATCGATCCGGTTATTGCCACGCCAGTCCGGCAGCGCCAGATGGCGATCGTCCTCGACCCGAACGACACGCCCCTCGTCGCCGCGCGGAGAACAGTCCATCCCTTCAGGCCCGACCGTCGACAGCGCAACAAACGGTGACGCCTCTATCATCTGGCGATATTCGGCCGTCAGAAAGCGCGTCACCTTGGCCACGGACGCTTCGGAAACATCGCCGTAGATCGCCTTCAAATCGTCAACCGAGCGCAGGATCGTCATCACATCTCCAGACATCAATCATTCAAAACTGCGCCACTAGCCGACGCGCATTTCAGATTTATGACGCCCTTGCGCTGTGAGCAAGCGTTCGGTCGGAGGACGACAGTTGGAGAAATTCGGCAATGGCAGCACTGACGTCAGGCGCCGAGACAATCCGGCGATGTCCCAGACCATCGGCCCAGAAAAAGGATATGTGGTTTCCGATCCCCTCATAGCTGCGGGCATGATGCTCACCGACTTCCTTGTCATCCGGCGCATGCACGATCAGCATAGGGCGGGCTTCGGTGCGTGCAATCTGAGCCATGTCGAATTCGGCAAGGGGGCGCCCGGCAACCTTTCCCACATGATCGAACAAGGCCTGTCTGGTCGCCGGTGAGAGCTTCAACAGGCCCGAGAAGTCCTGGAATATCTCCACGGCCTGAGATGGCGCACCGATCAGGACGAGACGCTGTGCCGCCAAAGACGGCACCTCGGGAAACATCTGCCCGACGGCTGACATCAAGGCCAGCCCGCCGAATGAATGGGCAACCACAGCGTCGAACGGACCGATTGCCTTTTCCACCGCGGCCAGCGCTTCCGCCGCATTTCGGATGTTCAGCGTCTTGCCATAGGTGCGTCCGTGACCCGGCAGATCGACCAGCACCACCTCGGCTCCGGCCCTGTGCAGCCCCGTTGCCAGCACCGCCATATATTCGGCTCGAGACGCCCATCCATGGACAAGCATCACCCGTTTGCCGCCGACGGTCCCTGCGAGGCGATAGGTGGCGACATCGCCCGCGTCGACATGCACCATCTCCAGCCTGGCGTTCCTTAGCAATTCTCTGCCTTTGGCAAACATGGCAATCGGCTTTTCGCCCCGTGGCTTGCGCGACGGTGTCCGACAGAACAGATAAAATGCCGCCTGTCCCGCAAGACGCGGCGAGAGCGCACCCAATATCCTGAAAGCGAGACGGGTGACCTTCAGCGCGAACGATGCCATAGTCGGATTCCCATAACATGTTCAACATTGAACAATAAAGTACAAGCATGAACAAAAAGCAAGCTCTTCCCTGGGAACATCCGCGATTCAAGAGTTGGATCGCCGTCGGTCGCGCCTGCCAGCTGATGCAACAGACCCTCGCACGCCAGCTTGCACCGCTCGACATCAAGCCGCCGCAACTCGATATCTTGATCAATCTCTACCGCTTCGAAGGTATTTCTCAGCAAGAACTGGCCCGCAAGCTGCTGGTAGGGCGCTCGAATATGAGCATGCTGCTGCCCCAGATGGAAAAACGCGATCTGATCTCCCGCCTTGGCGACAGGCAAGACAAAAGGATCCTGCGCCTCTATCTGACAGACAAAGGCCGCAAACTCACAGAAGAGGCCATGGCCATCCAGACAGCGCTGATTGAAAAGACCATGTCGGCTGCTCCTATAGAGCAATGCCTGACAGTGGCCGATGTCATGGAGCAGCTGGCCGCCCGCTTGCAGGCCGACGAGGATCTGGCCTCAGATTGAGGCTTCACATGGCGTCGCGGCTTAATTTCTTCTCTGCCAGTTTTTGTTCATACTCGGCGAACTTATCGTCGCCACTCTCGCCGAGTTCCCGCAGGTAGGACCAGGTAAAAATACCGCTGTCATGGCCGTCGTCGAAGCCGATGCGCACCGCATAATTGCCGGTGGGATGCATGGCCGAGATCTGGACATTGCGCTTGCCCGGAACTGTAACCTCCTGCCCCGGTCCATGGCCCTTCACTTCGGCAGACGGTGATAGAACGCGCAACATCTCTGCTGGCAGCGTGAAGCTTTGACCATCATCATAGGTAACAGACAATTGGCGGCGGTCTTTGGAGACCTTGAGGTCGGTTGGCCAGAATTCGGTCATGCTGCAAGCCCATAAAGCTGAAATGTGCCAGAGACGTAGGCGCGCTTGCCCCATGGCGCAAGAGAATTTGAAGATAAACATTGCGGCCGCTTCCTTGACGGAAGCAGGTGCGAAGTCCACCTTAATGAAAAGCCCGGAGGAAACCCATTGACCGACAGCATCGGAAAAGTATTTGACGCAGCAGCGCTTTCCGCCGCCGATGCGCCGATGGTCGACCCGTTTGGCCGCACCGTCAGCTATCTGCGCGTCTCGGTTACCGACCGCTGCGACTTCCGCTGCACCTATTGCATGTCGGAAAACATGACCTTTCTGCCGAAGAAAGATCTGCTGACTCTTGAGGAGCTGGATCGCCTCTGTTCCGCCTTCATCGCCAAGGGTGTGCGCAAACTGCGGCTGACCGGCGGTGAACCTCTGGTGCGCAAGAACATCATGTTCCTCATCCGCAATCTCGGGCGCCATTTGCAAAGCGGCGCACTGGAAGAGCTGACACTGACCACCAACGGGTCCCAGCTGGCAAAACATGCCGAGGAGCTTTACGACTGTGGTGTCCGCCGCATCAATGTGTCGCTCGACACGATGGACCCCGACAAGTTCAAGACCATCACCCGCTGGGGTGATTTTTCGCGCGTCATGCAAGGCATCGAGGCGGCCCAGAAGGCTGGCCTGAAGATCAAGCTCAATGCCGTCGCACTGAAGGATTTCAACGAACACGAAATACCGGACCTGATGCGGTTTGCCCATGAACGCGACATGGACCTGACCCTGATCGAGACCATGCCGATGGGTGAAATCGAGGAAGATCGGACCGACCGCTATCTTCCGCTATCGGACGTGCGAAACCGCCTGGAAGAACAATTCACGCTCACCGACAATCCGTACAAGACCGGCGGCCCTGCCCGTTATGTCGACGTGGCGGAGACCGGCGGACGGCTGGGTTTCATCACGCCAATGACCCATAATTTCTGCGAAAGCTGCAACCGTGTGCGCCTCACATGCACAGGCACGCTCTACATGTGTCTTGGTCAGAACGATGCAGCCGATCTTCGCACCGCGCTTCGGGCCTCGCCAAACGACGCCTATCTGTCCAGCGTCATTGACGAGGCAATCGGCAGAAAGCCGAAAGGTCACGATTTCATCATCGATCGTCAGCACAAACGCCCGGCAGTTGGCCGCCACATGAGTGTCACCGGCGGCTAGGCTCGAACCGCCATGCACCCAAATCAGGCGGACTTTCGATAGCCGGCTGCAGACACGGTCTCGCCTGTCCTGAACTGCCCGATCTTCGCACTCAAGGCCTCGACACGATCGCGCAAGCCCTGGATTTCCGCGTTATTTTCCTCAACCATGGCCGCATTGCGCTGGGTGATGAGTTCCACATCGCCAACCGCGCGGGTGACCTCGGCAATGCCGGTAGACTGTTCGCTGGTCGACGAGGAAATGCTCTCGATCAGTGACTGCACCTGATCGACCTGCGCGATGATGTCTGACAGCGCCGTGCCTGTCTGCTCGACAAGCTCCACGCCGTCACGCACCTGCGCACCGCTTTCGGAAATCAAACCCTTGATCTCCTTGGCAGCGCTGGCGCAACGCTGGGCAAGCTGCCGCACTTCCTGGGCAACCACGGCAAAACCGCGACCGGCATCGCCCGCACGCGCCGCTTCCACGCCGGCATTGAGGGCCAGCAGATTGGTCTGGAACGCGATTTCATCGATGACACCGATGATCGCCGTGATCTTCTCCGACGAGCGGTTGATCTCGCTCATGGCATCGATGGCGCGCGATACGATCTCACCCGAGCCTCGCGCCGTCGTTTGCGCGCCTTGAACCGCACCCGCCGTGGTCCGGGCATTCTGCGCGGTCGCATGGACCACTTCGCTCAGGCGCGACAGGGCTCGCGAACTTTCCTCGATGGCAGCAGCCTGCTGCTCGGTACGGCGTGCGAGATCGTCAGCCGAAACGGCAAGATTGCCTGTACCGGCATTGATGTCGGCAGCAGTCCCGCGCACATCGGCAAGCGTCACCCGCAGGGTCTCGACGGCCTGATTGTAAATCCGCGCCATGTCCTGGAAATCGGACGGCAGGTCGCCGCGCATGGTAGCCTCAAGATTTCCTGTAGCCAGAGCCCTCAACACATCGTCCAACGCGGCCAAGGCCTGCCTTTGCTCATCCTCGATGCGCGCGCGCTCCGCGGCTCTACGCTCTTCTTCCATGCCCGCCTGATCGCGACTGCGACTTGCTTCTTCTTCAAGCCGGACATTCTCGACCGCGGCATCGCGAAAAACGGTAACCGAACGCACCATGTCGCCAATTTCATCGCCGCGCTCGCGTCCCTCGATCGGGACAGACAGGTCGCCATTGGCAAGCCGGCTCATCACCTCGGTGATCCGCTTCATCGGGGCACGCAGGGTTTCAATAAGCATCAGTCCACCGATGATGGCCATCAGTGTGCCGACCACCATCGCGACGACGGAAATGACTGCGGATCGATCGCTGTCGGCCTTGCCCACTTCCTGCGCCTGCCTGACAAAATCATGCAGCGAGGCTGCCGCACGTGTCAGCTCGGCAAATGCCGCCTGACGTGTCTGGGTCCACTGCCCGTCCGCCGCAAGCAACGTAGCAGAATCATCCGTCATCTGCGCGAGCAGAGGACCGGCAACGCCCGGAAGATCGCGCATGGTGCTGTTCTTCTGCCCAAGCTCCGCAATCTTTTCGATATTGGCGGTAAGGGCCGAAATATCGGAGAGCACTGATTCGCGGGAGGCATCATCCAGCAGATTCTGCATGCGGGCGGCATGAAGACCCATCGTGTTCATGATCTGCAGCGCGGCATCCACCTGACCGACCAGCTGTCGCTGCGGCAGCACATCGGCGTCGAGCTTGACGAAACGCTCGGCTGCCGTGTTGGAATTCTTGATTGCCTTGTTCGCCAGAGTTTCTGCAACCTTCGGCAGAGATGCCTTCAAAGCCTCGAAACGTGTCTCACGGGCAAGCGGCGAAACGGTTTCCGCGCCGAGGTCTGCAAGTTCGGTCGCGGCCTTCTTCACCGGTTCGATCTGCTTTGCGCCCTTCTCACTGACCATCCCTTCGGCAGAATCCAGTTCTTTCGACAAAGGCCCGCCATAATTCTTGATCGTCTTCAGTCGGTCCGAATCGGTCAGCGCTCCATCCATGGCTTTCAGCAATTTCTCCAGACGCTCCGACAGCCCCTTGAAGGCTGCCGCGTCGTAAAGAAGACCCTTGGCGAAAGCCTCCTTGTCGCTGAAATCCTTCTGGATGATATCGATCTGCTTTTGTGCGCCCTGACCGGCAACGACCAGCGCTGCCATATCGGCAGAAATCGCCGCATTCAACGCGGTGCGGTTTGCATCGATGGCAACGAGATCGGCTTCAGCCCTCCGCATGACAGGCTCAAGCCCAAGGACAAGCGTCAGTTTGGCGCGGTCGCCGTCATTGACCAACAACTGTTCAAGTGTCTTCGCACCATCTGCCTGCCTGGCAATGGCTGCCTCAAGATTGGCAGCCATATCCTCGGTCGGTTCAGCGGTATAATCCTGTAACGCCGACTGAAGATTGTCGAAGTCTGCGATATTGCCGATCGTGGCCCGTGTCATCGTCATATGCCCGTTGAGCATATGCGATGTGTAGTAACCGAGAAGCCCGACGCCCGCCATCAGAACCACCAGCGGAACGATGAACAAAAGCACCTTGGTGACGATGCGGCGGCTCTGCAGAAGACGGTCGATGAAAGACATATATCCCTCAGAAAGGCAGTCGATTGGGAATGAACGATCAACCGCCCGAATCGACGATTGGATGTTTACGGATCAACATCACCACCTTCCCCAATGAAACTTGCGCTTTCATTAATGACGGACACTCAATTATTGCGGCGCATATACTTTTGTCGCTCCAAACCAACAGTTTACGCCGTAAACGTCGTTTCCGTTCGCCCTGCGCTGCTGTAGAACAACCTGACAGCGCGAGGGGAAAAACAGACATGCCATTCACGAAAAACACCCAGGGCGCCATCCTGATGACATTCGCCATGGCCGGCTTCACCTGCAATGACGCGCTGACCAAATCCCTGACCGACGCCATTCCGGTAAGCCAGATCATTATGGTGCGCGGCGTGATCATGACGCTGCTGGTCTATATCGTGGCCCTCAAGATCGGCGCGCGCCCGCATTTCAACGTGCTCAGACAGCCGATGGTGGTCGCCCGCGTCTTGCTCGAATGTCTGGCCGCCCTGTGCTTTCTGACTGCGCTTAGCCACCTGCCTCTGGGCAACATCTCATCGATTATGCAATCCCTTCCGCTGGCCGTAACGCTGGGCGCGGCACTGTTCCTGCGCGAGCCGGTCGGCTGGCGCCGCTGGAGTGCGATCACGGTCGGCTTTATCGGCGTCCTGATCATTCTTCGCCCCGGGCCTGAAGGATTTTCCAGCGCCGCTCTGTTTGCGGTCGCCGCCGTTTTTCTGGCCGCAGCACGCGACCTCGTGACCAAGAAGATCGGCGCGAACACCGCATCCATCAACGTGACCCTCTTTACCGCTGCCGGAAATGCACTAATGGGCGGATTGCTGATTGTCCCCTATGGCGGTTGGCAACCCATGCCTGGTTATTCCTTTGGCATTCTCACCGCCGCTGCCATGCTGCTCTTCGTCGGCCACCAGTCCATCGTGCTTGCCATGCGGACTGCTGAAGTATCCTTCGTGGCGCCGTTTCGTTATCTGAGCCTGCTTTGGGCCATCGGCCTTGGCATGCTGATGTTCAACGAAAAGCTGGATCCGTGGATGGTGACGGGTGCCACCATCGTCATCGGTTCCGGGCTCTACACTTTCTATCGAGAGAACAAGCGCAAATCCGCCTTGCTGATTGGCCAGGAGTCGCAACCGGGTTCGCCCCTGTGAGCGGAACGACACCCACGGGAAAAAGGCGCATATGACGGGAGAATCGCTTTGACGAAAGGGACATTGTTCGACCGTCACTCACCGCCGCACATTGTGACGCTGGTTCTGATTGCAGGCCTGTCGGCACTGACGATGAACATCTTCCTTCCGTCACTGCCGTTGATGGCAGAGTTTTACTCAGTCGAATATGGTGTCATGCAGTTTGCCGTCTCCGGCTACATTACCGGCATCGCCGTCCTGCAAATCATCATCGGACCACTGTCCGACCGCTTCGGGCGCCGTCCAACCATGATCGCCAGCCTCGTTATCTTTCTGCTGGCGACCCTGCTGTGTATCTTCGCAACTTCCGTCACGGGTTTCATGATCGGACGATTGCTGCAAACGACGGTCGCTGCCGGCATGGTCCTGTCGCGGGCCATCGTGCGCGACATGGTCCCCATGGAGCAGGCCGCCTCCATGATCGGCTATGTCACCATGGGCATGACCATCGTGCCGATGCTGGGACCGACCGCCGGCGGTTTCCTCAACGACGCCTTCGGCTGGCAGGCCAACTTCATCGCATTATTCCTCTTGGGCGCATTGGTGCTGGCCGTGGTCGTCACCGATCTCGGCGAAACCAACCGCCAGCAATCGGCCAGTATCCTCGGGCAATTCCGTGATTGGCCGCAGCTGCTCCTGTCCCGACGCTTCTGGGGCTATACGATGACAGCAACGATGACGACCGGCGCGTTCTTCGCCTTTCTGGGTGGCGCGCCGTTCGTCGGTAGCAATATCCTCGATCTGTCGCCGCGTGCGCTCGGCATCCAGTTTGCCTTTGTGGCTGCCGGCTATCTCGTCGGCAATTTCTTCTCCGGTCGCTATGCACGTCGGGTCGGCATTTCGAGAATGATGCTGGCCGGAGGCGGTTTTGCCTTGCTCGGGTCGCTCGTTCCCATGGTCTTGCTGCTGACCGGCCACTTCTCGGCCATCACCTTCTTTGGCCCCCTGTTTATCGTCGGTTTCGGCAACGGACTGACCTTGCCAAGCGCCAATGCCGGCATTGTCAGCGTGAGACCCCATCTGGCGGGCTCGGCCTCTGGCCTTGGCGGCGCCATTACCATGGGTGGTGGAGCAGCCTTGTCGGCCCTCGCCTCCTCCATTTTGAGCGTCGAGACCGGCGCCCTGCCCCTGCTGGTCGTCATGTGCGGCACCTGCGTTCTGGCGGTGGTTGCCGTTCTCTACATCTGCTACCTTGACCGAAATGACGCCCGAGCCATGGAGGGGAACTGATGCGCGGGCGTCCTGCAGGCCTGATCCTCGCAGGCGGTCTGTCGCGGCGCATGGGCGAGAACAAGGCGCTGGCCGTCCTCGCCGGGCAACCGATGATCGCCCATGTCGCCGACCGCCTCGCACCACAGGTGAAGACACTCGCGATCAACGCACCGGCAGAACCGCCCTTGCCGCTTGGCCTGCCCGTGATCCAAGATACGATTAAAGGCTATGCCGGCCCCCTTGCCGGCATCCTGGCGGGATTGAGGCACTTCGCGCATACGGCGCCTGAAACGGCCTATATGTTGAGCGTCGCGGTCGATACTCCGTTCCTGCCGGCAGACCTCGCGAAGCGCCTGCTTGATGCCACCTCGACAGCGGACGAGATTGTGATTGCCCGCTCCAATGACCGGCTGCATCCCGTCATTGCGCTTTGGCCGTTAAACCTTGCCGATGAGCTGGAGGCCTGGCTTGTCGATCCGCAACATCGAAAGCTTCAGGATTTTATCGCCCGACACACATTCACAGTCGTCGATTTCAGTTCCGACGGCACAACGACTGGTGCGATCGATCCCTTCTTCAACGTCAACAGCCCCGACGATCTGCTGCGGGCGCAGACCATGCTGGATACAAGTACCCCATGAACCAACCACGCGTATTCGGTATTTCCGGCTGGAAGAACTCGGGCAAGACAGGGCTTGCCGTCAGGCTGGTCGAAGAATTCACAAGGCGCGGCTATCGCATCTCGACCATCAAGCATGCGCACCATGACTTTGACGTCGACAAGGTGGGGGCCGACAGCTTCCGCCACCGCGAAGCGGGTGCCCATGAGGTGACGATTGTCTCAGGCACACGGTATGCCATCATGCATGAATTGCGCGGCGCAGCCGAACCCAGCTTTGAAGAAATTCTTGCCCGTCTGGCCCCTTGCGATCTGGTGTTGATCGAAGGTTACAAGCGTGAAGCGATCCCCAAGATCGAAGCAAGACGACTGGAGGCAAAGAACCGCGAACCGCTGGCCCCGACCGATCCGCATATCGTGGCCATCGCAGCCGACCACGCCGTCTCCGATGAAAACGGGCTCCAGACCTTTGACCTCAACGACACAACGGCCATCGCGGACTTCATAGCCATGACGACCGGACTGCCGTCTCTATAGACCGCACCTGAGGCAATGAGATTTCTTGACGCCCATAAAAAAGGCCGCCGTGGAAACGGCGGCCTGATTTCACGTCGGAGAACCGGCTTACTGATTGGACGCGACCGGGCGAACCAGCGCTGTGACACGACGAATGGTAACGCGGCGGTTCTGCTGCTCGGCACCTAGCGTGCGCACCTTCAGGTAACGCTCGCCATAACCCTGTGTCGCCAGATTTTCAGGCGGGACGCCATAGACATCCGTCAACAGGTTGGCGACCGATTCTGCACGCTCGTCCGAAAGGATAAGGTTGCTGTCATCGGAACCGACGGCATCGGTATGGCCCTCGATCAGGAAAGTCTCGGCCGGGTTCTGGTCGAGGATCTTCGTCATCGCATCGGCAACCTTGCGCAGCGTGCGGGCCTGGCTCATCGGAATTTCCGCACTGCCGGTGGCAAAGGTGATGGTATCGAGATCGATACGACGGACCTTGTCACGGATACGGGCCGAATATTTAACCTCATCCAGCGAGTAGACGCGCTCGACGGGCTCCACGGGCGGTTGTTCCAGGAAGTTGTAGTAGTTGCGGTCCGGATCACTGGACGTGTCGATGATATAGTCACGCACAGGAATGTTCAGACGCATGGGCGGCAGATCACGGCCCGGATCGCGGAACTGGCGATCATCACGACGGCCATCCATCATGTCAGGCGCATAAAACAGCACATATTCGCGGCCACGGCTGTCGATGCGCGAACGCTGAATCATTTCGCCGTAACGGTTTCGAATGGTCACCACCTGGCTGCCGTCCTCGCGAACGATGGTCTCGCGAACGCGACCGCGTGGCAGTTCCTCGTAATAGCGCTCATTGCCGTCACGCGTGAACCGGTCGCTGTCATCGCTTCGGACGATAACATTGTTTCCAAATTGCAGGATAATGCGGTTATCGCGGCCTTCCCGCTCGCGCACACCATCGTGGCGATCCCAGCGGGGACGTCGATCGATGCGGCGCCCTTCCTCGGCATTCGCCGCTCTCATCTTGCGCGGCTCGCCATCGCTCTTGGCAAAACCGGACTGCGCAGCCGCATCACTGTCTGGGGCAACGGTCGGCTCGGCTTCGGCACGCGCCCTGCGGCGGCTATCCTGGGTCTTCGGCGCATCCAGATCAGCTTCTTTTTCACTGTCGAGAACAGCTGCACCCTTGTCCACAGGCAGAATCACGGTCTCATCGGTCTTCGACGGATCCTCTGCAATGGCCTTGGCATTATCGAGCTGCTCCTTGGACATCGGCTCTGCTTCCACCTGCTCGGGTGGAGGTGCCTGTTCGCCCTCGACGGCTGGCGCTGCGTCCGTCGCAGCGGGTTCCTCTGCTGAGGTCGGCGCTGGGCCTTCGTCCGGCAAAGGCCGCTCATCGGGGCTTTCCTGAGGCACAGGGGCTTCCGCATCCTTTGGCGGGTCCACTGCATCAGCCGGCTGCGCTCCCGGTGCCGGATCGGTCTGTTCTTCTGGAACAGGCGCCGTTTCCGGTGCTGCTTCACCGGGCTGTTCAGCAGTCGCCGGCTGTTCCGCCGGAGCGTCAGCAACCGGGGCTTCCTCGGCAGGCTTTTGCTCGGCTTCCGGTTCAGGTGCGGGTTCAGCGGGCGCCTCGGCAGCTGGCGCTTCCTGTGCCGCTGGAGCCTGCGGTTCTTCAACCGCCGGCGCTTCTGGCTCGGGCTTGGGTTCTTCGACCGGCGCGGGCTTGGGTTCAGGTTCCGGCGCAGGCTCTGGCGCAGGCGGCGCCGGGGCCGGCTCAGGTTCCGGCTGTGGTTCGGGTTCAGGTGGCGGTTCCGCAGCCTGCGGCTCTTCTGCCGGGGCCTGCTGGGCTTCCGCCTCCGCAGCGCTCAGCTGGGCCTGGGCAGCATCGACCTGCGCCTGTGCGGCGGCAACATCGCCACCATTGGCCTGCGCATCGGCAAGCGCCTGCTCGGCTGCAGCCAACTGCTGACGCAAAGCATCCACATCCATGGCAACGCGCGAGATCATGCCCGCACCGATCTGCGGCTTGTCTGTCAACATCGGAAACGCGTGTATGGGGGCTGCCTGCAGCGAAAGCGCGGCGACGCCCAAAAGAAGGCTTCGGGTCAGTTTATTGTTGATTGTCATGGTGTCTCCTCGGGTGGCGAATGCCAGAATTCAAACGGTAACGGCGATATCCGAAATCGCTGTTTGTCGGCATCGCGGCAGCTTTAACGAAAGCCTGACCACAATGCCGATCCCGACATGAATGTTCCCTGAATGACGATTGTGCGTGAACTAAAGCGCTTGCGGTGAATACATTTCCCAGTTGCATTTTGCTGAAAAACGTTAAAACTGCGCTCGCAAGGCGGCCTTCGCAGCGCCGCCGCGTCACATCTTTCCGCAATAACAGCAACCAAACGGAAAGATAGTCAACAGAGAGGATCAATATGCGTATTTCCACCCGTTTCTTCGCCGCCGCGTCCATCGCAGCCCTGTCGCTCCTCGCAGGCAACGCCATGGCCGAAGGTGAAAAGCTGATTATCGGCACGGAAGGTGCATACCCGCCCTTCAACAATCTCGAAGCGGATGGCACCCTCGTCGGTTTCGATATCGATATTGCCAAGGCACTTTGCGATGAAATGAAGGTTACCTGCGAATTCGTCACGCAGGATTGGGACGGTATCATCCCGGCACTCCAGGCCAAGAAGTTCGACGCCATCATCGCCTCGATGTCGATTACGCCAGAGCGCGCCGAAAAGGTCGACTTCACCAACAAGTATTACAACACACCACCGGCCATCGCCGTCCCCAAGGATAGCGATTTGACCGAAGCCACGACGGAAAGCCTTGCTGGCAAGGTTATCGGCGCACAGGGCTCGACGACGCACTCCAACTATGTCGAAAAGCATATGGCCGAGTCCGAGCTGAAGCTCTACCCGACGGCCGACGAATACAAGCTCGACATCTCCAACGGCCGTATTGACGCTGTGGTCGATGACGTGGTCGTTCTGTCGGAATGGGTCAAGTCGGAAGATGGCAGCTGCTGCAAGATCCTGACCACCCTGCCGATCGATGAAGTGATCAACGGCGAAGGTGCCGGTATCGCGGTCCGCAAGGGCGAAACCGAACTCGCAGCCAAGTTCAACACCGCTATCGACGCCATCCGCGCCACCGGCAAATACAAGGAAATCAACGACAAGTATTTCGACTTCGACGTTTACGGCGAATGATCGAACGCTTCTGTTGAAACACCTCGGCGGAAGGCTTGCCCTTCCGCCGTTTTTGTTTGAAATAGAGATCAACAACACAAAGAAGAAGCGGCCACGCCGCAAGGGGAAAGGGTTTTGATGAGCGCCTTGTTTTCCGCGCTCGGTGAGGTGCTGGCTTGGATCGGCCACATCATCGATCCGCTCTGTGGTCCAGTTGGCGTCTTTTCCCTTCTCGACCCATCCTCCCTTCTCGCCTGCAGCGATACCGGCTGGGGCGATGAGATAGCCTACGGCGTCAAGATCACCGTGAGCCTGGCGGTTGCCACGCTCCCCGTGGGACTTGCCCTCGGTTTTCTGGTCGCACTGGCCACGCAGTCCAGAGAAAAGGAGCTGAAATTAGCGGCCGGCATCTATACGACCATTTTCAGAGGCCTGCCCGAGCTTCTGACGCTCTTCATCATCTATTACGGGCTGCAAATTTTCATCCAATCGGCCTTGGAAGCAATTGGAATTGAAGCGCGAGTTGAAATCAATTCCTTTGTCGCCGGTATGATCGCCCTGTCGATCGTGTTTTCGTCCTATTGTTCGGAGGTTTTGCAGTCGGCGTTCAAAGCAATCCCGAACGGACAATATGAGGCCGGGTCCGCCCTCGGACTTTCCTACCTCAAGACCCAGATCTTCATCGTCTTTCCGCAATTGATCCGGATCGCTTACCCAGGTCTGATCAATCTTTGGATGAACCTTTTGAAGGATACCGCACTGGTCTCTGCAATTGGCTTGTCCGATATCATCCGCCAGACTGGTGTTGCCGGACGCATCAATAAAGACCCCTTCACATTCTATTTGCTTGCCTGCGGTCTGTTTCTGGCGATAGCCGTCGTTTCTTCAATTGCAACGTCCGGGCTTGAACGGTGGATGAAGCGCTCGGAGGCAAAGCGATGAGTATTGCGACAGAACTCATTGACGCGCGTCCTGCTCCCCCGGCACTGCCCGGAAAGATGACTGCCGGTCGCATCATCGGACTGGTCTTGCTCGCACTGTGGTGCGCGCTCTTCGCGGGATTGATCGCGATGATGGTCCTGAACTGGGATACCGACAAATTCGTCAAATACGGCCCCCGATATATCTCGGGTCTTGGAGTGACAATCTCGCTTGTGGCCGTGTCCATCACATTGGGTGCGATGCTATCGGTCCCCGTTGCATTTGGACGGATGTCCAGGAACAAGTTCCTCAACGCCGTGTCCTACGGATATGTCTATGTCTTCCGGGGCACCCCCCTGCTCGCCCAGCTGTTCCTGATCTACTACGGCCTGGGAAGTTTTCGATCTTTTTTCGACCCGATCGGGCTCTGGTGGTTCTTCAGGGACGCCTGGTACTGTGCCTTGTTGGCCATGACCCTTAACACCGCAGCCTATCAGGCTGAAATTTTACGCGGCGCAATTCAGAGCGTGCCGAAAGGTCAGCTGGAAGGGGCAGACAGCCTGGGTCTCAGGCGCAATGTCACCTTCTGGAGGATCGTCATGCCCCAGGCTCTGATCGTCGCACTCAGGCCCTATGGCAATGAGATCATCCTGCTCATCAAGGGATCCGCTGTCGTCGCCATCGTGACTGTCTTCGACCTCATGGGCCAGACGCGTTACGCCTTTTCGCGCACCTTCGATTATCAGGCCTATCTGTGGGCCGCGATCTTCTATCTCGCCATTGTGGAAACCCTGCGCCACACCTGGGCTGCACTCGAGGCAAGGCTCACGCGGCATCTGAAGCGCTAGGCACAGCGCTTCAACATTGGCAGCACTCACCAAACAGCGCTGCCAAAACATTGATTCAAATGACAAAATATTGTCATCGCCGTCTCATGCTCAAGCTTCGGTTAAGCCTTTGGTGTTTCCATTTCCGTGTCTGCACGAAACGCGACACCAAAGGGAACAGCAATACGAGGCACAGCATGGAAAACGACATGGAACTGATGCTCAAAGGCTATGGCATGACCACGGCACAGATCCTTTACCGCATGCCCGACCATCAGACACTTCTTCAAGCCTATATCTGGCAGCATTACGATCTGGCACCTGATTTTCCCGAGATGCAGAATTTCCTCAAATTCTGGCAGGAGAAACTGGAAGGCCCCATTCATTCGGTCACCTATGTCCATCGCAAGCTGATCGCACAGAATGAGTGGCGGGCGCTGAAGGGCGAATTCATCCTGCACTGACGCGATCACACATGGACATCGCCGAAGGCGAACTCGCCCTCGCCGGGCTTGCGAGCAACGGCTGCGGCGATGATCCCGACATAGATGATGGCAACGGCCGTGAGCACCGACCAGCCCGGCAAGGGCCCGAGGGCGGCATTCTTCACCAGTTCGCCAAACGACCAGACGGTATCGACCGCAGGTTGGTTCGGCAGCAATTTGGGCGTCGAGATCTTCAGGAACCAGGCCGCAAGCAGGATCAGATACATCCAGACATAGTTGCGGCGGATACGGCGCGAGATGGCCTCCCAACGTCCCATCAGGAAGATCGGCGATCTGAGACTGGATGCGATGGCCACAGACCAGTCGTCGTCCAGCTCGCCATGGGGCAACAAGGCTTGAGAAAAGTAGTTGCGCTCCAGCTGCCGCACCCGCGAACGATAGACATCGAAGAAACGGTAGCGCCGCGCCTCGATCAGCAGGAAAAGCGATATCAGCAGCATGGCAAACAGAACGATGCCATGATGGGAGTTGGGCGTCGACAGTGAGACCGAGAGCACACCGGCCACCAGCGTGATCGCCCAGTTCGATGTCCGGTCGATCCGATCGCGCCAACTGGCCATGCGTCCCAGTTCACCGCGATAATAATGAGCAATCATGTTGGCTTTTTCGGCGGAGGTCGATGGCAGCTTTGGCGTCGCCGGCGCTTGCCGTTCGAAATGTTCGTTCAAAAAATCGAGCGTTTCCATCGCAGCCTGCCTCCAGATAGCATTTCCAACGAACCAAGTGTTTCAGGGTTCCCAAGCCCTGCACATTGCAAAATGCCGTCGAAGACGATAGAGCGCCACAAAATTCAAGCACACGAGGAATGTTCATGGCCCGGATCGACGAGGAAGCTTTGGCGGAGGCCTATAACCGCGCATTGGCCCATGAAAAGGCCGGTGAGATCGATGCCGCAGTCACAGCCTATACGGAGTGCCTGGCACTTGATCCGGAAGACCACGGCGGAGCCGCTGTCCGCATCGCCTCACTTGGACGCGGAGACGCGCCGCCCAAGGCACCCGATGCCTATGTCGAGACCCTGTTCGACCAGCATGCCGAAGCGTTTGAGGACATTCTCGTCGAGCAGCTCGGTTACGCGGTCCCCGTCATGGTACGCCAGCGACTTCAGGCTCTGGAGCTTGGACCGTTCAAGCGCATGCTCGACCTTGGCTGCGGCACCGGCCTGACCGGCGGCACCTTGCGCGACATGGTGGATGACATGACCGGCATCGACATTTCGGAAAACATGGTCGAAATCGCCCACGAGAAGGATCTTTACGAGACGCTCTACGTCGCCGAAGTCGAGGACTTCCTCGAAGACAATGACGACGAGCCTTTTGACCTGATCACCGCAACAGACGTTCTGCCCTATCTCGGAGCGCTGGAACCGCTCTTTTTCGGGGCCGCCGAAAACATGGTCGAGGGCGGGCTTTTCGTCTTCTCGTCCGAAACGCTGGAGGCATCGGCAGGTCGACCCTATACGGTCGGGCCGCATCAGCGTTATCTGCATACAGAAGCCTATATCTGCGAGCGTCTGGCCGCGACTGGCTTTGAGATCGTCGAAATGGGCGAAATCAACGTTCGCATGCAGGATGGTCAGCCGAGCCCCGGTCATCTGGTGATCGCGAAGCTGACGGGCGGATGATCCGTGCCGGCTGAAACGTCATCAGCCGGATCACATCGGATAGTATCAAGAGAAATGCGGGCATAGTGGTCTCCTTTCGAGACACCAATTGAGCCCACTTGCGCTCTCCGCTCAAACGAGCTTTAAGTCACCTTCGATTGACTTGAGGTTATGCATGAAACGTGGTCGGCTTCCCTTAACGGCACTACGCAGCTTCGAGGCGGCGGGACGCCTCCAAAGCATCACAGCAGCCGCCGATGAGCTGTTCGTATCGGCAGCAGCAGTCAGCCGGCAGATCCGCGACCTCGAACTACAGCTCGGCAAGCCGCTGTTCACCCGTGGACACCGCAGCATCGCTTTGACAGACGAGGGTCATTCCTTGCTGGCCGTCCTGACAGCATCCTTCGACACAATCTCCGAACAGCTCGACCAGGTGTCCACAAGCACGGCGCGCGGCGCACTGACGATCAGTTGCGAACCGAGCTTTGCCGCAAACTGGCTCGGCCCGCGCTTGTCCCTCTTCCAGCAGACCGAACCGGATATCGATGTGACCATCGATTCCGATGCACGATTGATCGACCTGCGCCAGGGCAAGGCGGATATCGCCATTCGCCATAGTCTGGAGCGCGTCAGCTGGCCGCGCAGTCAGGCGCGTCACCTGACCGACGTCTCACTCGTCGCCGTCGCAGCCCCCAGACTACTGGACGGCCAGACGATTGTCGCGGCATCCGATGTTTCACACTTCAGCCTGCTTCACGAGGAAAACCGGGAAAACTGGCAGCGCTGGTTTCAAGCAGCTGGCCTGTCTGTGCCGGCAAAGCCAGGCCCGATCTTCACGGATGGTGCGCTGGTCTATCAAGCGGCCCTGCGCGGCGATGGCGTGGCTCTGGTCGACCTCAAACAGGCTGCACCGGCGCTTGCGGTAGGCGACCTTGTACAGCTGTCCGACATTGTCATTCCAAGCGGCGATTATTTCATTGTGGTGCGTGATTTCGCCAGACTGTCCGCACTGGCAGCCGCTTTCGTCGACTGGCTCCTGGAAGCCACATCGGCTGCCGCCGAAACGGAGAGTTGAAGCACCGGCCATCGAAATGAGCGAACCGAAAGACACCCTGCCCGGCTTTTCCTTTTCGCGCCGGTCCGCTACGTCTGGCAGATCGAAAAAAATTCTCAAGGGAGCAGAACATGGCCAAGGTGGCATTCATCGGTTTGGGCGTAATGGGTTACCCGATGGCGGGCCATTTGACGGTGAAGGGTGGTCATGACGTCACCGTCTACAATCGCACCACTGCCAAGGCCGAAGCATGGGTGAAGCAGTTTGGCGGAGCCATGGCCCTGACACCGGCGGAGGCTGCACAGGATGCCGAATTCGTCTTCTGTTGCGTCGGCAATGACGACGACCTTCGTTCGGTAACACTCGGCGCCAATGGCGCGATTGCCGGTATGGCCCCCGGTGCCATTCTGATCGACAACACCACAGCCTCTGCGGAAGTTGCCCGCGAGCTCGCTGCCGCAGCAAGCGACAAGGGCTGCGGCTTCATCGACGCGCCCGTATCGGGCGGCCAGGCCGGCGCTGAAAATGGTGTGCTGACAGTCATGTGCGGCGGCGACAAGGCGACCTTCGACAAGGCAAAGCCGATCATTGATGCCTATGCACGAATGGTGGGCCTGATGGGCGATGTGGGCTCCGGCCAGCTCACCAAGATGATCAACCAGATTTGCATCGCCGGCGTTGTGCAGGGTCTGGCCGAAGGCATCCACTTCGGCAAGAAGGCCGGTCTCGACATAGAAAAGGTGATCGAGGTTATCTCCAAGGGAGCGGCAGGGTCCTGGCAGATGGAAAATCGCCACAAGACCATGAACGACGGCAAATACGACTATGGCTTTGCCGTCGACTGGATGCGCAAGGATCTCGACATCGTGCTGACTGAGGCTCGCCGCAACGGCGCAAGTCTTCCCGTCACAGCCCTTGTCGACCAGTTCTACGGAGAAGTACAAAAGCTTGGTGGGAACCGCTGGGATACGTCGTCCCTGCTGGCACGACTTGAAGCCAAATAATCGGCTTTTCCGACAATGCCCGGTTCGGTTTCCAACCAACCGGGCGTTCGGTTCTTGACCAGCCCTATTCCTCGCCCGATTTTCCGTTGTCGAGCATCATGTAGTCGAGCGGCAATTGCGTCGTATACTTGATCTGCTCCATGGCAAAAGCAGACGACACGTCGCGGATCTCGATCTTGGCAATCAACCGCTTGTAGAAGGCGTCATAGGCGGCAATATCCGGCACCACGACGCGCAGCAGATAATCCACGTCGCCGCTCATACGGTAGAACTCGACCACTTCGGGAAAATCGCCAACCACTTCAGAGAAGCGTTTGAGCCACTCGATCGAATGGGTATTGGTGCGGATGGAGACGAATACCGTCACCTTGGTATTGACCTTGGCCGGATCGAGAAGCGCCACACGCCGGCGAATAACACCGTCTTCTTCCATCTTCTGGATGCGGCGCCAGCAAGGCGTCGTCGAAAGCCCCACCTTCTTGGCGAGATCGGCAACGGCAAGCGTTGAATCTTCCTGCAGGATGCGCAGGATCTTCCGGTCTAAACGGTCCATTTCTACCCTTTCGAGCTCTCATCTACCGTATAGCCCACAAATACCGATAACAAACAGTATCAAGCAGACCCCAGCAGACGATTGACCTCTCTTTTCAACAGGGGAAGTATGTCGGCTTCAAACCACGCATTGCGTTTCAGCCATCCGGTGTTGCGCCAGCTCGGATGCGGCAGCGGCAAAACGCGAGGTCCATCGCGATTGGCGAGGAAGCTGTCACGCCAGTGAAAGACGGTCTCGGTCATGGTCTTCTTGCGGTTTTCACCAAGATGCCAGACCTGTGCATATTGACCGATCGCCAGCACGATCTCGATTTGCGGCATGGACGCCATCACGGAAGACCGCCACTGCGGTGCGCATTCCCGACGCGGCGGCAAATCATGGCCCTTGGCGTCATAGCCCGGAAAGCAGAATCCCATCGGCACGATGGCAAACTTGTCTCGATCGTAAAAACTGTCGCGATCCACACCCAGCCATTGCCGCAGCCTGTCGCCCGAGGCATCGTTAAACGGTAGACCCGATTGGTGCACCCTCATCCCCGGAGCCTGACCGGCAATGAGGATTTTCGCCGTCCTGGAGATCACTGCGACCGGTCGAGGCTCGTGTGGCAATCGCTTTTCCGGGCCACCCAACGGTTGCTCCCGACAGATCCGGCAGGCCGCAATCGTCTCTCTCAACGCCTCGATGTCGGACATATGCTACCTTACCGTCGTCTGGATCGTCACTGTCCTGCACTCGGACGCGCAGAGACCGCCTTGTACCAGCGCCAGACATGCACCAATTCCTCCGGACAAAGGATCCGGGCCGGCTTCATGAAATCGAAGGCGATCATCATGGTGATGTCGGCGATGGAGAAAAGCGATCCGGCCACGAATTCCCGGCCGCTCAACTCCTGATCCATGAACTGCAAAAATTCCAGCGCCTTGGGCTTGTTGACCTCACCCCATTCCGGCACCTGCGGGACTTCCCATTCCTTCATCGCCGGATGCAGATGGCGGAAGGCGGCGGCCACACTTGCGAGGTAGTGAAATTCCACCCTGCGGTTCCACATTTCAACCAAGGCCTTGTCCTTGGCATCCACGCCAAAAAGCGGCGGCTCGGGATGACGCTCCTCGAAATATCGGCAGATAGCCACAGATTCCGTAATCACGGTCCCATCGTCCAGTTCCAGCACCGGAAGCCGCTGCAACGGATTTTTCGCCGTTAGTTCCGCCGACTTGTGTCCCATCGCCCCCATATCCACCGGCACAATGTCCACGGAAATGCCTTTTTCTTTCAAAAAGACCGTTACCCGGCGCGGATTGGGCGCGCGCCCGCCATCATATAGCTTCATCGAATGCCTCCTCTGCCTCCCATAGATAGCAAAGAATTCAGCTCTCGCCAGAGATCGCCAAGAGGACATGCCAACAGGATATCGAAAGTTTACGATTAAGGCGAAATTGGGCGTCTGATTCGATATGCGAGAAACAGCTCGTAAGAGTTTGTTTTACCTCAAAACAACTTCGCTAAAATGCACTGAATTGCGGCAATTCATTCTTTACCGACATGGCAAACAAAACCTTTCTCAACAGCATTTCTTAAGAATTGCACGATAGATTGCAGTCAATTGGAACAATTCCGATCGGCATCCGGCAGAGATGAGTAACGGCGTAAGCACCTCGACCGACAAAAACATTGTCGACCTCACACGCAGTCACCGTAACAAGGCTGCGTCCAAGGCCGTGCGCGCAACCCGGGAGCGTCTCCAGACAAATCACATCGGTGGCGCTGCATTCGATTGCGAGATGCTGCGCATGCATATGCGCTCAGCACTTCAAGGTGCCGCTGTCATCCCCATCCTCGTGCTATTCGTGGCCGGTGTTGGCGCGATCATCCAACCGTCGCCTGCACTCTACATCTGGGTCATGTTCACCCTGACCATCCATGCGCTCAACGTGCTGCTGATCCGCAGCGTGTCGAAGATGGATTTCGATGAACGGCAGGTGCAGAAGTTTCGCCGGATCCTGATCGGTGGTCAGGTGGCAATCGGCATCTGCTGGGCCATGTTCGCCCTGGACTATGGCAACAGCCACACCTTGTTTTTCTACAAGGGCGCCGTTCTGCTGATCGTGCTCTCCGTCACCGCCATGTCGAATGTCATGCTGCGGCAGGCGACTCTCTTCAGCTTTCTGCCAACCGTTATGGCACTGCTCTATAATGCAGCAACGACACGTCAGCCGCTCGACATCGGACTGACCACGATGTTCACCACGGCGGTGATCTTCTTCATCTATCTGGCCGGCAAGCTCTATCGCAACAACATCGTCCTGCTCTCGTTCCAGAGCGAAAAGGACGACCTGATCGTCGAGCTGGAAGTCGCCAAGTCCATGTCGGATGAGGCCCGCCGCCGCGCCGAGGACGCCAATCTGGCCAAATCCCGGTTTCTTGCGTCCATGTCGCATGAGTTGAGAACGCCGCTGAATGCCATTCTCGGATTTTCGGAAGTCATGGCGACGGAAGTCCTGGGGCCGCTGCAGAACCCGCTCTACAAGGAATATGCAGCCGATATTCATCGCTCCGGCGATCACCTGCTCAACCTTATCAACGAGATCCTCGACCTGTCGCGCATCGAGGCCGGCAAATACGAGTTGAACGAATCCGCGATCTCACTGCTGGAATTGAGCGAAGACTGCGTCGGCATGGTCCAGCTTCGCGCCCGCGCCAAGAACATCACCATTCACGAGCAGTTCGAATCCGCCCTGCCCGGTGTCTGGGCTGACGAAAAGTCGATGCGTCAGGTCATCTTGAACCTGCTGTCCAACGCGGTCAAATTCACCCCCCAGGGCGGCGAGGTCAACATTCGTGTCGGCTGGACTGCAGGCGGCGGGCAATATGTGGCGATACGCGATAATGGACCGGGCATTCCCGAAGAGGAAATTCCGGTCGTTCTCTCGGCTTTCGGTCAGGGATCGATCGCCATCAAGAGTGCAGAACAGGGCACCGGCCTTGGTCTGCCGATCGTCCAGGCGATCCTCAACAAGCATGGTGGTGAATTCAAGCTCAAGTCCAAGCTGCGCGAAGGCACCGAAGTGATTGCCATCCTACCGGCCCGCCGCGTTCTGGAAACATTACCCGCCGTCTCGGAAATCCAGGCCGTCCAGCCTCGCCGCAGGCAGTTCGCCTGACGGCTCAGACGCCTGTTGGGAATTCGCGTATCTGTCACCGTTTTCTGCTAGCCTCTGTCCATTGACTATTCAGTGGGGACGACATCATGAAACTGGGACTGAACGCGGCCCTGCTGGGCCTTGCAATGACGGCCGCCGCGGTGACGTCTGCCTCATCAGCAGACAACAAAACAGAACTGACGGTAATGAGCTTCAATATCTGGGGCGGCGGCACCAATGCGGGCAAGGGTGTAGAGGAAACAGCAGCAGCCATTCGCGCCACCGGTGCGGATATCATCGGCATCCAGGAAACCAAACCGGAGCCAGAAGTCTGTGAAGCCGATGCCTGTCCGGCGGTCGGCGAAAGCGTCGCAGCCAAGCTCGCGCAAGCACTCGGTTTTCACTTCTACGACCAGACCAAGGAAAATCCGGCTTTGTGGGCCAATGCCATAATCAGCCGCTATCCCATCGGCAAGGCGACGGCCAACGATCTCGGCGTTGAAATTACCGTCGATGAACGCAAGGTCTATGCGTTCAACATACACCTGACCGATTTCCCCTACCAACCCTATCAGCTGCTCAACATAGAATACGGACCGGCCCCCTATTTGAAGACCGAAGCGGAAGCGGTCGATGCTGCTGTTAAGGCGCGGGGACCGGCACTCGATCTGGTGATGAAGGATCTGAGGGAAGCAGAGGGCGCAGATGCAGTATTTCTGTTTGGCGACTTCAATGAGCCGTCGCATCTGGACTGGACCGAGGCAAGCGTGAAGGCCGGCCATCAGCCCATCGCTGTCCAATACCCTTCCGCATTGAGGATCGAACAGGAAGGCGGCTTCACGGATCTGTTTCGCATAGCCTTCCCGGATGAAGTCGCAAAACCGGCCTATACCTGGACACCGACAAGCGAGGTGTCCGATCCGGAAGACCACCATGACCGCATCGATTACACCTTCGGCAAGGCCAAAGACATCAAGGTCATCGCCGCCGGCATCGTCGGCGAGAAATCACCGGACGCCGATGTCGTCGTCACACCTTGGCCGTCGGATCACCGCTCCACCTTTGCAAAAGTCGAGTTTTGATCGGGATATTGAGGACCGGAGCAAGCCTCCGGTCCTCAGATACGGACTTGTATCTGGCCCTTAGAAGAACACCACGCTTGCCGCAAACACGCCGTTGGCAATGAGCAGGCAGAAAACGGCAAACGATCCCAAATCCTTGGCATGGCGAGCGACCGTTGAGAATTCCGGCGATACGCGGTCGACGATCTCCTCGACCGCTGTATTGAGTGCTTCCACGGCAAACAGCACCAGCGCCAGAACCAACAGGATCACATACTGAGCCAGCACTGCGCCGGTGAGCGCAAACAGGATCACAAGAACGACGAAGGCCAGCAGTTCATGACGGAACGCCGCTTCGCCGAGAAGCCGCTGGAACCCCTGCGACGAATATCGCGCCGCTGCAAAAAAATGCGCAACGCCGGTCTTCTTGCTAAGATCCGTCTCGCCAATTCTCTCTTCGCTTCGAGATGTTTTATCGTCAAGCATCGGATTTACCACTGACACCGGCAGCTTCAAAAGTCGCCATGCCGGTATGGCAGGCTGCTGCGGACTTTACGATACCCGCGGCCAGCGCAGCACCGGTGCCCTCGCCCAAGCGCATGCCGAGCGCCAGAAGCGGCGTCTTGCCGAGCTTTTCGATCGCCCGCATATGGCCCGGTTCCGCTGATACATGGCCGATCAGGCAATGGTCGAGCGCCGACGGGTTCATTGCCTTGAGGATGGAGGCCGCAGCGGTTGTGACATAGCCATCGAGCAGCACGGGAATCTGCTGCATACGGGCAGCCAGAATGGCACCCGCCATGGCCGCGATTTCACGCCCGCCTAACCGGCGCAGGATTTCCAGCGGGTCCGACAGATGCTCCTTGTGGAATTCGACGGCGGTTTTCACAGCATTGATCTTGCGCTGAAGCACTTCACCCTCGGACCCGGTTCCAGGACCGACCCAGTCTTCCGCCGTGCCGCCGTAAAGCGCCAGATTGATTGCAGCGGCGATCGTGGTGTTGCCAATGCCCATTTCACCGATGCACAGAAGATCCGTGCCACCGGCCACCGCTTCCATGCCAAAGGCCATGGTGGCCGCACAATCGCGCTCCGACAACGCCGCCTCGCAGGTGATATCGCCGGTCGGATAGTCGAGCGCCAGATCGAAGATCTTCAGACCCAGATCATGGGTCACGCAGATCTGGTTGATGGCGGCACCGCCCGCTGCGAAATTTTCCACCATCTGCTGGGTAACGGAGGATGGAAACGGCGTGATACCATGCGTCGTGACACCGTGATTGCCGGCGAAGATGGCAACGAGAGGCCTGTTGACTGCAGGTGTACGGCCGGTCCAGGCCGCAAGCCACATGGCGATTTCTTCGAGTCGACCCAACGCGCCGGGCGGCTTGGTCAACTGTCCGTCCCGTTTGCGCGCGGCAGCCAGCGCTGCGGTGTCGGGACCCGGAAGGTCGTTGATCAGCACGCGAAAATCGTCGAACGGCAGGCCTGTGACATTCATGGATATTGCTTCCTTGTCTTTGCACTCGACTTGAGGCTTTGTGGCCTCTCATAATAAGCCCGGGAATATGCCACAACCCAAAAAAGCGACATTTCGGTCGCACATGCAATGGAGGTTCGCAAGGCCATGAAATTGAGCGACTATTTTGACGACACCGTCCGCTCGATTGCCTTCCTGAGCCGCATTCCCGTGCCCAGATCATTTTTCTCTGGCACAGGCCCCAGCATTTCGGGCGGTGTCCAGACATTCCCGCTCGCAGGAGCGCTGATCCTGGCTGGTCCCGCGATATTGCTGTGGTTGCTGCTGGCAGCCGATGCGCCCGTCTATCTGGCCGCCTTCCTGGTTCTGACCCTGCAGACCATGATCACTGGAGCACTGCATGAAGACGGCTTGAGCGATGCTGCAGACGGTCTTTTTGGCGGCCGCGACAAAGACCATGCGCTCACCATCATGAAGGATAGCCGCGTGGGCTCCTATGGTGTCATTGCCATGGTCTTGAGCTTTGGCCTCAGGGCCTCAGCCATCGGTGCCATCGCCACGAGGATCGATCCGATCGAGGCTGCCCTTTGCCTGCCAGCGGTCGCCGCCTTGAGCAGAGCGCTGATGGTCTGGCACTGGTCGGCCATCGGTCCGGCCAAGACAGATGGCGTTGCAGCATCGCAAGGGGAACCGACGAGAGATGCTGTGACTGCAGCGCTCATCGCCGCGGCGATCGTCGCATTCGCCCTGCTCTGGCCATCGGCGGGCTTTGCGCCAATGCTGTTTGCCTCGGCTATGGCGGCTCTCGCTTGTGCCGCATTTACAGCCTTTGTCCGCAAATGCATCGGTGGCCATACCGGCGACACCATCGGTGCCACCCAACAGATTTGCGAATGCCTGATGCTTGCAAGTCTTGCTCTGGCAGTCTGAAGCCACAATATAGGGTCTGACAACAGAGGCGCCCCATGGAATCACCTTGCATCCTCGTTTGCGTGATGGACGACAAGACCGGCCTCTGTTTCGGCTGCGGTCGCACGCGCGAGGAGATCGGCGGCTGGAGCGGCTATACCGGTGAACAGCGCCGCACCATCATGGAAGCACTCCCCACCCGGCTGGAAACCATCGAGCGCAAACCGCGCCGCGAAACCCGCCGCAGCCGCATGGCAAAACAGCGAGAATAGCTTGAACAGATTTTATATCGTCATCGCCATCCTGGCCTTCGGCCTGGTCGTTTTGATTGCCAACCACGATACGGGCCGAAGCTTCGGCATGGACAATGACAGCTTCGGGCAATTGATCACGCTCCTGCCCTTCGCCGCGATGCTGTCGGTCGGTATCCTTGCCAGCCGTCGTTCATTGGGCGAGAGTTTGAAACAGATGCTGACCTGGGCACTGATCGCCATGGCGCTGACCACGGGCTATCTCTATCGCAACGAATTGCAGCAAGTGGGAAATCGTCTGGTCTCCGGTCTGATGCCTGGTCGTGCGGTCGTCGCAACCAATGCCGATGGTCAGCCGATCGTCATCCTGCACAAATCGCTCGGCGGTCATTTCGAGACCAAGGCCACGGTCAACGGCACCCCGGTCTCGATGTTGGTTGACACCGGAGCGACAATCGTTGCCCTTTCCTATGAAGACGCCATTGCCGCCGGCATAGACCCGGAAAGCTTGACATACAGCCGCACCATGCTGACGGCCAATGGCCGCGCGCAGGCAGCCCCGGTCCGCCTGAAAAGCATCGACCTCGGCCCGATCCGCCGCGAAAACATCGAAGCGACAGTCACCCAGCAGGGAATGCTCGATCAGAGCCTGCTCGGAATGAGCTTTCTCTCCACGCTGCGTTCGATCAACATTCAGTCCGATGAGTTGCGGCTGCAGGACTGAAGGTCAGTTGCGCAGCTTGTATCCTGTCTTGAACACCCAGCTCAGAAAACCGAGGCAGATGCCCAGGAAGACGAGGATCATGGCAAAGCTGATGGTCGGAGCGACATCTGCAATGCCGTAGAAGCTCCAGCGAAAGCCACTGACGAGATAGAGCACAGGATTGAGGTGACTGACCGTCTGCCAGAACGGCGGCAACACGCTGACCGAATAGAAGGTCCCGCCGAGGAAAGTCAAAGGCGGAACCACAAGCATGGGCACCATGCTCAACTGCTCGAAATTCTTCGCCCAGATCCCGATGATGAAGCCGGCCATACTGAAGGTGACGGCCGTCAGCGCCATAAACACGACCATCATGACCGGATGCTCGATATGCAGGTCAACGAAGAGCGCCGAAGTCGCAAGGATGATGAAACCGATCATCATGCCTTTTGTCGCCGCAGCCCCGACATAGCCCAACAGGATCTCCGTCATGGCCACCGGTGCCGAGAGGATCTCATAGATCGTCCCCACGAATTTCGGAAAGTAGATACCGGTCGAACCGTTGGAAATGCACTGGGTGATCAGCGTCAGCATGATCAGCCCCGGCGTAATGAAGGCACCGTAGGATACACCGTCGATCTGTTGCAGCCGTGAGCCGATGGCAGCCCCGAACACGATGAAATAGAGCGAGGTGGAGACCACCGGAGACACCACGCTTTGAAGCATGGTTCTGCGTGTGCGGTTCATCTCGAAATAGTAGATTGACTTGATCGCCTCGAAATTCATGCTTTTTCTCCGATGAGTGAGACGAAGATATCTTCAAGCGACGTCTGGCTGGTGGAAATGTCCAAGAAGCGGACACCGGCCGCCTCGACAGCGGCCAGCAGCCCGGCAACGCCACCATGATTGGTTTCCTGGTCATATTCGAAGATCAACTGAGAACGATCCTCGGATAGATTGAGATGATAGGCAGACAACGCCTCCGGAACGCCATCAATCGGCTCCGCCAGCTCCAGCACCATCTGCTTTCGCCCGAGCTTGTGCATCAGCGCATCCTTTTGCTCGATCAACAGCAATTCACCCTTGTTGATGATACCGATGCGGTCGGCGATCTCCTGGGCTTCCTCGATATAGTGGGTCGTCAGGATGATGGTGACACCCGTACGGCGAAGCTCGCCCACCAATCGCCACATATCCTTGCGCAAGGCCACATCCACGCCAGCCGTCGGCTCGTCGAGAAACAGAATGTCGGGCTGGTGAGAGAGCGCCTTGGCAATCAGCACGCGCCTCTTCATGCCGCCGGAAAGTTCGCGCAAGGCACTGTCCCGCTTGTCCCAAAGCGACAGGGATTTCAGCAAGTCCTCGATATAGGCGGGATCGGCACGCTTGCCGTGGAGACCGCGCGAGAATGTGACGGTATTGAACACGGTCTCGAACTGATCCGTCGTCAGTTCCTGCGGCACCAGACCGATTACAGCCCGGGTCTTGCGGAACTCCTTTACAACGTCGTGTCCACCGACCAGAACAGTCCCGCCGCTCGGATTGACGACACCGCACACAATGGAGATCAGTGTCGTTTTTCCCGCCCCATTGGGACCCAGAAGAGCAACGATCTCCCCCTTCTCGATGTCGATGCTAACATCCTTGAGAGCAGAAAAACCGTTGTCATATGTCTTGGAAAGATTTTGGATCGAAATAATGGGCGGCATCGGTTGTAACCAGTCGGTGCGAGGATAAGAGCCCTATAGATAGAAAGCATGATCGAACTTGCCAGTTCGTTAGCGCGATTCACCGCCAGAAAGGGGCAGCAGATAGATCCCGGACGCAAAAAACCCGCCGACGGCCGAGGCCGCGACGGGTTTGAAGACAGGCAGCAATCCTCAATCAGGCGCGCTGTTTTTTACCGGCATTGATCTGCACCAGCGTATCCAGGTTCTGGTTGACGCGGCAGTAGAATTCCTCGTCAATGAAGGGGCGCAGCATGAAGTCGTTGCCGCCAACCTTGAGGAAGCGCGCCGACAGCAGACGATCCGTCGAGGACGACACGCCGATGATGCGCAATTCATGACTGCCGCGAACGGCACGCACACGACGCGTCAATTCAAAGCCATCGATATCGGGCATGTTATAGTCGGTCACCACCAGGCCGATATCCTGATTGGCCTTCAGGATTTCCAGTGCCTTGGCACCGTTCTCGGCAACGCTGACCCGGAAATTGTAGCGCTTCAGGCGGGTGGACAACAACGCACGCGCTGTCGGGCTATCATCGACGATCAGCACGTGGTGCTGGTGGTTGGTCAAGAAGCGATAGATTGACTCGGCCAGCATCTCGACGGCGAAAACGCTGTCCTTGAGGATGTAGTCGACGATCTCTTTCGCCAGAAGTTTCTCGCGGGTATCGCTGTGAAATGTGCCGGTAAACACGATCGTCGGAATATTGAGATCGATCAGATATTCCAGAGCCTCGCCATTTTCGGCACCCGGCAGATTGATGTTGGAAATGGCCAAGGTCACCGGCTCGTCGGCCAGTTCATTGGCCACCTGCAAATCCTCGAACGTACGGCAGACCTCGGCGTCTATGCTGAATAGTTCTTTCAGGCGTGTGGTGATCATGGATGTGAAGACATTTGAGTCTTCCGCCACGATGATCCTGACATCGGGGAATTGCTGACCGGAATACTGCATTCCGGAAATACCGAAGATTGCCATGCTACGCCTTTTCTCGAGAACTTCACTAATTTCAGGAGGTTCTAACATCATCAGCTTGAAGAACTGTTAATCGCAGAAGCACGGAACTCGCAAAGCTATTAATGAAACCTGAAGAAAACATTCCCAAACACGGACGTGCAGTTGTTTTTTTGGGGTGCGAAAAAAGAAAAACGTCCGGTTAGACCGGACGCTTTCTTTTTGATCGCGATACTGGTTCAGGCCATTACTTGATGGTACCCGAACCATTGATGATATCGACTTTTTCATTGCCTTGAAGTCCGATCCGGTCTCCGTTCGGAAGCGTTAAAAAGCAGCCGGTCGGACATAGTGACTGGCTTGCACCGGCATCCAACGCCACTTCCATACGGTTGCCATTTTCAACGACCGACAAGACGATCGGCGCAGAATCCTTGTTTGTAACGGTTGCTGCCGATGCCATGCCAGCGGACAAGGTCAGCAACATAAGCGTAGTCATCATGTTTTTCATGGCATTTACGACGCAACAGCGCCGCCCTCTCGTCTAGAATGTCGCTTTGATCTTGTAAGACCTCAAGCATTTGCAACCGTTATACACCGTCAACCTGAATGCGACCTGAATAATATCACTCAGGCTTTATCGCCATCGCCGGATGCATCCTCCGGTATGTCGCCAGTTTCCACAATACCGTGTTGTTCCGGTTTATCCATCGGGCGTTGTGCGGCAGCGGTTGCTGTCTTCACTGCCTCTTTTACCTGATTTTCGCGCATGAAGAGATTGACGTCGCGCTGCGGGAACGGGATTTCGATTCCAGCTTTCTTGAAGCGCTCAAACACCTCGATACGAATACCGTTCTTGACGTTCAAGGCATCGAGAATATCCGGCACGAAGATACAGAGCTGGAAGTCGAGCGATGAATCGCCGAAACCGAGGAAGATGACAAACGGCTCGGGATTGCTCAGCACGCCTTCCTGCGCATGGCCCGCCTCCTCCAGTATCCGGATCACCTGACGCGGATCGCTGTCGTAGGAAACACCGATCGGCACATCGATGCGCGCCAAACGGTTGCGGTGGGTCCAGTTGCCAAGCGACGCGTTGATGAACTCCGAATTCGGCACGATGATCGTCTGGCGCTGAAATGTCTCGACCTCGGTTGCCCGCACCGAAATCTTGCGGACAAAGCCTTCGGTCGTTCCGGTGGCAATCCAGTCACCGACCTTGAAAGGCCGCTCGACCAGCAGAATGAGGCCAGAGACGAAGTTGGAGACAATATTCTGCAAGCCGAAACCGACGCCGAGAGACAAGGCACCGGCGACAAGGGCCAAGCTGGACAGATTGATCCCGGCTGCCGAAACGCCAATGACGCCGGCTATTGCTGCGCCGATATAGCCGACCCCCGTCTTGACCGAATTGCGCACGCCGGCATCGACATGCGACCGCGCCATGACGCTACCGTCGAGCCATTTCTGAAACCAGCGCGTAACCACAAGCCCGATGGCGAACAACAGAACGCCGCCGGCAATCCCGAATAGCGAAATCCGGATATTGCCAATGGAGATCTCGTTAAAGATCTGAAAAGCCCACAATTCGATATCCCTGGGCTGGAAACCCCAGGAAAACAGGATCAGCGGAACACCGATGGCCAGAACGAAAAGATAGCTGAGCAATCCGGCGACAAGGCCGACCTGGTCGAGACTGACGCTGCCAAGATGGAAACGCTCCTCGATATACTTTCCCACCCTCGTCTCGCCGAACCGGTCAGCAGCCGATATCTCGCGGGCAGACAGCATGCCGATATACATCGTGGCGATGACAGCGCCTGTCACGATGATCTGCGTTGCCAGGAAACGTGCCATGCCGACATAACCCGAGAGGCTGGCAAGCAAGAGGCCGATACCGATCAACCTGAGCGCCCAGACGATCCAGCGAGGCCAATCGCGGCTGTCGGCGCTGTCGGCTCCATCCTCACCTGCAACGGGCTTCAGGAATGAAACATAGATGACCAGCAAGCCAACGACCGCAGAGGAAATCAGGCTCTTCATGACGGTGAGAACGACGGGCGAGCCCAGCGCCTCGCTTATGCTGCCAGCGACGTAATCGAGGCCATTGACGATGGCCATCATGAGGATGGCTACACCGAGGCTGCGTGCGCCACTGTTGGAAACAGAGACAAGCCGCCAACTGGGCTGCCTGGGAGCGAGAATCGCACGAGATATCAATGCAACGAAAGCGACGAGACCGATAAAACTGTAGGTCGCGGAGACGATCGGAGCGATATCCATGCGCAAGACGTTGAAGGTCTTGAGCAGGAAATAGGATGTGACAAGAAAGAAGGCCAAGGCTAGCGCCGGCAGGATCGTCGCCCAGAAGGCCACAGACAATCGGCTTGTGTAAGCGGGCTCCTTGATTGCGGGATCACGTCGGATAAGGCGACCGAACAACCGGTATTCGACGGCGAGCAAAAACAAGGCTAACGCGATGGACAGCAACACCGCGCTTGCAAGCGAGAGACGCTTGTAGTTCCAGATGAAGTTGAACCAACTGCTGACCGTGCGAACCAAAGTGCTCACTTCGACGGTAAAGGCCGCTGCTGCATCCGAAATCAACGAGGGAGAAATGTCGGTATGCTCCAAAAGCCGGTCAGTGAAGAGATCGCGGCGAATTTTGGTGATCGCATTCGATAGCTTGTTGGCCGTGATCGAAAGATCTTCAGCCTCTCCTGTCAGATTATTGATCTTCAGTCGCTGGGCGGTGAGCTTGTTGCGTTCATCGGTCACCGATGAGTCTTCGGCCGGCTGCCCCTCGGCTGGCGGCTCTCCAAGTTGGTCGAGGCGGCTTTTGACCTCGTCGAGCCGCGGGCGAAGATTGACTGTGGTGGCGAGAAGATCGCGCGTGACCTCGTCAATGCTCACTTTTGTGTCGATCAGACGCGAATCGTCGGTGACATTGCCTTCGACGACCTTGCGCAAAGTCTCGAGACGCTTCTGCGCGTCGGTGATTTCCTGCTCCGCCTTCTGGATGGCGTTCTCATCATTGATAATCGCTGCCTGAGCCTGGACAGGAACGGCGGATCCACCGGCAATGCCGGCAGTCAAAGATAAAAAAGCGATGGCGACGAACAGACGTCGGATACGATGCGAAAGAAGCAAATTCTGTCCTTTAACTGCAGGCACGAACTGTGGTCGATCATAGAGATGCGATATGGCAAAGGAAAGGACGGCATGCATAGCGACACGCCGCATCAATGATCGCATTTTCGATCTATGTTGCCGGCTACCTGTCTCCTGCCACCACGCCACCTTACCTTAGGTTATCCACAGCAATCCACAGGCAAGTGGAACAGCCCAAGGACTAAAACAGAAACATTGCGGGAACGCGACCTAGTAGTCAGCGGAACAGATGCAGATCACGGAAAATTTTATATTTGGAGCTGACGTTTTTTCTTCCCAGGAAGAAGAAATGGTGGGTGATGTAGGGCTCGAACCTACGACCCGCTGATTAAGAGTCAGCTGCTCTACCAACTGAGCTAATCACCCACAGCCACCGTCCGGTGGTGTGATGCGGCGTATAAACAGGAAGCTCAGACTTGTCTACCACCTCGGTGAATTTTCTTTCGACCTTTGCGATTTTTCTCGTTCAAAGGTCCAGTACGCCGCTTGCAACACGCACCGCCTGCCCCCCGATCCTGGCCTTCACGATTTCATCGTCCTTGCTATCGATATGCAGGTGAATAAAGGAGGGGCGCCCCATCTCAACACCCTGTTCGACGATCATGGGATGATGACCATCCGGCAATGCATCAAAATGCTGGATAGCGCCGGCAAGCGCTGCCACTGCCGCACCGGTTGCCGGATCCTCGGCAATCCCCATGCCCGAACCAAACATGCGTGCATGAAAACGGGCGCGATGATGAATCCCGCCTCGGCAATAGACATAAGCCGACGACAATGCACCATCGGCATAGGGGGCGACGCGCTCCCACATCTGCGGATCGAATTCAAGGCTTTCGACCGAGCGCAGATTGTGAACCGGCACCACCAGAAAGGGCACGCCGGCGCTCCAGACGGATGGCAGGTGATTCTCGAACCCGACCTCGCCGGCCTTCAGCGACAGCGCATTGGCAATGCCGCCTTTTTCAAGAATATAATCCATCTTTACCGGTTTGCGCGGCAGATCGAATTCGGCAAAGCTCGCTTCTCCGGGCCGCAATCGCACAGCGCAGCGTACCGGCCCGATATTCTCCTCAAGCACCGAGACCTGATCGAGCGATCCGCCGGCGTCTGCATGGTTGCGTTCCGCAAGAGCGATGGCCGTGCCGACGGTTGGGTGTCCTGCAAAGGGCAATTCACGCGCTGGCGTAAAAATGCGGATACGGGCGGTATAGGCCGTATTCTCCGCTTTCTGAACAAAGACGGTTTCGGATAGCTTGATCTCGCCGGCGATTGCCTGCATGGCCTCGGCTGTCAATCCTTCGCCGTCGAAGATGACCGCCAACGGATTGCCGGCAAGCTTTTGGTCAGTGAAAACATCATAGATCGAGTATTCGCGTGCCAAAGGCGCCTCCGCTCGTCATCGGTGTGTCATCCGTTTAACGTTCATCCCCCGCGACAGTTCATCCGGTCAAGCCCCGTCTCCAAATATCCACGTCAACAAGGGCAGCATCGCCACATCATAATTGTGGGCTGCGGGGTCGTTTGAGCGGATCGCAACGACATCCGCGATCTCCTGTTCATCATCGACCGCCATATGTGAGCGGATATCGGCAATCAGGTCTTCTGCTGTCCTGTCGAAATGGAAGCGGCGATAAACGGTGACCCGTCGTTGCCGATGGCTGGCAAAGAGTTTCTCATCAGCACGCGCAGAGGAAAGCTCGAGACCGGTTTCCTCCAGGACCTCGCGCATCATATTGCCCTCGAGATCGCAGGCGCCATTCGCGACATCGTCCTTGTCGAGCGATCCAGCGGCGCAATAGACTTTTCCCGCGTTGATGGTGTGAGCCGCCATCTTGATGGCAATGATTGCCCCGTCGGAGGAAATCAACACCGGAAAGCCAAACAGGTGAAATCCTCCCCGTGCCGGCTCCTGGGCGCGCCACCAGAGAAAGGTCGAATAGGGAACGAGGTGCCCTACCCCTTCGATGACGCCATCGTCCATCGTCAGCCGATGCTGCAGCACGACCTGCCCGTTGAACAAAGCCGGCTTCTTGTCCACCTCCTGGAGCCAGTTGCGTTCTGCCTCCAAGCGTTCCGCGATATGAAATGGATGATCGACCGGCAAGACCTGAAGACTGAGGGAATCGACCGGAAAAATAAGATGTTCCGGCGGCCACAAGCGATGATCTTCTTCAGTGATATCGATCATTCAAGATCCAGAGAAATGACGACAGGGCAATGATCGGACGCCTTGGGTCGGTCCCAACCGATCCGCGGATAACGCTCGACCTCCTGGCCAGGCGGAACGGCGTGCGGAATGGCTGCCCGCCCCGAATGATCTCAGGAACGGCATTTGCGTTTCGCCGCGCCAGATGCGGCGACAGCCAGATATAATCGAGCTGACACAAATGCTGTTCTTGCGGGCCACGCGAATGATAAAGCGTCCAGCGATCGAGTGCATCCCGACGCAGCATCGGATTTTCAACAAAACCGTCATGGCTGAACGCATCGAGCGCGCTGTCGAGCGCACCGACATGATGGAAGCTGTAGCCACGGCGTCGGTCGCCGGACACATCCACACGCTCCTGGTAATCGTTCATATCCCCGCAGATGGCAAAAGACTTGGTTGCAGTGCCGCCTTTACCGAAACGCGCTTCAATAATGTGGCGCACCGCGTACGTCTCCGCCTCGCGCACAGGCTTGGTTACCATGCGTCCATCGACGCCATCGCGTGCACCGCCCATCGATTTGAAATGCACGACGTACAGCGTAAAGGGACGTCCACCGATTCTGAGATCGACTTCCAGGCAGTCGCGCTTGAAGATCTTGTCATCGGGTGCGTTTCGATCGACGAGTGCCGGATTGAACAGGCCGAGTTCGCGATAGGTGACACCGGCATGGCTTTTGATATCCGTGAGTTCGATCTTTTCGCCGTCTCGCGTTTCCTCGCGCATCATCACGCCGACGTCGATACCGCGCCCGTCATCTGACGCGTGTCGTCGGTTGATGCCACCACGCGTGCCGCCTCAAGACGCTGATACTCAGCCTCGTTATCGACCTCGAACAGCTGCAGGACCCTGTCCTGTCGCGCGCCATTTCGGAAACCCGAATAATCGAACCGCGTCATCAGGTTTTCGACGTTGAAGGTAGCAAGACGAAGCGTCATGTGAGACTTTCGGGATTTTCGACGCCGGAGGGCTGGCGCAAGCGTCGGTGAAACTCCTTTGAGGACATCCATCGGACGAGACGTCCCCCGAGCGCCTGATCAAGGGCGTGACTGGAGCGCCAATGAACCATCTAAGAGCGGAGGCCGCAAGCAGACTTGTGACTGCTATCTGGTGCCGGGCAGCGTGGCTGGCTGCCCTTGCGGTGCCGGCGAAGCAGACGGCCACAATTTTTGGCCCCAGTTGCGAAAGAGCGTCTGCCCCGGCAACTCCACCCATCGATATGTGAAATGGCTGACAATCACGGTCAGCACAACAATGACCAAAGCATAGAGATTGGCTGCGAGCGGCGAGAGCGACAGTCGAAAATACTGCTGACCAACATCCGCCGTATAATCGAACAAGGTGATACCGGTCAGTTTTTGCACCAACATCATGACATTGCCGGCGCGCAGAACGATCCACGCATGCACGACGTAGATCGAAAGGGAAATCGCACCGAGATACATCATCGGAGCCGTGCTCATCAACGCCGAGATATGGCCTCGGCCATAGGCGAACAGCACCATCAAGAGAATGAACACTACCGGCAGGATCACGGCATATTCCGTGCGCCCGATCGCCAGCTGGAGCCCGATCATCAGCGCAAATCCTGCAAGTTCCAATGCCGTGAAAACCGCAACAGGAACAGTCTTGAACATGTCACGCTGGTAGAGATAGCCAAAAAGATAATAGGAAAGCGTTCCGCAACTGAAGCCAAGGAAAGACCGAAAGACGCCGAAATCCTGAAACGAACTCATGCCATCCGGCGCAACCAACACCAGCATCGCCATGCTGAAGGGGATCACCACGACGGTCACATACAGAAAACGTCGCCTTAGGCAGAAGAGCGAGGCGGCAAACAGCAGATATGCCGCCCATTCGGTTGAAAGGCTCCAGCTTGGAAAATTCCAGGTCAGTTGATCGTGAATACCCCAGGCCTGAATGAGAGTCAGATTGGTGACAATCGCGAAGAGAGATTTAGGGCCCTCGAAATAGCCCCTGCCTTCAGGGGCGAGCGGGCTCAAAATGGTCGCAAAGGCAATTTCTGTCAGTATAAAAACCAGTAGCATCACCACATGTATGGGATAGATCCGTCCAAGGCGCGCGATGAGAAAACGGCGGAAGCTGTATCCTTCGAGCAGCCTCTGCTCATAGCCTGCGACGATGACGAAGCCGCTGAAGACAAAGAAAAGATCGACCAGGGAACGACCGCTGGATTCGAGCCCAGACTGGTAGAGGAAAGTCGCAGCCGGTATGTGCGACAACACCACAAAAATAGAAAACAATCCGCGCAAGCCGTCGAACGCCAAAAATCGCATCAATTCACCCAGCCTTCACTGATCGCCGGCCCCGAAATTCCACACGGGCAAGAGGCCCACAAGCGAAACTAGGCCGACGGTGCTTAAGGTTTGGCAAATATGGCAGCACCGAACACGACTGCACGGGGCGATGGATATATGCCGCAATGAGTTTGTGATGAGGCGTCTGCAAGGCTCCTGAGACCCTATAGGCGCCAGCCTTCACGGATCCTGATGTTGAGATGGTCTCCGGATTTGACGGCGATCCGACTGAATGCGCGCAGGCTCTGTCCATCGTCCAGGGTCAGTCGCAACAGATGGCGCTCGCCCTCGAACGTCGCGCTCTCGACCCGTGCAGCAACACCGTCAGAACCAATCTCGATATCTTGCGGCCGCACAAGAACGTCGACTGTCCGTTCGCCAGATTGCGCCTGGTCAAGACCGGTCGCCATTCTCGAATGATTGTAGACACGCTCGGCAATCCCGTCATCCCTGACCGATAGAATACCCCCTTGCCCGATCAATCCGCCAACCAGCTTGCCCTCAGGCCGCGCATACAGTTCGGCGGGCGCTCCAACCTGCAACAGGCGCCCTTCCGACATCACCGCGACATCCGTGGCAAGCGCCATCGCCTCGGCCTGATCATGGGTCACATAAACCATGGTTGCGCCAGAGCGCTGGTGAAATTCGCGGAATGTCTCTTCCATCTCCTGCCGCAAGTGGCGGTCGAGATTGGCAAGCGGTTCGTCCAGAAGAACCACATCGGGCTCAGTCACGAGGCATCGCGCCAGAGCCACGCGCTGTCGCTGTCCCCCGGAGAGGTCAGCCGGTCGTCGTCCCGCAAAGGGCTCGAGCCGCACGGCGGAAAGCGCGTCTGCCACCTTGCGTCGATACGGTTCTCCAGTCACGCCGCGCACCTTCAGAGGATAACCGACATTCTCGGCAACACTCATATGGGGCCACAGCGCATAGGATTGAAACACCATCGCCATGTTGCGGCGTTCTGGCGGCACAATCCCGCCGCCGTCGGACATCAGACGTTCACCGAGATAGATGGCGCCGTCGCTCGGCACTTCAAATCCGGCAATCATGCGCAGAACCGTCGTCTTGCCGCAACCGGATGGCCCAAGCAGCGCCAGAAAGCCGCCATCCCGAATATCGATAGAGAAGTCCGAGACGGCTGGCCGCACTCCGCCAAAATCCTTGGCCAGATGATTGAGTATCAGTTTCGCCACGGAACCACTCCTCTGGGCAGACGGTCGGCCAGACCTTCCAGGATCAGCATCAAAACGACCACCATCAACACCACAAGCACCGAAAGGGCCGACGCCAGATCATAGGAACCGCTGTCATCGAGATTGTAGATGGCGACGCCCAGCGTCTGTGTACCCGCTGACCACAAAAGCGCAGACACCGTGAGTTCATTGCAGGCGATCAGAAACACCAGGATGACCGATGCTCCGGCGGATGGTGCGATCAGCGGCAACAGGATATCGACTAGCCGATGACGAAATCCCGCACCGGACAGCCGTGCGGCCTCTTCCAGCGCCGGATCAAGCTGCAGAAATGCACTCATGACCGGCTTGAAGCTGACAGCCAGAAAACTGGAGAAATAGGCAAGCAGAATGATCCAGATCGTACCGTAGATCGTCACTTTGAGGATCGGCAATGGTGCCGCAAACAGCAGAATGAAGGCGACCGCGATCACGATGCCCGGAAGCGCATAGGGAATATCAATCGACGACTTGATCAGGCCTGCGATAAAGCCGCGGCGCTTGGACAGCGTATAGGCCGCCAGAACGGTGATCACCAAGAGACCGATAGCCGTTGCGCCGGCCAGAAATATCGAATTGAAAAACGCCATCTGCGTGACGCTTTGACGAAACAGGATCTCGCGATAGGCCGACAGCGTTGCCGTATCGAGTGACAGCGCGACGCCATATGTCGGCACGAGAGAGGCTGCAAGCAAGGCAGCGAAGGGTGCTAGAAGAATGCAGGCAAGGCAAAGCCACAGCATGATTTCAACGGGCAGACGCCGCCCTTCAAGCTTGAAACTTGCCACCGGACCCGACAACCCGATCACCCTGTAATCGCGGCCCTTGAGCGCGCGATCCTGGATGGCAAGTCCGATGACAGCGATCAGTGCGATGATCCCTGACAGCATGGCGATATCACCAAAGGTACCGGAGTCGAAACTGGCAAAACGGGAATAAATCAAGGTCGGCAAGGTGATGATCGAGCCTGGAATACCCAATATGGCGGGAATGCCGAAATTGCCGATTGCAGACACGAAAGCGATGGCGGCACCGGCAATGGCACCTGGAATGGAGAGCGGCAGGATGATGTCACGCAACACCCGCATTGGCGACGCCCCGGACAATTGAGCTGCCTCCACACCCTCGCGCGGAAGGGACAAAAGCCCGGCGCGCAACGAGAGATAGACAAGCGGCGCATGCTGGATACCCAATAACAGCGCAATACCACCGAGCGAATAGAGCGGCTGCGGGCTCCCCAGGGGCGGTGCAATGCCAAGCGCCTTCAACAGCGGACTGGATGGCCCGGTCATGCCGACAAAGGACAGTGCCGTCACCTGCGGTGGAATCATGGTGGGCAGCATGAAGAGGAAGCTCAACAGCCACCGCCCCCTGATATCCGTCAGTGCAAGTGCAAGCGCAAACGCGCCACCGAGGACGACAGAGATCAAGGTACCGGCAAGCGACGTCACCAGACTGTTGACGACGGCATGCCAGACCTGAGGATCGACAAGCAGATCGCCGGCCCCCCCACCCATGATCGACAGCGCACCGGCATAGACCAGCCGTCCGAGCGGCACGATACTCAGGCAGGAAATTGCAGTGATAACAAAAGGAAACAGCCAGCGCGGCTGGCTGTTTCCGGTAGAGCTGAACTTGGCCAATGCAGTCTATTGCTCAGTTGGTCGCGAAAATATCCGAGAAAGTCTTCAGATCCTTGTCTGTCGATGCGAGTGCTGCCGCAGCATCGAGAGGCAGCACCTTGATCGTTTCGCGGGCCGGGAAACCAGTGGGCACAGGCATGCCGTTGCGCGCCGGGATATAGCCGAGTTTCAAGAATCCATCCTGACCCTTTTCAGAGAGTACGTAGTCGATAAACTTCTTGGCTGCCTCGGCATGCTTGGTGGTATTGAGAATAGCGACCGGTTCGGTGACGGCCGAGACACCCTCCTCTGGGAAGACGAATTCGACAGGTGCGCCCTTGGCCTTTTCGCGGATGGGAAGATAGTCGACGACCACGCCATAAGCCTTTTCGCCGGTGGCAACCGCTTTCAATACGCCGCCATTGCCGCCGGCGGCCGTTGCGCCATTTTCCTTCAACGCCTTGTAATAATCCCAGCCGAGCCCGTCCACACCGCTCAAGGTCTGCGCATGAATGAGCGCTGCACCCGAGGTGAGCGGGCTTGGCATCGCAACCAGACCCTTGGCTTCAGGCTTGGCAAGGTCGGACCAGCGCTGCGGCTTCATTGACGCTGCCGTGTTATACATGATGCCGGTTGTGATCAGCTTGGTGGAATAATAGGTACCATCGGCGTCATAGAGCGATGCATCGTAGTTGGCCGCTTCCGGTGACTTGTAGGCCATCAACTGGCCGGCCTGCTTCATGCGCTCGAGCGTGACCGTATCGGCGATCAGCAGCACGTCGGCACCCGGATTGCCCGCTTCGATCTCCGACATCAGACGCGCCATGATCTTGGTCGTACCGTCGCGAACCCAATCCACCTTGATGTCCGGATTGGCAGCCATGAAGCCATCGACTGTCGCCTGGGCGTCTTCATTGGGCTGGCTCGTATAGAGCACCAGATCGGCGGCTTGGGTAAAAGTCGCGGATGCAAGAAGCGCAATGGCGGCGACGGCGGAAGAAAGGCGTTTGGACATGATTGGACCCTCGTTTCAATTCGAGGCGGGTCTAGGCCTCTCGTGCAACATCTGTATGACAAACCGGTGAGGCGCGATTCTCATCCAGCCGGACGGGAACAATCACAAGCAGATAACAAAAAGCCTGAGAGCTCCGCCCCTGACGAACGCAGCCACACACAAGTGTATTGATCAGGCTGCAGCAGCCACAGCACCGCCGATCAGGCGCCCAAGACGGCTAATGCCTTCCTCGATCATCGCTTCGTTCGCACAGGAGAAAGATAGCCGTATCGTGTTCGCACCGGAGCCATCAGCGAAGAAGGCACGTCCGGGGACGAACGCCACCTTCTCCGTTTCGACGGAGCGCGCCAGAAGCTCACCGCCGTCCAGTCCCGCAGGCAGTGTCAGCCAGATGAACATACCTCCGTCAGGCCTGGTCCATGAGCATCCAGCCGGCATATAGGCAGTGAGGGCCCTGAGCATTGCATCGCGACGTGCACCATAAGCAGCCCTGATCTTGGCGACCTGCTGGGTAAAATGGCGCTCGGCCACCTGCGCAATCGCCATCTGGTTGATCGTCGACGAGTGCAGATCGGCTGCCTGCTTCATCAAGACCAGCTTGCGAATAACCGGTTTAGCGGCGACAACGAAGCCGACGCGCAGGCCCGGCGCCAACGTCTTGGAGAAGCTGCCGCAATAAAGGGTGCGCGTATTTTCGATTGAGCCTTTCTCGGCAATCTCGAGAGCGAGAATCGGCGGGATTGCCTCACCGTCATAGCGCAGCGATTGATAGGCGGCATCTTCGATAATTGCGATATCCAGCTCGTCCGCCAGTGCCAGCAGCCGCTCCCGCCCTGCGCGGTCGATCGTTTCCCCCGTCGGATTGGAAAAATCGGCCGAGAGATAGGCAAATTTGACGGCCCCGCCCGCCGTCTCGGCGGCCGCTTTGTAACTGCCGGGCGTCCGATTGCCGTTGAGTGTCAACTGGTCATAAGACGGCTCATAGGCGTTGAAGGCCTGCAGTGCCCCCAGATAGGTTGGCCATGTCACCAGTGCCGTGTCCTTAGGCGACAGGAACAGCTTGCCCAGGTAATCAAGCGCCTGCTGCGAACCAGACGTGATGAAGACATTGTCGCTGCTGCAGGGAATGCCGAGCTTGGCCGTTTCACCGACGAGCCAGTCACGCAATGGCTGATAGCCCTCACTCACCGAATACTGCAGCGCCGCCGCAACCTGTTCCCCGCTGAAGATATCGGCATAGGCGTCTTTGAACTCTTCATTGGGAAAGAGTGCCGGATCGGGAATACCGCCCGCAAGGGAGATGATATCGGGCTGGTCCAGAAGCTTTAGCAATTCACGGATTTCGGATGCGCGCATACGCGACGAGCGCGTCGCGAAAATATGATCCCATTTCATCATGGAGCGTTTCCTCAGTGCGTTCTTTTAAGAGGAAGCTGATCACGAAGACCTATATATGTCAATAATGCTGACCTATTTGAATGTGGCGCTCGGATCACCGGCAGGTGTTCATCGTGACATCCCAAACAGGGCAGCCACAGACGAACAGGAGACACTGTCACGTCCCATAATCCGACCGGAGTGAATGCGCGCATTATTGATAAGGGTTTGTTTAAGCCTGGCATGCATTACTACCGGATCAGTATCGGCACACGCATTGGACAAAACATGAAGTCCGCCCCTGCTGGAAGTTTTCTCAAGCTCGCGGTCGGGCAGGAGTACAACGAAGGCACCCATTGTTGGGACGTTCTCGACGATCTGTTCGATATGTGGCCGCACTTGATTGCGGGCACCGGCATTCTGATGATCGCGATTGCCAGTTATTCGGGTGGCGGATCTGTCGCTCTGGAATGGTCCGTCCTGTTTATAGCCTTACAACTCTTAATGAGAGCCGGCTTCAAGCTTGCCTATATACGCCGCTCCGAACAGGCAAGTCTTCAGCTTTGGCTTTACATCTTCTGGGTCGCGGCCCTTATGTCCGGGGTGCTCTGGGGCATATCCATGGCGCTGATGTTTCATCAGGCATCTCCTTCGATTCAGCTCATGACCCTCACAGTCGGTTGCGCAATCGTTCAGTCCGCAACATCCCGTGGCTACATGGCCCCGCTTCAGTCTATGTCACAGGCAGCAGCTTTGATGCTCATACTGGCAGCACAGGCTGTGGTGGATGGCCTGTATCTCGTTGCTCCTCTTGCGCTCTTGCTTATGCTGTTTCAGATCGGCCAGGTCCGGAAACTGATTGAATTGCGCGTGAGCGAGCTCAAGTCGAAGCAGGAGCGGGTTGAGGCACAGGAACTGTTGGCGGAAAAAGCTGAAGCGCTTGAGACGGCCAATGCGCAACTCAAACACTACGCCATGACCGATGAATTGACGGGCCTTCCCAACCGGCGCAAGTTCGATCAGCGTCTTGCAAGGCAATTGGATGAGGCCGTCAGACAGGAGAACTGTCTCTCTCTGGCCCTGATTGACGTCGATCACTTCAAGCAATTTAACGACACCCATGGTCATCTCGCCGGTGATGCCTGCCTGACTGTGATCGGTCTTGTCATGAAGGAATTCGCCGACGTGCCAAGACTCTTTGCCGCCCGCTATGGCGGTGAAGAATTTGCACTGATCATGAGCTCAACCGATTCCACAGGTGCAGCCAGCATCGCGGAAAAGCTCCGCAAACTGATGTCCGAGATAGACATGTCGAATGTGATTGCAGGCGCCCCGGGCATTACGATCAGTATCGGCATTGCAACAATGCTCAACGGCGAACCTCTCTCCGCTGAGGACTTGATCAACCGCGCCGATTCCGGTCTCTACGAGGCCAAGCGGTCGGGTCGCAACCGCGTGCGGAGCGGCGACGGCCTGAAGTTGTCCTCGATGAAGGAACTCCCACAGACCTGACGGCTTGTAAAAGTCGTTTCGGACCGGATTGGCCATTCAATTAGGCAATCGCTGCACGCACTAGCCTGCGGGCGGCCCAAAGATAGACATCCCTCGCCTCCTCTCGGTCGAGTCCGCAGACGTCTTCAAGCACCACCGTTGTTTCAATACCGCACAAAAGGCTGAGGCTATGCACGAGACGGCGATAGTCTTCGCCGGGCAGTTCATCACGCAGCGGTGCCAGCGCAGCATCCAGCCAGCCAGTCCGGCGCCCGCCTCTTCGCGTGGCAGCGTCGTTGTTGGCCGTACTGGCCAGCAATGCCCGAAACATTGGCTCCTCAGCGTCTACCATGGCCATGATCCGACCGATCACATCAACAACCCGTTCCTCCGGGTCGGCTCCGCCACTCGATGGGTCTACATGAATCGTTGCCGCAACGGCATCCAGCGCCGCCTCACGAATGAGGTCGTCCTGTTTCGAGAAGTAACGATAGGCAGTCGCTTTCGAAATTCCCGCATGATCTGCCACTTCCGCAATCGTGGGCTGTATCCCCTGCTCGATCAACGCGTGGGCCGCCCGCAGCAACTCGGCCCGCGTCCTCTTCTTCTGGTTGATCCGCTCGGAACTTTTCACTTGACCGGTCATTTGATCCTCTTTATGAGACTATTATCTCATGAAGAGATAACTGTATCAAAACCATGAAGGGAAGCAACCATGAATACCGAAAAGATCCGCACAACCGATCCGGCAAAGCCGCCCAGTGCAGTGCATTTCCTCGGCAACTTATTGACCTTTCGCGCCCGCGCTGCGCAAACAGACGGCAAATTTTCCGTTGCGGAATGCATCACCGCGCCGGGTGCCGGCTCGCCCTACCACACGCAACAGGATGAAGAGTCCTTCCTGATCCAGGAAGGAAATGTGGAATTCACCATTGACGGGAAAGCGATTCTGCTTGGCCCTCAGGAATTCATCTACATCAAGCCGGGCACGCCCCACCTCTTCAGGAATATCGGCGAAACGCCAGCAAAGATGTTGATCATCAACATGCCCGGCGGCTTTCACGAGGCATTCTTCGATGCCGTAGGTGAGCCCGTAAGCGGGGAAACCGCGCAGTTTCCACCGCAGACAGATCCGGATTTCGCGTTCATCGCCGAAGCGGCCATCCGCAACGGCATCGCACTGCTGCCGCCACCTCGATCCAACGATCATTGATGCCGTCAGGCGCGCCACCTTGGTATAAGCAAAGCATCCTCGACACTTAGGATTGTTTTAGGCAGCGCGGCGACGCTCAGTACGCTAATGCATCAGGTCATCCGCTGGAGCGTGCAATCAGCGGGAACAATCGCATCTGAAAAAGAATATCGCAGGCTACGGGAAAGCAGCTGGTTTGACACGGTGCACACGAAATGCCGCGGTCTCCGGCGCTGCCGTACGAAACACCATCGCGCCGTAGCGCGTACATGGATCACCGCAACAGTGACCAGGCCGCACGCCGAAAGCGCACAAGCATAAACACACTCGGGGGACGCATTGGCGGGGACATGCCATGCACCGGGACACCACAAACAGGAGAGTTCCAAATGCGTGGACTATCATTCTTCTGCCTGGCCACAGCCAGCCTCTACGCACTGGCCGGCATGGCCTTTGGCATCTACATGGCAGCGTCGCACGATCATATGCTCGCGCCAGCCCATGCCCACCTAAATCTGGTCGGCTGGGTCACCATCGCCCTTTATGGTTTTTACTATCACGCGGTGCCGGCAGCCTCTCTGGGGCGGCTGCCACAAATCCAGGTGGGCGCGGCCACCCTGGGAGTGCTTCTGCTCGCCCCCGGTATCGCCCTGGCCATGCTCGATATTACCGAAGCCTTCGCCGCAATCGGCTCGCTCATCACCCTTATCGCAATGCTTCTCTTTGCGATCATAGTGATCCGCAATCGGGTCGCCGCCGTATAGTCCCATGTAAACGCAGCACAAAACTAAGGCCGGAGCGAAAGCCCCGGCCTCTTTTCATTCAAGGTGTTCTATCGGCCGATCTGCGATCTTAGTTGACCGACTTGTCGACCAGCTTGTTCTTGCCGATCCATGGCATCATGCCACGCAGCTTTTCGCCGACTTCTTCGATCTGGTGCTTGTCATTCATCCGACGAATGCCCTTGAAGCGTGCAGCGCCCGAATGCCATTCCTGCATCCACTCGGCAGTGAACTTGCCGGTCTGGATGTCCTTCAAAACACGCTTCATCTCAGCCTTGGTCTCATCGGTGATGATGCGCGGACCGGTGACATATTCGCCCCACTCGGCCGTGTTGGAGATCGAGTAGTTCATGTTGGCGATGCCGCCTTCATAGATCAGGTCGACGATCAGCTTCACTTCGTGCAGGCATTCGAAATAGGCCATTTCAGGCGCGTAGCCGCCTTCAACCAGAGTTTCGAAACCGGCGCGGATCAGTTCGACGAGACCGCCGCACAGAACGACCTGTTCGCCGAACAGATCGGTTTCGCACTCTTCCTGGAAGGTGGTTTCGATGATGCCCGAACGACCGCCGCCAACGCCGCAGGCATAGGACAGAGCCATTTCAAGAGCATTGCCCGATGCGTCCTGATGAACGGCAACGAGGCAAGGCACACCGCCGCCCTTCTGATATTCGCCGCGCACCGTGTGGCCAGGGCCCTTTGGTGCAATCATGACGATATCGACAGAGGCCTTCGGCTCGATCAGGCCAAAGTGGATGTTGAGACCATGCGCAAATGCAATCGCGGCACCATCGCGAACGTTCGGTGCGATTTCATCCTTGTAGATGCCGGCCTGCAATTCGTCAGGCGTTGCCATCATCATCAGGTCTGCCCAGGCCGCAGCTTCGGCAACGGTCATGACCTTGAAGCCGTCGGATTCTGCCTTCTTGGCGGTTGCCGAACCGGCACGCAGCGCAATCGCCACGTTCTGGGCACCGGAATCCTTGAGGTTGAGCGCATGGGCGCGACCCTGCGAACCGTAACCGATGATAGCGACCTTCTTGGCCTTGATGAGGTTTACGTCGGCATCACGATCGTAATAAACGCGCATTGTCTTGTTCCTTCCCTGACTTAGTCGTTTAAAGCGTTGTTTTCTGGCCGACACCCGGGGCCGCCAGTATCTTGTCCGTGCCGTGAAGCGTGAGAAAGGCTGCAACGGCCTTCTGCGCCCGGGCGGCGAATAGATTATTGTCCGGTCTGTCGCCCAGCAGCATGCGCACATGCAGATCAGAGACGATCAGACCGTAAAAGGTACGATAGGCTTCTTCGCCATCGGAAAAGCGCAGCAGACCGTCGCGCTGGCCGGATTCGATCAGTGCCCTCGCCCGCCGGTCGATCTGGCGGCGCCCGCGCTCGCGCAAAAGGTGACCAAGCTTGGAGCCGTCGCGACTTGTCTGGCCGATTGCCAGGCGGTTCAGCGCCAGCGACACATCACCACTCAAGACATCGAGCAAGTCATGGGCAAAAACTTCAAGATGATGGGTCAGGCTCTCCGACGTCAGCCGTTCGCCTGCGCGCTCGACCGTCCTCACCTTGGAGGCCTGATGCGAGATCATCGCAGATAAGAGCCCATCGCGGTCGCCAAACCACTTGTAAAGGCTCTCCTTGGAACAATTGGCAGCACGCGCCAGTCCAGCTGTTGTCAGCGACTTTTCGCCGCCGTCAACCAGCAAGCGCAAAGCCACGTCCAGAACGGCGTTCTGTCGCGGTGTAAAGCTACTGTCGCTTGCAGGATCGCTAAGCAAAATATCTCTCCCAAATTCCGTACCGTACCGTACGGTTCCGATTTAGATACAGAGGACGCCGAATATCGTCAAGAGAAAAATGCAGACGACAGAGACTGTCTTTTTGGCCGTGTAAGCGACGTGGCGCGCGCCTCTCCTTCAACATGAATTGCACCGAGCGCGTCCCAATCCGCACACGGCAAGAGCCTTCTCCTGGATCAGGAGGCTCAAGTTTTGTTGTTTATTATAACTTTTTTCAACAACCCATGAGAACTTTCAAAAATAATCATAAGTATCTGAAAAAATTATCGAAGATGATGGACCGCGGAAGAATTTTTCGGATCCTCAAAAGCCCTTCGTGACTTTTTTTTGCAAGACTGCTCTTGCAAAAGTTATAAAACATAACGAAATACAAGCAATCGAACCGCACAGTTCGATTGTGCGCAACATTGATTACAGGAGAATATTATGAACAAGTTCGCAACAGCCACCCTTCTCGCAGTTCTTGCCGGCTCGTCGGCAGCCTATGCGACCCAGCCGATCCAGGGCTCCATCACTTATAACGGTAACGAATCCTACCTGCCGAAGTCCCCTGTGGGTTCGAACTTCGAGCACCGCTTCACCGGCCAGGACGGTCAGGAATATCGCGAAATCTACCGCGTAAACGCCTCGCATAGTGTTGATCTGGTGACGCGCCAGATGCTCAGCAACGACCAGTAAGCTGGTATGCAAATCCCGTGCCCTGGTTTATTCGGGGCACGGGCAAATGGCGTGGCGATGCTGACGACTTAACCGATGTTTTGAAGTTCGTCATACGTCCTGCGCGCCGCCTCCACACTCCGGGCATTGTCTTCGGCCCAACGCACCAGGACGTGAAGCGACGCAAAGAGCGAATGTCCAAGCTTGGTCAAGCAGTATTCGACGCTCGGCGGTTTGGTTGGATACACCGTCCTCTGGACGTAACCGTCGCGTTCGAGGTCCCGAAGGGTCTGGGTCAGCATCCGCTGGGAGATATCGGGAACCAGCCGGCGTAGCGCTCCGAAACGATAGGGCCGCTCAGCCAGCGTCAATAATAGAAGCGTCGACCACTTGCTGCCGATCGGCGCAATGACAAGACGAACCGGGCAATCTGCGATCGAGGAGTTGTCATCACTGTATTTCCGTAACTTGGACTCGAAAGTGCTGCGCGTGGCGTCCATGGGTAGTTCCTTTTACGTAACCAACTGCTGAAAAACTGCCTTCTTTACAACGAGGCGTCAATCTACAATTTAGCCCTACTCTCATTTTGAGAGCGCCTGCGGGTTTATAGACGTCCCGTCACCGAAAGGAAATACCATGACAAAGATCCTCATCACCGGCGCCTCCGGCAATCTCGGCGGCCTCGTCATCAAGCACCTTCTGGAAACCGAAAAGGTGCCCGCATCCGATATTGTCGCCGGCTCGCGCAATCCGCAGAAACTCACAGAACTCGCCGCTCTGAATATCGAGACCCGCAAGGTTGATTTCGACGACGCAGATCTGCCATCCGCCTTCGAGGGCATCGACCGCCTGCTGATCATTTCGACTGATGAGTTGATGGCACCGGGAAAACGCCTCCAGCAGCATAAGGCTGCCGTCGAAGCTGCCACAACTGCCAAGGTCGGTCGGATCTATTACACATCCCTGCCCGACGCAGATACGTCACCGATCACATTCGCACCGGATCACTTTGGCACCGAACAGGCCATATCTGCATCCGGACTGCCGTATACCATCCTGCGCAATGGCTGGTACCAGGAAAACATGTTCATGAGCATCCCGAATGCCATTGCGTCCGGCACCATGTACACCTCAAGCGGCGATGGTAAGACAGCCTACATTGCCCGTGAAGACATCGCACGCGCGACAGCCGCGGCGCTCGCCAAACCGGCAAAAGAAAATCAGATCCTGACTTTGACCGGTGAGCGCGCCTATACCGACGCGGAAATTGCCGAACTCGCATCCAAGGCGACCGGAAAGCCCATCAATGTCGTGGCAATAAATGATGAGCAACTGGCCGAAGGCATGGCCGGTGCCGGCCTGCCGGCACCCCTGATCCCGATTCTGGTCTCCATGAGCACAGCAACGCGAGAAGGCAAGCTGTCGCAAATCACGTCCGACGCCCGCACCCTGATCGGCCAGCCCTTGAAGTCGACGGAGAGCTTTATCGCTGAAAACGCCGCAGCCCTTGCAGGCTGACAGTCGGTCCCGAACCTGTTGCGCCAACGATCCGCCTTAGGCGCAACGGAAACCGACGGCTCCCAATAGCGTCATGGGAGCCGTCGGACACAAGGAAAACGCTCAGGAGTGATCCTTGAGCGTTTCTTTTTGAGTGATCAGTCGCGCACTGTGCTGCCCGGACAGATAGATCCACAGCCAGCTCCATGCGACGGCGAGGCGCGATCGGGTTCCGATCAAAAAGTAGATATGCGCCAGCCCCCAGAGCCACCAGGCAATACCGCCCTTTAGTCTGATCCAGCCGAAATCGGCCACCGCAGCACGCCGGCCTATCGTGGCAAGATTGCCCTGGTTGCGATAGCGGAATGCTGCAGGCACCGGCGTGCCGTTGAGCCTTGCCTTGATCACCCGAGCGACATATGCCCCCTGCTGTTTGGCTGCAGGCGCGACGCCGGGAACAGGTTTTCCGTTCTCCTGCACGGCGAGCGCCGTATCGCCGATCACGAAAATATCGGGATCGCTGCCGATCGACAGATCCGGCTCGACCTTAACCCGACCGGCACGGTCCTGCTCGACCCCGAGCCACTTACCCGCAGGCGATGCCTGCACACCGGCAGCCCAGATGACAGTCCGGCAAGGTACAAATTCCTCACCCACAGTCACGCCTGCGTCCGTGATATCCGTAACGGGTAGACCGGTGCGAACCTCGACACCAAGCTTTCCAAGGGCTTTGGCCGTGTAGTCAGACAGGTCGTCCGTGAACGCCGGCAACACTCTTTGCCCGGCCTCGACAAGAATGACACGTGTGCGGGTGGTATCGATGGAGCGAAACTCGGACGGCAAGGTTTGCTTGGCAAGCTCTGCGATCATGCCTGCCATTTCGACGCCTGTCGCACCTCCCCCGATGATCACAAAGGTTAACTCACCATCGCGCTCATCCTCGCCGCCGTTGAGTTCCGCTCGTTCGAACGCCAGAAGCACTCGCCGCCGGATCGTCGTGGCATCTTCAAGAGTCTTGAGGCCAGGCGCAACACCCTCCCAGTCGTCTCGACCGAAATAGGCATGTCGAGCACCCGTCGCCAGGACAAGCGTGTCATAGGGAATTGTCACGCCGGACCTGAGTTCCACGGTGCGCGCCTCGCGGTCAATGCCGATGACCTCATCCAGAAGTGTGCGGACATCCTTGCGGTGACGGTAGAGATGACGGATCGGCCAGGCGATCTCGGATGTCGCAAGCACTGTGGTTGCGACCTGATACAACAGAGGTTGGAATAGATGGTGGTTACGCCGATCAATCAGCGTGATATCCGCTGACGCTCCCGCAAGGGAGTTGACCAACTGCAACCCTCCAAATCCGCCTCCAACGACGACGATACGATGATGGCTCACGGCTATACGTCCTGACTTAAGGCGATACGGCACAATTGCTGCAACGCAGCATTATATGTAGTCGAACGGGTTACGCATTCAAACCGTTTTCAGATTTTTTGACCGCAAGCCTTGCGGAAACGGAGGACGGTCTGCGTCATTCCAAATTCCAAGGCGTCCGCCGTCAGGCCGTGGCCAATGGACACTTCGGCCATGTCGGGAATGCGCTTGACCAGTGGCGGAAGATTGGCGACGGTCAGATCGTGACCCGCATTCACGCCCATCCCGGCCGCAAAAGCTGCATCTGCAGTGCGTCCGAGCAAATCAATCTGCTCTTCGGCCAGATCCGGTCGATCAAAACACCCCCCATACGGCCCTGTATAGAGTTCGATCCTATCGGCACCGGTCGCCTTGGCTGCATCGACCGCCGCCACATCGCCGTCACCATCGGCAAACAAAGAAACACGCATACCCCGGCGCTTGAGGCGCCCGACAACGGTTTGCAGTAAATCGCCGTGTTTGACGAAATCCCAGCCGTGGTCGGACGTCGCCTGCGACGGATCATCGGGCACAAGGGTCACCTGCTCCGGCGCATTGGCTTCGCAAAGAGCCAGAAACTCCTCTGTCGGATAGCCTTCCATGTTGAATTCCGCATGCGGGAATTCGTCGTCGATCAAGGCGCGCAGCACCGGCAAATCAGAAAAACGGATATGTCTTTCGTCGGGCCGGGGATGCACCGTCAAGCCACTGGCACCGGCGCCAAGCGCAAGCCGACCGAAATGCGCAACATCCGGCCATGGCAGATCGCGTCTGTTGCGAAGCATGGCGATGGCATTGAGATTGACCGAAAGCTGAACTGGCATGGCGCACGTCTTTTGATGTTGAGCAGGAACCATTGCATTTAGGCGATTAGCGGCTGAAACGCCAACGCGTTTATATCATCTATCCATTTCTGCAATTGATTGCCTCTGCAAACAGGCATTTCAGCAATATTCCAGCAATTTCCCGTACTTAAATTTCAAACCGAAAATGGGTTGCGATGTGATTCCAACAGCAACTGCACATTTTGCACGGTCACCAAAACACGCCAGATGAAGTGGTTTGCAAATTTGAAAAGCGAGGCCTACTCTGCTCGCTAAAGTCGCGGAAAAACAAAGAACGACTGGGGATATGTGCAAGGTCGGACAGGCCCTGAAGAGCCTCCGACGCACGAAGCGGCACTGCTTGCTTGGTCTTTGAATACAAAAGAGACGTGCTGAGCAGGAAGGGGGGCACCATGGCTGAACATACGAAGGGTTCCACGCGAAAAGCAACGGCAAGGACAAAGCCGAAGCCAGACGCCCACTTCTTGCCGACCAGTACGCGCCCCCGCCGACAACTGGACGAACCCGTGGCAATCGCCGACATGGCCAACCTCTTCGGTGTCACCCACCGCACCCTGCACTTTTATGAGGAAAAAGGGATGATCCATGCAGGTCGCATCGGCCTCATGAGGATCTATACCCGTGACGATGTCGCGCTGATGTCGTGCATCAACACCTGCCGCGAGATCGGCATGTCCGTTGCTGCAATCCAGGATTTGCTCGCCGCGTTGGCGAACGCCGACGATCAGCAATCTGCAGATCTGATCTTTGAAAACGCGCTCTTGGCACGCAGGAGAGAACTCAAGACGGCACAATCGACAATCCTGAAACAGATCGGCAATCTTGAGCAGCTCTTGTCCGATCAGCATTTGGATGACGATGAGCTGAGAGGAAACACCCGGCATGAACACATCGACCTCAACGATATGGAACGCCGTTGCCTGCAACTCATGGCAGAAGGTTACGCTCCACTTCGCCTGGCGCGGGCCCTGGACATGACAAGCTCGGAAATTTCCACGCTTGAAACCCGCATCATTGAAAAACTCGGCGCCAACAATCGCTTTCAGGCGGTTGCCAAGGCAGTGCTTCTCGGCATCGTCTCTTCCTGACCTCAACCACGGAATGCTGGACGCCCTGACGCTCTCGATTGTCGCAGAGGATCGATATCATAATCTTATGGTTTGATTGCCGGCTGGCGTGTTCAGCGCACGATCGTCAGCGTCTGTGCGGCGCGGGTCACGGCGGTATAAAGCCAGCGCTCGCGCGTATCGCGAAAGGCATAGCTCTCGTCGAACAAAACGACATTGTTCCACTGCGAACCCTGCGCCTTGTGGACGGTCAACGCATAACCGAAATCGAATTCGTCATACCGCTTGCGCGTCGACCATGGGATCTCGGTTTCAAGATCCTCAAATGCCGCCTTCAAGAGCTTGATCTTGGCTGCACCGCGATTCATGTCGTCGTCTTCAGGGCGCACCAGAAGATTGATGCCCGGCTTCACCGTCTCGCGAGATGAGCTCATCACCTGCCACAGGGAACCGTTGAGCAGGCCCTTGGCCTGATCGTTACGCAGACACACAAGCTTGTCGCCGGCCTGCGGATGATCGGCAACGAAACCTTTGAGCTCCCGCAATCGCTTGTTATAGCGCCGCCGGGTGCGGTTGGTGCCGACCAGAACCTGATCAGCTCCCAGAACGAGGTCCTGATTGACCTCATTCTTGGAGATCACCTTCGCCGTCCCGTAATCGCCAAACATGATCTCCTTGCCCTCACGCACATGCATGGCAAGTTCAATGATCGGGTTGTCGCGGGCCTGTCGATGGATTTCCGTCAGAAGATAATCCGGCTCCTGCTCGGTAAAGAATCCGCCGCCCTGAACCGGTGGCAACTGTCCGGGATCGCCCAGAACCAGGATCGGCGTGCCGAAGCTCATCAAATCGCGCCCAAGCGCCTCATCCACCATGGAGCATTCGTCGATGACAATCAAAGCTGCCTTGGCAACGGGGCTCTGGCGATTGATGGCAAACATGGGCGAAATCGAGGTCTTGCCGGTTTCTTCATCCTCAACCGATTCCTCGCCGCGCGGGCGGTAGATCAGCGAATGGATGGTCTTGGCATTGGTGGCGCCACGAGACCTCAGCACCTGCGCCGCCTTGCCGGTAAAGGCCGCAAACAGCACATCGCCGTCGACATCTTCGGCAAAGTGCCGCGCCAGTGTCGTCTTGCCCGTTCCGGCATAGCCAAACAGCCTGAAGACAGGCGAGCGCCCTTCCTTCAGCCACTTGGAAACGGCCTTCAGGGCCTCGTCCTGTTGCGGTGAAAATTGCATCGCCGGACTTGGCAGGATTCGAATGACGAGCGCAACCGAAAAAGAACGAATGCGTACCGCATCCCCAGCAGCGACGCCTTGTGCCGTGTCATGAAACTGCCAGAGATGTATCCTGAGGATCAGGAGGAGGATCGAATGCGGATAGACAATATTACATCAAGTGTGCACCGGTTGCCGCCGGCATCGCCTTGGGAAGACGCGACCAACAAGGTCGACGCGCTGGAATTCGTCGTTGTGGAAATAACGACCGATACCGGCTTGAAGGGCACCGGCTTCACCTACAGCGTCGACATCGGTGGCACCGCCATCCATACGTTGATCGAGGACTACCTCTCCACCCTGGCGATTGGCGAGGATCCTCTGTCCTACGAGAAGCTCTGGTCGAAACTGTCGAACCAGTCCCGCAGGCTCGGTCTCGGCGTCAACAGCATGGCCATCGCCGCCATCGATGTCGCGGTCTGGGATATTATCGGCAAGCACAAGAACGAGCCGCTGCACCGGTTGATCGGTGGCGCGCGCGACAGCATCCCCGCCTATATCAGCGAAATCAACCTGTCGGAAAACGACCGCGTCGAGGATCTCCTTGCCCGGGCACGCGACTATCTCTCCCGGCACTACCGGGCCATCAAGATCAAGATCGGCAAACCTGACTTCGAAGCCGATATCGAGCGCATTGCCAAACTTAAGGAGATGCTTCCCTCCGATGTTCATCTGATGGTGGATCTCAATCAGCGCTGGTCTGCATCCCAAGCGATTCAGGCAGCATCCAGACTGGAACGCTTCCATCTTGACTGGATCGAAGAGCCCCTGATTTATCACGATGTCCAGGGCCATGCCGATCTCAAGCGGTCGACCAAGATACCGATTGCGCTCGGCGAAAGCCTCTACAGCAAATACCAGTTTCTCAACTATCTGCGCGCCGGAGCCGTCGATATCGTTCAGGCCGACGTCGCCTTCGTCGGTGGTGTAACGGAATGGCTGAAGATTGCCCATCTGGCCGGGACATTCGGCAAGCCGATCGCGCCGCATTACATGATGGAGCTGTCACTGCCGCTGCTTTGCGGCGTTCCAAACGGCTTCATGCTGGAAGATGTCGTCGGCGGCAGCCTGACGGAACTGGGCCTGATCGAAAACCCGATAGAGACGAGCAACGGCATCGGAACACCGCTTGATGTGCCGGGCCACGGCATTGTCTTCAACCGTTCGGCCCTGGACGCTTGCCGGACCAGCTCCAGCGAGCTGAAGGCCTCGTTCAGAGGCGGCAGCAAGTAACGCAGCGATATCGGCAACGGCTCACCGCAACGGATCGTTCTCGATGCGGATGGCGGCCCCATGCGGCGTTGCCTCTGCCGCCCGTTGCCAGCTTTGCTGAAGCGCCACGACGGTTGCATGGTCAGCGACGCCCTTTTCACCAAGCAGTGTCGTCAAGGCAGCGACCCAGCCATCGAAATAGTCCGAACCGTCTTCTGCGCGGCCAGGTTTGTGCAGTTCGCCGGAAAGGGTCTCGGCCCATTCACCCCAGGAAAAGAGGCCTCGCTCGTGGAGATGCACGGTGATCGCAAAGGCATGAGCGTGCCAGGGCTCTTCAAACACCGGATCGCCCTCGGCAGAGACGGGTAAGCCGGGGGATGCCCGAAACGGCGTTGGCACATCACACTGGCTCAAGATAGCTCTCCCACGCATCGATCGAAACGGACAGTGTCGGATCGGCCCCCTCGCCCCATAGTTCCGGACCGGAAAACACCACTGTATAGACCCATTGCGGGTTTTCACCACGGCCATGGGCATTATCGTCCGGAAAGACGAAACTTCCCTGCACGGTCTCCACGCGGCCGATCTTCGCACGGGCATAGCGCGGCAGGCGTGTGTGGGTCTCAGGATTGAAATTCTTCGTGCGGACGATATCGCCGACTGCATACAGCGGCTCTCGATGAATTGCGCGATCGCAGGGCCCGCCGCGTGCCAGAACCTCGGACACCATCTCCGCTTTAAGCACGCGTTTCGGTGTCGCAGCCCGCTGCTGCGCCTGCCCGGCTTGGATCTCTTGCGCGGTAACAAAGCCATGCCGCTCGAGCAGGGTCTCCAGCGCCCGGATCCAGATCTCGTAGTAGCTCGCGGAATAATACTGCGCCGGCGGTATCGCTTCGCGCGCATGGCGGCTTTCATCGATCGTCCAGGCCCCAAACGCCCCGCAGGACAGCGTCAGGCCAAGCGCAGTCTTCTCCCATTCGGCATGGAAATACGGCTCATCCTTTTCTGGTGCGACCGGGCCAAAACCCATTTGCCCACCCAGATCATGTGGACCATTCATGGTGAAGATCCCGGTAGAGTAGCAAGACCGGTACCGATCATGGAATCGCGTGTCACCAGATCTGCAAGCGCTGCTTCGTCAAGGTGATCAGTTCCCTCTGGCCGTTCTGGCACCACGAGATAGCGCAATTCCGCAGTCGAATCCCAGACACGGATCTGTGTGAGAGGACTCAGGGTTACACCGAACTCCTCAAGCACCGCACGAGGATTGATGACTGCCCGTGAGCGATAGGCGGGTGCCTTGTACCACACAGGCGGCAGGCCCAGAACGGCCCAGGGATAGCAGGAGCATAGTGTGCAGACGACAATGTTATGAGTGCTTGGCGTGTTGAACACCGCCCGCATATGCTCGCCCTGTCGACCGGTATAGCCAAGGCTTGCAATCGCAGCCGTCGCATCCTCCCTCAGCCAGTCCGCAAATCGCGCATCGCTCCAGGCCTTGGCCACAACGCGCGCACCATTGCGCGGACCGACCTTGGTCTCATAAGTCTCGACGATGGCGTCGATGGCTTCAGGATCGATCAATCCTTTCTCGACAAGCACCGTCTCCAGCGCTTTCACTCGCGCCTGCATGTCGGAATAATGATTATCGTGATGGTCTCCATGGTCGTGATGGTGATGACGCTTGTCCATAGAAACCTCCCGCAATGAGCTCGGTCTATCTCTACGAATTCCCCCGGAAAATTCCAAGTGGTCGTGACCCTGATCTGAAGCGCTATCTCAGCATTGGCCAGAGACTGAGAACCAGCAGGATGGCCATGGCGATATTGAAATATTTGAGACGCGGCGGCACCGAGAGCCATTCGCGCAGGACCGAACCGAAACCGGTCCAGATGGAAACTGTCGGCATGGTCACCAGACCGAACACCAGCGCGATGATGACAATGCTGCGTTCGTAGTCGCCGGGCGCGGCATAGGTCGCGGTCGCCGTTATCGCCATTACCCACGCCTTGGGATTGACCCACTGGAACGCAGCGGCACCGAGAAAGCTCATCGGATACGCCCTGGCCTCTCCCTTGGCCATCGTTCGTGAGGTCGCAAGTCGCAATGCGATATAGAGAAGATAGAGCCCGCCGGCGATCTTGAGGGCGAGATAGAGGACTGGCGTGACCTGCAAGACCGCGCCGAGGCCAAAACCCACTGCAGCCAGCAGGACGGCAAAGCCGAAGGCGATGCCCAGCATATGCGGCACCGTGCGCCGGAAGCCGAAATTCACACCGGACGCAAACACCATCATGTTGTTGGGACCAGGAGTAATCGACGTGGCGATCGCAAAGAGGAACAAGGCGCTTAACAATGCGGTGGTCATGAAAAGCTCCGGAATGGTCGCAAAGACAAATGCTATCGCTGGACATTGGAGACGACAACGGAAAATTATGTCGTCTTGCCAAAGCGACATGCTTCGCTTTGCCGCAAGTATTCAATAAGCTGAAGGAAAGCGAGGAGCACAGCACCATGCAAGAGCCTATCCCAACCGTCCAACTTTCCTCAGGTATCAGCGTTCCGGCACTCGGCCTCGGCACCTGGAGAATGGGCGAGACGCGATCAAGGGCGCAGACGGAAATCGACGCGCTAAGACAAGGCCTCGACCTTGGTATGACGCTGGTCGATACCGCCGAGATGTATGGGGATGGCGGCGCTGAATCGCTGGTGGGGCTGGCCATGGAAGACCGGCGCGACGACGTTTTTCTCGTCAGCAAGGTTTATCCCGGCAATGCCAGTTTCGAAAAGACAATACGTGCCTGTGAAGCCAGTTTGAGACGGCTCAAGACTGATCGACTGGACCTTTATCTGCTTCACTGGCGCGGCGAGTATCCCCTCGAAGAGACCGTGTCTGCCTTTGAGCACCTGAAACGTGAAGGCAAGATCGGCGCCTGGGGCGTCTCCAACTTCGACACTGACGATATGGAAGAATTGTTTGCAGTCCCGGATGGGCAGAACTGCGCGGCAAACCAGGTGCTTTACAATCTGGCGCGCAGAGGGATCGAGCATGATCTTCTGCCCTGGTGTCAGGAAAAGGGGGTGGCAGTCATGGCCTACTCCCCAATCGATCAGGGACACGTGCTCTCGAATGCCGGACTGATCGACATTGCCAAGGCCTACCAGGCGACGCCGGCGCAGGTCGCCCTGGCCTTCGTCATGGAGCGCGATGGGGTCATTGCCATCCCTAAGAGTTCCAACCTGAAGCGTCTTGCCGAAAATCGCGGTTCTTGCGAACTCGATATCACCGATGAAGACTGGGATGCATTGGATGAATTGTTTCCGCCACCGGCAGCAAAAATGCCGCTGGAAATGCGGTAGAGCGAAGCCCTCTAAGAGGGCAGGCAGCTTTTCAGCTTGGCTGCAACAGGATTTGACCCGTCAGGACCGAACTGGTCATAGCAGTCGAGGACCCATTCGCTCTCGTCCTCGAGCGCCATATCTGCACTGGCAATCTCATTGCCATAACGTCCGGTCTTCTCGACGACCTGGTTGCTGAACATATCAGCAGAAGGTCGGCTCGAAAAAACACCCGTCGACGCATGCACTGCAAAGACGATTGCAAGTACGGAAAAGGCGGCGGCGATACTGGTCTGCAAAATATTCTTTGTCATGGCGTTATCCTTCATCCACTACAACGCGCAACTCGCGCTTTTGTTCTGAAGGAAATGTGCTGAACCAGATTGTAACATCGCGTTCATTTTGTATTAACCATGAACTACTGCGATAGGATCAGACAAAACAAAGGCGCCGGTGTCAAAACGCCGGCGCCTTCTGGTGATCGAAGAGTATCTAAAGCTTACATGCCCTGAGCGCCGCGGTTCATGGCGGCTATACCGGTACGGCATACTTCATTGAGGCCAAGCGGCTTCATGATCGACACGAACTGATCGATCTTTGACGACTTTCCTGTCAGCTCGAAAATGAAATGCTCGACAGAGGCGTCCACCACCTTGGCCTGAAAGGCATCCGCAAGACGAAGGGTTTCCGCCCGCATCTCACCGCTGGCAACCACTTTGACCAGCGCCACTTCACGCTCGATGGGACGCTCCTGCCCCAATTCCTTGGCGCGTACGGTCAGGTCGAGGACCCGGTGGACAGGAACGATGCGCTCAAGCTGGGCCTTGATCTGTTCCAGCACGATAGGCGTGCCATTGGTGACAATGGTAATGCGCGATAGATGCGCTTCATGCTCGGTTTCTGAAACCGTGAGGCTCTCGATGTTATAGCCTCGGCCGGAGAACAGGCCGATCACGCGGGCCAGCACGCCCGGCTCGTTGCTGACGAGAACCGAAAGTGTATGGCTTTCCACGACTGCTGTTTCCTTGGCGATGAAATAGGCAGATCCGGTGGGTTGTAGCTGTGCGTTCATTGTTTTCTTGCCTTCCCTATTTCGTCAAACGAGCTGACGGCCCTTGGAATCGATGGCCGTGGCGACCGCATCATCCGTGGCCTCGTCGGGCAACAGCATTTCGTTATGCGCCTTGCCGGAGGGGATCATCGGGAAGCAGTTGGTGAGATTGGCGACCCGGCAATCGAAGATCACCGGCTTCTTCACCTCGATCATTTCCATGATGGCATCGTCCAGCTTGGCGGGATCGTCGCAACGCAGGCCAACGGCACCATAGGCATCGGCCAGCTTGACGAAGTCCGGCATCGCTTCCGTGTAGGAATGCGACAAACGGTTACCGTGAAGCAGTTGCTGCCACTGCCGCACCATGCCCATATACTGGTTATTGAGGATGAAGATTTTGACGGGTGCCTCATATTGAACGGCGCAGGCCATTTCCTGGATACACATCTGGATGGACGCGTCACCGGCGATGTCGATGACGAGCGCTTCCGGATGGGCAATCTGCACGCCGATGGCTGCCGGGAAACCGTAACCCATCGTGCCAAGTCCGCCGGATGTCATCCAGTGGTTCGGCTCTTCAAACGGGAAGAACTGCGCTGCCCACATCTGGTGCTGCCCGACTTCCGTGGTGATATAGGTGTCACGACCGCTGCTCAATGCTGCCAGACGCTCGATGGCATATTGTGGCATGATGACATCTTTGGAAGGCGTATAGGAAAAGGACTTCCGGGCCTTCCAGCGATCGACATTGCTCTTCCACTCCGACGTCTGCGCGGCGTCCGGTTTCTTTGGCAAGGCGCGCCACAGGCGAACCATGTCTTCGAGCACGCGCGTGATATCGCCAACAACCGGGATATCGACGCGGACATTCTTGTTGATGGAGGACGGATCGATGTCGATGTGGATCTTCTTGGAATTGGGCGAAAAGGCATCGAGACGACCGGTGATGCGGTCGTCGAAACGCGCACCGATACAAACCATGACGTCGCAATCATGCATGGCCATATTGGCCTCATAAGAGCCGTGCATGCCCAGCATCCCCAGCCAGTTCGGACCGGAAGCCGGATAACAGCCAAGCCCCATCAGTGTGGAGGTGATGGGGAAATCGGTGAGCTGGACCAGTTCGCGCAGCAACTTGGTCGCTTCCGGACCGGAATTGACGACACCGCCACCGGAATAGATGACCGGACGACGCGCCTGCGCCATCAGTTCGACGGCCGCAGCAATGGCCCCGATATCGCCCTGTGTCTTGGGCTGATAGCTGCGCTGGGCAACGTAATCGGAGGGCGGGGTATAAGTGCCCTTGGCGAACTGCACATCCTTTGGAATATCGACGACGACGGGACCGGGACGACCTGTCTGGGCAATACGGAACGCTTCGTGGATCGTGCGTGCCAGATCGTTCACGTCCTTCACGAGCCAGTTATGTTTGGTGCAAGGCCTTGTAATGCCGACCGTATCGCATTCCTGAAAGGCGTCCGAACCGATGAGCGAGGTCGGAACCTGGCCCGTCAGGCAGACCAGCGGGATCGAATCCATCAGGGCGTCCTGCAACGGCGTGACCGCATTGGTCGCGCCCGGACCCGACGTTACCAGCATGACGCCGGTTTTGCCGGTCGAGCGGGCATAGCCTTCGGCAGCGTGGCCAGCACCCTGCTCATGGCGCACCAGAACGTGCTGAATGTCTTCCTGCTGAAAGATCTCGTCATAGATCGGCAGAACCGCGCCGCCCGGATAACCGAAGATGTGTTCGACACCGTTATCCTTCAACGCCCGTAAGACGATCTCTGCCCCAGTGATCTGATTGTCTGTGTCCGTCATGCCCTTGTCCATTTCCTCGGAATTTTTTGCTTCAGCAGATGCCCTGAATTTGGCCATAAAAAAAGGCCCCTTGAGGAGCCTGTTTGTCGCGCATGGGTGGCTATCGCCGGATGGTTACACCATCCTGCCCATACGCAGTCCCACCACGAGAATTTCCGCAACGTTTTTCATGGCTGGAATTGATAATGGCAAAACTCGGCTTCGTCAACGCAGGCGCTACATTTTCTGAGTTCTGACGACAGCGGCACCTTCCCACCCCCGAAAAATTCACAACTGTTATAGATATTGTTAACGCGCCGCAGATATTCTCAATGCAAGCAGGAGTTTTATTTATTGCGTAATCACGACCTCCAGAATTCCGCATCCGACGGCGATTCAGAGCGCCGCGACGGCATGCATCCGGGAAATCGGCTCCTGGGCCGCGTGGTCGCCTGCAATGGCTCGCGTGCGACAATCGCGGCAGTCGCGGGAGAAGGCGCAACCGAACTCACCGAACTCTGGTCGGTTGGACGCCTGATTTCCATTGATGTCGGCCCGAATCGCGTCGTGGCGCTGGCCTATTCCATGGAAACCGATGGACGTGCCTGGGGTGAACAGACCGATAATCCATTCCTGATCGAAGTGGAGTTATTGGGCGAGGTCCAGGTCTTTCCCGATGGCCGCGAGGAATTCTCCACCGGCATCTCACGCTATCCCTATCTCGGCGCCATCGCTCACCGAATCCGCGCAGCTGACCTGTCTCGCATTTACGACAGCCGGCTGGGCGACACCCGCACGGTCGGCAGGCTGACGCAGGACGAGTCGATCGAAGCGACGATCCACATTCCCTCCATGCTGTCGAAGCACTTCGCCATTGTCGGCTCCACCGGCGTCGGCAAATCGACCGCAGTCTCGCTGCTGCTGCACAAGGCAATCGAATCCGATCCAAAGCTGCGCGTGCTGATTCTCGATCCGCACAACGAATTCGCGGCCGCCTTTCCGGATCATGCCGTGGTCATCGATACCGATACGCTCGACCTTCCCTTCTGGCTGATGAAACTGGACGAATTTGCCGAAGTGCTGTTTCGCGGCCGCCCGCCGATTGCCGAGGAAATGGATATCCTGCGCGATCTAATGCCCGAGGCCAAAAAGGCTTTCCGTGGTTCGGAATCGACGCTGATGCGCAGGGCCAACGAGAAATCGTCGATCACTGCCGATACACCGGTCCCCTACCGGGTAGCCGATCTGCTTGCGCTGATCGACGAGCGCATAGGGCGTCTCGAAGGTCGCGGTGAAAAGCCACATCTGCGCGCGCTGAAGATGCGCATCATGTCTGCGGTCAACGATCCCCGCTATCATTTCATGTTCTCCAACAATACGATCAGCGATACGATCATGGAGACCATCGCCCATATCTTCCGGGTACCCGGAGACGGACGCCCGATCTCGACATTCCAGCTGTCCGGCATTCCTTCGGAAGTTGTCAATTCTGTCGCCTCTGTCCTGTGCCGCATGGCGTTCGAGATTGCGCTGTGGTCGAACGGCGCAATCCATATGCTGGTCGTCTGTGAAGAAGCACACCGTTACATTCCAGCCGACCCGACACTGGGCTTTTTCCCGACCCGTCAGGCCATTGCCCGCATTGCCAAGGAAGGCCGTAAATATGGCGTGTCGCTCGGCATCATCACCCAGCGTCCGGGCGAACTCGACCAGACCATCCTGTCACAGTGCTCGACGCTGTTTGCCATGCGCCTGTCCAACGACCGCGACCAGGAAATCATTCGCTCTGCAATCCCGGATTCATCAATCTCGACCACAAGCTTCATCTCGTCGATCGGCAATGGCGAAGCCATCGCCTTCGGTGAGGCCATCGCCGTGCCCATGCGCATGCGGTTCTCGCGCGTCGAAGAGCATTATCTGCCCAAGGCCCACGGCGCGACCGCCAAGGCAACAGACGAAACACCGGATACGGTCGATCTGCGCGGCGTCATCAACCGCATGCGGGCGATCTCAGGCCCCGATATCTCATCCTTCCAGAAGGCATATGACGATACCAAGGGCTATTCCGATGTAGACATGGATGAAGACGAAGACGAGTTTGCGGAGATCGAACAGCACGAAGCCTACCGCACTGAGGCCAGACCGCCTGAGGTGGCCACAGCGCCCGTCCAGCCGCACTCTCCGCCCGTCGCCAGCGCTCAGCCGCCGATCGAGCCCTACAGGCCCGATATGCTGCCGATCGGCGAAGCGCGCGCACCAACCAGCGCTCCGGGTTTGAACGACACGCGGTATGCAGAACAGCAGCGCCCGATAGAGCGCACGACGCCGCGCTTCGGCATTGGCACAGGTTCGCAAACTCCGGCACCATCACCCACGTCAGCCCAGGCGGTGCGACGTGAGCCGGGATCGCTGCGCGAAAGCATCCTGAAGAAGCCGCTATCGAGCCTCTACAACAAGGATTGACGGTGACGGTTTAGATCGAAAGTTATCGTCGTCATGTCCTTGTTACAGGAAGGCGAGATCTTGAATGTATGACCGCACGCTGCCTTCTCATTATCGACATGCTCAACGACTTTCTCGACCAATGGGACGACGACGTCGTGGCGACATTGATTGATCACACCAACATTCTGGCTGAGGCATTCCGGGACAAGGATTATCCGGTGATCTGGGTAAGGCAGGAATTCAAGGCCGATTTGTCCGATGCCTTTCTCGAGATGCGAGATCGCAACATTCACATCTGCATTGAAGGCACCAGAGGTGCCGAGCTTCATGAAGCGCTCGATGTCGATCACGAAGACAAGGTGATCGTTAAGAAGCGCTACAGCGCATTCTTCAAGACGGATCTCGAGACGATTCTAGTCCAGAACGGCATAGACGAAGTCACTATTTGCGGCATCAATACCCATGCCTGCATTCGCATGGCGGCCATAGACGCCTACCAGCGCGACCTTCGCGTCGTGCTGGCCTCGGACTGCATCGGCTCCTATGACAGGCAACACGCGCAGGTCTCGCTGGATTATATCAACGGCAAGATCGCAGCGCTGAAAAGCAATGCGACCATCCTGGCAGACCTTGGCATATTCGACCTCACCTTAGATAAAGAGCGAGAAACGATCCACTAGGGCGCCATGCGCTCCCAGCTCTCATCCATCTGGTTACGGAACCAGGTCATCTGTCGCTTGGCATATCGCCGCGTGGCAGCCGATGCGGTTTCTATCACGGCTTCAGGCGAAAGCGCGCCGTGCAGCATCTGGCCGATCTGCGAGACGCCAATGGCCTTCATCGCCGGCATTTCAGGCTTCAGGTCCAGCGCCAGCAGCGCCTCGACCTCGGCCACGGCCCCATCATCGAACATCCGCTCGAAGCGTCGGTTGATCCGGTCATGCAGGACGGCACGATCCGGCAGGACCACGATCTTTCGTGCGCGTCCCGGATCGACCACCATGGGACCGGACTTGCCCTGAAACGCGCGGATCGATTGACCGGAGGCAGAAAACACCTCAAGCGCGCGCACGATCCGTTGTCCGTCCTCGGGATTGAGGCCGGACGCCGTCTGCGGATCCACCCGCATGAGCTCTGCATGAAGAGCCACAGCCCCATCATCGGCAAGTCTCGAGCGCCACTGAAGCCGGATATCATCCGCAACGAAAGGCATTTCCGACAGCCCCCCGGTCAGTGCCTTGAAATAAAGACCTGTTCCACCAACGATCACCGGCAAGCGTCCTTCGGACTTCAGCCGCGACATGAGTGCTTGAACCTCACGCAGCCAATCGCCGGTCGAGTAGGGTGTTGCCGGATCAACATGGCCATAAAGCGCATGCGCCACCCCTGCCATTTCCGCCTCGGACGGCCGCGCCGTCAGGACCCGCAAGATGCCATAGACCTGCATGCTGTCTGCATTCACCACCACGCCGTTGTGACGTCGGGCGAACTCAAGCGCCAGCGCGGACTTGCCGCTGGCCGTCGGGCCGGTTATCAGAACCGCGTCTGTCTCTTGTTCAAGGTCTGTCATCATGGCTCTCGTTGCCACGCTTATCGCCAATCCGTCAAATCCTGTCTTGACCCTTGCCGTCGGAGAAGAGGCCGCAAGAGTTGTCAAAGCCCACGGTCTTTACTGGCTGGCAGATGGCATTGCCTGCGATATAGCACTTGTCGATGGCTCAGATCCCGCGCTAGCTGATGCGGCGTTGCGCGAGGTGATCGGCGATCTCCCCATCGATGTCGCCATTCAGGACGCGGAGACCCGTCGCAAGGCCTTCCTGATCGCCGATATGGATTCGACCATGATTGGACAAGAATGCATCGACGAACTGGCAGCCGAAGTCGGCCTGAAGGAAAAGGTCGCTGCCATCACCGCGCGCGCCATGAATGGCGAAATTGAATTCGAACCGGCTCTGCGCGAACGCGTGGCATTGTTGAAGGGGCTGCCGATCTCGGTTGTCGACGAGGTCATCGAAAAGCGTATCACACTGACCGCAGGCGGCCCTGAACTGATCGCAACGATGTCGGCAAAGGGCCATTATGCAGCTTTGGTGTCCGGCGGTTTCACCGTGTTCACAAGCCGCATTGCCGAGCGGCTGGGCTTTGACGAGAACCGCGCCAATATTTTAATCGAAGCAGACGGATTGCTGGCCGGAGAGGTCGCCGAGCCGATCCTTGGCAAACAGGCCAAGGTCGACGCACTTCTCGACATCTGCAAGAAGCGCGGCCTCACGCCCGCCGATGTCATCGCCGTCGGGGATGGGGCAAACGATCTGGGCATGCTGCAAATGGCCGGTTCTGGCGTGGCACTGCATGCCAAGCCCTCGGTCGCCGCCCAGGCCAAAATCCGGCTAGACCACGCCGATCTGACCGGCCTTCTTTATCTTCAGGGTTACCGGAAGTCGGATTTCATCTACCCCTGACACCGGATTGAGAGAAAACCCGTGTTCGTGCTCGAAACAGAACGGCTGCGACTGCGCAACTGGCGTGAAGAGGACCGCAACCTCTTTCGCGAGATCAATCGCGATCCGAAGGTGATGGAATATTTTCCCTTTCGCCGCAGCCACGAGGAAGCCGATATCCTGTTTGAGCGCGTGCGTACGACCATTCGAGAGGATGGAATTGGATTTTACGCGGTGGCGCTGAAAGACAGCGACGAAGCCATCGGCTTTTGTGGATTGTCGAACGCCAATCTTGCACCGGAACTACCCGACGGTGTGATCGAGATCGGCTGGCGTCTGGCCACACGGTTCTGGGGCCACGGCTACGTGACGGAAGCGGCCAGAGCGCTCCTCTCATTCGGCTTCGACACCTGCGGCTTCAACGAAATCGTCTCTTTCGCCGTCGCTGAAAACCATCGCTCGACCGCCGTCATGCAGCGCATCGGTCTAAAGCGGGATGCGAGCCGCGATTTTGACAATCCGCGCGTTCCCGACAGCCATCCGCACCTGAAGCACCATGTGCTCTATGCGATCACGGCCGCAGAATATCGCGCCAAAAACCATTGAAGACACCCGGTTACCCGGGTTGTCAAAAATCTATTCGATCGGAATGGCGATAAAGCGCAGGTCGCCATTCGGCGCAGCAATCATCATATGCGCGCTTCTGCGCCCATCGCTCCGCAGCTTCTGGATCTGCTCCGATATGGCATCGGGGGTCTCCATGAACTCCTGAGAGATCTCGACGATCACCTCACCCGGCTTCAACCCTTTTTCAGCCGCAGCAGAACCGGGCGCGACATCGGTAATGACGATGCCTTCCACGCTCGCATCGATGCCGTATTTCGCGCGTGCATCGTCATCCAGTTCGGCAAGCGAGAGACCCAGGATCGTGCCGGGTGCGGCCTGTGTATCACCCTGGTCGGGATCAGCATCATCCGCCTTGGGTTGGTTGTCATCCTGTGGAGCCTGCTGCGCATTTGCAGGATCGGCAGACGCCACTTCGCTGTCTTCCAACCGGCCAAGCTTCACCTTCAGCGTCTCTTCCTTGCCGTCGCGTAAAACAACCACATCGACGTCCTCGCCGACGGCACCTTCGGCCACCACGCGCACTAGATCATGGGAATCGCGAACATCCTTGCCATCGAATCTGAGGATCACGTCCCCGACCTTGATCGGACCGTTTTCAACCGGACCGCCCTTGATCACGCCGCTCACCAGAGCGCCCCTCGCCTTTTCCATGCCGATGCTTTCGGCAACGTCATCGGTCACAGGTTGAATGCGCACACCGAGCCAGCCGCGTCGCGTTTCACCGAACTCGATCAATTGATTGATGACGTTTTCTGCAAGCTCGGTCGGAACCGAAAATCCGATACCGATCGACCCGCCGCTGGGCGAAATGATCGCTGTATTGATACCGATGACGTCACCATCCATGTTGAACAGCGGGCCACCGGAATTGCCCTTGTTGATCGCCGCATCCGTCTGGATGAAATTGTCATAGGGACCGGCATTGATATTGCGGCCCCGCGCAGAAATGATGCCGAGCGTGACAGAGCCACCCAAGCCGAACGGATTGCCGATCGCCATCACCCAGTCGCCGATCCGCATCTTGCGCGAATCACCGAACTTCACCGCCTTCAGCGGTGTCTTCGGCTCAACTTTCAGAACCGACAGATCGGTCTTGGTATCTGTGCCGACCAGCTTTGCCTTGAGCTGCGTTCCATCAGGAAAGACGACCTCGATATCGTCGGCGTTTTCGATCACATGGTTGTTGGTGACGATATAGCCCTTTGGATCGATGACGAAACCGGAGCCCAGCGAGTTGACCTTCTGGCTTCCGCCTCCCCCATCACGATTCTTGAAGAAATCGTCGAAAAGATCCTCGAAAGGCGACCCTTCCGGCACTTTCGGCATCGGCCCCTTGCCTTCGGTCTTCACATTTTGCGAGGTGGAGATATTGACGACCGCGTCGAGCAGCCCCTCGGCCAGATTGGCAACCGGCACGGGTCCTTGCGCGTGAGCGCTCTGTAAAACCGGCCCGAAAGCCAGCGCGGCTCCCAGAAGAGCCGTTGGAAAACACGTCCAGATCTTGAAGGGGAAAGCGACCATGGGGCTCCTCGTCCGGGCTCTAGATTCTATCCATAGAACATAGGGCGTATTGCAGGATCGCGAAACGCCTTTCAGCGATTGATCACCGAAGCTTGTTCAAAATCGGATTATCCAGACAAGAAACACACCGATCCCCATCGCAATGAGGCCGGAGAGACGCAGCTGCTGTTCGGGGATGGAGGGGAGCAGTTTTGCCATCATGACAACGACATGAGGGGCCAATGCATAGATCAGCCCCTCAATAATCAGGAAGAAAGCAAGACCGGTCAGAAAATCCGACATCGGTCTGCTACTCAGTTTCCGGCAGGTGCCGGGGTTGCAGGTTCTGCAGCCGTCGTGCCGTCAGGCTGAGCTGCCGGGCTTTGGGCCGAGGGAGTGTCCTGACCGGACTGTTCGAAGAATTTGAAGAACTCCGAATCCGGCTTCATCACCATCGTCGTGTCCGAACCGACCATGGACGCGATATAGGCGCGCATGGAACGGTAGAACTCGAAGAATGCAGGATCACGCTGGAAGGCTTCACCGAAGATACGGTTACGCTCGGCATCGCCCTTACCACGAACGATCTCGGCGTCGCGCTGGGCCGCAGCCTGCAATTCGACAACCTGACGGTCGGCAATAGCACGGCGACGCTGGCCTTCTTCGTTACCGCGTGCACGGATGAGTTCCGCTTCCGCGAGACGTTCGGCCTTCATGCGCTCAAATGTCTGCTGAGACACTTCCTGCGTCAGGTCGGTACGACGGATACGGACATCTTCGAGGCTGAGGCCGAGCGTTTCGGCATCGCCGCGCAGATCGTCGCGGACTTCCTGCATCATGGATGCACGTGCATCCGACAAGGCTGCCTCAAACCCGCGCAAACCGTATACGCGACGCAAGGATGCGTCGAGACGGGTACGAAGACGGGATTCAGCAGCGTCCCGGTCACCCGAAACGGTTTCGCGGAAGCGGCGCGGATCCGTGATCTTGTAGACCACGAAAGCATCCACTTCGTAGAACTTGCCGCCGGAGACCTGAACACGAATATTGTTCAGGTCGAAGCGCAAGGCCTGGTCCGGGAGATACTGAACACGATCGGCATCCATGAAGGCGAAGGGCAGCTTGAAGTAAAGGCCCGGCTCGGAGTGAACTGCCTGGATCTGACCAAAGCGGACAACGATGGCCTGCTGGCGCTCATTGACCACGAAGACCGAAGAATAGATCAGCAACAGCAGAACTGCGAGGCCGATCAGAAAAGCGGGAAGACGATTTGACATGATCAATTGCCTCCCTGCTGGCTGCGGTTCAGTTCGGTCAGCGGAAGATAGGGTACAACACCCTGATCGCCATCGATGATGACCTTCTTCGAATTCTTCAGGACCTGCTCCATGGTTTCGAGATAGAGGCGCTTGCGCGTCACGTCAGGCGCCTGGGTATACTGGTCGTAGATCGAGATAAAGCGCTGGGCTTCACCCTGTGCTTCCTTGACCACGCGGTCGCCATAGGCGGCTGCTTCTTCGCCGATCTGGGCTGCCTGACCGCGTGCTGCACCAAGCTTCTGGTTGGCATAACGGTTGGCTTCTTCCACAAAACGGTCTTCGTCCTGTTCGGCACGCTGCACTTCGTCAAACGCATCTGCCACTTCGCGTGGCGGAGCAGCGTCCTCGATCGCAACAGCATTGATGGCAACGCCGGCACCGTAATTATCCATCGTGGTCTGTATGATACCGCGCACGTCGGTCGCGATTTCCTGACGGGCATCACGGAAGATGTCCTGTGCCGGACGTCTGCCGACGACTTCACGCATGGCGCTTTCGGCAACCTGCTGAAGTGTTTCCGGTGGGCGTTCCAGATTGAACAGATAGGCTTCCGGATCGTTGACCGTAAACAGAACCGAGAACTGCACGTTCACGATATTCTGGTCGCCAGACAGCATGAGGCCGCTTGCACTGCCAGAAGATGCCTTGGCACCAATATTCTGCTGCTGCTCGGTGACCTTCACAATCTCGACCGTTTCAAACGGCCAGAAATGGAAGTGCAGTCCCGGCATCGAGACTTCCTGCTTTGGCTTGCCGAAGCGCAGCTCAACGCCACGCTCATCCGGCTGAACCGTGTAGATCGACTGGATCGCCAGGAACACCGCCAGCACCGCAATAATGGCAACAATTGCACCACCGTTGAAACCGCCGGGAATGATGTTCTTCAGCTTGTCCTGACTACGGCGAATGATGTCCTCCAGATCCGGTGGCCCACCATTGCCATTTCCTCCACCGCCACCACCTGGCCGTTTTGGTCCCTGCCCCCAGGGTCCTTGATTATTTCCGCCGCCGCCGCCCCATGGGCCGCCGCCGTTCTGATTGCTCCAGGGCATCCATACCTCTTAGTTTGATGCGATGTCACACTCGCCCCGGCATCCTCCTCGGAGCCCCCGGCGCGAAACGTATGCCCCGTTATAGGTATCAGCATCACCGCTTTCAACGTAAAGCGGCGGCGCAGGCCGCCGAAACGGCAAGAATTCGCAATAAGTTCCAGCCTATCCGGTCACAGTGCGGTGATAAACCGCATAACGCGTCGCCTGACTGTCTTTTTCGCCCGCCGGAACGACGTGTTCCTCGATCTTGGAAAAGACGGCTGGATCGATGGTCGGGAAATGCGTATCGCCGTCAATCCGGGCTTCGACATGGGTGACATGAAGCACATCGGCCAAAGGCATGGCTTGCCGATAAATCTCGCCACCGCCGGCAATGACCACCTCGTCAACGCCATCTTCAGCGGCAAGAGCCGTCGCTCGCTCGATCGCGGCCTGGAGACTGTGAACGACATCAACGCCCTCGGGATGAAAATCCGTGCTGCGGGTGATGATTATGTGGGGCCGCCCCGGCAATGGGCGCGAACCGATCGACTCAAATGTCTTTCGCCCCATGATCATCGGCTTTCCGAGCGTCAGCGCCTTGAAGCGCTTGAGGTCGGTGGAAAGTTTCCAGGGCATATCGCCCTCGCGACCGATCACGCCATTTTCGGAAACAGCCACAACAATTACGTGTTTGATATCGGTCATTTTTATTCCGTGGATTGAGGCAGTAATCATTCAGCCACCACAAGGACCGTTATACCGCGATTGGCGCCTTGATGCTGGCATCGGCCTCATAACCTTCCAGCGTGAAATCCTCGAACTTGAAGTCGAACAGATCGCGGACATCTGGATTGAGGCGCATCACCGGCAATGTCCCAGGCGTCCGGCTCAACTGCAGCCGCGCCTGTTCGAAGTGGTTCGAATACAGATGCGCATCCCCCAGCGTATGGACGAAATCACCCGGCTCCAGCCGCGTCACCTGGGCCAGCATCAGCGTCAAAAGCGCATAGGAGGCTATATTGAAGGGAACGCCCAGAAAGATATCGGCAGACCTCTGGTAGAGTTGGCAGGACAATTTGCCATCCGCCACATAGAACTGGAACAGGCAATGACACGGCGGCAACGCCATCTCGTCCACCTCTGCCGGGTTCCAGGCCGAGACGATATGCCGACGCGAATTGGGATTGGTCTTGATGCTCTCGACCAGATTGGCGATCTGATCGATCCGCCGGCCGTCCGGTGCCGGCCAAGACCGCCATTGCGAACCGTAGACGGGTCCGAGATCGCCGTTCTCATCCGCCCATTCGTCCCAGATGCTGACACCATGCGCGTGCAGATAGGCGATATTGGTCTCCCCCTTCAGAAACCACAAAAGCTCATGAATGATCGAGCGAAGATGCAGTTTCTTCGTGGTGGTGACGGGGAAGCCGTCGGCCAGATTGAAGCGCATCTGGTGACCGAAGACGGAACGCGTGCCGGTACCGGTGCGATCTCCGCGGTCGGAGCCGTTTTCGAGCACATGGCTGAGAAGGTCGAGATATTGGCGCATGGTCGTCACCCGTGAATCGTGTCTTGTCGCCATATTTATATCGCGCGGACTGGAAACCCAAGCGCTGACGTCCTCCGCCCACCACTTCTTTACAGGCCCCATCGACGGATTCTTCGCTTGCCTCTTTTCATCCGCGTTTAAAACACCTATATCAGCCTTGCCGGGGCTTGCTCCGGCTATGGCGATAAACGGTCGATGAAATAAACCTATTGGACCCGGGGGCGGTACCCGGCGCCTCCACCAAAAACCGGCCCGTATCCGAAATGCTTCGGACCGGCTTTTGATGGGGGCGAAATAGGATCGACAAGGGTGTAAAGATCGAACTTTTGCTCGGTATGATACCACCGTTATCGGGTCACAAGTGTAGTTGCAAATGACAACAACGCTCAGGGTTATGCTGTAGCTGCCTAATGGCGGTTCCGGAAATCCGAACTAAGTCCTTGCAGGTAGCACTGTAAGGCGGGGTCCGAAGGCACCTGGCAACAGAAGCCTTCACCTACTCCCCTTCTCAAAAATCATGTAATATGAAGTTCCATGACTCGCGGTCGGGGTTTTCCCGAGCGGCGGGACATGGCATATAGCCGCGTAATTCGGCACCGGAAGAAAGATAGGAACACATGGGGCAGGACCATATTCGCTACGACATTCTGGCTCAGGACGCGCTGAGAGGCGTTATCCGCAAGGTCTTGACGGAGGTCGCTGCTACCAGCCGCCTGCCGGGCGACCACCATTTCTTTATCACCTTCCTCACCGGGGCGCCGGGGGTCAGGATCTCGCAGCAGCTGAAATCGAAATATGCCGAGCAGATGACCATCGTGGTCCAGCATCAGTTCTGGGACCTGAAAGTGACAGAGACCGGCTTTGAAATCGGCCTCTCCTTCTCGGACACCCCGGAAAAGCTGGTCATTCCGTTCAATGCGATCCGCGGTTTCTATGATCCGTCGGTCAATTTCGAGCTGGAATTCGACGTCCCTCTGGCAGATGAAGACGCCGAAGGAGAAGGTGCTGAAATCGCCGCTTACCCAGTGGCCACAGAGGCTGCAGAACCAGCCGAGGCAACCGACGCGGCACCGGAAGAAAAGAAGGAAGGCTCTGTCGTCTCGCTCGACGCTTTCCGCAAAAAGCACTAGGTAGCAAACGACCAGGTGAGGCCGGAATGGGTGCCGAAGTTGTCAATCTTCGCCAATTCAAAAAGGCGAAGAACCGCGCCGATAAGGATCGGCAAGCGGATCAGAATCGACTCAGCCATGGCAGGACCAAGGCCGAGAAGGAATTGACACGTCTGATCAATGAAAAGGCGGAGATGGCACATGACCAGGGGCGAATCGAAAAGCCAAAGGCAAACGAATAGCGCCCAGGGTTCTGCGAACTCAACTCGCCATCAAACACTTGGCGACAAATCTAAAAGCACTTTTTGAAGGCACCGATCGGCTCTGGAGTGTCGCATGATCCGAAAGCACTCTGTCTCGTTGCATGGACACAGGACCAGTTTTTCCCTGGAAGAGCCTTTCTGGCTCGAATTGAAAGCCATTGCAGAGAAGCGGTCGATCGCCGTCGCGGCATTGATCAGCGAGATCGACGAAGCACGCGCACCCGAGACCAATCTTTCATCGGCGCTCCGCCTTCACGTGCTCGATATATTGAAAGCGGAAAAGGCCTGACCAGCCGCATTCACATTCCATAGATCCAAAATTTTAGAGATCTTTGGTCGCGCTGCCGGCGTGATTTGGAAGACTGAATGAACCGGCATTCGGCTCAACGATATGAAACCCACCCGTAAATAATTTGTATACGTATTGCTGTCATGCTGACTATATGAGCTGCATTGGCTCGATCCATTTATGTGTTGCGTTTGAACCCACATTTTACACGACAGCATCGTCGTTTAAGCCAGGATATTGAAGACCATGGTCGCAGCTATTTCAGGAACCTCAACCACCGCGTCAATCGACGTTTCGTCTTCCGCCTCGAGCGCGTCTGCGGTGAAATCGAAGATCTCCGCTATTGAAAATAAAATCTCCAGCAAGCAGGCCGAGGTCAGCAGCGCCGAAGATGAAGACACCAAGGCTGACCTCGAAGAGGAAGTGGCCGCACTTCAACAGCAGCTGGCCGCCCTCCAGGCACAGGCCTCTAAGCTTGAAGCCGCCGACAAGCAGACGGAAACCGGTTCCAAGGCACCGCCACCCAGGCCCGATGCAAGCGGCGAAAAGATGTCGGGCGAAAGCGACCGCATCGGCACCTCCAATATGGACGATGAGCCACCCTTCGGTGAGCGCCGGGCTTACGTCTGATAGCGCAACAGAAAAAATCAAAAGATCAGGCGGTCCAGCGGGCCGCCTTTTTTGATGTCAACGACACCATGGCTGACATGGCTCAACCTGTTCGACGGCCGGCCCGGACGGTTGAGAATGTCAGTTCACACCCGGAAGCGTGTCGAATTTCAATTGTACCGGTGGCAGCTTGTTGCCGCGGATCACTTTTTCCTGCTGCGGCACCGGCAGAGACCGCGCATTATCGGGAATTGTCTCGGTGCTCCGCGGCTCCTGATCGTCAGGAACGGACTGCTGTAATATACGTTCAGCCTCGCGCTGCGCCTCCTCCTCGGCCTGACGCCTCGCCTGGTCCTCAGCCCGTTGTTTGTCTGCCCGTTCTGCAGCAAGCGCCCTTTGACGGTTTTCCTCCGCGATCAGGGACTGCTCCCGCGCCGCCGCCTCCTTGCGCGCTTCGTCATTGCTGCGATAGAGCATGACTTCGCGACGGAGGCGCTGTTTTTCCAATACCCGTGACTGAAGCGTCTCCACTCGCCGACGCTCGCGCTCAAAGGCGCGAAGCGACAGATAATTGCTCAAATCGGTAATATCGAGCGATGCATCTGGAGCAAACACATCGCCTTTGAGCCCAAGCCGGAAGGCAGGCTCTGCCCCGTCCAGCGCGTCCTCACCGGCATCCAGCAACACGTTTACGGTCGCATCGAGGTCATGGTTCAGGACATCGACGCGGGCGTCGGCGCTCATGCGCGCATCGGCTGTTGCGGCCGTCACATTCTGCATGCGCGCCAGGCCGGATGTGATGTTGAAAGGTATGGTGACATTCCCGATCGCCACCTCGGATTTGGCCAGAAGGTCTTGCACCAGCGGCGTCACCACAGTCGCATCGATCGTGGTGCCTTCGATCTTGTCAGTCGCCGCAAGAAGCGGCTGGAACAGGGACAGATTAAAATCACCGACGGACAGGTCTTTGAGCGCCAGCGATCCAGATCCATTGAAGGATGACAGCAGATCATTGGCGTTGGCGCCTGAACTCTCCGCCACAAGCGTCAGATCGAACATGCCCTTGGCAGGTGCATCGCCATTTGGGGCACCATAGAAGGTGGCGATGTTACCGTTCTTTACATCGAGCCTGAGTTCGCCAAAGCCGTTGCCGTCATTGTTCGTCATGGTCAGCCGGCCACTGGCGTCGCCGCCATACCACTTGCCCGCCATGTCATCCAGAACCAGAATCCCGCCATTAAAATCGAGACTGGTCGAGAATCCGGAGATTTCACTTTGTCCGGGACCCGGCGTGAATGTATCCGCCTTGATCGCGAGCTTCGCCTCGGCATCGCTCCATGTCGGCTTTGGAAATGCAGTCTCGCCGATATCTCCGCTCAATGGATCGGTGATCATGCCGAACACATTTTCGGCAAGCCAGGGCAGATCGAGGCGAGCGACGGAAAGATTACCGGTGGCCTTGGGTCCCTGCCCGGATATATCGAGATTGAGATCGCCCGATAGGGAATTGCCAGCAATATCGGCCTTGAGATTTGACACCAAAATCGTGCCGCCATCCAGCGCAAATGCCGCCTCACCTTTCACCGGAGCGCCACTCAGGGTCTGCGGCAACGCGATACCGTTCATGATCAGATAAGGCTCGATATCCGCACTCTCGAGCGAGGCATTGCCGGTGCCCGTCAAGCCGCCATCGGCATTGATATCCAGACTGGCCGTCAGGTTCGCAGACGTGCGATCCGTCTTGAATGTTGCAGTCGTCTCTGCCGGTCCGGATCCTGTTCGTTTGACCTTCAGCGCAATCTCACCGTGATTATCGGCCGGAAGCGGCAGGGGTTGCAAACCGGCCTGCCCCAAAAGGATCGACGTATCGTCATTGGCGAGGTTTGCATCGAGCGTCATTTCGCCATCTGGATCCAGCAGGTCGGCAAGGCGATAATGCAGATCGATCCGGCTGCCGTTGGAGCTACCATCAACGCGAACACTAAGCCCCCCGCCATTCTGTTCGCCAAAACTGATATCGGCAGACAGGTCGCTATTGGCAAACCAGCTTGAGTTCCGCACCAGCCGGTCCAGTGCGATATGATCCGGCAACCGGTCTCGCAATATCCGCAGCAAGGCGCCAGGGTCATAGGCTGACACATGCAGCTTGGCGCTGCCGCTATAATCCAGCAACCCGCCGGCCCCACTTCCGGAAGCCTCGATGGACGCTCCGGCCAGACTGCCGATCTTGAGCTTGTCGAGCGTGATTGCGCCATCGGCAAGCGTGAAGATCGTGTCGACATTTTCCGCCGCCACGCCCAAGGCGCTGAAGGTATCGACTTTCAGATGCGCGCCGATCCGATGACTGAACAGGCTATCGCCCCCGTCTTCGCCGGCGATCAGGAAACCCAGAGACCGGATCGCATCCAGATCGACGGCATTGCCGCTGAGATCGAGCGACAGGCTTGGTTCGCTGTCCCCGACAGATTGTCGCTCCACGCGACCCTTGAGCGTGGCCGGGCCGATCGCAACCTCGAGCTTGTCGAAGCGTTGAAGTTCCGGCGTCAGATCGACCAGCGCCGAAAAGCCCAAGGATTTGATCTGCCGCAGCGCCGGATCGACCTGTCCAGACAACCATGACGCAAGACCGGTCGGCTGCGTAGAGGCCACAAGCATTTCGCCATTGAAGGAAGGCTCGCCTGAAAGTGTCAGCTGCCCGTTGGCCTCCAGCTGGGTGCGCCCAGGGAAGGTCGCGACCGCACTGTCGATCGTCCACCCCTTGGCTGCCGGCTGAACCTCCAGCTGAATATCCCGGATCACCGTATCTCCGGCCACCACAGCCGGCAGAGAAAGACTTGCGCGGCCAGGGACATTGGGAATGGGAATACTTGCGGCCAGATCGATCATCTTTTTCAACCGCTGGCGGACAGAGAGGGAAGGATTGCGGTCGGTCTTGCCACTGGCCCCCTCATTGCCGATCCGGCTGACATCGATCTGCTGGCCATCGGCGGTCAGCAGGAATTCCGGCTTGCTGCCTGTATCAAGCGTGGCTTCGCCGGTCACCGCATATGGATTGTTGGTATCGCCCAGTTCAAGCCGGTAGGACGGAACCCGCAAGCGTTCATTGCTGAGCTCAAACTGTCCGCTGACTCGTGGCCCCGAGGCAGCAGCGCTCTCTTTTTCCTCAGCTTCAAGCCCCGTCCAACGTCCCACGAACTCGCCGGCATAGCCGGGTTTCCCCTCCGTAACGGCTACATCGCCATCGAGTTCAAACTCGAAAGGTCGATTGTCCGGCATCAGCCGCGTTTTGACCGGTATCGCGCCGGTCGCAACATTGGGCTGCAGGCTCGACAGATAAAAGCGCGAAGGCTCTCCATCCAGAACCGCATGGCCATCGACGGTCCACGGCCCTGCAAGCGAGCTTGCCGACATTTCGGCTTCCAGCCCGGTCACAATGCGGGTACGGCCTGTCTGCTCGTCAATGAAGTGCAGCTCGCCGTCTGTAACGTGCACATTCTCAAGAACAACGTTCCGGGCAGGAATGTCCGACCGGCTGCCACGCAGCCAATCGAGCGTGCCATCTTTCAGCAGTCTCAGATTAATTTTCGGCTGTTCGATGCGCATATCGAAAATACGCGCTTCACCGGACAGAAACGGTGCAAGTTCTGCATCCATGGAAAACTGTGCCACATGGACCAGCGGCTGGCCATCATCGCCGCGTCCGACCGTGACGTCATGCATGGTGACAGACGGAAACGGGATAAGACGTGCTTCCACAGCACCGTTGACGGTTACTTTCTGGCCAAGAATACGGCTTGCGCGCAATTCGAAATTGCTGCGAAAATCCGTCCAATTGACGAAAAAAGGCGCTAAAAGTGCCGCAAACAAAGCTACGACGAGCAGTCCGCCAAGGAAGACAAGAATACGACCGAGCAAACGTCTCACTCCAAACGAGTCCAGCGGAGACTAACGGTTCTCGCGGCGGGAACAAGCGCCAAATATCATAGTCAGATGCGGAAAATCTTGCCCGGATTGAATATGTTGTCGGGATCGAGCGCGCGCTTCACCTGCCCCATGATGTCCACGGCATGGCCAAGCTCCTGCCGAAGAAAGCCCATCTTGCCCTGCCCGATGCCGTGCTCGCCGGTGCAGGTACCATCCATCTCCAACGCCCGCGTATTCAACCGCTCCAGGAACTTCTCTGCTTTGGCAACTTCAGCAGGATCCTTGTCGTTCATCAAAACGAGAACGTGGAAATTTCCGTCCCCGGCATGCCCCACAATCGGTGCCAGCAATCCGGTCTCGCGGATGTCCGCCTGGGTCGCTTCCACGCATTCTGCAAGCCTTGAAATCGGAACGCAAACATCTGTGGAAAGACCATTGAGCTCAGGCGCAAGCGCCCTGCCCGCCCAATATGCGTTGTGGCGCGCCTTCCACAACTTGGTGCGCTCCTCGGCATTGGTTGTGTATTGAAACGCGTCAGCGTCGAATTCGGCGGCGATCTCCCCAAATTGTTCGGCCTGGATCGCAACAGTCTCCTCCGTGCCGTGAAATTCGACAAAGAGCGTCGGTTTTTCCGCATATGAGAGATTGGAATAGGCGTTCACCGCCTTCATCTGGGTCTCGTCGAGTAATTCAATGCGCGCCACCGGAATCCCCATTTGGATCGTCATGATCACAGCATCACACGCCGCTTTCAGGGTCGGAAAAGCGCATACGCCACCTGATATCATCGCGGGAATGCCCTGCAGCTTCAGCGTGATTGACGTGATGATCCCGAGCGTACCTTCAGATCCGACAAAAAGCCGGGTCAAATCATATCCAGCTGACGTCTTGCGCGCGCGGCGCGCCGTGCGGATTTCCTCACCGTCAGCCGTAACCACGGTCAGCGAAAGCACATTGTCTTTCATCGTGCCGTAGCGAACTGCATTGGTCCCCGAGGCACGTGTCGCCGCCATGCCGCCAAGAGAGGCATTGGCACCCGGATCGATCGGGAAGAACAGGCCTGTGTCGCGCAGATAGACATTCAGGTCCTCGCGCGTGACGCCCGGTTGAACGGTGCAATCCAGATCCTCGGCATTGACTTCAAGAACCTTGTTCATCCGGCTGAAATCCAGAGAAATACCGCCATGCGATGCATTGACCTGACCTTCTAGCGACGATCCGGTACCGAACGCGATCACGGGAACCTTGTGCTCGGCACAGGAACGCACGACCGTTTGCACGTCTTCAGTCGTCTCGACAAAGACCACACCGTCCGGAAGCTGCGCCGGCAGATAGGTGGTGGTATGCGCGTGTTGTTCGAGGAAAGATTGCCCGGTCTGAAACCTGTCGCCAAAAACCTGCTTCAACAGTGCGAGAACCGTCGCGATACCGTCCTCGTTGCGCGCTCCCGTGATGACATCCTTCATCGCCATGGCGAAATCCCTTATGCACTTCCATTGCCAGCGCGCAAAGTGACGCGCCTCTTGCCGCGAGATATGGGATAGATCGGCGTGGCTTGTCCAGATCACATTCTGGCCCAAGTGACGGATGTGTCAGTTCAGGCGGACTTTAGTGTCTCGCCGAGAAAGGTCAGAAGCCGGGTCCAGTGGCGCTCGCTGCCGTCGCGGTCATAGACACCGTGATCGCAGATCGTCCAGCCATGCTTCATGTCCTTGTAATTTTCCAACATGAAGTCGACCTCGGCCTCAGCCATGGCTTCGGCCAGCCGCCCGGCCTGCGCCGGCGGGAAGGACCCGTCGACACCGGCAGCACCGACATAAACACGCGCCTTGATCGACTGAGCGCCAAAATGCGGACTGTCTGGAGCATATGTCGCAAGATTGCCGCCGTGAAAGCTTGCAGCCGCCGCCACGCGCTCCGCATAGCGGGCTGCGGTCGTCAGCGCATAAGCGCCACCCATGCAATAACCGACGACACCGACAGGACCGGTCGCTCCGGCCTCATCGAGTGCGGCGATAAAGGCAGCACTGTCGCTTGCCGTCATCGCCTGCGTGGTCTCAAGCTTCATTGCTTTTAGTTTTGGACCGGCAACCGGGTCGGAAAAGGCGGTCTTGGGATCGAAGTCCTGCTTGTTCTCGAAGCGATAGAAAAGATCGGGAACAAGAACCGTATAGCCTTCATTGGCCAGCCGCTCCGCCATGGTTGTGAGCGTCGATCGAAGCCCGAAAATATCCATATAAAGGATCACGCCCGCCTTGGAGGCAATGGCATCGGCAGGCTTCACCAGAACGGCCTTGGCCACGCCTTCTGCGGTGCTGATCTCAATCATATGTGTCGTCATGCAAAAGTCTCCTGCTTATCGGCAGTCATTCAGCAGCCTCGAGCGAAGCCGCAATATCCATTTCCTGACGCAGGCGTTTTTCTTCGTCGCCACGCGGCTTTGAAAACCGGGCAAGCGCCAGATAGGCGACCGGTGTCACATAGAGTGTGACGATTGTGGCAAGCCCCAGTCCGCCCACCATCACCCAACCGAGGGCGATACGGGCCTCGGCACCGGCGCCGGAGGCCAGCACGAGCGGCACACCGCCCAGCACCGTCGAGATCATCGTCATCATCACAGGGCGCAAACGCATATTGGATGCGTTCTCGATTGCATTGCGAACCGATTGCCCCTGATCACGAAGCTGATTGGCAAATTCGACGATCAAGATACCGTTCTTGGCCATCACCCCGACAAGAAGCACCAGCCCGATCTGCGAATAGACATTCAGCGATGAACCCGTCAGCACCAGCGCGAAGACGGCACAGGCAAGCCCGAGCGGCACGGTCGCCAGAATGATCAGTGAAGACAAGACGCTTTCGAACTGCGCCGCCAGGACCAGAAAGACAATCACGATGGCGAAACCGAAGGTCGTGCCCATGCCGCTTGAATTTTCATTCAGCGTGGCTGCCTCCGCCAGCGGCATCAGCCTTGCGCCGGGCGGCAAAAGCGGTTCGGCGATGGCTTCGGCAACGGCAAGCGCCTCACCAAGCGACGTCCCCTCGTTCAATCCGGCATTGATGCTAACCGACGCCAATTGCTGCTCACGCGACAAGGATGGCGCGACCGCATTCTCCTTCAGCGTGGCGATCACCGACATCGGCACGAACTTGCCTTCGCTCGTCTGCAGGAAGATGTTCTCAAGATCGGTCGGATCATCGATTGGCCGCGTGGTCGATACCAGTTTCACCGGATAAGACTTGCCATCGACGAAGACATCACCGATGGAGCGACCGTCGAGCAATGCCTGCATCGCCTGCGCAAGCCCCGTTATATTGACCCCGAGATCGGCCGCGCGTTCACGATCGATCACGACCGATAGCTGCGCCTGACTGACATCGTCGGCCAGACGCGGATTGTCGAAACGGCCGTCCCGTTCCATGGCATCGACCACGGAAAGAGCGGCCTGGGTCAGCTTTTGATGGCTCGAACCGACAAGCGCGAAACTGAGACCATTTCCTCCGCCGCGGATTTTCAGAGAATTGGGCTGAATGGCAAAGGCACGGACGGCAGGCACTTTTACGGCCGCCGCATTCACGTCCTTTGCTATCTCGTCCTGGCTGCGGCTGCGCTCATCCCAGGGTGCCAGCGTCAGCACCATGAAGCCGCTGTTCTTGCTGCTGCCAAATCCGGAAATAGAGAACAGATTGATGATCTCTCCACTCTCGCGCAGGGGTTCAAGGTTTTCCTCAACCCGGCGCATCTGATCACGGGTATATTCGAGGCTGACCCCTTGCGGAGCAGACACCCGCATCAACAACAGGCCGCGATCCTCGCGCGGCGTCAACTCGTTGGTGATCAGCTGGAATGCGCCAAAGGCTGCTCCGGCAAAGACGATGGCAACGATGAACACGACGAACGGTGCTCTCAGACAGCCGCGAAGCGTATAGCGGTAGAGATCGGAGAAGCGGTTCCCCAACCTGCCAAGCATACCCGGGTCAGGATCGACATCGCGGGTCAGCAGCCGAGACGCCAGCATGGGACAGAGTGTCAGCGCCACAATCGATGACAGCGTCACCGAAAAGGCCAGCACGAAGCCGAATTCGCGAAACAGTCCGCCCACCTGCCCCGGCAGGAACGACAGCGGCACGAACACAGCGGCAAGCGTGGCCGTGGTGGTGACGACCGCAAAGAACACCTCCCGAGTGCCAAGCACGGCTGCTGCCCGAGGTCCAAGGCCTTGTGCTCGACGCCTGACGATATTTTCCAGCACGACAATCGCGTCATCCACCACCATGCCGGTGGCAAGCACAATCGCAAGCAAGGTCAGAATATTGATCGAGAAACCGAGCAGATAGATCGCGGCAACCGTCCCGATCAACGCCACCGGCATGGTGACCGCCGGAATGATCGTCGCCTTGGCGTCGCGCAGAAACAGATAGATGATACCGACCACGATGATCGCTGCCAGTGCCAGCGAGCGCACCACTTCTTCGATGGAGCCGCGGATGAACACGGCATCATCGCTGGTGATGCGGATCTGCGTGCCTTCAGGCAAGGTCTTCGAGATATCCGCAACAGCCTTGGTCACGCCATCGGAGATGCTGAGCGTATTCGATTGTGCCTGACGAATGATGCCAAGACCGATGCCAGGGCTGCCATTGGCCCGCAAAGTGGTCGAACTGATATCCGGCCCCAGGGTAATGGTGGCCACATCGCCCAACCGCACGCGGTTCTGGATGATAAGACTTGCAAAATCCTCCGGCGTCTTCAGCTCCGCGGTCGCCCGCACCACGATATTCTGCGTGGCACTGTTGAGCGCGCCTGCCGGCACGTCAAAGGCAAGGTCGCTCAGCGCAGTGGACAGATTGGCGATGGTCAGCCCACGGCTGGCAAGCGCTGCCTGATCGACATCGACCCGGAAAATCTTTTCCTGATCCCCGTAGATATCGACATCCGCGACGCCATCCACTGCGGCAAGCCGGTCGACGATCTCGTCATCGACCAGTTGCGTCAGATCGTCGAGGCTGAGACTGTCCGACGTGATCGCCAGCCGCATGATCGCACTGGAATCGGCATCGGCCTTGATGATTCGTGGTTCGTCCGATTCGTCGGGAAGCTCATTGGTGACACGGCCAATCGCATCGCGAACATCGGTCGAGGCCACGTTGAGATCCGTTGCATCGGAAAATTCGAGCGTCACGCGGCTGGAGCCGAAGGACGAGGACGACGACATGGATTTGAGCCCGCTGACCCGTGCCACCGCCCCCTCGATGACCGTCGTCACCTCCTGATCGACCGTTTCGGGCGACGCACCTGAAAATGTCGTGCGAACGGTAATCACCGGACGGTCGACATCCGGCAGTTCACGAACCTCGACGCCGTAAAGCGCAGACAGGCCGGCAACGACGATCAGGGCATTGAAAACAAGCGCCAGGATGGGGCGTCGCACGAACAGCGCGGTGAACCCGCCATGATCGGCTGACGGCAACAGACCTTCTTCGCGATCGCTCATTGCTTGGCCGCCTCCTGCTGAGGCGCCTCGGCGGATGGCTTGGTATCGGCCGGACGTTGCTCGCCGGCGATTGCGACCTCACCGCCGGCCCGCACACGCTGCACACCCTCGATGATAATGTCATCCCCGGCGGACAATGCCGCTTCCACGAGAATACTGTCGGGATTACGCTGCACGATGCGCACGGTAACCTTTTCGGCCTTGCCGTCACTCACCCGCCAGACATAGGAGCCGTCGCTGTCCCACTGGATCGCAAGCGGATCGACGGCCGGATAGTCTTCACCGTCGAACGTCATGGCGACCGTAAACGCCATGCCGGCCCTCAGATCGTCATTCTCGTTGGCAATGCGGGCCCGCACATGAAGCGTGCGGCTGGCCTCATCAATGCGGTTGTCGATGGCCTCGACCGCACCGCGATAGAGCCCTGCCGGACGCGCAACTGCCGTTGCCTCGACCGGTTGGCCGACCTTGATGATCGGCGCGAAACGCTCCGGAACCCAGAAATCGACGAGGATTTCCGAACGGTCATCGAGGCTGACAATGGCTGTTGTCGTGGTAACATTATCGCCGGGATCAACGGTGACGATGCCCGCGACGCCGCTGATGGGCGCGGTAATTTCGCGCCGCTGCAGATTGAGCGCTGCCGTCTCGACCGCAAGCTTTGCAGTCTGGACCGCGATATCGGCGTTGAAAGCATCGATACGGGAAATGGTCGACTTCAGGTTCTCGTAGAGCTTCGCCTTTTCCAGAGCGCTGTTCAGTTCCACCTTGGCTTGATCGCGCGCAATGATCTGTTCCTCGTCCTTGATGCGGGCCATCACTTGACCGGCCTCAACGAGATCGCCGGATTTGACCAGCACTTCCTTCAACGTGCCGGCCACCTGTGGCGTGACGATGACAGATTGAACCGCCTCACCGCTGCCTATCGCTGTCAGGCGGTCGTTCACCTTGCCGATCGCGACCGGCTGAACCACCACCTGAGGCGTATTTCCGAAACCGCGGCCACCGCCGCGCTTTGCACCGGCTGCATCCCCCCCTTCGGTCTGCGAAGTCGACACCATGGCAACGACGCCAGCTGGAACGCCGAGCCGCGCCAAAACGGCACCACTGCCGGGCACGAGCCAGATCCAGACAAAGAACCCCGCAACGAGGACGATAATTGCCAGAAGCAACTGTTTCCAAAAGGCCATGCAATCTCCGCAAGTGACACTGAAATAGAACTGATTTGCGATCGCCGCGGCCCAGCGTCTTGGAACGGCTCAAGCCCAATATTCATGACTGCGTTGCAACCGCAACCCGCCATCATGAACATTACGAAACTGTCATTATCCTGAGGTGTTGCGAAGCCCGGCGACATTGAAACGCAAGCCTTTATTCGCACCCATGCGGGCTATTGACCAATCACATTCACGACAGCGTCCGGCACGATATCCGCCAAAGCCGGCAATTTTCCGTTGCATAGTGACCTTTTGGGAATGAAAGGAGAACATCTTTTCTGGCCTTTCGGTTTCGAATCACTACATTGAGCCCCATGACCAGTGGTTTTAGTGATATCCCCTTTTTCGACGAGGAGCCTGACGAGCCGCGCAAGCCCTCAAATGCCCCTGCCCCCCAGGCCCATGCGCCCAAGGAAGGCGGGCTTGGCATTGCGGCCCGCGCCATGGCGGCGCGCGATCAGTCACGGGCACCCGATTACCTGTCAGGCCTCAACCCGGAACAGCGTGAAGCGGTGGAAGCGACCGAAGGCCCCGTTCTGGTGCTGGCGGGCGCCGGCACCGGCAAGACCCGCGTTCTGACCACCCGCATTGCTCATATTCTGGAGACGGGCCGCGCCTGGCCAAGCCAGATTCTCGCCGTGACCTTCACCAACAAGGCCGCGCGCGAGATGAAGGAGCGTATCGGGCTTCTGGTCGGTGGCGCGGTCGAAGGCATGCCCTGGCTCGGCACCTTCCATTCCATCGGCGTGAAACTGCTGCGTCGCCACGCCGAACTGGTTGGCCTGCGCTCCGACTTCACCATTCTCGACACCGACGACGTCATTCGCCTGATCAAGCAGTTGATCCAGGCAGAAGGCATCGACGACAAGCGCTGGCCGGCCCGCCAGTTTGCCGGAATGATCGATGGCTGGAAGAACAAGGGGCTCGATCCGTCACAGATCCCCGAAGGCGATGCCCGTGCCTTTGCCAATGGCAAGGGTCGTGAACTCTACACCGCCTATCAGAACCGGCTGAAAAGCCTGAACGCCTGCGATTTTGGCGATCTTCTCTTGCACCCCATCCGCATGTTCAAGGCCAATCCGGATGTGCTGCGGGAATATCACGACAAGTTCCGCTATATTCTGGTCGACGAGTATCAGGACACCAACACCGCGCAATATATGTGGCTGCGGCTTTTGGCCCAGCGCCCCAAGGGCGTGGCCCAGAATGTCTGTTGCGTGGGCGACGACGACCAGTCGATCTATGGCTGGCGTGGCGCGGAAGTCGACAATATCCTGCGGTTCGAGAAGGATTTCCCCGGCGCCAAGGTGGTGAAACTGGAGCGCAATTATCGATCCACCGAACATATTCTGGGCGCTGCCGGCCATCTGATTGCCCATAACGAAGGCCGCCTTGGCAAGACGCTATTCACCGAACGCTCCGAACCCGACGATGAAAAGGTCGTGGTGCATGCTGCCTGGGATTCCGAAGAGGAAGCCCGCGCAGTCGGCGAAGAAATCGAGCGCCTGCAGCGTGGCGATGCAGACGGCAAGAAACACAAGCTCAACGATATGTCGATCCTCGTGCGCGCCTCCTTCCAGATGCGCGAATTCGAAGATCGTTTTGTAACCCTTGGCCTGAATTACCGCGTCGTCGGCGGCCCGCGCTTTTATGAGCGGCTCGAAATCCGCGATGCCATGGCCTATTTCCGCCTCGTCTGCCAGCCTGCAGACGATCTGGCCTTCGAGCGCATCATCAACACGCCCAAGCGTGGTCTGGGCGACACCTCGGTGCGCGCCCTGCATGATTATGCCCGCGCCCGCGACATTCCCATGTTGCAGGCCGCAGGCGACATGACCGAGACCGACGACCTGAAACCCAAGGCCCGCAAGGCCCTGTTTGACGTCGTGCAAAACTTTCGCCGATGGCAGGAACAGCTTGAAACCGTTCCCCATACCGAACTTGCCGAGCAGATCCTTGAAGAGTCCGGCTACACCGATATGTGGAAGAACGACAAATCGGCAGAAGCGCCGGGTCGTCTGGAAAACCTCAAGGAGCTCATCCGCTCCATGGAGGCGTTCGAGAGCATGCGCGGCTTCCTCGAGCATGTCTCGCTGGTCATGGATGCCGAGCAGAACGAGGATATGGACGCCGTCTCCATCATGACGCTCCATTCCGCCAAGGGACTGGAATTCGAAACCGTCTTCCTGCCCGGATGGGAAGAAGGCCTCTTTCCGCACCAGCGCGCGCTGGATGAAGGCGGGCGCTCGGGCTTGGAAGAAGAACGCCGCCTCGCCTATGTCGGCATCACCCGCGCCAAGCGGCGCTGCCATATCTGGTTCGTATCCAACCGCCGCATCCACGGCCTTTGGCAATCCACCATGCCGTCCCGCTTTCTCGACGAGCTGCCATCCGCCCATGTGGATGTGGCCGAATCCGAGGGGAATTATGGCGGTTATGGTCGTGGTGGCTACGGACAATCCCGCTTCGACAAGCAGGAGCCCTTTGAAAACAGCTATTCCACCCCCGGTTGGAAGCGCGCCCAGGCCAACAAGACCGACGCCACCCGCAACAATTGGGGCAATCGTTCCGGCCATGCGGTCGAACGCATCGGCTACGGCGAATCGGGCCCGCGCGGCAAGACCATCGATGGCGAACTGGTGGCCAAGTCGACCGCCACCGAACCGTCGAAATATTCAGTCGGCGACCGTGTCTTCCACATCAAGTTCGGAAACGGCAACATCGCGACGATCGAAGGCAACAAGCTGACGATCGACTTCGACCGGGCCGGGCAGAAACGCGTGCTGGACGGATTTGTGGAGCGGGTGTGAGGCGGCAATCGCCAAACTGGAAAATCAGCCCTCAACCATCCGCTGATGATGCAGTTCCAGAAGTTCTGCCTGAACGGCCGCCTGGAAATCCATGATCTGGGCGCGCATTTCGTCTTCGGCGCAGCCGCGGGCGGTCAGTTCAGCGCCAAGCGCGCGGCACTTGTTCTTCCAGAAGTCGAGAGCCGCCTGACCGTTATGACTGTCGAGTTCGCGTGCGGCCTGGCGCACCACGTCGGACCGCTGGCTGATGGGAAAGAAATGGAGGGCTCCGGCGGGGCTTTTGGCGGCGGCTGAACGCGTCATTCTTTACTCCCTGAACCGCTTGCGACACACGCTGCAAGACCGGCTGATTGCATGATCATCATGCGGCAATAATAGGCCCGGGCAATCGCCCCTGCCCCTGCTTCGCAGATTCGTCAAAGGTGCCCCATCAGGGTTAAAGAAACCTTGCAGCAGTGCCGGCTTCATCGACATCACGGCCGTTTTTCCAAGCGAACTGCAGAGCGCCGGGCGCGTCGAGAATATGACGCACCCAGCATAACCCCTTGGCAACATTACATAACTGTAATTTTCTTTGCCCCGGTTTCGTCATTTTTCAGGCAAAGTCTCGTATTCGCCGGCGTTGAGCACTCCTGCAAAACCGCCCGGCATCGAGACATTTTTCATTTCGAAACATTGGGAGTAATGGGATGACTTCTCCTCGTCACCTGCCTGCAGCCCTGGCGCTTGCCGGTGGGCTTGTGCTTGCCGCAATGCCAGCTCTGGCCCAGCAGGACACCGCACAGCCGACCGGCCTGTGGCTGACCACCACCTATCCTGCACTGACCGAAAAGATCGGCCAGGACGCAACCTTGCCGCTCAGCCTGCAAAATGCCGAGATGCCGCCGGCCCGCGTCGATTTTTCCGTCAGCGGTCTGCCGTCTGGCTGGACGTGGACGCTGCTTGGCGATGGCAAGGCGGTTGAAGCGGCCATGGCGGGCCCCAACGAGACCCGCGCCCTCCAACTGAAGCTCACACCGCCCGACGCGGCCAAGCCCGGCAATTACGCCTTCACCGTTGCCGGCCACACCGATGATGGCAGGACCCTCACGCTGCCGGTCAAGATCACGCTGGCTGCCGCCGAGCCTGACAAGCTGACGCTGAAACCCACCTTGCCGGCCCTGCGCGGCACGCCAAAATCCTCCTTCGACTACGATGTAGCCATCCAGAACGATAGCACCGAGGATAATGTCGTTAATCTTCTCAGTCAGGCACCGCCCGGCTTTACCGCAACCTTCAAGGAACAGTATGGCAGCAACGAGCTGACCAGTCTGCCGCTGAAAGCCGGCGAGACAAAAACGGTGAAGGTTTCCGTGAAGCCGCCGGCGCAGGTCGCAGCTGGCCAGTATCCGGTCAAGGTCGGCGCATCCGATGCCAAGGCCCAGGGCGAGACACAGCTTGTTCTCGATGTGACCGGTCAGGCAGACTTGCAGCTTTCAACCGCCGATGAACGGCTCTCAGGCCGCGCCGAAGCCGGCAAGGAGCAAAGCTTCAAATTCGTGGTCGCCAATTCCGGCACGGCTCCGGCCGAAAATGTTGAAGTGAGTGCCAACGCACCTTCGGGCTGGAAAGTCACGGCAAGTCCGGAAAAAGTGCCGGAAATCGCCCCCGGCGACAAGGCCGACGTTTCCGTCACCATGACACCGTCCGACAAGGCCATTGCCGGTGACTATATGGTCAGCGTGCGCGCTCATGGCGATGGCCTGTCCGACAGCCAGCAGTTCCGCGTCACCGTCACCACCTCCACGGTATGGGGTCTGGCAGGTCTTGGCACAATCGGCGCTGCCGTCATGGTTCTGGCCTTTGCAGTCACCAGGTATGGCCGCAGATGAGCGCCCCCGTCATCGAGGCGAAAGGCCTCACCAAACGCTACGGTCAGCACGTCGCCGTCGACGGACTTGACCTGACAATCCGGCAGGGCGAAATTTTCGGCCTGCTGGGACCAAACGGGGCCGGCAAGACCACCACCATTCTCCTGCTTCTCGGTTTGACAGAGCCGAGCGGCGGCGAGGTGAAGGTTCTGGGTCGAAATCCACTGCGAGAACCGCTGGAAGTGAAACGCCGCGTGGGCTATCTGCCCGATGCTGTGGGGTTTTACGACGGCATGACAGCTTTCGAAAACCTCGCTTACACGGCAAGGCTGGCCGGCATTGCCGGTGCCGAGATCGGCGCGCGCGTCGATGACTCCCTCAAGCGCGTCCGCCTAGACCATGTGCGCAACAAACGGGTATCGGACTTTTCGCGCGGCATGCGCCAAAGGCTCGGCATCGCCGATCTCCTGGTCAAGCAATGCGAACTGGCCATCCTCGACGAGCCGACCTCGGGCCTCGATCCGCAGTCCACGCAGGAACTGCTGGACATGATCCTGAAACTGGCCGCCGACGGCATGACCATCGTCTTGTCCTCGCACATGCTGGCCATGGTACAGAGCATCTGCACCCGCGTCGCCCTGTTCAATGCCGGCAAGGCCGCCCTTGTCGGCCGGGTCGATGATCTTGCCACCCAGGTGCTCGGTGGCTCGCATGTGGTCGAAGTGGAAGCGCAGGGCTGCGATGCCAAGGCGCTCACCGAAAAACTAGATGGCGTCACCCATGTCAGCCGCTCCGGTGGCGACACGATCCGCATCGAAGCCGATCGGGATGTTCGCGCCGCCGTCTCGAAGGCGATTGTCGATGCCGGCGGTTCGTTGAAGCGGCTTTCCATGGACCGGACCAGCCTCGACGAGGTCTATGTCCGCTATTTCAAGGAGATGCATCATGAAGCAGCGTGAAGGTTCCCCCTTTTCGGGACTGGCCGCCGTCGCCCTCAAGGAGGCGGCAGACCATATGGCGAGCGCCCGCATGCATCTGGTCATGCTGCTGGTGCTGCTGACGGCGGCTGGCTCGATCTATGGCGCCATCGGCCAGATCAAGGACACGGTGGGACAGGACCAGTTCCTGTTCCTGCGTGTCTTCACCACGGCCCAGCAGCCACTGCCTTCTTTCGTCACCTTTCTCGGCTTCCTGTTGCCGCTGATCGGTATCGCGCTCGGCTTCGACGCGATCAATGGCGAATATAACCGCCGCACCATGAGCCGCATCCTGTCCCAACCGATCTACCGCGACGCGCTTCTGGCTGGCAAGTTCCTCGGCGGGCTGACCATCATCGGCATCTGCCTCGTCACCTTGTGGCTGCTGGTCACCGGCATGGCTCTGATCACGTTGGGGCTGCCGCCATCGGGTGAGGAAGTGGCACGCGGCCTCGCCTTCCTGCTCGCCTCGCTGTTTTATGCGGGCGTATGGCTCGCCGTGTCGATGCTGTTTTCGACGCTGTTCCGCTCACCGGCGACCTCGGCGCTGGCAGCACTGACCCTGTGGCTGGTGCTGACATTATTCTGGGGCATGATCGCGCCGCTTGCAGCATCGGCCATTTCCCCGGTCGATCCCTATAACCCGCTCACCCTCATTTCGCAGGCCGAGTGGGCGCATGATCTTGCCAGGCTATCACCGGCGACGCTCTATCAGGAGACGATCCAGGCACTGCTGAATCCGGAAACCCGCTCTCTGGGCCTTGTCTTCATGAGCCAGCTGCAAGGTGCCTTGATGGGAACGCCACTGCCTCTGGATCAGAGCGCATTGCTGATCTGGCCGCAGTTCTCGGGACTGATTGCGGCGATGATCGTCATCTATACCATCGCTTACGTCGCGTTCCAGCGTCAGGAAATAAGAGCCTGAGTGATAGGCGGCCCTTGGCAGTCGGGCATGAAGCCCGGCTGTCGCAGTTTCTTCAATGGCACTCGCCTAGAAGTCGAATAGCGCCTGCTGAACCGGCATGTCCGGTGCTGGCTTTGCCTTCGCAGCCTTAGGTTTGTCGGTCTTGGGCTTCTCACGCTTCGGCTTGGCGGCTTTTGGTGTCGGCTCCAAGACAGCATCGTTGTCGGTTCCAGCTGCGGCCATTGGCTCGGCGACGGCTTCGAATGCCGCAACCTTCTCCACACCCATGGCAGCAGACAGATTGATACCTGCCGGCTCCAGCATCAGTGCCAGTTCCTCGATATAGATGGAGAGATCGTCGCGAGCCGGCTCTTCCAGCACGGATGCACCGACATAGCTCCAATAGATGAGCTTGATGCGGCGGCTTGCGGTGTCGCGCTCCAGACCACGGCCAACGGCCAGTTCCTCCATCAGCGCCAGACGGCGTCCGTCGATTTCGGCAAGGGCAGCGCGTGCCATCGGTTCTTCGATCGCCCAAAGCCGCATCTGCCGCTCGCGCATGGCACCGGAGCCGAAAGCCTGTTTCAGCAGGTCTCTGACGCTGGTGTCGTCGGCAGCGAACTCCTTGTTGAGCATCCCCATCCTTTCGTCCGTCCAGCGACCGATCACGGCACGGTGAAAGGAACCGACCTCGGGGAAATGCCAGTAGAAGCTGCCGCGCGTGACGTTCAGCATCTTCGACAGGGTATCGGCTTTGACAACCCGAAAACCGTGGGCCTCAAGCGCCTCGAGCCCTGCCAGAATCCAGGCTTCCACGCTCATCTTCTTTGACGTGCCGCTCAACTCAACCTCGTGAAACCGAAAAGCAATTACCTCATTGCCCTCTATAGAAGCGATCAGTGAGCGGCAACATACATCCGTGTCCTGACGCAAACCATGCACAGCTGTCTTTACCTTTTGGGCGAAAACGCGGCATCGATTGCCTAACCCTTCCAGTCTCTCCGGCAATTTCGGGCAATTTCCCGATTGATCCCGAAGACGGCACTTGGCATTCTCCGCCCAGATAGACAAAGGATTTTTCATGACCAAGGCCCTGCTTCTCGTCGACATTCAGAATGGTTTCTGCCCCGGTGGCAATCTGGCAGTGCCCGAAGGCGATAAGATCGTGCCCATCGCCAACCGGCTGATGGATGCCGGGGGGTATGATCTGATCGTCGCCTCGCAGGACTGGCATCCAGCCAACCATGGCAGCTTTGCGTCGCAACATGCCGGCAAGCATCCGTTCGAAATGGGCGAACTGGCAGGCCAACCGCAAATGATGTGGCCCGATCACTGCGTGCAAGGCAGCAAGGATGCCGAGTTCCATCCGGATCTTGAGACCGGCAAGATCGATTATATCCAGCAAAAGGGCGAAGACCCGGCGGTCGACAGCTATTCGGCCTTTCGCGACAACGACCAGACAGCCCTGACCGGCCTTGCCGATTACCTGAAATCGAAGGATGTCACGGCCGTCGATATCTGCGGTCTGGCCACGGACTATTGCGTGAAGTTCTCCGCTCTCGACGCCGTCGAGATGTTGCCGGGCACCACCGTTCGCTTCATCTCCGATGCCAGCCGCGGCATCGATCCAGCAGGCGTCGAACAAGCAAAAGAGGAGATGCGTGCCAAGGGCATCGCTATCGTCGACAGCACTGACATCCTCGGTTGACCCAAGCGGAAAAGCGGATGGAAACCCTCACCAGCATAGCGGCACTGCGCGAACGCTTGGCCGCACCAAGACGTGCCGCAAAGTCCATCGGCTTCGTTCCGACCATGGGCTATCTGCATCAGGGCCATATGGAACTTGTTGCCCGTGCGCGCGCCGAAAACGATGTGACGGTCACATCCATCTTCGTCAATCCGCTGCAGTTCGGGGCGAAAGAGGACCTCGGCAAATATCCACGCGACCTCGCACGCGACAGTGAAATGCTGCAAAAAGCCGGTGTCGACTTTCTGTTTTCGCCGAGCGTGGAAGACATGTATCCGCGCCCGATGGAAACGGTGGTTGACCTTCCGAAGCTGGGAAATCAGCTGGAGGGCGAAGCCCGCCCCGGACACTTCGCCGGCGTCGCGACCGTCGTTGCCAAGCTCTTCAACATCGTCCAGCCGGATTCCGCCTATTTCGGTGAGAAAGACTACCAGCAGGTCGCCATTATAAAGCGCATGGTCGAGGATCTGGCGCAGCCGGTTCGTGTCGTTCCGGTGGCCACCGTTCGCGAAGCCGATGGCCTCGCCTGCTCCTCACGCAATGTCTACCTCTCGCAAATCGAGCGGACTGCGGCCGTCATCGTACCGAATGCGCTCAGCGAAGCACAAAGACTGTTTAAGGGTGGTATGCGCAACGCGGCAGAGCTGGAAGCAGCGCTTGCGACCTTCATCCGCACGGAACCGCTCGCCCAGCCCGACGTCATCGCCGTTCGCGACCCGCATACCCTTGGGCAGATCGAAACCGGGGGCGATGCCATTCTTGTCCTGCTTTACGTCCGTATCGGCGCAACGAGACTGCTCGATAACCGCGTCATAACGACTGGCTGACTGCGACCTGAGCACCTTCCCCAAGATGTCCAGAAAAGATCAATTCGCGTCGGTACCAAGCATTTCAAGCTGATAGATCGCCTCGTTGATATCGTCCACCTTCTGCATCACCGCAGCCTGCGCATCGTAGAGCCCGCGATTGTAGAAATGCGAGCTGAGCTCGCCGGCAAAAACAGCGACCAGTTCCTCCATTTCGAACCGCCCCAGCTCCAGCTGGAATTCCTCGCGAAAATGAGATTGCAGCCGCGCAACGGTCTCGGCCAGTTCTTCGGGGGAAAAATCGAGTGTTGCCATCAACGTCGTTCCTTTTCTTCAAGAAAACGGTGCGAGACACAAAGATTATGACGGAAAGACCGGTTCAGCAAATTCCAACGCCCCATAAAGGGAATTCATTTGTGCATTCACACCGGCGGTTCTATGCCCGACACACAGGACATGAGGAGTAGAGATGCGTAGGGACTTCATTGAGGGGATGTCGGCAGCCCCTCCGGTATTGGTATCGACGGTGCCCTTCGCCATCCTGTTCGGCGCCATCGCCGCCAGCAACGGGTTGACGGTGGCAGAGGCTGGCCTGATGAGCGCCACCATCTTTGCCGGCGCAAGTCAGCTGGTTGGCCTGGAACTGTTCGGACACAACGTGCCGGCATGGTTGATCGTGCTGTCGGTGTTCGCTGTGAATTTCCGCCACATTCTTTACTCCGCTGCCATCGGCCCGCTCTTTGCCGCCTACTCTCCAGCGCAAAAGGCGCTCGCCTTCTTCCTTCTCACCGATCCGCAGTTCGCACTGTCTCTGGCGCGCAAGGAAAGCGGAAAGGCGGTCACCTTCGGCTGGTATCTCGGCTTTGGCGTCGCGTTATACGTACCCTGGGTCATACTCTCAGCCGTCGGCGCCTATTTCGGCACGCTGATCGGCGATCCGAAAACCATCGGCATCGATGTGCTGCTGCCCATCTATTTCGGTGGCCTGACACTCGGCTTTCGCAAGCGCGACAACTTCGCCATCGTCGTCGTCGCCAGCGCGATCGCGTCAATCGCGGCCTATATTTATGTCGGCTCGCCATGGCATGTGAGCATCGGCGCGGCGGTCGGTATTCTGCTGGCAGCAGCGCTTCCGCCGAAAAGCCGGGATGCGGTCGCCACTGCGGAGGCGGTACGATGAGCGAATTTGCCAGCCCCTACATGCTCATCGTCATTCTGGCATCGGCTGTGGCCACCTATCTCACCCGCATTGGCGGCCATCTGATCATCGGCCGGATGAAGACCATCCCGCCACGCCTTGATGCCGCGCTCAACGCCGTCCCGGCAGCCGTGCTCACCACCCTTGTGGCACCCGCCTTTTATGCAGGCGGGTTGGATGTGAAGGTGGCAATGGCTGCCGGACTGATCGCAGGGCTTCGCTTTTCAGCCATCCCCATGCTGATCATCGGCTGGTGCGTGGTCATGGCGATGCGCCATTTCAGCGGCTGAATGGCTCCGTTGCCTTCTCAAGCCATGCCTTGACCTTTGCATCCTCGACAAGCGGCATCAGTTCATCGCGCGTCTTGGCATGATAGGCATCGAGCCATTGCAGCTCTTCGCGCGTCAAAAGCTCGGTCAAAACCAGATATTTGTCGATCGGCACATAGGTCAGCGTCTCGAAACTGTGCATCGGGATATCGCCGCCCTCGATGCTCTCGGGCTCGCGCACATAAATGAGGTTCTCGATACGGATACCAAAGGCACCGGGACGGTAGTAACCGGGCTCGTTCGACAAGATCATGCCCGGCAGCAATTCCTGCTGCGACACCCGAGAAATGCGCTGCGGCCCCTCGTGAACGGAAAGGAATGAGCCAACGCCGTGCCCCGTTCCATGGGCATAATCGGCACCGGCCTTCCACAAGGCCATGCGCGCCAGCGGGTCGAGATCGCAGCCGCGAGTCCCCTTGGGGAAGCGCGCCATACTGATCGCGATCATGCCCTTGAGCACCAGTGTAAAGAAGCGCTTCTGCTCCTCCGGCACAGCACCGATGGCAACGGTACGGGTGATATCCGTGGTGCCATTGATATATTGCGCCCCGGAATCGAGCAGGAACAACTCGCCGGAATTGAGCTTGCGATCAGAAACGGTCGTTACCCTGTAATGAATGACGGCACCATGCTCGCCCGCACCCGATATTGTGTCGAAGGAGATATCCTTGAGCGGGTTCTGCATCCGCTCTCCCACCTTGGCCCGCGCGGATTCCAATGCCTTGGTGGCATCGATTTCCGAGACTGTGCCCGGATGCTGCTGATCCAACCAGCAGAGAAACTCGACCATGGCGACACCGTCCTGAAGATGCGCAGCAGCGGAGCCGTTGAGCTCGACCGTGTTCTTGATGGCTCGCGGCAGCTTGGCCGGATCCTCACCCTCAACTACCTGTCCACCCGATTGCGTAATCACATCTGACAATGCGTAGGGTGTCAGCTCCGGATCGACCAGAATATGTGCGCCAGATTTGCTCAGCGCCTCAAGCCGGGGGTTAATCTCTTCGGGCTCGGACTGCGTCGCCAACTGCCCGAGATAGGCTTCGGCCTCGATACCGGTCTTGTGTTTGCTAAGAAAAATCTCGGCCGATCCATCGGCATGGACCAGCGCCCGTGCCAGTGGATGCGGAGTATGGGGCACATCGGCACCACGAATGTTGAAGATCCAGGCCACGGACGATGGGTCCGTGATCAGAACGGCACCCAGATGCTTTTTCTGCAGCTCGGCCGCAATCGTCGCGATCTTGTCTTTCGCCAACACGCCAGCATAGCTGTCGCCTTGTATGGTGACCGCGCCGCGCGGCTCTGCCGGGCGATTGTCCCAGATGGCATCAAGCGGATTGGCCTCCAGCAGCACCAGACTGCCGTCCTTTTCCGCCAGCGCCTTTTGCAACCGTCGCACTTCGGCTCCGGTATGAAGCCAGGGATCGATACCAAGGCGAAAGCCCGAAGGCAGGTTCGCGGGGATCCATTTGTGCGGCGGCTCACCAACCAGATCACCGCCGGTAAAGACTTCGCCGTCGACCTGCTCGACAAGTTGCGTGGTGTAGCGGCCATCGACGAACACGACAGCTTGCGTTCGCGTGACCAGCACAATGCCCGCCGAACCGGTAAAGCCCGTCAACCAGGCAAGCCGTTCCGCAGAGGCCGGTACATATTCCCCCTGATATTCGTCTGCGCGTGGCACCAGAAAGCCGTCCACGCCAAGCCCGTCGAAGCGCGCGCGCAACGCCTCCACGCGTGCCTTGCCGAATTGTGGATTGGAGGTGACATCGAAGGACTGGAACATGGAGGGGCCTTTCTGCAATTTCGCGATTCGTTATAGCAAGCGCATAAGGCAGCGCCAGCCCCAGCATGAGCCTCTCCGCAATTCGCTTCGCCACGGCCGCAGGGAGAAATGATGCAATGCGATAAAAATTGCGGCAGCCAATGCCTAGATGCTGTGCAGAAATGCAGAGTTCGATGCGAAATCGCCACGACCATTGCAGCAAACGCATAACAGCTGTGAGACAAACCCCCTGCCTAAACCATGTTGCAGTGCGTATATTCCAATCATCGAACGGGGCCACAGAGGCTCCCGGAACGAAAAGGATTTTAAAATGGCCAACTCATTCTTTCGCAATGCCTACACTCGCATGGTCGAAGCTCGCGAGCGTCAGGTTAGCCGTTACGTCAACGGTGCGCTCCTGAACCTCGACGACAAAACGCTGGAATCCATGGGTACCAGCCGTGCAGAACTGCGCCGCAAGGGCGCCAACAGCTACGTATTCTAAGATTGGACGACCCGGCGTATCTCCTCCCTCCGCCGGTTCTCTATAGAATACGTTGACCTGCTTGAGCGTTCTCCTCCCAAGGCTCGCGGGTACAAGCAAGGCGGCATCAATGATGCCGCCTTTTGCTTTTTCAGGGAAATCAGTGAGGAATTCCTGATATTCAACCCACGCAATGCTGCGACGCACACAATAACGGTGTAAGCTGATCACTTCAGGTGGATCGTCACCCAACCATTGCGCCAGATCGTCTTCACGTGTTTCATTCCGGCTGCGTTATAGGCCGCCAGGACTTTCCAGCGCTGCGCTGCCAGAATGCCTGACAGGATGACGGAACCATCGACAGTCAGGTGCCGTACGAGCATCGGTGCCATTTTCATCAAAGGCTTCGCCAGAATATTCGCGACGATCAGGTCGAATGGTCCATGTCGCGAAAAGGCCGTGGAGTGAAAGCCGGGCGCAGTCTCGAAGTGTATACCGCTGACCAGGCCGTTGTTGCGCGCATTTTCGCGCGCCACATGAACGGCAATGGGATCGATGTCCGTGGCAAGAACTGGAATGGCCTTCAGCTTGCGCACAGCAATCGCAAGCACACCACTGCCCGTTCCAAGATCCAGTGCATTGGTGACCGATTGTGAGCGGATGACCGAATCGATCATTTCCAGGCAGCCGGAGGTCGTCCCGTGATGTCCGGTGCCGAAAGCCTGTCCCGCTTCAATTTCGATGGAAAGATCGTTCGCCCGGATCTTGTCGCGGTCATGCGCGCCATGGACAAGGAACCGCCCCGCACGAACGGGCTTCAATCCCTCCAGCGACTTTGCGATCCAGTCGATGAGCGGCAAGACCTCTCTTTCGATCTCCAACGATGGAAAAGCCTCGGCCAGAACAGCGGCAAAGCGTTCATGGATGTCGGCTTCCTCGTCCCCCATCATGTAGACGGAGGCTTCCCAGATGTCCTTGGTCTCGTCGACCTCGGTCGTGGCGATTGCATATCCGTCGTCTTCGAATGCAACGCTCATCAGGTCCAGCACCTGGCCGGCCTGAATTTCGGTGGTCGTCACATAAAGGCGGATTTCACTCACGGTCTGTATCTCGCTTGAACGGTTGAATGGTACCTGACACCTGATTCACTGAACCCGAAGTGGTCCAGGGCACAAATCACGCAACAGACAGAAGTGCTGCAGCCAGGATCAGCACACAATATGTACGGCACAGCGCTGCAAGAACACCGTTCCGCTACTACGGGTCGCCTTTGAGAGCAAGAGCTGGAGGCTTTGCGCCTCAGCCCTTCTTCATCAGATTTTCAAGCTTTTTGACAGCGACATCCGGATTTTCGCCATAGGAGATCGTGCCGGTAAAACGCCCGCCGCCATCCAGAAGGAAGACCGATGCCGTGTGATCCATCGTATAATCGCCGGTCGGATCATTCTCATCCAGAGGCACCTTCTTGGCATACACGCGAAAGCCCTTGATGACCTCTGCAATCTTGTCAGGCGAGCCGCTGATGCCTGTCACCCGGTCGGTGACATTGGAAATATATTTGCCCAGCAATTCAGGTGAGTCGCGTTCAGGATCGACGGTGACGAAATAGGCCTGCAGCCCCTTGCCTTCCGGGTCGACCTTCTTCAGCCAGCCATCCAGTTCGAAAAGCGTCGTCGGGCAGACTTCCGGGCAATGGGTAAAACCGAAAAACAGGGCGGTCGGTTTGCCACGAAATGCCTGCTCGGTAATTTCCTGCCCGTTCTGATCCACCAGCTGGAATGGCACACCGTATGGCGCTTCCGTCATCTGCTGTTTGGATTGCGTGATCGAAAATGTCAGCCAACCGAAAACCCCGGCCATAGCAACAACGGCAACCCAAAGAGCGATACGTATTTTCTTCATGGAACTCATTTTCTTTTACCCAGCCTGCCCACAGAGAGCAGTCGCGCAATGACTGTCATACCGGATGGCTTATGGCAGCTGGCATACTGACGCGCAAATCAACACAAACGGAAATGCGGCAAATGCGCGGATATGTCCCGGTTGCGCCGACCGCTTCCCCTAAAAACAGAGGGATAAACCGTTCTCGGCATAGGTGAGTACAATGGCAGCGCCATATTTCAACCAGCCGGCAAAGACGACGGCGGCAAGGGCCGACAGCAGTCCCGCCAGTGCCAGCCAGAAGACGATCGGTGAAATCCGCAACGTTATGTCACTCATGCCGTCATTTTACTGTACGAGCACAAAAATGGAAGCGCTCCTGATGACTATCCGATGCGTCCTCACCAGGGGCTCTCGCGGTTCATCATCGCGCCACCCCCCCACTCGCTGGGCAAAACGCGGCCCGGCCAAGCAATTCCATAGCATCACCATTTCGAATTTTAGCGATAGATTAACCAATGACATGAAATATAAGCCCGCGAAGATAGTTAAATTAGCTATTGTGGATATGACGTCCTCCGAAAGCCAGTCTTTCGGCTCTGCATGAGAACCAACATCTGCAGCCCGAATGCCTTGCCGTGCCACTGGAGGACGAATGCTGAATTTCATCGCGGGACGAAATCTCTCCGTAAAACAACGTTTGATGACCCTGGGCATAGCCGCGGCATGTGGCTTCGCGTCGGTGGTTGGCGCAGGCTGGTATCTCGGAAAGCAGGCTGACGCCGCCCTCCTGCGGGCAATACAGGTCGGCGATCAGATTGAGCACGTCAATGAAATGCGCCTGGCGAATTCCAGTCTCGTCCTGGCTGCCATGGATTCCATCATCGATCGATCCGAGGGCGCTATTTCCGCTGAGCGAATCGACATCATAAATAACACCGGCGACATGTTGGCCAGCGGCGCTGCCGATCTGAAGGCGCTAGCGGCAGAAACCAGCAATCCTGGCATGGTGCAAACCTATGATGCAGATCTCGTGGAACTGCGTCAGGCCATCGGCGTCGAACTCAAAGACCTGATCAGCAACAATGCTCCTGACGAAGAATATGTGCGCATCGACGATGCCATTGATGGCGCCGGTGACCGTGTTGCCAAGGCCCTCGATGATGTCGCCAAGGCCGGTGGCATTTTCATGGACCAACGGACCTCAGAAGCCACGAGCCTGTCGCGCATGTCCATCTATATCCAGATGGCACTCGGCCTTGTTGCTTTCGCGACAGTGATCCTCCTTCAGCTTGTGCACGGAAATTCGATTATTAATGGCATCAGTGCCGTGCGCAATTCCATGCAGAAGATCATCAACGGCGACTATGAAAGCGCAGTGCCACAGACCGGTCGGAATGACGAGATCGGCGACATGGCCCGCTCTGCCGAGCTTTTCCGCGTTGCGGCAATCGAAAAAAATCAGCTCGAAAGCACGGCCGAACGGGCGCGTGTGGAAAACGAGCAGGAACGCACCAACCGTGCAGCAGCCACGGAAGCCGATGCGCGCGCCATCAAGGTCGCGGTCGATGCTCTGGCGCTGGGTCTGCGCCGCCTCGCCGATGGCGACCTGACCGCTGAGATTAACGAGCCCTTCCAGCCGGATCTCGAACGCCTGCGCAACGACTTCAACCAGCTGACAACGCAATTGCGCGACGTCATTCACCAGATCAATGGCAGCACAAGCTCGATCGGCGCCAACAGCCACCAGATGCGCAGCGCAGCCGATGACCTGGCAAAACGTACCGAACAGCAGGCAGCATCGTTGGAGCAGACCTCTGCATCGCTAGACCAGATCACCAACACCGTACGCGGCTCCGCCGAACGCGCTGAAGAAGCAAGCCACATGGTCGATAACGCAAAGGCCTATGCGGAAAAGTCGGGCACAGTTGTATCGGACGCCGTCTCCGCCATGGAGCGGATCGAAAATGCGACAGGCGAAATCGGCAAGATCATCAACGTGATCGACGAAATCGCCTTTCAGACCAATCTTCTGGCCCTCAACGCAGGCGTGGAAGCCGCGCGTGCTGGCGAAGCCGGAAAGGGCTTCGCAGTCGTCGCCCAGGAAGTCCGCGCCCTTGCCGGACGTGCGGGCGATGCCGCTCGCGACATCAAGACGCTGGTTGGAAAATCCAATGAGGAAGTCAAGACCGGCGTCGACCTTGTCGCTGCCGCCGGAGAGGCTTTGCGCACCATTGGCGACAATGTTTTGCAAATCAACGATCATGTTAAGTCGATCGTAACTGCATCTCGTGAACAATCGACAGGACTAGCAGAGATCAATACGGCCGTTAGCCAGATGGATCAGGTAACACAGCAGAACGCGGCCATGGTGGAAGAGACCAATGCTGCAAGCCACACACTGGCAAACGATGCGGAAAATCTAACCCGCCTGGTCGGCCGGTTTCGCACAGGTGGAGCTTCCGCTGCACCGAGCAGAGGCCCGCAAGCAGCCCATGCTGCTTCCGAGCCCAAACCATCGCCTGCGCACCAATTGGTCAACAAGGTCGCAGGTGCATTCAATCGCGGTTCGGCTGCTGTCCAGACAGCTCCGACAGCCGCAGCAGACAACTGGGAAGAGTTCTGATCATGTCAAACGCAATAAAGCAGTCGGGCGCTTATCTCGAAATCGTATCGTTCCACCTGGGCGACCAGGAATTCTGCATCGACATCATGGCCATCCGTGAAATCCGCGGTTGGGCACCGGTGACGCCGATGCCCCATACCCCGCCTTATGTCCTGGGTCTCATCAACCTGCGCGGCGCCGTGATCCCTGTCATCGACATGGCCTGCCGTCTCGGCATGAAAATGACCGAACCATCGGAGCGTGCTGCCATCATCGTCACGGACATTGCCGGCAAGCTGGTCGGCCTTCTGGTCGAACAGGTATCCGACATGATGACGATCAAGGGTGAAGACCTGCAGCCGGCACCGGAAATCATCCCGGAAACCCAGCGCGCCTTCTGCCGCGGCATCGTGGCCCTGGAGAAGACCATGGTCTGCTTCCTGAACCTCGACACCGTCATCGCAGACGAGCTCGCTCAGGCCGCCTGACAACACACTAAGCCCCTTCCCGGGAAACCGGCCTTCTGCATTTGCGGAGGGCCGGCTTTGCTATTTCCGGTGTTCTCCAATTGTGGCTTTTCAAGATCCCTCATCAATATGTGAATAAAATAATTTTCGTATATAAAGTTGATAATCCAGGAACTTATGGAAGCCGTGATCATTATCCCAGTGTCTTCGATAACACGTCGAAACGACACCATGACAAAAGGAGATTGATCATGAACAAGACAATTAAAATCGCCCTCGCCGGTATGCTTGCAGCGTCTTCGCTTGGCGGTATCGCCGCAGCCCAGACCGCAGCAACAACGATGACCGAAGGCGTGAACATCGTCCGCATCGAGACCCTCGACAACGACAGCACACGCGGTCAGTTCGACCGTCTGCAGCTTCAGGCCACTGACAAGGATCAGGTAGCCGAGGCACAGGCTGAAGTCACGGCTGACCCTGCGATCGCGTCCGCTCTCAAGGAGCAGAGCATCGAGCTGATGAACGTGATTGACGTGGACACTGCTGCCAACGGCGGCAAGATTGTTTATGTCCGCTAAAGCGGCCGCTGACCGACACAGTCAGCCACTCAAGCGAGCGCCTTGGATCTTTCCAGGGCGCTCTGCTCGTTTATAGGACCGAGACCACAGAGACGAAACTCCAAACCTATTTGGGCTCGCCTTTTTCCCAGGTGACCGGCTGACCGAACAGCGGAACAGTCGAGATGGCCATCTTGGCAGATCCGTCCGTCACCTGCTTGGAATGAACAAGATAGATCAGCGTGTTGTTCGGCTTGTCATAAATGCGGTTGACGAGAAGCTTCTTCCAGATGAGCGACCGCCCCTCCCGGAAAACCTCTTCGCCCTGTTCATCCAGTTCGATATCGCCAATGGTGATCGGCCCTGTCTGTCGGCAGGCGATCGAACTGTTGGAGGGATCCTCGAACCAGTTGCCCTTGCTCAGGCGATCGATGATCGACCGGTCGAAATAGGTCACATGGCAGGTCACGCCCTTGATCTTCGGGTCAGCCAGAGCCTCGATGATGATATCGTTGCCGACCCAGTCGACCCCGACCTTACCGACGACCTCTGAATGGGCGGATGTCGCCCAAAGTGCTGCAAAGCCTGCAGCACATGCCGCAATTTTCCCCAAACGCATGGCGTTCCTCCGATAACTGTTTCGAAAAAGAAGTAAGAAGCCTGCCCTTGGTTACAAGTGCAGAGTATCAGCTTGCCTTGCAGGAACATGCTTCATATCCACCCGGATAGAGCCGGCCGACGCGCATGTTGATCGCCCGCGCCACATCATCGATGCGTGCAGCCTTCACCTGCCGCGCCATTGCAAGCACCGCCTCGGCACACATCGCTGCATCTTCAGCCGCATTGTGGTGGACGAAACGCAGGCCAAGATAATCGGCAATGATATTGAGCTTGTGCGACGGCAGTTCCGGCATCAAGCGGCGCGCCATCTTCACGCTGCACATGTAAGACAGCGTCGGATAGGGCTGGCGATAAGCATCCAGCGCGTTGCGCCAGACCGAGAAGTCGAATGAGGCATTATGGGCAATAAGCGTCGCGCCCGCAAAATCATCGGCAAATTCGTCCATGACCTCCGGAAACTCGCCTGCATCTTCAACATGCTCGGGCCTGATCCCGTGAATGGCAATATTGAAGGATGAAAATCGCATATCCTTTGGACGGATAAGTCGCTCTTCCACCCGGGTCACGGCACCATCCTCGATCCATGCGAGCCCGACCGAGCAGGCACTTCCGCGCTGTTCGTTGGCGGTCTCGAAATCGATGGCAATGGCTTTCATCGGCTGTTCCTGCGTGATCTGCGGCCAAGCATTTCGATTCGAAGCGGCTTGACTTTGATGCCCTTCCCTAGAACATTGGCAGCATGATCGCCAGTGTAACGCTTCTTCATGTGACCACGCTCACCGACGTCCGCAGGGACGGCCGGGCGCTCATGCTGACCTAAAGAAGCAAGCGATCCAGTCACCACCCTGCCAACGATGGAGCAGGGTCGGTGAAGTGCCCTGCTCTCCGGCATTCTTCAGGAGAGTTTCATGCCACCCGAACAACCACCTTCAGCACGACCGCAACCAGCCAATCTTGTCATTCGCGCCACCACGCCGGACGATGCAGCAGGCATTACAGCCATTCACAGACTGCCAGGCTACCGCCACGGCACGCTTCGCCTTCCCCATGAGAAGACTGCCGACATGCTGAAACGCATCGAACAGACGCCCGCGGGCGCTGTCACACTCGTGGCACTGCTAGAAGACACCGTGGTAGCTGACATCGCCCTCATTCCCATGACCGGCCGCCGCCGTCACGTCGCCGAACTCGGTATGGGCGTCCACGACGATTATGTCGGGCTCGGCATCGGACGCGCACTGTTGGGGGAAGTCTTGTCCGTCGCCGATAACTGGCTGGATTTGAAACGCGTGCAACTGACCGTCTACCCGGACAATCAGGCAGCGATTGCCCTCTACAAACGTTTCGGCTTTGAGGAGGAAGGACGTCACCGAAAATTCGCCTTCCGAGACGGCGCCTATGTCGATGCGCTCGCCATGGCACGCATCCGGGATTAACCTTGGGCGAAACGCAAACGTCTTTTTTGCCGCAAGCCCTGTACATTTGCGGCGTTCACAGCTAGGAACGCCGCAAATCCGGCGCGAAATCGTAGCATTGTTTCGCGCGTCCGCATCTCCCAGAGATTCGGCATAGAACAGAGTTTTCGAAAGACACATCATATGATCGAAAGAGACGGCCTCGCGCCGCCGATTGCCGCGGCTTTGGCCAAGCGTGGTTATGACGCCCTTACTCCCGTGCAGGAGGCCATGCTCGATCCCGAGCTCATTACCCGCGATGCACTTGTCTCGGCCCAGACCGGATCCGGCAAGACCGTGGCCTTCGGCCTCGCGCTTGCGCCGACCCTGCTCGGCGAAAACGGTCGTTTCGGTCGCGCTGAAGCGCCGCTTGCGCTCGCCATCGCGCCGACACGCGAACTGGCATTGCAGGTCAAGCGCGAGCTCGACTGGCTTTATGGTGAAACAGGGGCCGAGATTGCCTCCTGCGTCGGTGGCATGGACCCCCGCTCCGAGCGCCGTGCGCTGGAACGCGGTACCCACATCATCGTCGGCACGCCCGGCCGTCTGCGCGACCACATCACGCGCCGCGCACTGGATCTCTCCAATATCCGCGCCGTCGTTCTCGACGAAGCTGACGAAATGCTCGACCTGGGCTTCCGCGAAGATCTCGAATTCATTCTCGAGGCGTCCCCGGATGCACGTCGCACGCTGATGTTTTCGGCCACGGTGCCGAAGGCGATTGCCGATCTGGCCCGCAATTTCCAGCGCGATGCTGTTCGCATCAAGACGGCTGCCGAACAGAAGCAGCATATCGACATCGAATATCGCGCATTGATCAGCGTTCCTTCCGACAAGGAAAATTCGATCATCAATGCACTGCGCTACTATGAAGCCAAGAATGCCATCGTGTTCTGCTCGACCCGCGCCAATGTGAACCATCTGACATCGCGCCTGTCCAACCGTGGCTTCTCGGTCGTGGCACTCTCGGGCGAACTCTCCCAGAACGAGCGCACGCACGCGCTGCAGGCGATGCGCGATGGCCGTGCCCGCGTCTGCATCGCAACGGATGTTGCAGCCCGAGGCATCGACCTGCCGGGTCTCGAACTGGTGATCCACGCCGACCTTCCAACCAATTCGGAAAGCCTTTTGCACCGCTCGGGCCGTACAGGCCGCGCCGGCAACAAGGGCATCTCCGCTCTGATCGTTCCGGTCAATCAGCGTCGCAAGGCTGAACGCCTGCTGGCGGGTGCCAAGGTTGATGCCAACTGGGCCAACCCTCCGTCTGCCGATGAAGTGATCGCCCGCGACCAGGAACGAATGATGGGCGACACGTCCCTTTCAGACGCCATCCTCGACGACGAGCGCAATGCCGTTGCAGCCCTGACGGAGCAGTTCAGTGCCGAGCAGCTGGCTGTTGCCTTTGCCCGCCTTTATCGTGGCAATCGCTCGGCGCCTGAAGATATCGCACAGCTCAACGTTCAAGCAGCCGACCGCAAGCCGCGAGAACGCGGTGAACGCGAACCGCGCGACTTTGGCGAAAGCCGTCCGCGCGATCAGTTTGGTCCGAGCCGCTGGTTCTCGATCTCCGTTGGTCGTCGCCAGAGCGCCGAACCACGTTGGTTGATCCCCATGTTGTGCCGTCACGGCAAGATCTCCAAGAGCGATATCGGCGCCATCAAGCTGCAGGCCGAAGAAAGCTTTGTCGAGATTGCCGAAGACAGCCTTGACCGCTTCGTCTCCGCACTCGGTCCCAACAAGACGCTGGAGCGCGGCATTACGGTCACCGAACTGGAAGGCACGCCGGACTTTTCTGCAAGCCCGAAGGGGCCAAAGCGTCGCGACGACTGGAGCGACAAGAAGGGTGATCGCGGCGACTTCAAGAAGCGCGGCGACGACCGCAAGCCACGCGAATTCAAGAAGGACGGCGAGCGCTTCGAGGATCGCAAGCCCGCAGCTGCCAGGCACAAGGGCGACGACCTGCGTGCCACTGACAACGATGTCTGGGGTGATGCTGCGCCAAAGCCTGCCAAGCGCAGCTTCAACGAAGGTGACGCAAAGCCGGCCCGCGCAGGAAAGCCTGGCGACAAACCCTTCGCGCGCAAGAAGGATGGCGATAAGCCACGCACCTTCAAGAAGGACGGTGACAAGCCATTTGCCAAAAAGGGCAAGCCACCCAACAAGGCCCGCTAAGCGTCCTTCAAGCACAGATCACTGCAGATAAAATTCCGCCGGTTTCTGGTCATCCCAGAGCCGGCGGAACCTTTTGTGCCCGCCCGCATTACTGCCGTCAGGCAGAGGGCTGGACGTGGCGCAGGCTCAAGACGAACCAACACAAGGGCTAAGTGACGACGACCGGGAGTTCCTGATCGGCATCGCCCGTGCCATCGGCGGCGCGCTCCTGTTCGCCATACCGATGCTGCTGACCTCTGAAATGTGGTATATCGGCTTTTATGTTGGACGCGGCAAACTCTTGCTGCTGCTTTTGCTCAACATCCCCCTGCTCGTCGTGCTCGCCCATCGACTCGGTTTTGAAAAGACGCGCACCTGGCGTCAGGCCCTGCGTGATGCGACAGTCGCCTACGGTATCGGCATCTTCACCAGCATCGTCTTTCTGGCGCTGTTCGGCCTGATCAAGACCGGCATGCCCGCAGACGAGATTCTCGGCAAGATCGCAATCCAGGCCGTATCCGCGTCCATCGGTGCGATGCTGGGCCGCAGCCAACTCGGTGGCACATCGGACAACGACGACGAAGACGCTGAAGAAGAAGACCAACCCGAGCGACAGACCGGTTATGGCATCGAACTGTTCATGATGGCGGTCGGTTCGCTATTCATCTCTTTCAACGTTGCACCGACAGAAGAAGTCATACTCGTCTCTTACAAAATGACCTATTGGCATGCACTGGCGATGATCCTGATCTCGCTCGCGATCATGCATGCCTTCGTTTATGCGCTGTCTTTTCAGGGTGGCCATGAACTGGAACCGGATACCCCGCAATGGCATGCCTTTATCAGGTTTACCCTACCCGGTTACGTCGTCTCCACCGTGATCAGTCTCTACGCCTTGTGGACCTTCGAACGACTGGGTGGATCTGCGCCGCTGACGATTGTCATGACGGTCATCGTCCTCAATTTGCCCGGTGCGCTGGGTGCCGCAGCAGCACGGCTCATCTTGTGAAGGACAGTCGATGACCACGACAAAGGGCAAAATTCACTCCGAAGCCCACAAAGGCCACTGGATCGAATGGATCACAGGCATCCTGTCGGCTGCTCTGGTCGCAGCACTTATCGGCTGGATAGGGTATGAAGCGCTGACCTATACGCCTGAGGAGCCGAACTTCATGCTGGAGGTCACGGGAACGACAAAGGCTGCAAGCGGCTGGAGCCTGGCCTTTACAATTGACAACAAGTCCAACACCACGGCTTCCGCCGTTGTCGTGGAGGGCACGCTGACGGGCAGCGAATCGACACAGACAAGCGATGTCACATTCGACTATGTGCCCGCGCAGTCGCAGGCCTCAGGGGCATTGTTTTTCGATGAAAACCCCGCAAAGGGGAAAACGACCATCAGGGTCGTGGGCTATACAGATCCCTGACCTGCAAGCCGACCTACTGCCGGTTACTCGGCAGCGGCCAGATAGATAGCGCCTTGCGACGAATAGGCGAGCGAACGAACCTTGGCTTCGGTCTTGGCAATCAGCTTGTGGAATTCGCGTTCGGCTTCCACATTCATCTGAATGACGGAATTCACTTCATCCGGCGTATCGCATAGGCACGCGACAGCAGAGATTGGGCAAACCCCACCGGGGTAACGCTTGCCATTGCCGGTATAGACCCGGCGGCCCCACTGCTCGGAATAGCTCAATTCTTCGCGTTCGAGATTGAGCAGCGTGCCATCAACGCTGGTCACGACTGCGGCCTTGCCATAGGCAAACCAGTGATAATTCAGCTTGCGCAGAATGTATTTTCCGGTGATGTCCTCGCCGCGCAATTCGGCGGGGTCTTCAATCAATCTGATCATGACGGTAATCCTTCAGCCATTTCACTATCCGCGAAGTCACCTTTTGCAGCAAGTCAAAAAAGCAAAGCTTTCCCAGTCACTTAGTCACAAAGTGTTTCCAATTCTTACAAGTTGTTGCAGATCCGTTATTGAATGATGCCAGCGCGTCGCTCCTCAAGGAGCGATCAGCGCCAGCCATTCATCCTCATCCATGGTCTGGATACCAAGTTCTTGCGCCTTGCTGAGCTTCGAACCGGCGCCAGGCCCGGCAACCAGAATGTCCGTCTTCTTCGAAACGGAGCCGGAGACCTTGGCGCCGAGGCTCTCTGCCCGTGCTTTGGCTTCGTCCCGGGTGAACTTTTCGAGGCTGCCGGTAAAGACCACCGTCTTGCCGGCAACCGGACTGTCACTCGCTTGTGGCGCTTCTGCATCTTCAGGCGTCACCTTCTCAAGAAGACGGTGAATCACGTCCCGGTTTCGCTCTTCCTTGAAGAACTCGACGATTGCAGTGGCGACCACTTCGCCGATCCCGTCAATCGCGTTCAGCTCGTTCCACGCCTCACCATGCAAAGACCCGGCCTGCTTCATGCCCTCTTCAAACGCTGCATATGACCCATAAGAGCGTGCCAGCAACTTGGCGGTGGTCTCGCCCACATGGCGAATACCAAGCGCATAGATGAAACGATTGAGCGCAATCGAGCGCCGCGCATCGATCGCGTCGAAGAGCTTGCGCACGCTCACACGTCCAAACCCCTCGATATTCTCAAGCTTGGTTAGCGAGGTCGCTTCCTGCCGCTCTCTGAGCGTGAAGATGTCAGGTGCCGTGCGCACCGTGATCGCAGGATCTTCGCTGTCGAAGAAGAAGTCGATCTGTTTGGTACCAAGCCCTTCGATATCGAAGGCATTGCGCGAGACGAAATGCTTCAGATGTTCCTTGGCTTGCGCCTTGCAGATGAAACCGCCGGTACACCGGGTGACCGAATCGAGCTTGCCGGTCTTCTCATTCTTCTCGCGCACCGCATGGCTGCCGCAGACCGGACATTTGCTCGGAAACACGTAAGGCTCCGCGTCGGACTTACGCTTCTCGAGCACCACGTCGAGCACCTGCGGGATCACATCCCCTGCCCGTTGCACGATCACCGTGTCGCCGATCCGGATATCGTGGCCTTCTTCGCGAATACGCTCGCCATTATTGCCGATGCCCAGAATGTAGTCGGCATTGTGCAGCGTGGCATTGGTCACCACCACGCCGCCAACCGTGATCGGCGTCAGCCGCGCCACCGGCGTCAAGGCGCCGGTGCGGCCCACCTGAATGTCGATCGTCTCGATTGTCGTGAAGGCCTGCTCGGCGGGAAATTTGTGTGCGGTTGCCCAGCGCGGCGAACGCGAACGGAATCCGAGACGCTGTTGCAGGTCCAGCCGGTCGACCTTGTAGACCACGCCGTCGATATCATAGTCGAGATCGGGGCGTTTAAGACCGATCTGGTGATAATGATCGAGAATAGCCTCAACCGACGAAAGCCGGCTCATCAGCGGATTGATCGGAAAGCCCCAGCGTTCGAAGGTCTTGACCATGCCCAGCTGGGTGTCGGCCGGCATCTCCGACATCTCGCCCCAGGCATAGGCGAAGAACTTGAGTTTGCGGCTGGCAGTCACCTTCGCGTCGAGCTGGCGCAGCGACCCGGCAGCCGTGTTGCGCGGGTTCACATAGGTCTGCTTGCCGTCGGCCTCCATCTGCGCATTGAGCGCCATGAAGTCGGACTTGGCCATATAGACCTCACCGCGGACCTCCACCACATCGGGTGCGTCGTCAGGCAGCGTGTCGGGGATTTCGCCAATGGTGCGGATATTGGCCGTGACGTTCTCGCCGGTCGTCCCGTCGCCACGCGTGGCGCCGGTGACCAGTTTGCGATTCTCGTAACGCAAGGACATCGACAAACCGTCGATCTTGGGCTCGGCGGTAAAGGCAATCGAGCCATCAGGCAATTGCCCGAGAAAACGGTAGACCGAGTTTACGAAGTCCCGCACGTCCTCGTCCGAAAACGTGTTATCCAGCGACAGCATCGGGCGAGCGTGGGTAACTTGGGAAAAGATACCAGCCGGCGCCGCACCCACGCGCTGCGAGGGACTGTCCGTGCGAACAAGGCCCGGAAACCGCTCTTCGATGGCATCATTGCGCCGCTTGAGCGCATCATAATCGGCGTCGGAGACTTCCGGCTTGTCCTCACCATGATAAAGCGCATCGTGATGGGCAATCGCTGCCGACAAGCGCTCAAGCTCGGCGCGCGCCTGTTCCTCGTTCAGTTCTTCAACGGGAATCAACTGTTCCGCCATGGCCGTCTCCGCTTGCTGATCCCCACGTCTTAGCCGAAATTGAAGGAATGAAAAGACTGAAGCGTGACCATCCTCAAGCCTCTTGGCCAGCCTCTATATCGATCCGCGCCACTAGCGGCAGATGATCCGATGCCAGCCGTGCCAGAGGCGTATCGTGGACGGCGATATGATCCACCAGACCTTCCCGATTGCCGATGATGCGATCAAGGGAAAGCACCGGCAGACGGGCCGGAAAGCTTGGCAATGCCGGTGGCAATGGTCCAAGCACCCGCTCCAACTGTTTGAGCGCAGAACCGTTACCAAGCCGCCACTCGTTGAAATCGCCCATCAGCAGCGTCGGTTGGGCATTCCCCGTGTCCAGCATGTCGAGAAGAATGCCGGCCTGTTTACGCCGTGAGCGTCGCAGCAGGCCCAGATGCGCAGCGATGATGCGGATGGTGGCACCCCGCTCAAGTTCAATATCGGCCATCAGCGCGCCGCGCGGTTCAAGACCCGGTAGCGATACCTGGTGAACATCCCGCGCCATGCCTTGTCGAAACAGCAGCACATTGCCACACCAGCCATGCGATTTTGGCGTCGGTCGAACAGGAACGGCAACCGGCACCAATCCCGTCTCATGCCGCAACCGGTTCAGGTCCAGCAGCCCGGCACGCTCTCCATGGCGCATATCCGCCTCCTGCAGGGCAATCACATCCGCGCCGATCTGGCTGATCACATCGATGACGCGGCCCGCATCGAAGCGACCATCCGTTCCCACACATTTATGCACGTTGTAGGAAGCGACCACGAGACAATCCTCTGTCTTGCGCACGGAAGGGACCACGATGGGCGGTCGCCGCTGGGTGCGAAGCGAGTGAAAGACTGCCTGCGCAAGATTGCCATTCTTCTTCATGTCTCAGCCGAACCTCTTCGATGCCGTGCCGTCTGTTGGACGTCCATGATCAGATATAGGGCGATGCAAGCCAAAGGATACGGTCGAGCAACCGCATTGGGAAGGCACGCGACCGCAGGCCCTGCAACGTCACTTCCTCGGCACCATCCCGCACACGGATGATCCGCTCGTCCATGCGCCGCCCAAATTCGTCGTCATGCACTTCCAGATCGACTTCGAAATTCAGCCGCAACGACCGGGAATCGATATTGGATGAACCGACGAAGGACCAGCGCCCATCCACCACCATCAGCTTGGAATGGTCGAACACACCAGCACCCTTGAAGATGCGGGCACCGTCCTTCAGGATGACATCGAATTGCGCGGTCATCGCGCGCGCGACAATGGCCAGATTATTCTTGCCCGGCACCACGATTTCGACAGTCACGCCGCGTCGCGCAGCCGTGGACAGTGCCGCCAGAAGCACGCTATCGGGCAGGAAATAGGGAGACATGATACGGATCGATTTTTCCGCGACTGAAAAGGCCCCCATCATCACCTTGTGATTGCGCTCGATATTGGCATCCGGCCCGGATACGACCGCGCGGGCAAAAAGCGGAGCACCGACATGCGCATGATCCCGGGGGAGTGCCCAGGCGTCGCCGGACAAATCCTCGCCGGTCTCGAATTGCCAGTCATCGGCGGCGACGGCGAAGAGATCTGCAACGATCGGCCCGGTGATTTTGAAATGCGTGTCGCGGGCCGCATCGGGACCACTGAATGCTGCCCGAATGTTCATGCCCCCCATGAAGGCGAGCGCGCCATCCACCACCGCAATCTTGCGGTGGGTGCGCAGGTTCGCATAAGGAAGCCTAAGTCCCGCGATTACCTGACCATTGAACACTTCCACCGTGACGCCACCGTCCTGCAAATAGGAAACGATACTCGGCACACTATAGCGCGCTCCGACCGCATCGATCAGCACCCGCACCTCGACCCCGCGCTTGCGCGCAGCAATCAGACAGTCTGCCAGCTTGAGACCGACATGGTCCCTGTCGAAGATGTAGGTTTCCAGCATGATACTGCGTTTTGCCTTGTCGAAGGCATCCGCAAGCGCTGCATAGGCCTCGTCGCCAGTCGACAGCATGTCAATCGTATTGCCAGAGACCAGCGGATGACCGGTCACCTTGTCGCTCAGCCGCTTCAACGAGCCCTGACGACTGCCGAACTGACGCTCATAGTCTGCCTGCTCCACCCGAAAATGAGACAGGTCGCCCCAGACAGCGTCACCGCGCTTTGTCCGCCGAGACAGGATCGACTTGCGCCTGATACGGTTGACACCGACCACGGCATAGATCAGCGCGCCAAGTATGGGGGACAGCAGGATGACGCCGACCCAACCGATGGCCGAGCGCACCTCCCGCTTGTTCATCGTCGCATGAATCGCCGCGAGACTTCCCATGACGAGGGATAACGCCGCCAGAATATGCGGCCAATAGGTTTGAAAAAGGTCCAAGCGAGAAGCACTCCGTCAATTGCCGAAGAGTATAACGTCCCAGGGCGTCTTTCGTTCAGTGATCACCAGCCAGCAATTTTGCTGCAGCCGCCCTCGCCTCATCCGTAATCGAGGCCCCCGCCAGCATGCGGGCAATTTCTTCCCGGCGGTGATCTTCGGACATCGTGGCAACACGTGTGGAGATACTATCGCCTGCCCCCTCTGTCGGACCTTTGGATATCAACAGGTGAGTCGCCGCCCGTGCCGCCACTTGCGGCGCATGGGTAACGGACAGAACCTGAACCTTGCTTGAAAGCCGTTTCAGCCTTTGACCGATTGCGTCTGCAACGGCGCCACCGACACCCGTGTCAATTTCATCGAAGACCAGGGTCGGCGCAGATCCCCGATCGGCCAGGGCAACCTTGAGCGCCAGAAGGAAGCGCGACAACTCACCACCGGACGCGACCTTCATGATCGGTCCCGGACGCGTACCGGGGTTCGTCTGAACATGGAATTCAACAGTGTCGATACCCTCGGCCTTGGGTGTCTCCGGATCGCTCAACACCTCAACCATGAAGGTTGCGCGCTCAAGCTTCAGCGCCGGAAGCTCGTCCATAACGGCCCGGCTCAATGCCGAACCGGCATTTTGACGCTTTGCCGAAAGTGCCTTGGCTGCATGATCGAACAATGCCTTTTGTTCGCCAACGGCCGCTTCCAGCCGTCCGAGTTTTTCCTCGCCGGCATCGAGATCGGCGAGATCGGCGACCATCTTCTCGGCCAAGGCTGGAAGAGCCGTCACCGGCACCGAGTATTTACGCCCCGCGGCCCGAAGCGCAAAGAGACGCTCCTCGACCCGCTCAAGCTCCTTTGGATCATACTCAGCCCGCCTCAGGGCCCCTTCCACTTCCATCTGGGCATTGGACAGGTTGTCCAGCGCCGCATCCAGAAGCTCAACCGTCTCTTCCAACAGGCCCGGCGCTTCATGGCTCTTGCGTTCCAGACGCCGGACGAGCGAGGCAATCAATGGAACAGGGGAAGAATGACCGTTGAGGAAATCGGAGGCTTCGGAAATATCACCGGCGATACGCTCGGCCTTTTGCATCACCGAGCGGCGTTCTGCCAGTTCGTCTTCCTCGCCATCCGCCGGTGCCAATCCCTCCAGCTCCTCGACGGAGGCGCGCAGATAATCGGCCTCGCGGGCCGCAGCTTCCACCTTTGCCTTGTGGGTCTTGAAGGCTCGCTCGGCCTCGCGCCACTTGTGGTATTTCTCACCGACAGAGACCGCCTCTTCTGCAAGGCCTGCGAATGCATCCAGAAGAGCACGATGTGCGTCGGTATCCACCAGTGCGCGATCATCATGCTGACCGTGAATTTCCACCATCAACTGGCCGACCTGGCGCATGAGCTGCACGCTGACGGGTTGGTCGTTGATATAGGCCTTGGTTCGACCATCGGCATTTTGCTGGCGCCGGAAGATCAGGTCGCCATCATCGTCGACACCGTTCTCGCTCAGCAGCTTTCGCGCCGCATGCATGGTGCCGACGTCGAAAACGGCGGTCACCTGCCCCTTGTCGGCACCATGACGTACGAGAGAGCCGTCGCCCCGCCCGCCAAGGGCGAGCGACAGGCTGTCGAGAAGGATGGATTTGCCAGCGCCGGTCTCGCCGGTCAGCACGGAAAGTCCGGCCTCGAAGGCTAGATCCAGCCGCTCGATCAAGACGATGTCACGGATCGATAACTGAACCAGCATAGCGTTCTATCTCGGTCGTAGGAATCAGTACTCAGGTCCCGAGGATAAACTTCTTGCCCGCCCTCGCAATCCAGGAACCCGGATTTTCACGCGGTTCAAGACCCTTACCCTTCAGGAGCTTGTAGGAATCGGCATACCACTGGCTGTCAGGATAGTTGTGACCGAGCACAGCCGCAGCCGTCTGGGCCTCCTGAACCACGCCCATTGCATAATAGGCCTCGACGAGACGCGCGAGCGCTTCTTCGATCTGGTTGGTATTGCTGTAGTCTTCCACGACCTTGCGGAAGCGCGAAATGGCGGCCAGATATTCCTTGCGCTCAAGATAATAGCGGCCGACCTGCATTTCGCGCCCGGCAAGCTGGTCGCGTGCAAAACGGATCTTCGCCTGCGCGTCCTCGACATACTCCGAATCCGGATAGTCATTGACGACCTTCTGCATGGCATCGATCGTCTTGACCGACGACGCCTGGTCCTGGGTCACGTCAACGATCTGCTTCCAGTAGGACAGCCCGATCAGATACTGCACATAGGCCGAATCATCGGAACGCGGATAAAGATTGAGGTAACGACCGCCGGTGGTAACAGCATCGGTATAACGACCGGTGCGATACTTCACGAAGGTGCTCATCACCAGCGCCTTCTGCGACCACTCGGAGAACGGATGCTGCGCATCCACCGCATCGAACTTGCGGCCAGCCTCGGCCATATTTCCGGCTTTGATGTTGGCGAGGCCCTGGTTGTACAGCACATCCGGCGGATCGGTTTCCGCCGCCAGCTTTGTGATATCGATGTCGGGGTCGGACTGGCAACCTGCCAGAAGCGCTCCGGGAGCCGTCATCAGAAAACATACAGTGGCGATCCGCGCTGCTTTATTGAGCATTCTCGACCCTACATCACTCTTCAAAAAGTATCCTGCTGCAGATAGCCCGAGTAAATGGCCACCGACAACTGGCGTTTCTAGCCACAAATGCGGCATGAGAGCAACGCAATGATGGTGATTTAACGCATTTTTATGGCAGCTTGACCACCACGCCCGGTTTTATTCTTAAACCCGGGCCTCCCAAATGACAGAGAAAGGCAAGGCCTTTCCCTTAAACCTCAGCAGCCCAGGGCGCGAAGCCCGGCTCATTGACCGCAACGAACTCACGTGCCCGTGCATTTGTCTCACGCCTCGGCGCCTCGACAATTTCGTAAGCGGTTGGATCGTTGAGCAAAGCCTTCAGCGCATTCGAATTCAGCTTGTGGCCACCACGATAAGAACGGTAGCAACCGATGAATTGCGCACCGGCCAGCGCCAGATCGCCAACGGCATCCAGTGTCTTGTGCCGGCCGAACTCATCGGCGTAACGCAGGCCTTCCATGTTGATGACTGTGTCGTCATCGGAAATGACCACGGAGTTTTCAAGCGATGAACCCAGCGCAAAACCTGCAGCCCAGAGCTTCTCAACATCGCGCATGAAACCGAAGGTTCGTGCGCGCGACAATTCGGTTGTAAAGCTCTCAGCCGTCAGTTCGCCCTGCCAGCCCTGACGACCGATCAACGGGCTGTCGAAATCGATCTCGACTTCGAACCGCGTACCATGATGGGGGCGAAACTCCGCCCAGGACGCGCCAGCTTCGATACGGACCGGCTTGATAACACGGATATAACGACGCTTGGCCCTCAGGTTGCGAATGCCGACCTGATTGATCGCATCGATGAAGGGTTCGGAGCTGCCGTCCATGATCGGCATTTCGGCACCGTCTACCTCAATCACGAGGTTGTCGATTCCAAGTGCATAGATCGCTGCCATCACATGTTCGATTGTCGCAATCGAGCGGTCGGCCTGAACGCCAAGCACGGTGCAAAGATCAGTATTGCCCACCTGGGATGACACTGCTTTCAGCTCTGTCACGCTGCCATTCTCGTGCAGACGGTGAAAGACGATGCCGCTATCCGCCTCAGCCGGCAGAAAATTCAATGTCACCTCGGTTCCGGAATGAACGCCTATGCCCTTCAGCGAAATGGCAGACGCGATTGTAGACTGAAACCCCAGCAAACCGATTGACATAAAATGCGTACCTTCCTGTCGCGGTCCTAAGGTCGCTCCTCGAAGCTGACACACCGCTCATACTATCCCGGAAATCCTGCACGAAGTCGGCAAGCACCCTTCCGTTTCGGACAATACATACGTATGCCCGCAACACATTCCAAATCACTGTTTCTTTCTGAATGTAACGAAAGAACGGAGTTGGAAAGTCCTGCGAAATTATGGGCTTACGCGATACCGAAATAAGAAGGCCCGAGCACGAAGCTCGGGCCCTGCTTATTCGAATTTACGATTGTTATCAGCTCGACTGACGGCGAAGGAATGCCGGGATCTCGAGCTGATCGTCATCATGAGACGTATGCGACGCAGGTGTTGCACGGCCATGATCGTCGAGCTGACCACGGCGTGGCGCATAGAGGCTTGCTTCCGGAGACAGAGGGCGACGCTGCTGTGAAGCAGCGGGAGGCGTCCCTGTCATGTCGGATTCAACCGATTCCTCATCCTGATGGCGTCCAAGCGAGTTGGTGATCCGCTTCAACAGGCCCATCGGACCACGTTCGTCGGTCTGAACGCCCTGTGCCTGGCCACGGCGATCGATTTCGGCCTGGACGACAGGTGGAAAGTCCTCAACCTTTGGCATGCGAACGGGCTCGGCCATCGGGCGCGGTGCAACGGCCTGCGGCTCCTGACGAACAGGGGCCGGCTGCGGTGCCGGCTGAGGTGCGGCCGGACGGACCATCGCTGGAGCCGGCTGTGCCTGCGGTACGGCGACAGGGGCTTCATGAGCCGGAGGCGCATTGAACAGCTTGCTCTGCGGGCGGAAGGTTTCAGCAGCAGGAGCCGATGGCTGACGGTTGATCTCGATGTCCAGTTCACGCTCCATTTCGGCTTCAGCCGAACGGATCGTATCTGCAACCGAATCGACGGCCTTTGGTGCAGGAGCCGGAGCCGGAGCCGGCTGCGCGGCAGGTGCCGACGACGCAATGGAAGGACGGGCAGCAGCGCGTGGCGTCACTTCATAGGTGTTGCCGCCACGTGCGTTGATTTCGCGGTCGATACCGGTCGCAACAACCGACACGCGGATGATGCCTTCCAGCGCTTCGTCGAAGGTTGCACCGAGGATGATATTGGCATCCGGATCGACTTCTTCGCGAATACGGGTTGCAGCTTCGTCCACTTCGAAGAGTGTCAGATCGCGTCCACCGGTGATGGAGATCAGCAGGCCCTGAGCCCCCTTCATCGAGGTCTCGTCGAGCAGCGGGTTTGCAATAGCGGCTTCTGCAGCCTGCATCGCACGACCTTCGCCGGAAGCCTCGCCGGTACCCATCATCGCACGGCCCATCTCGCGCATCACCGAGCGAACGTCGGCGAAGTCGAGGTTGATCAGGCCTTCCTTGACCATCAGGTCGGTGATGCAGGCAACACCCGAATAGAGCACCTGGTCGGCCATGGCAAAGGCGTCAGCGAATGTCGTCTTGTCGTTGGCGATGCGGAAGAGGTTCTGGTTCGGGATGACGATCAGAGTGTCGACCGACTTCTGAAGCTCCTCGATACCCGATTCTGCCAGCCGCATGCGGCGTGCACCTTCAAACTGGAATGGCTTTGTGACGACGCCAACCGTCAGGATACCCTTGTTGCGGGCGGCCTGGGCAACAACCGGAGCAGCACCCGTGCCGGTACCACCACCCATGCCGGCGGTGACGAAGCACATATGCGTACCCGACAGGTGATCGATGATTTCGTCGATGCACTCTTCAGCAGCCGCACGACCGACTTCAGGCTGCGAACCCGCGCCGAGGCCTTCCGTTACACTCACGCCGAGCTGGATAACCCGATCAGCCTTGGTCATGGTCAGCGCCTGAGCGTCTGTGTTGGCGACAACGAAGTCGACGCCTTCCAGACCGGCCGTGATCATGTTGTTGACAGCATTTCCGCCGCCGCCGCCAACACCGAATACGGTGATACGTGGCTTCAGTTCAGTGATGTCTGGCTTTTGCAGCTTAATCGTCATGGTCCAATTCCTTCTCTATTAGGCCGCATCGCCACGCTGGCCTGATCACTGCTCTTTTTTGCCCGGCGCCGCTGCCAACGGCGACCGGACAGAATTCAAAAACTTTCCCTCAGCCACTGCCCTACGCGGGCAATTCGGCCATTTCCGTTCGCGAATGGAGAAAACAGGCCATTTTGTCCTGCATGTGTCTCCAGATCCGCGACCTGCGGGTAAATCATTAACCCGACCGCCGTGGAGAATGCCGGTCCCTTGGCTGCAGCCGGCAGGCCGGATACGCCCATGGGGCGACCGATCCGCACATTGCGTGCCAGGATCTGACGTGCGGCTTCCGGCAGACCGGTGAGCTGGCTTGCTCCCCCGGTCAAAACGATCCGCTTTCCGACAACCGGGCTGAAACCCGATTTCTGGATCCGATCGCGGATCAGTTCCAGCGTCTCCTCGATGCGAGCCCGGATAATCCGGGAAATCAGTGCGCGCGACACCTGGCTCGGCAGGTCGCGGTCATCTTCGCCGATCGGTGGAACGGCAATCACGTCACGCTCGTCGGCTGCCGTCGAAAGCGCAGAACCGTGAACGACCTTCAAACGCTCGGCATCCTCGATCCGGGTCGACAAACCGCGCGCCAGATCGGTGGTGACATGATGACCGCCAAGACCGATTGCGTCGGTGTGAATGAGCTTGCCTTCGGCGAAAACCGAAATCGTCGTCGTACCGCCGCCCATATCGATGGCAGCGCAACCCAGTTCAACCTCGTCATCGACGAGCGCTGCAAGACCGCTGGCATATGGCGTCGCCACGACACCTTCCACGCTCAGATGCGCGCGGTTGATGCAAAGCTCCAGATTCTTCAGGGCAGCACGCTCGGCTGTCACGACATGCATGTCCACGCCAAGCGCATCGCCGTACATGCCGAGCGGATCGCGAACACCGCGTTCGCCGTCCAGCATGAAACCGGTTGGCAGCGAGTGGAGAACTGCACGGTCGTTGTTCTGGGACTGCTGGCCAGCCGCAACCAGCACCTTGCGCAGATCGCCGGCTTCGACTTCCTGACCGCCGAGATCGATTGTCGCGGTGTAGACATCGCTGCCCAGGCGGCCAGCCGACACGTTGACAATCAGGCTGTCGATGGTGAGGCCAGCCATACGTTCGGCTGCATCGACCGCATTGCGGATGACGCTTTCGACCGCGTCCAGATCAGCGATGACGCCACATTTGACGCCACGCGAACGCTGGTGGCCGATACCGATGATTTCGACGCTGTGGGTACGGCCCGGCAAAACATCGCTTTCCTTGCAGGGCGTCAAGCGACCGATCATGCAAACGACCTTGGTCGAGCCGATGTCGAGCACCGACACGATCTGCATCCGCTTGGATGACAGGGGCTTGAGACGCGGCAGGCCGAAATTCTGGTGACCGAAGAGGCTCATATGCGCTCTCCCGCTTTTTTGATCAGCTTGTCGCGCTCGGCAATAGCCGTCTGACGGCGTTCCAGCGCTTCAGGTGTCAAACGCACGGCAACGCGATCGTCGAGGCGCAGGTCGATGGCCGCAATGTCGCGCTCCAGAATCTGGTTCTGCGCATTGAATTTCTCCAGACGATCCAGAGCGCCAGCAAGATTGGTTTCCGGCAGCTTCACGATGATGCCGTTGTCGAGATGCACATCCCAGCGACGACCGGCGATCCGGACGAAAGCCTTGATGCGAAAAGCAATGTCAGGCCAGCGCGAAAACTCGTCTTCGACGCTTGCAGCTGCCGTTTCGGCATCGCGACCAACGAACAACGGAAGGCCGGAGAACTTGTTGTCGCGCAACGGGCCAATCACGCTACCGTTCTTCTCGATCAGAGAAAGCTCATTGCCGTGCTGCCAGATACCGTAGGCCTTGCGCTCTTCGAGCATCACCTCGACGGTTGCCGGATAGATCTTGCGCACTTCAGCTTTTTCGACCCAGGGCAGATTGGCAAGCGAACGACGAGCGGTGTCGATATCCAGCGCCAGCAGAGATGTCGTGCCATCAAGGCCGAGGGTCTGGAGAATATCGATTTCAGAGGTCTGGCGGTTGCCGGCAACCTTCACATCTTCGATGGCAAAACCGGCCATGGATGTCACAGCCTGAATGAAGCCCTGACCATGACCGCCAACGACCACACCGAACGAAACGACGGCAATGCAATAGCCGGCAAGCGAGATACGACCAAGGCTTTCCGGCAACACAATGCGGCCAGTGCCCAGACCGACAGCAACACGCACCAGCCGACGCACAGGACGCGGCAGCACCAGCTGCTCGCCATTGGACGAATCAGAAACCGACATACCAGACCGTCTATTGCCGTTCAGCGAAAACACGACGCGTCCTCCACCATCCAACGCAAAAACTCACCAAAAGTGTAGCCCGCATGAGCCGCCATCTCAGGCACCAGAGAGGTTGGGGTCATGCCTGGCTGCGTATTGACTTCAAGCCAGATCAACTCACCATCCTCGGACAGGCGATCGTCAAAACGAAAGTCCGACCGCGAAACACCGCGACATCCTACGGCCTGATGCGCCTTGACTGCGAACTCTTGTATTTTTTGGTAAATATTTAATGAAATTTTAGCCGGCAGAACGTGCTCCGAGCCCCCCACGACATATTTGGAATCATAGTCATAAAAGGCGTGACCTTTAGGAACGATCTCGGTGACACCCAGCGCATTGCCGTCCATCACAGCGCAGGTCAATTCACGGCCGGCGACATAGCGCTCAACCATGACACGGTCGCCATAGCGCCACTCGGACGAGGTCAGGACCTGCGGCGGATGCGACTGACCTTCCTGGACAATCACAACGCCAAAGCTGGAGCCTTCGCTGACGGGTTTCACCACATAGGGAGGCTCAATGGGATGCGCGCGACCGATATCGTGACGCATCAGGATCTTCGCCTCGGCAACGGGAACGCCGGCAGCGGCAGCAACGACCTTGGCCTGCCCCTTGTCCATGGCAAGCGCCGAAGCCAGAACGCCGGAATGGGTGTAGGGTATCTGAAGATATTCGAGCACGCCCTGAACGGTACCGTCTTCGCCATAAGGTCCATGCAGCGCATTGAATGCGACGTCGGGGCGCAGATCGGCAAGCACGGCAGCAACATCACGGCCGACATCCACACGGGTGACGCGATAGCCCTCGGCCTCGAGAGCCGCTGCACACGACTCGCCCGAAGCCAGACTGACCGGCCGCTCTGAGGAAAAGCCACCCATAAGGACGGCGACATGCTTGCTACCCATAAACGCTCCTGGCGATTCTCGTGCCTTGCGCCACTTCACTTCCGCGAAACCCGCGACCGATGCGGTCCTGTTTTGCGTAGCGTTAGTAGAACAACATTAAGGTTAATGAAGTGTTTACTTTCGTTAACCGACGCCATTTTGACGCGAAAAATATTTTGCTCCGCGCCCGAAAAAAGCGCTTTAAACAACTGTTTTCATTGAAGAAGGCTAAGAGACCCCATTCTCGCGCTGCTCAGATGACCATCAGCAATCTGGTAAACAGACGCTTTTCCACCGGCAGGCAGAGGGGTGTTCGCCGGACGATTCTGCCAAAGCCCGGAATCAGTGGTCCGGTTCGGAATCATCCCCTCGCAAGCTGCCTCATGCAGCCGCGGTCGCGTTTCGGGCAGAGCCATATCAGCCTGCCCGAACTGCGTTATTCGCTGGGCTGGCCCAGAAAAGGTTCGATTTCGCGATCCGGCATGAAGACGCCGAGCCGTTTGATCTCCCATTCCAGCTTGATGCCGGACTTTTCAAAGACCTTCTGACGAACGGTCTCGCCCAGATATTCCAGATCGTAACCGCTCGCTTGACCGGTATTGATCATGAAATTGCAGTGAAGGGAAGACATCTGCGCACCACCGATCATCAAACCACGGCAGCCGGCCTCGTCGATCAATTCCCAGGCCGAATGACCCGCTGGATTCTTGAACGTCGAGCCACCGGTCTTCTCCTTGACCGGCTGGACTGTCTCGCGATGAGTGCGAACGGCATCCATGTCCTGACGAATCTTGGCCTTCTCCTCCGGGTACCCCTCGAAGGTGGCATGCGTGAAGATGACACCTGCTGGAGCCGATGAATGGCGATAGCTGTAGCCCATATCCGCATTCGACAGTGTGAGCAGATTTCCCTTGCGATCCACCGCCTCGACCTCGACCAGACGCGATGCGGTCTCCGAACCGTTGGCACCTGCATTCATGCGCACGGCACCGCCGATGCTGCCGGGAATACCGTAATAAAAATGAAATCCGCCGATGCCGTTATCCATCGCCATCGCCGAGATATGCTTGTCGGGGCAGATCGCACCGGCGCGAATGCGATTCTCGCCGGCCAGTTCAACCTGACCGAAGCCCTTGGCAGAGAGGCGAATGACCACCCCCTTGATACCACCGTCACGCACCAGAAGGTTCGAGCCGACACCGACGGGTGTCACCGGCACATCTTCGGGCAGCAGTTTCAGGAAGGTCACCAGATCCTCGACATCATGCGGCTGGAACATCAACTCGGCGAGCCCGCCGGCCTGAAACCAGGTAACACGATCCATCGGCGCATTCGGTGTCAGCCGACCCTTGAGGTTTTCAACCTCGGGCCCCAGCGACGCCAGCAATTTTTCTCCATCAACCTGCTTCATTCACGCATTTCCTGAAAAGGCATTGAGTTCGCCGGGCAGCGATGCCGCCCATTGGGTAATATTGCCAGCACCGAGCAAAATCACAAAATCTCCGGGCTTTGCGAGTTCGGCAATCATCGGCGCAAGCTTGTCGGGAGACGCCAGATAACGAGCATCGCGATGACCGCTGGCCTTGATCCGCGACACCAGCGCTTCAGCATCAACACCGTCGACAGGATCTTCGCCAGCGGCATAAACCGGTGCGATAAAAATGCTGTCTGCATCGTTGAAGCAATTGGCAAAATCGTCAAACAGGCTTGCAAGTCGGCTATAGCGATGCGGCTGATGGACCGCGATGATCCGCCCGCTGCTCGATTCGCGTGCCGCCCGGATTGCCGACTTGATCTCGACTGGATGGTGACCGTAGTCATCGAACACCTGCACACCGTTCCATGTGCCGGTCAGGGTAAAGCGACGCTTGACCCCGCCAAAGCTCGACAGCCCCTTCTTGATCGCCGCCTCGCTGATGCCGAGCCGGTTGGCAACCGCTATCGCGGCGCAGGCATTGGAAATATTGTGACGACCGGGCATGGGCAACATCAGATCCTTGAAATTGAAGACCCGGCCGGTCCGACGACGGCGAATCTCAACATCGAAGATAGACTTTGTGCCCTCAAGGCGCACGTTCGAAAAACGCACATCTGCCTGCGGATTTTCGCCGTAAGTGATGACCTTGCGGTCCTCGATCTTGCCGACGAGCGCCTGCACTTCCGGATGATCGAGGCACATCACGCCAAAACCGTAAAACGGCACATTCTCGACGAACTGGCGGAAGGCCGCACGCACCGCATCGAAATTGCCGTAGTGATCCAGATGCTCCGGATCGATATTGGTCACGACAGCCACTTCGGCTGGCAGCTTCAGGAAGGTGCCGTCCGATTCGTCGGCTTCGACAACCATCCACTCGCCCTCACCCATGCGCGCATTGGTGCCATAGGCGTTGATGATTCCGCCATTGATTACGGTCGGATCGAGATCGCCGGCATCCAGCAGCGCGGCAACCATGGACGTCGTCGTGGTCTTGCCATGCGTGCCGCCGATGGCGATCGCATTGCGGAAGCGCATAAGCTCAGCCAGCATTTCAGCGCGGCGCACGATAGGCAGCAGCTTTTCACGCGCAGCGACGAGTTCAGGATTGCTCTTCTTGATCGCGGTGGAGACCACAACGACTTCGGCCTCGCCAAGGTTTTCCGCCTCGTGGCCAACGAATACAGGAATGCCCTTTTCGCGCAGACGTTGCACATTGGCACTATCGGACTGGTCCGAGCCCTGAACCTTGTGCCCGAGATTATGCAACACCTCGGCGATACCGCTCATGCCGATACCACCAATGCCGATGAAATGCACAAGGCCGATGCTGGTCGGCATTTTCATGACGTCGTTCCTTTGAAATCATTGACGCTTGTGCCTGCGGCAATAGCCTCAACGAGGTCAGCAAGCAAGCGTGTCGCATCAGGTTTACCAACCCGGCGCGCGCTGTCTGCCATTCCTGAAAGCCGCTGCGGGTCCAGCATCGCCTGAGAGATAACCTCTGAAAGTCGTTCCGGCGAGAGGTCGGACTGGGCAGTCACTGTCGCGCCACCGCTGGCTGCAAGCGCCGCTGCGTTGGCCGCCTGGTCATGGTCGAGCGCATAAGGATATGGCACCAGCAGTGATGGACGGCCAATGACCGAAAGTTCAGACACGGTCGAGGCGCCCGAGCGTGAAATCACCAGATGTGCCGCCGCAATTCGTCCCGCCATATCGTTGAAGAAGGGCGCGATATCCGCCGTCACGCCGAGGTCGGCATATTGGGCTTTGACCTCGTCGAGATCCTCGGCACGCGCCTGTTGGCTGACAGTGAGGCGTTGGCGAAGCGGCGCATCCAGCAAGCGGATCGCCTGGGGAATGGCACCGGAGAAAAAGCTCGCCCCCTGGCTGCCACCGAAGACAACGAGACGGAACGGTCTTTGGGCTTCAGAGGGCGCATAAGGGATGGACGACGCAGCGATGACTGCGGGACGAACCGGATTGCCGGTGACCACAGTCTTTTCGCCATAGGTGCCGCTGCCACTCAGAAAACCGCCGGCAATTGCCCGTACGCCCTTGGCCAGCGCTTTGTTGGCGCGCCCCATGACAGCATTTTGTTCATGCAGCACCGTCGGCAGTCCAAGGCCCTTGGCAGCCATCATTGGAGGAATGGTCGGATAGCCGCCAAAACCGACAACGATCTTTGGCTTGACGTCGCGCATCAGTCTGCGCGCCGCCCGCATGCCGCGCCAAAGCGTCCACACAGCTTTCAGAACCGAGACCGGATTCTTCGAGCCGATGGTGGCCGACGGTATGGAATGGATGGTTTCGGCCGGGAAATGGCCAGCATAGCGCTCCGCCCGTCGGTCGGTGACCAGATGCACCTGATAGCCGCGGTCAATCAACGCATGGGCCAGCGCCTCAGCCGGAAACAAATGGCCGCCGGTTCCTCCGGCAGCCAGAAACACAATACCCTTGGACATAGAAATTACTCCGCCGGCACGCCATGCGCGATTCGAAACAGGCTGCGCTCCTGCGCCCGCTTTTCCGGACGCCGCCGTGTCAGTGCAAGAATGAAGCCCGCCGTCACGCAGATCGCGATCATCGACGAACCACCATAGGAAATCAGCGGCAGGGTCATGCCCTTGGCTGGAAGAAGCTGCAGGTTGACGCCGATATTGATCAGCGACTGGCTGCCGATCTGAAGAACGAGACCGGCGACGGCAAAGCGATTGAAGTCGTCGCGTTCCTTGAAAGCATGGCTGAGACCGCGCAGCACCAGAAGGGCAAAGATCGACACCAGAACCATGCAGAAGATAATGCCGAACTCTTCGGCCGCGACAGAAAAGATAAAGTCGGTATGGCTATCGGGAATGATGCGCTTGACGATGCCCTCCCCCGGGCCCTGACCAAGCCAGTCGCCGCGAATGATGGCTTCGCGCGCGGTATCGACCTGAAATGTATCGCCCTCGCCCGTCCAGAACCTGTCTATTCGTCCCGCCACATGCGGGAGCGTGACATAGGCAACCGCAATACCCGAGGCTCCCAGTCCGCCCAGAAGCGTGATCCAGAGCCAGGGCATGCCCGCCATGAAGAACATCGCCCCCCACACAACCGAGGTCAGAATGGTTTGTCCAAGGTCAGGCTGCGCCATCAACAGGGCTGCAACCACACCGAACAGGATGATGGCAAACAGATTGCCGGGTATCTCGGGCTGGCGCGCATGTTCGGCAAACAGCCAGGCACAGACAACCACAAAGGCTGGTTTCATGAATTCGGATGGCTGGATGGACAGGCCGGCAATGGTCACCCAACGACGAGCACCCTTGACCTCGATGCCGAAGAACAGCGCAATCAGCATCAGCAACAGAGATGCCGCCAGCATCAGGACGGCGGCACGGCGCACTTGTCTTGGCGTCAGGAAGGACAGCCCGATCATCACGCCTATGGCAGGGATCATGAAGACCGCCTGACGCTTGACGAAGTGAAAACTGTCCAGCCCCAAACGTTCGGCGACAGCAGGAGACGCCGCGAAAGACAGCATCAGCCCGACGCCCATCAACAGCAGAAAGAGCACGAGAAAAAGGCGATCGATCGTCCAGAACCAGTCTGCGACGGGACCACGCTCAGCGCGGCTTACCATGTCATTGCCCTCCTTGAGGAACCTCGACGAGCATCTTGATACCGGGCAACCCGGCAACATGCGTTACGAACGAATCGCCACGCAGCTCGAAGTTCTTGTACTGATCGAAGCTTGCGCAAGCCGGGGCTAGTAAAATCGCAGCATCTTGACTGTCTTCGGCCGCATCGGCGGCAGCATGGGCAACGGCTTTGTCTAAAGTGCCCGAAATTTCATAAGGTACCGCATCGCCCAGTGTCGCCGAAAAGGACGACGCCGCCTCGCCGATCAGATAGGCCTTGGCAATACGCGGGAAAAGCGGTGCCAGATTTGCGATACCGCCTTCCTTGGGCAACCCGCCCGCAATCCAGTAGATCCGCTCATAGCTTGAAAGTGACGGCTCGGCGGCCTCCGCATTGGTGGCCTTGGAATCGTTGACAAACACGACATTGCCGCGACGCCCGACCGGCTGCATCCGGTGCTTGAGGCCGGAAAAGCTCTTGAGCCCGGCCCTCACCTCATCCGCAGACACACCCACCGCGAGGCAGGCAGCAATCGCGGCTGCAGCGTTCTGTGCGTTGTGGGTGCCTTTAAGCGTCGGAATACCATTCAGGTCTGCCAGAACGTCCGTCTTGCCCATATGGGCGCGCATGATCCGGTGACCGTCGTTGTAAAAGCCTTCAGCCACCGGCTGACGTTTGGAGATGCGCTCCACTTTGCCGCCACCGTTTTCGATGTGATCGGCAATCAGCGCGCAATAGCTGTCGTCAACGGCGATGATGGATGTATCGCTTCCCGCCACCAGCCTTTCCTTGATCTCGGCATAGTGCTGCATGGTGCCGTGGCGATCGAGATGATCCGGCGTCAGGTTGAGCAGGATACCGGCGCTCGCATTCAACGTCGGTGCCAGATCGATCTGATAGGACGAGCACTCGACCACGAAATAGCGCTCTGCCTTGGGTGGATCGAGTGTGAGCACTGCCCGACCGATATTGCCGCCAAGCTGGGTATCGCGACCCGCGCTTTGCAGAATATGGGCAATCAACGCGGTCGTGGTCGACTTTCCGTTGGTGCCGGTGATTGCGATGAAAGGGCAATCCGGGGCCAAAGCACGCCGTTCCCGCACGAACAATTCCACATCGCCGATGATCTCGACGCACGCGGTCCGCGCCAGCGTCACCGACCAATGCGGCTTGGGATGCGTGAGCGGGACGCCCGGAGACAGAACGAAGGCCGACAGGACGCTCCAGTCAATGTCCCGCAAGTCAGCGGTTGGCACGCCGTCTGCGGCTGCCTTTGCAACGCTTTCGGGATTGTCGTCCCAGGCCATCACCTTGGCACCGCCTGCAACCAGTGCCTTCGCCGTTGCCAGTCCCGAACCGCCGAGACCGAACAGAGCGACATCCTTGCCAGCGAAGGTTTTGACCGGGATCATGATCGACTACCGCAGCTTGAGGGTGGAAAGACCGAGCATGGCAAGCCCCACCGCGATGATCCAGAAGCGGATCACAACCTGGCTTTCAGTCCAGCCGAGTTTTTCGAAATGGTGGTGGATCGGCGCCATGAGAAACACGCGCTTGCCCGTAGTCTTGAACCAGGCCACCTGAATGATCACGGACAGGGTCTCAAGCACGAACAGCCCACCGATGATCGCCATGACGATCTCGTGCTTGGTCGCCACGGCGACCGTGCCGATCAGACCGCCCAGTGCCAGAGACCCTGTATCGCCCATGAAAATCGCAGCCGGCGGGGCGTTGAACCACAAGAATCCGAGACCGGCCCCGATCACAGCACCCATGACGACCGCAAGCTCACCGGTTCCGACGACAAAGTTGATCTGGAGATAATTGGCAAAGACGGCGTTACCCGCGAGATAGGAAATGACACCGAAGGATGCAGCAGCAATCATCACCGGCACGATGGCCAGGCCGTCAAGGCCATCAGTCAGATTGACCGCATTGCCGGCAGCCACGATGACGAAACCGCCAAACAGCACGAAGAAGATGCCCAGATTGATCATGAAGTCTTTGAAGAAGGGAAACGCGACCGACGATGCAGCCGTTGATCCGGGCGGTGCGGTGGCAAAGGCCGACTGCATCATGAAGTAGACAGCAATGCCCGCAATCAGGAACTCGATCCCAAGACGCGCTCGCCCTGAAAAGCCCTTGTCGGATTGTTTGGTCACCTTCAGATAGTCGTCGTAAAATCCTATGGCACCGAAGCCGAGCGTAACCAGCAGCGTCGACACGACGTAAATATTCGACAGATCGGCCCAGAGCAGCGACGACCCGACCAGACCGGCCAGAATCATCAATCCACCCATTGTCGGCGTACCCGCCTTCTTGAAATGCGTTTGAGGACCATCAGCCCGGATCGGCTGGCCCTTGCCCTGACGGACACGCAGGGAATTGATCATCGCCGGACCGAATAGAAAAACGATCAGCGCGGAGGTGAAAAGTGCAGCCCCTGTCCGGAACGTGATGTAACGAAAGAGGTTGAAGAACTGTACATGGTCCGACAGTTCAACGAGCCAGATCAGCATGAGTGCCCTTTCCGAAAGCCCTGATTAAGATTGGCGCGACGTGTCGGAGAATGCAGCAAACTTGTCAAGCAGAGCGGTCACGATACGCCCAAACCCGATACCCAAAGACGACTTTATCATCAAAACATCGCCGGCTTGGACCGATGAGACAACGAAAGCCGCCAGTTCATCCGTGTTTTCACGGTATTCGACTTTCACGCTTTCGGGCAAAGCATCCCGAAGCGCGACCATGGCCGGACCGGCAAGCCAGACATGCTCGATTCCAGCGGCCAGCAATGGACTTGCAAGCTCGGCGTGAACGCTTTCAGCAAATTCTCCCATTTCCAGCATGTCGCCCAGAATGGCGATACGGCGGCCCTCGCCGTCCGGATTGGCAGATGCCAGAACGGAGATCGCCGCTCTCATCGATGCCGGATTGGCGTTGTAGCTTTCATCGATCAGCGTGAAACTCTTGCGGTCGATGGCAAGTTTGTGTCGCGCGCCACGCCCTTTGACGGGAGACAGGTCGCCAAGCGCTGCAATGGCAGATTCGACATTCGCGCTAATCAGCGCGACGACGCCCAGGACCGCCATGGCGTTTTCGGCCAGATGTTTGCCCGGCGCGCCGAGCAATATTTCATGCGTCTTGCCGCCAAAGACGGCCCAAAGGGTTGAGACCTCAGCCCCGCCGTCGAATTCCGCCAGCCGGAAATCGGCTTTGGCATATTCGCCGAAACTGTGAATATTCTCCACGCCCGCGGCCCGTGCCGCCTTTTCCAGACGCGCATACTGGCTATTGTCGCGGTTGAGCAGAACATGGCCACCTGGCTCCAACCCCTCAAAGATCTCAGCCTTTGCAACGGCGATTTCCTCGATATCCTTGAAGTTTCCGAGATGAGCGGGCGCGATCGTGGTGATGACCGCAACATGAGGCCTGACCTGTTTCACCAGCGGACGAATTTCACCCGGGTGGTTCATGCCGATTTCAAAGATACCGTAATCGGTATCGGCTGGCATGCGTGCCAATGTGAGCGGCACGCCCCAGTGATTGTTGAACGAGGCAACGGCTGCATGCACCTTGCCGGACGGCTCCAGCACCTTGCGCAGCATTTCCTTCGTCGTTGTCTTGCCGACTGAACCGGTAACACCGATGATCTTCGCGCGTGTTCTGGCGCGGGCAGCCTTGCCCAGCAGAACCAGCGCCTCCAACACATCGTCCACCACGATCATCGGTACGACCAGCCGCCCAAGTGCCGGCAGCTTGGCTTCGCTCACGACGAGAAGAGACGCGCCATTGGCAATGGCAATGCTTGCGAAATCATGACCATCGACCCTGTCGCCCTTGATGGCGAAAAAAGCCTCTCCCGGCGAGATGGACCGGCTATCGATGGAAATGCCGGTAATGCCCTCGGGCAGATGGCCCACCGGACGTCCACCCATGGCCTCGGCCATGTCCTGCGATGTCCAGAGCAAGGTCAATGCTGCAGTTCCTTCAATGCGTTGCGAAGTTCCGTATGGTCAGAGAATGGCAGTGTCACGTCGCCGACGATCTGCCCTTCCTCATGTCCCTTGCCGGCCACGATCAGTGTGTCGCCGGACGAGAGCATCGACACTGCGGACTTGATCGCTTTCGCGCGGTCGCCAATCTCTGTGGCACCCGGTGCAGCCGCCATGATCTCGGCGCGGATTTCATCCGGCACTTCGGTGCGTGGATTGTCGTCGGTGACAATCACGACATCAGCCAACCGGCAGGCGATTTCGCCCATGATCGGTCGTTTACCCTTGTCGCGATTACCGCCGCAACCGAACACCACGATGATGCGACCGCTGGTGAAGGGGCGAACCGACGTCAGCACATTCTCAAGCGCGTCCGGCTTGTGCGCGTAATCGACATAGGCCAGCGCGCCCGTTTTGGTCTGGCCGATGAGTTCCAGCCGGCCTGCAGCCCCCTGAAGCTTTTCCAGTGCCTTGAAGGTCTGTGCCGCAGAAACGCCGGTCGATATGGCAAGCCCTGCAGCCACCAGCGCATTGGCGATCTGGAAGTCACCGGCGAGCGGCAACTGGATTTCAAAGATCTGACCATCGACATGCACTTCGGCCACTTGCTTGTGGCGAAAATGCTCGACGCGTTTCAGTGCAATGAAGCTGCCCTTGCGACCAACCGTGCGGACATCGTGGCCGGCAGCCGTTGCCACCCGGATCGCTTCACCGGACCAGCGGTCATCGGCAAAGATCACCGCTGGCGATCCCTTGGGCAGCAGCGCATCGAACAAACGCATCTTGGCGGCCATATAGTCCTCGACCGTCGGGTGATAATCCATGTGGTCGCGACCGAGATTGGTAAAGGCGCCGGCTGAGAGCTTCACACCGTCCAGGCGGCTCTGATCGAGCCCGTGGCTGGAGGCCTCCATCGCCGCATGGGTCACCCCCTCACCGGCAAGTTCGGCAAGCAACTCATGAAGAGCGACAGGATCGGGTGTCGTCAGCGAACCATATTCATTTCGGCTCGGTGACACGACGCCGGTCGTGCCGATCTGTGCCGCTGCCATCCCTGCATGCGCCCAGATCTGCCGGGTGAATGATGCGACGGATGTCTTGCCGGCTGTTCCGGTCACGGCAACCATTGTCTCCGGCTGAGCGCCATAAAACTGTGCGGCTGCCAAGGCCAGAAAACGCCTCGGATTGTCGACCACAATCACAGGCACCGAGGCGTCCAGATCATGAGACGATACGACAGCAACCGCACCTTTTGAGACAGCGTCGGCGGCGAAGCTTGCGCCATCGGCCTTCACACCTGCCAAGGCCACAAACAGCATGCCCGGCCTGACCGCCCGGCTGTCCGCAGAAAGACCGGAAATCTCGAGATCGCCTGTACTTCCCTGCAGTTTAGCTTGCTGCAACACGTCACCAAAGGGCAACTCTCGCAAAATCATGATCTGTATTATCCCTCATCACCGGATCAACAACGACTCACCCGGCGAAGTAATATCCCTCAATATGATACGAGCAAGTCCGAACCGGCTTCCCCGAAATTTGGTTCTACACCGAGAATTGCGGCGCTTCTGCGAATTATGTCGCGAACCATGGGCGCAGCTGTGTAACCGGCAATGGGTGACTGACCGTCCTTGCCCTTGTGCGGTTCGTCACAAAAGGTCAGCACGATATATTGCGGATCGTTGATCGGAAACGCTGCGAGGAATGCGTTGAAGTTGAGCTTCGAGTCATAACGACCATTGACCACCTTGTCGGCTGTTCCGGTCTTGCCGCCGACATCGAAGCCTGGCACACGCGCATTGCGACCGGACCCCTCGAACCCGTTATAACCGAAGAGATAGCGCATCTCGTCACTGGTCTTGTCCTGGATCACCTTCTTGGCCACCAGGGCCGCCTGCTCTGAGTTCCGCGGCAGGAATGTCGGCTCGATCAGATATCCGCCATTGACGAGGGCGGCACCGGCAACCGCCGTCTGCAGAGGTGTCGTTGCCACACCGTGGCCGAAGGAAATCGTGATCGAATTGATCTTCTTCCATTCCCGCGGCTGGCTGGGCGTTTTCACTTCCGGCAATTCTGTGTCCATACGGGTCAAAAGGCCGAGACGCGTCAGGAATTCCTTATGGGCATCGATACCGATGATATCGGCCATTTTGCCGGTGCCGATATTGGATGAATATTTGAAGATTTCCGGCACCGTCAGCACACGGCGCTGGCCGTGGAAATCCTTGATCGTAAATCCGCCGATACGGATCGGCTTGCTGGCATCGAATGAGTCGGTGATTTTTACCTTGCCCGAATCCAGCGCCATCGCCGTGGTGAAAGACTTGAAGGTCGACCCCATTTCGAACGTACCGTTCGACATGCGGTTCAGCCAGCCTTCTTCAGAACCGCTGGCCGGATTGTTGGGATCGAAATCGGGATAAGAAGCCATGGCGAGAACCTCGCCGGTGCGCACATCGAGAACGACAGCGCCGGCCCCCTTGGCTTCATATTTTGTCTGCGCTTCGGAGACCACATCGTGAACGATGTTCTGCACCCGCAGATCGATTGACAGCTTTACCGGCTCAAGCGGTGTATCTGTCGTCATCCCAAGCGCCCGCAGATCGGCAAGCCCCTGCTGGTCGATATATTTTTCCATGCCCGACATGCCGCGATTGTCGATATTGACGTAACCGACGATATGCGAAGCCGTAGCCCCTCCCGGATAGAAACGGCGCTTTTCGGGGCGAAAGCCGATGCCTGGAATGCCAAGCGCCAGGATCTGGCTCTGCTGCTTGGGCGTCAACTGCCGGCGCAGCCACTGAAAATGCGACTTCGAGTTGGAGAGCTTGCGATAAATATCCTTGACGTCGAGATCGTTGAGGACGGTTGCGAGTTTCTCGACAGCCTCATCGGGATCGACGATCTTGTGCGGCTCGGCAAACAGCGACACCGTGCGAATATCGGTCGCCAGCACTTCACCGTTGCGGTCGAGAATATCCGGGCGCGATGCCATCAACCTGTCAGCGGGCGGAATGGAGGAGACCACTTCCGGCTGCTCATAGCCATACTGCATCAGCCGCACGCCGACGACGCCATAGGCAACCGCAAAGGCGGCAATCATCAAACCGACCCGCTTGCGCGCCAGCCCCGACTTGCGCTTGCCGGCGCCGATGAAAATTCCATCGGCAGGCACACCGCCGCGAGGACTGTCTGTGGAAAAATGCGCCTTGCTTTTGAGCAACATGAGCCGGGAAAGAAATGACATTATGGCTTCACCGATCCGGTTAAAATATCGTCCGTGGGTGCATGTTCACCTTCTGCAATTTCCTCCTTGGGCGGAAGCTGATCGCGGCGCATGGGCAATTCATCGGGACGCGCAAGTTGATCGGGTGCGGTCGGTTCGAGCTTCAGCTCATCGCCATAGACCTTGACCAATTGCTCCAGCCGGTTCGGCTGCGTCAGCAGCGCCCAGTCCGCCTTCAGAAGGTCTATCGTGTCGTGCTCGAGTTTGATTTCCGCCTCAAGCTTGTGGACCTCTTCGAGCTTGTCCTCGGCATGGTGCTTGATCTGATAGGTAATTGTAGCCGCAGCGACCATGGTCCCGATCATGATGATATCAATGGTTTTAAGCATGGCCGATCAACCTCCGATCCGCTCGAGGTCCGCCAGCGCCGGCAGATCGAAGATTGACAGGTCGGCCTTTCCAGCCGGTGCCTCGGTGCGCACACCTGCGCGCAGCTTGGCCGAACGCGCGCGCGGATTGGCATTTGCCTCTTCCTCGCTCGCGGAAACCATGGCCTTTCCGACTGGATTGAACGTCGCAGGAACGACGTTGACCATGGGCATGTGCCGCGAACCGCCCGCCTTGCCCGAGCGCTCGGAGAAGAACTTTTTGACGATGCGGTCCTCCAGTGAATGGAAGGTCACGACCACCAGCCGACCGCCGGGCTTCAAAGCCCGTTCAGCCGCAAAGAGTGCGCGCGCCAGTTCACCGAGTTCATCATTGACGAAAACCCGCAACGCCTGGAACACGCGCGTTGCCGGATGAATCTTGTCAGTCATTTTACGGGGGTTCACGGTCTCGATCAGATTTGCGAGATCGCGCGTGGTCGTGAAAGGTTGTTCGGCGCGGCGCTTTTCGATGGCGCGGGCAATACGACCGGACTTCTTTTCCTCGCCGAGAAAGCCGAAAATGCGGATCAGGTCGCCAACCTTGGCGCGATTGACCACATCTGCAGCCGTCACGCCGCTAGACGACATGCGCATGTCGAGAGGCCCGTTGCGCTGGAAGGAAAACCCGCGCTCTGCCTCATCGATCTGCATGGAAGATACGCCGATGTCGAGAACGACCCCGTCAAGGCCGCTCTCAGGCGCAAACTCGTCGAGCCTGGAGAACCGAGAATGAAACAAAGCAAGCTTGCCATTGCTGGCATCCACCATCGCACGGCCAGCCTCGATCGCATTGGGATCGCGGTCGACGGCAATGACGTCAGCGCCAGCATCCATGATCGCGGATGTGTAGCCGCCAGCACCGAATGTGCCATCGAGAACGACTGAGCCGCCATCGATAGAAAGCGCATCCAACACTTCAGCAAGAAGGACCGGAATGTGACGAACCAGTCCGCCATCGGCATCAGATGAATCTCCGCCAAGATTCGTCACCATTCCGTTCCCTCGCTTACCGGGACTGCAGCCCTCGCAGCCTGCGCCCCTCTCTCGCCGCCGCCTGAGCCTCCAGGAAGGTCTCCGGCCGCCAAAGCTGAAAATGATCCGCACGACCAACAAAAACGACTTCCGTCGTGATGCCGGTAAACTCGCGGATAAAATCCGTTACCATCAAGCGGCCCTCGCCATCGAGCCGCATATGCAATCCACCACCGTGCACCAGCAGAGACAACTCGTTTGCCTCCGCCGAAAACGGATCGAGCGCCGCCAGCTGCCGCTCGTACCGGTCGAACAGATCTGCCCCGCCGACGCTGATGGCCGGAAACACGAAATCCTGAAGACAGTAAAGCTCCTGGATGTCGCGCTGCGCGAGCACAGAACGAAAGGCCGCCGGAACGGATACCCGCCCCTTCGCATCGATCTTGTTCGTCGCATTGGACAAGAAGCGGTTCATCAGAAACTGACGCCGCTCCCACCGGCGAAGGGCCAAACAGAGACCCCGTCAAACTCGACACCAAAAAAAGCGGCAAAGATCCACACACCAGCTCGCCATGCGAACCGGAACAACCGCTCCCGCTTTGATGAAATTGAGCCTCGAAAGGCCCGTCTGTATTGTGCTTATGGGATACCATGGGACAATTTGGGCGTCAATGGGATTGAGCCTATCGAAGGCGGTTCGGGGCATCAAAACTTTATAAGCCATTAAGATTAATGAAGAGTTATTTTCCCGAGGCCCAGAATATTAGGTATCCATAATTTTATTTAATTAATTCAATGAGTTGCAAGCGTCCTATTGCTAGGACGCTTGCTAAGTACCCGTGTTCGAATGAGAAATTGCCAGTCGGCCTGTAAGCCGGGTTCTGTAAGGCTCCGGTTGCCCGGAACGTGGCAGCCATTCATCTGGGACAGCGTTTGCACGCTGCCTCTCGCAACCCACCCGGATGACTTGCCCGGAAACCGGCTGTAGCGGCTTGCGCCGCCCGCGTCATCCCTATTCGGTCTTGCTCCCGGTGGGGTTTGCCATGCCGTCCCTGTCGCCAGGTCCGCGGTGGGCTCTTACCCCACCCTTTCACCCTTACCCCGCCAGCTTTGCCGTCCCTATGGGGCGAAAAAGCAGGCGGGGCGGTTTCCTTTCTGTGGCACTTTCCCTGAGGTCACCCTCGCCGGACGTTATCCGGCACCGTATTTCCGTGGAGCCCGGACTTTCCTCACCCTACCGCCTTTCGGCATTGGTAAAGCGCGGCTGCCCGGCCGACTGGCAGCGCTCCCATAACCGACTGAGCCTGCGATTGCCAACAAAATATGCCAGACAAGGACCTGCCGCTTTCTCTCAGAGAAATTGCGGAGTGAAATCGGCGCTATAGTCGTTGCCCTCGATATGCCCTCTCAGCAGCATCTCAGCGCCGAGACGGCCGATTTCATCCGAGCTTTTCGCAGCCTGCCCGCACCCGCCTGCCAGCACGGCAATCCGTTCACTCGCATAGCCAATCGCTGGATAGTTGTTCGGGGTGAAGCTGGTCACGCAGGCGGCCATATGCGGCTCAATGCCTTTCAGCGACGGTACCAGACCCTCCGCGATTCGCTTCAAGTGGAGCCGCGTGCTCTCGCGTCCGCCGCTGTGGAACCACGCCCTCACCGCCGCTTCGTCTTGCAAAACGAGATCGTCTGGATCTCCGCCGATCTTCAGATAAAGCCGTCCATCCGGGTAGCGCACAGGCGGCAGCAGATAGATGTGATCGGTTGGAACGGACGGCGCGGAGATGAGCGAAGGCATCCCGGCATAGTCGCCAGCTTCAGCTTCGGCTATTTCGAATAGGGCGACGGTTCGGGCAAAGACCTGCAAATCCAGCCGTCGCGGCAACAAGCCGGCTGCAATGGAAAATCCGCCGGCTGCGACCAAAACTCTGTCTGCCAGATATGTCTGCCCCTCAAAGGTTGCCACCTCGACCCCGGTGGCCTGCTCACGGACCGAAGCCACCGTTTCCTCGATCAACCGAGCGCCGGCTTGATGAGCAAGAACACCTTGCGCCTTCACCAGACGGCGCGGATTGACGTAGCCGGCATTCGCTTGCTCGAATACACCCTCACTACCTTGCTCAAAGGAGAAGTACGGAAACTCAGGCCCCAATTGTGCGTCGTCAAGCGTCTGCGTCTTGACTGCCAGCCGCTCGGCGGCTGATTTGACATCGGCGATATAGCAATCGGGCCCGTGCGGTTCCGGCCCCACGATCAGGCAACCCGCTTCCTCGTAAAACGAAATGCCGCTTTCTGTGGCGATATCGGCATAACGGGCAATGGATCGATGGGCGAGCCTGGCCCAGTTTTCATTGGCATCGATGGTTCGGGTGATCCGCGCCTCATCATAGTGGCTGGCAAAAACGCCCGAATGGCCTGCGGTATCGGCAGGTTCACCTGGGCCTATCAATGCGACCCCATGTGACTGGCGCGCCAGATATTTTGCAGCAGCAGCCCCCATCATGCCTGCGCCAATGACGATCGATTCGAACCGCTCACTCATGAAAGACCAGCCTTGATTCCGTTTGCATTCAGAAGCCTAGGTAGCAGACCTGAAATCATCGGTGGAAGCACGACACACACGTCCGATAAAAAAATTCTCAGCCTTGGGAACAAACGCCATGCCAGCAAGTTCTATGTCCAGCGCCGTCGCTCAGCACGAAAAAAGGGCGCACCCTGATGGGGTCGCCCTTGTTCTGGCCAATATCTGAAAATGGCCCGCAGTGATCAGGAATGCAGAAGCGCCTGCACCTTCCCGCAATAGCGCTTTGATACCGGATTCATGCGCTTTGCACCATGACCGGCATTGTATTTGAGGATGGTCTGGCATGTTTGACCACCGCCAAGTTCATGCGCTGCCGCAAGATACATCATTCCAAAGCGGATATTGGTCTCGGGATCATAAAGTCCCTTTGCCCCACCATGGTAGCCCATCATGCGAGCCGTGGCTGGCTTGATCTGCATCAGGCCGATTTCTCCAGCACTGCCGCGAGCCTTCGGGTTGAAGTTGCTTTCGATACGAACAACAGCATGCGCAAGGTTCACAGGCACACCGTACTTGGCGGCGTATTTCGAGATCAGCTTGCCGTAGGGAGCCTTCTCAACCTTTGCACTCTCCACGCTGCCCGACAGCGGGAACAACGGCTTGATGATGTGATTTTCCTTCTCTTTGGCAAACGCGCCGCCAAAAGAAGTCATAGCAATAGCGATGCTTGCCGCAGCAGCAATAACCAGTCTTTTCATGTAAACCTTCAGTCTCCGAACCGAAGGGCAAGACCCGGCATGTCTCCGCACGCCTTATCCGTTTGGGGTTCCAGGGGAACGCCATCGGTCACTTGCCCTTAACGTTGATCTCTGCGGGAGGCCATGAGGTATTTAGGACGCCAACCCGCCGCTCAGCGAGGGTCTTTAGACCGGCGCAATATGGATTTCCTGTGGCAACGCAACATTTTCCAGCCGCAGCGGCTCTACCCGGACAGGTTGTCGCACCACAATTGAGCAGCCTGTCAAGCGAAACGCGGAAGCGAACGAAGCAGTCGAGCAAGCGTCTCAATCGTCGACATGTCAGCAATTCCATCGACCAGTGAGGGTCGGAAATGGCGCTGAAAAGCCTCCACCACACCCTTGGTTTTTTCACAGAATTCGCCGGTGATATCAACATTGTAACCGTAGAGAGACAGCATCGACTGCAGGGCCTCGACCGGCTGCCCCTGATCCCCGTGCTGGAAGAACCGACCGCCGGATACCTGCACCGGTTCTACATAGTGGCCCACACCCTGCCGATGCAGTTTTTCCCAGGGGAAATTTTCACCCGGATCAACCTTGCGAACAGGGGCAATATCCGAGTGTCCTAGCACACGTTCCGGGGCAATAACATAGCGCTCGACACATTTTTGACACAATTCGACGACGGCATCGATCTGCGCCGATGGAAAATCAGGCAAGCCAGAGGGATGACCGCCATTGGCGATCTCGATTCCGATCGAACGGGAATTGATGTCGGTTTCGCCATCCCAACAGCTTTTGCCCGCATGCCAGGCGCGGCGGCTCTCCGGCACCATCTGCACGATGCGACCGTCGCCATGAACGAAATAGTGACAGGAAACCTGACTCTCCTCGGCGGCAAGCCAGGAGAGAGCCCCCTCCTCCGTCGGCATACCGGTATAATGCAGGATAATCATATCCGGCGTCGACACACCGACACGTTCACCATGATTGGGAGATGGCAGGATTATTGCGCCGGGATAGTCGGCATCAAACAGCGTCATGCGGCGCGGCGTTCTTTCTCGATCGCTTCATAGGCCGCATTGAAGGACGCCATACGCTGATGCGCCAGCGCATGAAACTCCGACGGCACGCCACGCGCATGAAGCCGGTCAGGATGGTGCTCGGACGCGAGAGCCCGGTAGCGCTGACGGATCGTGGCAAAATCATCCTCGGGCGAAACGCCGAGAACGCCATAGGGATCGCCCTCCAGATGCAGATGGCGACGGGTGATCTCTTCGAAACGCTGCTCGCTTAAACCGAAGATCTCGGCGATACGGCCCAGAAAGGCCATTTCGCTTTCATGGACGAGCCCATCTGCCTTGGCGATATGGAAAAGACCGTCGATAATGTCTTCCAGAACAGGGCAATGCAGTTCGCAGGTTCGGCACATCGCCGCCAGACGTTCAGCATAGGACTCGTAACCAGCCACATCCTGCCGCGCCAGATTATAGAGGCGCGCAACATTCTTGGCTTCTTCCGGTGGGAAATCGAAAATGCTGCGAAAGGCATCGACCTCGGCGGTCGTCACCACACCATCGGCTTTGGCCATCTTGGCCGACAGCGCGATGATCGCGACAGAGAAGGAAACACGGCGGCGCGTCTCGGGGTCACCCTCGAATGCGGTGCGAACAGCTTCGACCAGACCGCCAAGCACATTGCCAGCAGCGTCGGCGACCGCACCCAGCAGTCGCTCCCAGATCGAAGATGCTTGTTCGCAAAAGAAATCAAATATCATGTCGAAGCTTGACCAAATAATCGCCGAAAAAGCAAGCGAGAGCAGCCCCTTCGACATTAAACTTTATTCACCTTCCCTTGCATAAAGTTGATGCATTCCTAATGGACAGGGTGAAATCCGGGAAAGCGGCGCGAAATCGATCATCTCCATCGACGTCGGATCAAAGCCTCTGCTGCGCGACAGATCGTCCGTCCCCGATATCGCAGTCAGCCCGGCATTTTGCCATGTTACCGTTTGCAGCTGGATCAATGCGCATAAGCGCCACCACCTATACGCGAGCACCCAGCCTTTGAAACGATTATATTCGCGCGAGTTTTGCAATCGCCTGTCGATAGCGGCGAAATGCCCGAATTTCTTCGTAAATTCACTTTACACGCTCCCGTCACCTGTCGCATCCATGGTCCGTTCACAGATGGACATTCAGTGTGCGTAAGCCTCAGGAGGATCGTGTGCCCAAACAAAAAGTTGCAATGCTCACCGCTGGCGGCCTCGCCCCGTGCCTCTCGTCTGCTGTTGGCGGACTGATCGAGCGCTATACCGATATCGCCCCCGACACCGACATTGTGGCCTATAAATCCGGCTATCGCGGTCTGCTGATGGACTACAAGATCGATATCACCCGCGACATGCGAGAAAAAGCCCATCTGCTGCACCGCTATGGCGGTTCGCCGATCGGCAATAGCCGCGTCAAGCTGACAAATGCCGCCGACTGCGTGAAGAATGGCCTGATCAAGGAAGGCGAAAATCCTCTGAGAGTGGCCGCTGAACGGCTTGCCGATGAAGGCGTCACGATCCTCCACACCATTGGCGGCGACGACACCAACACAACGGCTGCCGACCTGGCCGCCTATCTTGGCGCCAATGGCTATGACCTGACGGTCGTCGGCCTGCCCAAAACGGTCGACAACGATGTTGTTCCGATCAAGCAGTCGCTGGGTGCCTGGACGGCAGCCGAAGTCGGCGCCCGCTTCTTCGACCACGTGTCCAATGAACAAAGTGCCGCCCCACGCACACTCGTTATCCACGAAGTGATGGGCCGCCACTGCGGCTGGCTGACCGCGGCCACCGCGCGCGCCTATATCGAGCGCACCAAGAACAACGAATATATCGAAGGCTTCATGATGAACACGGAGCTCAAGAATATCGATGGGCTCTATCTGCCTGAAACCCATTTCGACATGGAAGCCGAAGGCGCGCGCCTTCTGGAAATCATGGACAGAACCGGCTTCGTCACGCTGTTCGTCTCCGAGGGTGCCTGCCTCCATGAAATCGTTGCCGACCGCGAAGCAGCCGGTGCCGAAATCAAGCGCGACGCATTTGGGCATGTGAAGATCGACACCATCAATGTCGGCCAGTGGTTCCAGCAGCACTTCGCCAAGCTTTTGAAGGCTGAACGTTCGATTGTCCAAAAGTCCGGCTACTACGCACGTTCCGCACCAGCCAATTATGATGATCTGCGCCTGATCCAGGGAATGGTCGATCTGGCAGTCGAAAGCGGCCTCAACGGCGTGTCAGGCGTAACCGGTCATGATGAGGATCGAAACGGCCAACTGCGCACCATCGAATTTCCGCGTATCAAGGGCGGCAAAGCCTTTGACTTGGAAACGCCATGGTTCAAGACCGTTATGCATCACATGGGGCAGAAATTTAAACCAGCCAATTGACGGCATCCCGTTTCGGTGGCTTGGTCTCAATCAGGAGGATTGAATCATGTCGTTTGAACATTGGTTGGCATTCGCCGCCGCATCTGCGGTGCTTCTGGCGATACCCGGACCCACGATTCTGCTCGTGGTATCCTATGCGCTCGGCCATGGTCGAAAAACGGCATTGGCGACGGTGACCGGTGTGTCTTTGGGCGATTTCGTCGCCATGACAGCCTCGATCCTCGGTCTCGGCGCAATTTTGGCCACCTCTGCGGAGGCCTATACGGTCCTGCGTTGGATCGGCGGTGCTTATCTCGTCTATCTCGGCATCCGCCTGTGGCGGGCGCCGGTTGGCGATGGCCCGCTTGCCGACAACGATAATCTACGCGAACAAAGCCCGCTGCGCATCGTGTTGCATGCCTTTGCGGTGACGGCACTCAACCCGAAAAGCATCGTTTTCTTCGTGGCCTTCGTTCCGCAATTCATCGATGCCACGCAGCCGTTTCTGCCGCAAATGATCGTGCTTGAGGCGACCTTCGTCACGCTCGCTGCCATCAATGCACTCGTCTATGCGCTGATTGCCGACAAGGCCCGCGTCTTTATCCGCAAGCACACCGTGCAGCGCGCTGTTAACCGCACCGGCGGCACGTTGCTGATTGCAGCCGGCGCAGTAACGGCAGGGTATCGCAAGATCGCTGCGTGATTGCAGTCACACACGCATAGCAAAGCTGTTGATCGGGCATGACTGCCACCTCGGTGCCGCAATTTGGCCGCGAGTTCGTGGAAACCCGAATTATGGAGCTTGCACTGACTCGTTTGTGAGGGTGCATGCGATTGGGGAACATGGGATCAGGCATGATTGCGCGCAATTTTCGCAGCATCGGAATTTTGGCATCAGCGACAACGCTGATAGGCCTTGCGGGCTGTACCAGCGGACTGGAAAGTGCGGCTCGCCAGGAGCTTAAATCCAACCCGTCAGCCGGCACGTCGCTTGCCATGCAGCAACCGGCAGAACCGGGCCCCCTCGTTCCCGGATCGAATTCACATGCCCCCGTGCCGACATCGCGTGAAGCCGCGTTGCAGAACCCGGCCGACGCTCCGACAGTGGGCGATGCCGTCGCCGTCATGGACGCCAAGCAGAACGACGCGTTGCAGACACCGGCAATGCCCGCCTCGGACAATCCCGATACACTGACCACACTTGCCGATGCGTCAACTGACACCGAGTTGCCGCAGGAAGTCACGTCCGTCCAGACCATCGTGCCAACGCCAAAGCCCGGCGACGCCCTTGCCTATGCCGCGCCATCGGCTGCCAATGCCGGTGCAGCGCTCGACAGCCAGTTCGACGTCACACCGCCTGCGACTGCACCGGACTTACAGGCCGCCCCGGCGACCACGGGTCCAACCGTCATCAACAGCCTGATCCGCAAATATGCAGCGGTCTACGAGATTCCGGAAGCGCTGGTGCACCGTGTCGTTCACCGCGAAAGCCGGTACAATCCGGCAGCCTTCAACAATGGCCATTACGGCCTGATGCAGATCAAATATGCGACGGCCAAATCGATGGGCTATCGGGGCCCCGCCAATGGTCTGTTCGATGCGGAAAACAATCTCAAATACGCCATCAAATATCTGCGCGGTGCCTGGCTTGTCGCCGACAAGAGCTCGGACAATGCCGTCAGACTCTATGCCCGCGGCTACTATTACGACGCCAAGCGCCGCGGCATGCTGCACGTATTCCGTTAATTTGGCATCCACTGCATCGCGTTCAAACTGAAGCATTCGACCGGTTTTCAAGGCGTTTCCCACAACCCGCGTCATGAAACTGTAGCACGTCGCGTTTAAACGGCTTGGAACCGAAACGGATGGCTGCATCAGATGACCGAGCTTGCACCGGAGGCCGGTTTCCGCGGGAACCGCAAACTCAAGACCGCACTTCTCCAGCATAAGGCGCTTAGCAGGGATGGGCTGTCTGAACGCCTTTTCGGGCTGCTGTTTTCCGGTCTCGTCTATCCACAGATCTGGGAGGATCCCGATGTCGACATGGAGGCCATGGAACTGGCAGCCGGCCATCGCGTCGTCACCATCGGCTCCGGCGGCTGCAACATGCTGGCCTACCTCTCGCGCAGCCCCGCCAAGATCGATGTCGTCGACCTCAATCCCAACCATATCGCGCTCAACAGGTTGAAGCTTGCCGCCTTCCAGCACCTTCCGGACTATAAGACGCTGGTCGCTCATTTCGGCCGTGAACGTATCCGCTCCAACAGCCGCAGTTTCGACCGCTATATCGCCCCCAATCTCGATGCGGATACGCGTGCCTATTGGAACAAAAGAAGCCTGACCGGACGTCGCCGCATCAGCGTCTTCAACGGCAATTTCTATCGCACGGGGCTGCTTGGCCGCTTCATCGCGGTCGGCCACCTGATCGCCCGGCTGCATGGTGTTCGGCTGGAAGAATTCGCCAGGACCCGCACCTTGCGCGAACAGCGTCAGTTCTTCGAGGACCGTGTCGCACCGCTGTTCGACAAGCCGATGATCCGCTGGATGACGGAGCGCAAGAGTTCGCTGTTTGGCCTTGGCATTCCGCCGCGCCAATATGACGAACTCGCGAGCCTTGCCGATAACGGGACCATTGCGCCGGTGCTCAAGCACCGCCTGGAAAAGCTCGCCTGTCATTTTCCGTTGAAGGACAATTATTTTGCCTGGCAAGCCTTCGTGCGCCGCTATCCCTATGCCGATGAGGGCCTGTTGCCGACTTATCTGCAGCGCGAACACTATCAGTCGATCCGCCGCAATGCCGAGCGTGTCAGCGTGCATCATGCAAGCTTCACCGAACTGCTGGCCGAAAAACCATCCGCCTCGGTTGATCGCTACGTGCTGCTGGATGCGCAGGACTGGATGAATGATGGACAGATCGGTCAACTTTGGAGCGAGATCAGCAGAACGTCGGCACCCGCTGCCCGCGTGATCTTCCGCACGGCTGCCGAAAAAAGCATCATCGAAGGCCGCCTGCCAAATTCCATAGCCGCGCAGTGGACCTATCTCGAAGGCATGTCCAGGGCGCTGAATGCCAAGGATCGATCCGCGATCTATGGTGGCTTTCATATCTACGAGAAAGCATCCTGATGCCGGCGGACAACGGCGCGGCAATTGAGACATCCGGCCATGCCGAGCGCATGGACCAAATGTACCGCTATCAGCGCCACATCTACGATCTGACCCGCAAATATTACCTGTTCGGGCGCGACCGCGCGATCAGGCGTCTCGATGTTCCAGACGACGGCCGATTGCTGGAAGTCGCCTGCGGCACGGGGCGCAATCTGCTGATGGCCCACAAGGCCTATCCCGAAGCAAGGCTCTATGGCCTGGACATTTCCGCGGAAATGCTCACCTCGGCAAAGGCAAGCTTTCGCAACAAGCGGCAGTCGCCAATCTTCAAGGTCGCAGATGCCACAGGCTTCGCACCGTCAGAATTTGGCGAAGACGACTTCGAGCGAATTTTGATCTCCTACGCCCTGTCGATGATACCCGACTGGAAAAAGGCCATCGGTGCCGCCCTGTCGGCCCTGTCTCCCGGCGGCTCGCTCCACATTGTCGACTTCGGCCAGCAGGAAGGCCTTCCCCGCGGTTTCCACACTGTGCTCAAGGCATGGCTCAACCGCTTTCATGTCACGCCACGGCCGGATCTACGGGACGAATTGGCAGCCCAGGCGCATGCACGCAATGCCACCCTGGAGTTCGAAAGCATCGGCCGCGGCTATGCCTGGCATGCGATTATTCGAACCTGATTACATATTTGAGTTGATCCTAACTGAATTTTTACCATGATGGCCTCAGATGGCGATACGCGCTCCTGAGTATTGCGTAAGTGCGCCGCATCAGGGGTCTTGATCAAACACGGATAACGGATCTCCCATGCGTTGGCTCTTACCGGCGGTACTCTCTTTTGCACTGCTTCTTGGCGGCTGCACCTCGGCAAGCTACGACCTCATGGAAACCGCGTCGATCAAGACCCGCTTCGGCGACAAGGATCCGCAGGATTTCGGCAAGAAGACCCCTTATCGTCATCAGGTTCACGGCATCGACGTTTCGAAGTGGAACGGCGATATCGACTGGACCACCGTGCGTCGCTCGGGCGTCGCCTTCGCCTTCATCAAGGCGACCGAAGGCAAAGACATGGTCGATCCGCGCTTCGACCAGTATTGGCGGCAGGCCCGTGCCGCGCGCGTTGCCCATGCCCCCTATCACTTCTACTATTTCTGCTCGACGGCAGACGAACAGGCAGATTGGTTCATCCAGAATGTGCCGAAGGACGCCATGCAGTTGCCGCCGGTGCTTGACGTGGAGTGGAACCACACGTCGAAGACCTGCAAATACCGCCCGAGCGCCTTTACCGTGCGCGCAGAGATGAAGCGCTTCATGGACCGTATCGAGGCCTATTACGGTCTGCGACCGATCATCTACACCTCTGTCGATTTCCACCGCGACAACCTTGACGGTTATTTCAAGAACTATCACTTCTGGGTTCGCGCCGTCGCCCAGCACCCGGAAGAAATCTATCCCGATCGTCGATGGGCCTTCTGGCAATACACCTCCACCGGCGTCATCCCCGGCATCCGCGGCGATACCGATATCAACGTCTTCGCCGGCAACGAGCGAAACTGGAAAAACTGGGTTGAAGCCGTCACCAAAGGCTGATGCCTTGGCCTCACCATGCTTCCGCCTTGTTCCTTTGGAATATGCGCAGCCTCCGGTAGACTACCGAAAACGATAGACAATATGACCCACGGAAGGATCAAACGATGCGCGCACGTTCTCGCCTCGCCCTCGCTCTTGCAGTCACCACCTGCGTGGCCGGCCCCGCTGCCGCCCAACAATGTGGCGGTGATCTCGGCTCGTTCCTGGCCGGCGTAAAGGCCGAGGCTGTCGCCAACGGTGCCTCTCCGGCCGCAGCCGACAAGGCGCTTGCCGGTGCGAAGATCGACCAGAAGGTCCTGTCGCGCGACCGCGCTCAGGGTGTCTTCAAGCAGACCTTCCTCGAATTTTCCCAGCGCACCGTCAGCCAGGCACGGCTGAATATCGGCCGCCAGAAGATGAAGGAATATGCGAGCGTCTTTGACCGTGCAGAGCGCGAATACGGTGTCGCGCCCGGTGTCATCACCGCCTTCTGGGCCATGGAGACCGATTTTGGGGCGGTCCAGGGCGATTTCAACACCCGCAACGCGCTTGTAACGCTTGCCCATGACTGCCGCCGCCCCGAACTGTTCCGTCCGCAATTGATGGCCCTGATCACCATGGTCGAGCATGGGGATGTCGATCCAGCCACCAATACCGGCGCATGGGCCGGCGAAATCGGTCAGGTACAGATGCTGCCGAAGGACATCGTGGCATTTGGCGTGGATGGCGATGGCGATGGCCATGTGAGCCTGAAATCCAGCTCTCCCGACGCCATCATGACCGCCGCCAAGTTCATTCAGCATCTCGGCTATCAGGCGGGCCAGCCCTGGTTCCAGGAAGTAACGGTGCCCGAGAACCTGCCGTGGGAGAAGACAGGCTTCGACAGCGGCATGAAGGCCGCCGACTGGTTTGCCCTGGGCGTCAAGCCGCGCGACGGAAACACCCAGTTCGGCAATCTTGAAGGTGAACTGCTGTTGCCACAGGGTCGCCACGGTCCTGCCTTCATGGCCTATCCGAACTTCAACATCTATCTCGAATGGAACCAGTCCTTCATCTACACCACGTCGGCAGCCTATTTCGCCACGCGCCTGTCCGGCGCAGAACCCTATCTGAAGGGCAATCCTGATCCGGGCCTCAGCAACGATCAGATGAAGGCGCTCCAGACCAAGCTACAGTCCATGGGCTACGATGTCGGCAAGATCGACGGCATCTGGGGTTCCGGCACGCGCTTTGCGGTACAAAAGGAACAGGCCAAGCGCGGCATGGCCGCTGACGGCTGGCCGACCCCCGCATTGCTGAACGCGCTCTGAAACAGACCATCGGCATTTCTGCAAAAAAGGCGGCTCTCAAAGCCGCCTTTTCATGTCAGCTCTTGCGACGATCCCGCTCATGGCGGCGGTGATAGATCGTCAACCGGATCGCGCGATAGCGCACCTTCGCCCAGTAACGCGCAAGCACCAGGGCTTCGCGACCGCGATGCACCTCATACAGCTCATGGGCATAGGCCTTGGCCAGCGCTTGTCGATAATTCTGCAGGCCCTCGCTGGCATAGCCTTCGAGCCGGTGCAAAACGCTTCCCCAAAGGGGCGACAGCAACAGCGATACGGCGGTAACCGCAATGGACAGGCGGAACAGATCATAGCCCAGCGCACCGCTCGAAAAACCGGCGGCCGACAGCACGAACGAGAACTCGCCGATCTGTGCCATCGAAAGACCGGCAATCAGTGCCGTCTGTGGACTGGCCCCCGTTTTGCGCAATAGGAAAATGTTGAGCGAAGTCTTGGCCGCGATCACGAACAGCGAGACGAACAGCACTGTCCACAAATGCTCCCAGATAAAGTTGAGATCGATCAACAGACCGATCGACAAGAAGAACACCACAAGCAATACGCTCTGGATCGGCTCGATCACCGGAATGACGCGGCTGCGCAAGGTCGAGTTTCCGACGAGCAATCCGGCCAGAAAGGCACCGTAGGCGGGAGAAAGTCCGGCGACACCGGAAACGGACGCGGCCGTGAAGCATACAGCAAGAGACCCCAGAGCGAGGATCTCGATCTTGTCTTCGACGCGTTCTGCAAACGGGATTTTCAGTTTCCGGTGGCCGCCGAACCACCACAGCAACCCGCCCAGCAAGCCGAGCGCCACCACCATCTTCTTGGCAATCAGGGCGTAATCCACAGTTTCGCCGCCAAGGCTGGAGGCAAAAATAAGCATCGGCACAACGGCAATGTCCTGGGCAATCAGCACGGCGACGGCCACCCGCCCCGCCTCTCCGCGCAAGACCCCCATCTCCTCCAGCATTTTCATTGCCACCACCGTCGAGGAAATGCCGATGATGAAGCCCAGAATGATCGCTTCGGAATGCGACGCTCCGGTAATCTGTGCGATTCCGAAGCCCAGCAGAAGGGCTGCCAGCAACTGCCCACCCATGACGATCAAGGCCTGCCTCAGCGTCAGGATGAAGGCGCGCACCGACAATTCCATGCCGATGAAGAATAGCAGCATGACGACGCCCATCTCGGCCAGAAGCGCCACATTGTCGGAATTGGCGATAAAACCGGCACCGGTCGGCCCCAGGGCCACCCCAGCCACGATAAAACCGACCAGCGGTGGCTGACGTAGCCACAGGAACATCAATCCCAGCACAGTCGCGACGGCAATAACGCCGGCAATGGCAACGAGATCGGCCGTATGACCGGTTGAATGGGAAATGGTTTCAGTGACGGTTTCCAGCGCAGGATCTCCCTTGCGTGTGAGTCATGTCCAATTTTTCGCACTTCTGTTGCCTGCTGGCAAATCGAGTTCCGGCACGCATTTGTTGCACATTGGAACATGCGCTGCCGCATTGGTTACCCGACGGTAAGAATTGTTAATTTAAATCAGCGCGGCCGGATCTCAGCATATCCATGGAATTTCAATTGCTTGCTATCTAACGCAGAAAGTTATCCACCGAGTGTTGCCGCAATGCAGCATAAAATTTACTTTTCAATCGACACAAAACGGACATAGTATCACCACGTCAACGCTAAGGAGGCAGACATGGGACTAACTCGTTCTCTAAATGTCCTGATCGTCAGTGCAGCGTTTGTGTTCGTAACAGTGATGCTGTTTATCTAAGAAAAACAAAAAAATAGCAGAAACGGACGCAAAAATCGTCCTTTAGGCCTGGGAGATCAGGGCCGCAAAACCCCACCTATAGCGCATTGATTCCAATGCGCCCCTAATCCAGAAACGGCAAAGCGCCGCGTGATCGTGGCGCTTTGCAGATAGACGGGCTTCAAAAACAAAAGAGGCTCAGGCTGCTCCAGCCATCCGTTCTGCATCTCGGCGAAGACCGATTTTTTCGAGCGTCGCGTTAACCAGTGGCGACCGATTCATCGTATAGATGTGGAACTCGTCCACCCCTTTTTGGGCCAGATCGATGATCTGCTCGGACGCAATTTCAGCGGCCACTTCCGCCCTTTTGCGAGGATCATCCTCCAGTCCGGCAAATCGCGCGTCGAGCACGGAAGGCACAGTCGCGCCACAGGCACCGGCAAAGCGCTTCAGCTGCGCAAGGTTCAGGATCGGCATGATACCCGGAACGATGGGGATCGTGATACCGGCGGCCCTCACCTTTTCAAGATAACGCACGAAGGCCATGTTATCGAAGAAGAACTGGGTTAGCGCGCGCGTCGCACCATTGTCGACCTTGCGCTTGAGCATCTCGATATCCGCCTGGATATCGGCACTTTCCGGATGCTTTTCCGGATAGGCCGAGACCGACACCTCAAAATCTCCCATCTCGCGCAAACCGAGCGCAAGATCGGCGGCATTGGTAAATCCCTCGGGATGCGGCGTGTAGGCAGCGCCAACACCATCTTGAGGGTCGCCCCGCAAGGCCACGAAATGGCGCACACCGACGGCCTTGAACTCGTCTACGACCCGACGCACCTCGTCCCGGCTTGCGCCCACGCATGTAAGATGCGCCGCCGTTGGAAGACGTGTATCCGAAATCAATCGCTTCACCGTCGCCAAGGTCGGTTCGCGCGTCGTCCCGCCTGCACCATAGGTCACAGACACAAACTCTGGATTCCAGCTGGCAAGTTCTTCGATGCAGGACCAGAGCTGGCCCTCCATATCCGGGGATTTCGGCGGAAAGAATTCAAAGGAGAGCTTGATATCGCGTCCGCGCAGCGGTCCGTGCTCGATAAGTGCCATTGATCAGTTGCTCCCTACAAGTCTGGGTAATTTCGCATTCAGGTCCACGACGGCGGCTTCATGCCGGGCAAGCCACATCGTCACAGTCAGCGCCTTGGCGCTGGGCTCGCGTGGCTCCACATCGACAATCTTTTCAACAGAGAAGTTCGCACGCGACAGCCATTCGCTCATCATCGAATGCGAAAAGCCGAGGCGTTCGTGGGCATGTTCTTCCCGCAGATAGTCGAGGCTGTGAGGCGCCAGATCGATAACGACCAGTCTTCCGCCGGGCTTGAGCATACGTGCAGCCTCGTTCAGAGCGAGCTCTGGATGAACGAGAAAGTGAAGCACCTGATGGATAACGACCAGATCGAACTCGTTGCCATCGAGTGGCAGATTCAGAATATCGCCCTGACGAACGGAGGCTTTCAAGACCCCCGCCTTGTCGAGATTGGCGCGCGCCACAGACAGCATGTCGCGGCTGGCATCGATGCCGACGCCACGCCGATATGTGTCAGATAAGAGCTGCAGAATACGACCGGTACCGGTGCCAAGATCCAGCATGCTGTCGGCACCTTCGCCACCAACCAGCTTCAACAGAGCCGATTCGACAAGGTCGTCATCGACGTGAAGCCTGCGCAATTCATCCCACTCGGATGCGTTGCGGCTGAAATAGGATTGTGCCCTTTCGGCGCGGTTCCGTTTGACCGCCGCCAGCCGTTCGCCGTCACGGTTGAGAACGGCATCATCGGACTTGGTGCTCGCCAGCAAGGTCTGGATGAGTGCTGCCGCATCTCCGTCCTGCGTCAGTCGGAAATAGGCCCAGGCACCTTCCTGATATCGCTCGATCAGACCCGCCTCACCCAACAGTTTCAAGTGTCGTGAAATACGCGGCTGGGATTGCCCCAGAATTTCTGTAAGATCCGTGACCGTCAGATCACCCGCAGAAAGCAGCATGAGCAGACGAAATCGCGTCGGTTCCCCGACCGCTTTCAGCAATTCGACCAGTTTATCAATACCGAAGTTCACAATAGCCACCAGACGCAATCAAGATATAAACATATCTTTATATCGTTTTTGTTTGCGACGCAAGCGCGATTGATAAACGCCGCTTCGCAGCGGTGCGTCATCTCCCCCGCATCCCGCCGTTCGCGGCAATGTAACGACGTAAAAAGCCCCGGTCACCCGGGGCTTTGGAATTCATCGACTATGAATTTGCTTTATCGCGTCAGGCGCTTGTAGGACTGGCTGCCTGGATTGAGCGCGTCGGCGCCCAGGCGGCGAACCTTGTCCTCTTCGTAATCCTCGAAATTGCCTTCGAACCATTCCACATGGCCGTCGCCTTCAAAGGCCAGGATATGGGTTGCCAGACGGTCGAGGAACATGCGGTCATGGCTGATGATGATGGCGCAGCCCGCGAAGTTTTCCAGCGCCGTTTCCAGCGCACCCAGCGTTTCGGTATCGAGGTCGTTGGTCGGCTCGTCGAGCAGCAGCACGTTGCCGCCGGCCTTCAGCATCTTGGCCAGATGCACGCGGTTGCGCTGACCACCGGACAGGTTCGCGACCTTCTGCTGCTGATCGCCACCCTTGAAGTTGAACGCTCCGCAATAGGCGCGGGAGTTCATCTCGAACTTGCCGAGCTTGACGATTTCTGCGCCACCGGAAATTTCTTCCCAGACGGTCTTGTCACCGGCCAGCGCATCGCGGCTCTGGTCCACATAGCTGAGCTGTACGGTCTCGCCGATACGGATCGAACCCGAATCCGGCGTTTCCTGCCCGGTGATCATCTTGAACAGCGTCGACTTGCCCGCGCCGTTCGGACCGATGATGCCGACAATGCCGCCCGGCGGCAGCTTGATCGACAGGTCGTTGATCAGTGTGCGCCCTTCGAAGCCCTTGGTAATGCCGTCAAGTTCGATGACAACCTGACCAAGGCGCTCCGAGACCGGGATGATGATCTGTGCGTCGCCGGGCCGAATGCCTTCGGCCGCATCCACCAGCTGTTCATAAGCCTTGATACGGGCCTTGGACTTGGCCTGACGTGCCTTGGGGCTGGAAGCAATCCATTCCTGCTCGCGCGACAGCGATTTCTGCCGACCGGCTTCTTCGCGCTGCTCCTGCTGCATACGCTTGGCCTTCGCCTGCAGATAGGCAGAGTAATTGCCTTCGTAGGGAATGCCGCGACCACGGTCGAGCTCCAGAATCCAGCCCGTCACATTGTCGAGGAAGTAGCGGTCATGGGTAATCATCATCACGGCGCCCGGATAGTCGCGCAGATGTTTTTCAAGCCAGGCGATGGTTTCGGCGTCGAGATGGTTGGTCGGTTCGTCGAGCAGAAGCAGATCCGGCTGCGACAGCAGCAGGCGGCAGAGCGCGATACGACGACGCTCACCACCGGACAGCAACGAAACGTCGGAATCCTTCGGCGGGCAGCGCAGCGCTTCCATGGCCATTTCGACCTGCTGCTCAAGATCCCACAGGTTCTGACTGTCGATGATATCCTGGAGCTGCGCGCCTTCATCGGCGGTCTCGTCGGAATAGTTCATCATCAGTTCATTATAGCGCTCGACGATTGCGGTCTTGGCAGCAACTCCGACCATCACGTTCTCGAAAGCATTCTTGCTCTCGTCCAGATGCGGCTCCTGCTCGAGATAGCCGACCGTTGCACCTTCGGCGAGCCAGGCTTCGCCTGTGAACTCCTTGTCCTGGCCGGCGATGATGCGCAGCACCGTCGACTTACCGGCACCGTTCGGACCGAGGATACCGATCTTGGCATCCGGGTAGAAAGACAGGTTGACGTTCTCAAGGATCTTCTTGGCGCCATAGGACTTGTTCAGCCCGGACATATGATAGATGAACTGACGTGCCATCGAATAATTGCTCCGCGAATGCGTGTGGATTTGCCCGCTATGTAAGGGAAAGCCTTGTCCGGGGCAATGTCCAATGAGTGATTTGCGGTGGAGCCAATTGCTTCTCAACTTCTGTTGGAGGTGCCACGGGAATGACGGCAGCCTCGGAAAGGCAGCGCGTAGATCGAACAACATCTCCGACATCGTTGTAAATTTCGGTCGAACCGCCAGAACCATCCCTCCTCACGGCAAAAATCAGCCGACAAGTCTTCATCGGCACTTAACGCAGTCGCAAAAAGCCGCCACTGTGCGCCGAAACGACTACCGACAAAAAGGTCGTCACTGAGGGAGGTCAAACATGTCCAGCGCGCCCAAATTTCTCGACGCGCCAAGCGGCGCCCGTCTCGCTTTTCATCAAGTGGAGGCGGTGAGCGCCCCTTATGCCGTCCTCGTCGTAAGTCACGGCCTCGCCGAACATTCCCGGCGCTATCTGCCCTTTGCTGAATTCATGGCCGCGCGCGGCTGTCACGTCTTTGTCCATGACCACCGCGGCCATGGCGAGACGACGGCAAATGACGCAGATCCAGGCATTTTTGCCAAGAGCCATGGGGCAGCCAAGGTCATTGACGATATTGTGGCCATGCGCGATCACGCGGTTGAAACTTATCCCGGTCTGCCCGTCATCCTCTTCGGTCATTCCATGGGCGGTCTGATTGCGCTGAATGCAGCAATTGCCAGGCCCGATGCCTTTCAGGCGCTGGCCATCTGGAATTCGAATTTCAATACGGGCCTGTCGGGCTATGTCGCCAAAGTCGTCCTCAAGATCGAACGCATGCTGAAGGGGTCGGACGTTCCGAGCCTCATCATGGCAAAGGCAACATTCGATGCCTGGGGCAAAAGCATCCAAGGTCGCAAGACCCTGTCCGACTGGCTGTCGCATGATGACGAAGTCGTGCGGGCATTCATCGCCGATCCGCTATGTGGATTTGAGCCGAGCGTCAGTATGTGGGCGGATGTGATTGAATTCTCCAAGGCACCGCTGCGTCCGGGCGCCCTGTCGCGTCTGAGCGCGGACCTGCCGATCCATCTGGTCGGTGGCGGACAGGATCCGGCCACGCGATGCGGACAAGATGTCGCCTGGATGGCACGCCGCCTGACGGAAAAAGACTTCTCGAACGTCACCTTGCGGATCTACGACGATATGCGCCACGAAACGCTGAACGAATTGGGCCGGGACATCGCCATGGCGGACTTCGCCGAATGGTGTGCGTCAGCCAATATCACGGGCGACGCGATCAAGACCCAATCGGAATGAAGCCATGATTTTTCTTCATGTGAACAGCCTCTCTCAAACGGCTATAGGTGGGGTATGAAATCACCATCGCCCAGCCCCGTGCTATCGACACCGGATGCCCAGATTGTTGGCGGGCTTGGCTTGATGATGCTGGCCATGCTGGTGGCACCCTTCATCGATGTTTTCTCCAAGCTGGCGACCGCCAGCACGTCAGCAACGATGATCACCGCTGCCCGCTTCCTGTTTCAGGCGCTGTTCATGCTGCCGATTGTGCTCCGTCTGAAGCTTTGGCGCGGGTTTTCCTGGCGGCTCAGCGGCTTTCATGCCATTCGCGCCGCCATCATTGCCGTGTCGATGATCTGCTTTGTCAGCACGCTGAAGGTGATGCCGATCGCGGATGCAATCGCGATTTTCTTCGTCGAACCGATCATGCTCACCCTGCTGGCCAGTATATTCCTGAAGGAAACCGTCGGCTGGCGCCGCTACTTAGCCTGCGCGGTGGGATTTCTGGGCGCCATGCTCATCATTCGCCCAAGCTTTGCCGAAGTCGGCTTTGTCGCCCTGCTGCCCGTCATTACCGCGCTCTGTATCGCAATCTTCGCCTTGATGACCCGCGCCCTGGCGCACAAGGAAAATCCCTGGTCGATGCAGCTTCAGATGTCGGCCTGGGGTATCCCCATCGCGGCTGTACTTCTGTTCATTGGCGAGATCGCTGATATCGCAATAATGAAGCCCAGCATGCCCGACCTGGTCACCATGACCTGGCTGATCGGCGTCGGCTTCGTTGCCGCCATCTCCGGTATTCTCGCCACCTATGCCTATCGCGCAGCACCGGCCTCCGTGATCGCTCCTTTGCAATATATGGAGATTGTCTCTGCCACGCTGTTTGGCTGGCTGGTGTTTTCGGATTTCCCGGACGCCACAACATGGCTCGGCATAGCCATCATCATTGGCTCGGGCCTTTTTATCATCTGGCGTGAGCGCCGCTTCGCGTCCAAACCTGTGACGGCCACCGCCAAAACATCGATAGCCCCCTGATGGCAAGAGCAACATGACCTTAAGCAAGCCCCCCCTTTCCGGTATCCGCGTCATTGAACTTGCCCGTGTCCTGGCAGGGCCATGGGCCGGCCAGATCCTGGCCGATCTGGGTGCCGACGTGATCAAGGTGGAAAACCCTGACAGCGGCGACGAAACCCGCGCCTGGGGACCACCCTTCATAGAAGGCAAGGACGGAGAAAACCTCTCTGCCGCCTATTATCACTCGGCCAACCGCAACAAGCGCTCCATCGCCGTTGATTTTCGAACGGACGACGGTCAGGATATCGTCCGCCGTCTGATCGCCAGCGCCGATGTCGTCATCGAGAACTTCAAGGTCGGCGGCTTGAAGAAATACGGTCTCGACTATGACAGCCTGAAGGACATCAATCCGAAGCTTGTCTATTGCTCCATAACGGGCTTCGGACTGACAGGCCCCTATGCCGGCTTTGCCGGTTATGACTACATCGTTCAGGGCATGTCCGGCTTCATGTCGATTACCGGCACACCCGATGGAGAACCCATGAAGGCAGGCGTTGCCATCGCCGACATCTTCACAGGTATCTATGCCGCAACAGCCATCCAGGCAGCCCTCATCCATGCGCTGAAAACCGGCGAGGGTCAGCAGGTCGACATGGCACTGCTGGATGTCATGTCCGGCGTGCTGGCCAACCAGAACCTCAACTATCTCGTCTCCGGCAAGGCACCGTCCCGCCTTGGCAATGCCCACCCCAATATCGCTCCGTATGAGGTGATCCCCACAGCCGATGGCCACCTGATCCTTGCCGTTGGCAATGATGGCCAGTTCCGCCGCCTTTGCACCATTTTGGGCATTGAGGCACTGGCGGATGACGAACGCTTCGCCACCAACAAGGCACGCGTCGCCCATAAGCCCGAACTGAGGGAGATCGTCACGGGCGAAACCGTGAAGTGGCACAAGCAGGACCTGCTGACCGCCTGCGAGGCCAACGCGGTCCCAGCCGGTCCGATCAACTCGATCGCGGAAATGTTCTCCGATCCCCAGATCGTCGATCGCGGCTTGCGTATCGATCTTGACGACGACTGCGGCAACAGCATTCCAAGCGTGCGCACCCCGATTGTACTGTCGAAGACACCACTGGCCTATAATCGCCCCAGCCCGCGAATTGATGAAAATAGAGACGACATTCTGGCCGAACTGGCCGAGCTTGAAGGAAAGAAGTCGACATGAAGAAGACCGGTGGCCAACTGATCGTTGATGCCCTGCAGGCCAATGGCGTCAAGCGCATCTCCTGCGTTCCGGGTGAAAGCTATCTCGCGGTCCTCGACGCGCTTTACGACAGCGGCATCGAAGCAGTGGTCTGCCGTCAGGAAGGTGGCGCTGCGATGATGGCCGATTGCTGGGGAAGGCTCTCCGGCGAACCCGGCATCTGCATGGTGACGCGCGGTCCGGGCGCCACAAACGCCTCCGCCGGCCTGCACATTGCCCGTCAGGATTCGATACCCATGATCCTGTTCATCGGCCAGGTTGCCCGTGACATGCGTGATCGCGAGGCCTTTCAGGAAGTCGAATATCGCCGCGCACTGACCGAATTCGCCAAATGGGTCGGCGAGATTGACGATGCCGCCCGCATTCCCGAATTCGTCACCCGCGCCTTTGCGGTCGCGACGTCAGGCCGTCCCGGCCCGGTCGTGTTATCCCTGCCCGAAGACATGCTGACAGATCTGGTTGATGCCCCCGCGGCAAAACCATACACAGCTGTCGAGATGCATCCAGGCCCAGCACAGATCAAAGAGCTGGCTCACATGCTGGCCAAGGCCAAGCGTCCGGTCGCCATCCTCGGCGGGACGCGATGGAGCGAAGAAGCTGTCGCCGATTTCCGGACGTTTGCCGAAACATGGAACCTGCCGGTCGGCTGCTCCTTCCGACGCCAGATGCTGTTCGATCACACGCATCCATCCTATGCCGGCGATGTTGGCATTGGCATCAATCCGGCACTTGCCCGCGAAATCAAGGACGCGGACCTGCTTCTGCTCGTCGGTGCCCGCATGTCGGAGATGCCATCTTCAAGTTACACCTTGCTGGACATCCCCTACCCATCCCAGACACTGGTGCATGTTTATCCCGAACCGTCAGAACTCGGCCATGTCTATCGCCCGGATCTGGCCATCTGTGCCGCACCGGCAGAGTTTTCGGCCGCAATGAAGTCGCAGGCTCCGCCAGACAGTCCTGCATGGCTGGCGCGCACCAAATCCATGCATGAGGCCTATCTGGCCTGGTCGACACCGCCTTTACAAGGTCCGGGGCCGGTTCAGATGGGACCGATCATGAACTGGATCGAATCCAATACCGACAAGCAGACCATCTTCACCAATGGTGCCGGCAACTACGCGACCTGGCTGCATCGTTTTCACCGATTTCAGGCATTTGCAACGCAGGCAGCCCCCACTTCTGGCTCTATGGGCTACGGCCTGCCAGCAGCAGTGGCCGCAAAGAAGCTCCACCCCGAACGCGAAGTTATCTGCTTTGCCGGCGACGGCTGCTTCATGATGCATGGGCAGGAATTTGCGACGGCCGTGCGCCACAACCTGCCGATCATCGTCCTCGTGATCAACAACGGCATCTACGGCACCATTCGCATGCATCAGGAGCGCGAATATCCGGGCCGCGTCAGCGCCACGGATTTGACCAATCCGGATTTTGCAGCCCTTGCCCGGGCCTATGGCGGACACGGCGAAACGGTGGAAACGACGGACGCGTTCGCAGCAGCCTTTGAGCGCGCCCGCGCATCCGGGAGGCCGGCAATCCTGGATATCAAACTCGACCCGCAGGCCATTACCCCTGCAAAGACGCTGAGCGAAATCCAAGCTGCAAGCAGATGATGAAACATCGCACGTAAAGAAAGAGCCGGCGCCCCCGATGGATGCGCCGGCCTTCGAATATTCGTGCGATCTGCGGATCGTCAGTGGCTTAGATCGCAGCCGTGACGATGAACTCGACCTTGTAGTCAGGCGTGGCAAGTGCTGCCTCGCTGGTCGCGCGTGCTGGTGGGTTGGCAGGATCGATCCAGCCTTCCCAGACAGCGTTCATTTCGGCAAAGGTGGACATGTCCGAGATGTAGATGATCGTCTGCAGGATCTTGGACTTGTCGGAACCTGCAAGCGCCAGAAGACGATCGACTTCGGCCAGAGCGGACTTCGACTGCTCCGTAACGCTGGAGCCCTCGCCCACCTGACCGGCGAGATAGACTGTGTTGCCATGGACGACAGCGCCGCTCATACGTTTACCAGGTTCGATACGCTTGATGCTCATGGAAATCTCCTTTTGACATGATGATGCCGCCGAAGACTGCGCTTCGGCGGTGTGATAAATTGGTTGGGAACGCTTAGCCGCGAAGGGGGAGTACGGTCTGATAGGCCTTCGTCGAGCGTGCGCCGGAGCGGCAGAACCCAAGCATTGGCCGTTCGAGGTCGTCGAGCGCATCCATCATGCCGCTCACGGTGTCCTCGGTAATGCCCATGGACCCGACAGGAATATGGCGGATCTTCATCCCCAGTTCTTCTGCACGCCTGGCGATATCGTCAAACAACGGTTGGCCCGGTTCTTCAAAGTCTGGACGATGGCTAACGATCGACTTGAAGCCCCGCTCCTTGATCTCGTCCAGATCCTCTACCGTGATCTGACCGCTGACCCAGTATTCGTCGCTGACCTGCCTGATATCCATTATACGTCATTCCCTGGATTTCGATGACCGCTTGTCTACGTTGCCAGCCGCGCGGCGTCAATCTCGCAAGGCTGCAGCTATCCGTCAGATGAAGGCGAAGTTGAGGCCATAATCACGTGTTTCCCCCGGCGCCAGGAGCGGCAGTTCGCCGCGCGCCTCAAGCGCATTGCGACCTTCCATACGATGTGAAACCGGCTCGATGCCGATAACTTTCGCTGGATCGGTCTGATTATGCCACAGCTGCAGATAAGGCAGCGTATCGGTTCGGAAGCGGACCTGCAGCATCCGCCCTCCGATGGCAGCGATCGGCCCGAGCCGAAGCTCTGCCCATCCCCCCATTCCAGCGGACACGCAAATGATATCACCGTCAGGCTTTCCAAAGCGCCAGGGCGTCTGGCTGTCCTCAAGCATCGCACCGGCCAGCATCGTACCGTCATCCAGGTGTTTGGAGCCGATATTCATGTGGTACATCAGCATCGGTGGGAACGATGTGGACCCTGTATTGGTCACGGTATCGCGCAGGCTGACCATTCCGGTCTCGCCGTCGATTTGCCAATGGCGCTCAAGCAGCGCCTCACCGCCATCGGCAAGCGCAACCGCGACCCTTGCCGTGCACTCCGCATCCTTATCCATCGTCAGCGAGACGATCTCGGCGGGATGAGACGAGAAAGAACCATGTAGCGGATAGTTTTTCTTGCTCCCCTGATCGATCGGCTCTGGATGGCGAATATGATCGGGACCGCAGGTGAAGAGAAACCCTTGGAGCGAATGATCGATGCGCGAATCGCCGTCGTCCGGGATTGCCCGTCCGGGCGCCAAATCAACGCCAGCAATCAGCAAATGGCCGATATCGAGCACAGAGCTTTCATCAAGGCTGATGATCGGCCCCGTTGCAGCCTTGAATTCCATCTAAAATCTCTCCTGAGAATAGTCCTGCCCTGATTTTGTCTCAGGCAAGGCATGCCGCCGCCACAGTTCGAAAGTAAGCCAGTGCCGGCATTAAGCTCTCGTTCATCATGAATTCACCTTTTCCAAGCTACTGTCAAATCTCGGAACATGACGATCCCTCGGGAATTCTACTCATATGAATGGACCCATGACCCACACCACGAAGCCCCGTCTGCTTATCGCAACTTTGCTCACCTCCGCTGTACTCGCGTCACAGCCGGCGCTTGCGCAAAATTACGGCTACAGGGACACGCTACTGGTCACGCCGCAGGGCGATATCCTCGATTATGTACCCGAGCGCGGCGAAGTGGAGATCGGCTATGACCGTCTCGGTCGGCGCGTGCTGTTTGATCATCGGGGCAACCTCATCGCGACCGAAGTTCCGGCAGAGACTTATTTTCCGCAAAACAACGCCCGCGAATACCCGACAGACAACCAACAGCTGTCGAATCAGGGATGGAATGACGACAACGTCGTGACCGGCGGCGTTCCGCCGCAAGGTCGGGTCGATAGCCAGCCACTCGATCAGGTTTACCCGGATATCAGCGACGAGCAGCGGCAGGTCTATGAAGAGCCGGCCCCCATGGCCACAGATCAGGCTACTCCGCGCACCGTGACACCGGAAATCCCGGTTGGAAAACTGGCCCGTGCCGAAGCAACAGCACTGCAGGTATTCCTCGACCGTGAAGGCATTTCCCCGGGCGTCATCGACGGCAAGATTGGCCAGAACGTCAACAAGGCCATCGTTGCCTGGGAACAGATGACCGGCGAAAAGCTCGATCCCAACAATGCCGATGAAATCCTTGAGCGCCTGCGCCTTTCAGGTGGCCTCGCCTTTATGAGCTATACCATCACCGCTGGCGACGCTGCAGGTCCCTATGTGGCCGAAATCCCCACCGACTACAGCCAGAAGGCCATGCTGCCTTCGCTCGCCTTCACTTCCACAGCCGAAATGCTGGCGGAAAAATTCCACATGGATGAAGACTATCTGCGCGAATTGAACCCCGGCGTCGACTTCACCATCCCCGGCACCATCATCAAGGTGATCGATCCGGGCGCTGCCAAAAAGGGACAGGTTGCCCGCATCGTCGCCGACAAGGGTCTGAAGCAGGTTTTTGCCTATAATGACGCTGGCGGTCTGATCGCGGCATATCCGGCCAGTATCGGCTCCACCGATACCCCTTCCCCCTCAGGTACTGTCACGGTTGACCGCATCGCGCTTAATCCGGGCTACACCTACAACCCGAAAATCAATTTCCAGCAGGGTGGAAACGACAAGGTCCTCAACATTCCGCCTGGGCCAAATGGCCCCGTTGGCGTTGTCTGGATGGCTTTGTCAAAGCCGACCTACGGCATTCACGGCACACCTGATCCCTCCAAGATCGGACGGACGCAGAGTCACGGCTGTATTCGTCTGACGAATTGGGATGCGACCGAGCTCGCCAAGATGTCGAAGCCTGGCGTCACCGTGGAATTCGTCGACTGACAAACCGAAGTCGGCGTCAGGCACCGGTGGACTCCGCCTTGAACCGGGCCGACCAGTCCTGACTTTGCCGGTCGGCCAGCTTTCCGGTCGTGATCGGAATAGACGAGACATTGCTGCTATCCATGCCATGCGCATCCAATACACGGGCTAAGCCGCCATGCGGATCTCCCGACAACCCGTTATAGGTCAGCGGCAGTGGATCGATGCCGAATGTCTTGAACCATGCGCGCCATGCCGCATCGTCGTGTTCCAGTTCACGGACGATCTCGCCGATCCGCTGACCATCATAATGGGGTTCGAGATGTGACTGCGTTCGCTCCAGCTCGCCTCCGTCACGAGTGATATGCCACAGCCCGCTTTGCTCTGCCTTCATCAAAGAGATGGCCTGGGCAATCTTGTCCTCGCGGGAGAGATAGATGTAGAGCACGCGACCGAAAGCGGCTTCAATCAACGCACGTCCTGATCCTGCATCCGGATGAAGAAGCGCAAGCCTCTCGCACATCTCACCGAGATTTTCGTACATCACCCGCAAACCGAAGATACCCGTACCGCCACGACCTTCTCTAATGACTGCGTCCACATAGCGACGACTAAACTCAGTCGAATGCAGATCGCCATCATGGGTGACGCCCAGATCGCGTGCGAGACCCATGATCGATTGGCGACGGAAATAGGAATCTGGCTGGCCGCAACCGGCATGCTCCAGCAGGTAGCACAGCAAGGTGCTGCCGCTACGGGGTGTGCCGCAGATGATGTAGGACTGATAAGACGGCATCGGAATGTCCCGTTTAAAAAGAACTTTCAATATCGGCGGGACATTAGCCACGACCGGTTCGAGCAGCAAGAGCGCAGGATTTGTCGGAACTCTGACAACGAAAAAGCCGCCCGCAGTCGGATGCGGACGGCTTTAAAACTTCGCGATGTGCGGATATCAGGCGGCGTTGCTGACCAGTCGCAAGAGACGGCGTGGCTGTTGCGAGCGGATGACGCGCACCGGAAGCAGGCGCATCACTTCGCCGGCAAAGGCGAGCGCATTGTCACGGGCCTTGTCGAGATTGCTGATCTTCGCTGCGTCCATCGTCCGCAGCGTGCCACCACAGTCGAACAGTTCACGGAATGCCGTGCGCTCGCCGATCGGCGTATTGATCACATTGACGCCGCGAGCCGCCAGAAGACCCTTGATCGTCAGCAGCGCCCGTGTCGTCACCATGGAGGTCACACGCGTCAGCACCACCGAATGGCTGATCTTCATCTTGCCTGCCTCTTCCATCAACTTGATCAGGTCAAGGATCTGCGCGCCGCCGCGCGCATCCATCGCACAGCCCTGAATCGGGATCATGACATGATCCGACAGACCGATGGCCGCCGTCACCAGGGCGTCGCGTGCGCCGGCGAGATCGACAACGATATAATCCGTCGTCTGGGACAATTCACGAATATGGCCCTGAAGCGACGCCATGGTGATCTCGGAAATCACTTCGATATTGTGCTGCGGTCCGGAGATGTCATGCCACTGGGAAATCCAGCGTTGTGGATCGCCGTCGAGAATGGCCACACGATACCCCTGATGGGCGAGTTCGGTTGCAAGAAGAAGTGCGGCAGTGGTCTTTCCGGCGCCACCTTTGGCATTGGCAAATGAGATGACTGGCATTCTATTTCCTTGAAGGTATTATTCGAGCCGGAGATTGCTCTGCTGGTCACATGCTTTCATAGCGTCCTTGCTGCCAACTCTTGCGAATTATGGTTAATAAACATCTAATGCTGCGATCCTGAATTCATGGTCAGTGCGCGCAGCCGATAAAATAAGCCACTGATATCAATAGAAAAATACTCCCGCGCTGTTAGCGGGGAGCATTTATCCATCCCAAGAATTAGGGACCAACGGGCATTATATTATATATTTTTAATACACGAACCGACATGCCGCGGCTGAACTTTGCCAGCCTTCAGGTCTGAAAGCTGCGGAATGGAAGAATCATGTCCGCCAATCGAAGCCTCGAAAACCGCCTTATCGATCGGAATCATGCGCCCACCGGACGTGAAGGAAGCCATCTTGTCCTTGCCTATATAAACCGTGCTGACCTTCATCTTGCAGAAAAAAGCCTTCCCGTCCTTGGACACGACCCATCCAAGACTGCCGGACTTGCCGGCCGCGAGAGGTCCAACTGCATAGCCTTTCTTTGAAAGCGTTGTGAAGCTTTCCGCGGACGCTGTTGCAGGCACAAGCAGAAGTCCCGCAAGCATGGACAAAACCAGTTTTGAAAATCGCATATCTGAAATCCCCCGAATCGACAGCTGTTAGAGTTCAACAGTTACATTACGGCAGGATGACCGACAGGTGACAACAGTGGCGAGCGGCGAATACAAAAATGGTCCGGTGCGCATTTGCACCGGACCAGACGAACCGAGCGATAGTCTGTTTCCTAGAAGCAGGCCTTGAACAGTTCCTTGGTGTTTTCCAGTGTCATCGGCACCGGATTACCACCTGCACTCGGATCTTCTATGGCCATGGCTGACAATTCATCAATCCGGTCCGGCTTGATACCCATCGCCGTCAGGTTATCCGGAACGCTCAACAATGCGCGCAACTCCAGCACATAATTGTAGAAGCCGTCAAAGCCGCCGGAGATACCGAGATAAGCTGCCGCCATCTCGATCCGGCTTTCGATGGCCTGACGGTTAAACGTGAGAACCGGTGGCATCACCACCGCATTGGTCATGCCGTGATGGGTGTTGTAGACCGCGCCAATCGGATGCGACAGCGCGTGGATGGCACCCAGCCCCTTCTGGAAGGCGGTAGCGCCCATCGCAGCCGCCGCCATCATGTTGGTCCGCGCTTCGATGTCGGCACCTTCCTTGTAGGCCCGAGGCAGGAACTCCTTGACCAGCCGCATGCCTTCCAGCGCGATACCCTGGCTCATCGGATGGTAGAAAGGCGAGGAATAGGCTTCCAGGCAATGGGCGAATGCATCCATGCCGGTGCCCGCCGTAATCATCTTCGGCATGCCCATCGTCAGTTCCGGATCGCAGATCACGACACCCGGCAGGAACTTCGGATGGAAGATGATCTTCTTCACATGGGTCTGAGAATTGGTGATGACCGAAGCGCGACCGACTTCCGAACCGGTGCCGGCGGTCGTCGGGACAGCGACGATTGGAGCGATACCCTCGATCGAGGCACGCGTCCACCAGTCACCGATATCCTCGAAGTCCCAGACCGGACGGGTCTGGCCAGCCATAAAGGCCACGCATTTACCAAGGTCGAGACCCGAGCCGCCACCGAAGGCAACAACGCCGTCGTGACCACCGTCCTTGAACGCTTTCACGCCGGCTTCCAGATTGATCTCGTTGGGATTGGGATCGACGTCGGCGAAGATCGCCCGGCCAAGACCGCCCTCTTCCATGACGTCCAGCGCGCCAAGCGTGATGGCCATGCTCGCCAGACCACGGTCTGTGACGAGAAGCGGGTTCTTCATCCCCAGCGACTTGCAGGCATCGGCAAGTTCGTTGATCCGGCCCCGCCCCATTTTAATGGCGGTCGGGTAACTCCAGTTGGCGACGATATTCATTGGGTGACCTTCTTGAGATGATAGGATTTTGGTCTGGTGAGGTTCTGGAAACCGATGACGGAAAGCGATCCGCCCTTGCCGGTTTCCTTGCAGCCGGTCCAGCACAGGGCCGGATCGAGATAGTCGGCACGGTTCATGAACACGGTGCCCGTCTCGATATCGCGGCCAATGCTGGCCGCACGCTCGGGATCCTGCGTCCACAGTGATGCTGTCAGGCCATAAGGACTGTCATTCATCAACGCCAGTGCCTCCTCGTCACTCCTCACCTTCATGATACCAACTGCGGGACCAAAGGTCTCCTCTTTCATGAAGGACATCGAATGATCGACATCGACGAGGATCTGAGGGGCAAGATAGGCACCGCCGTCATCCGCCGGGAAGAGCTTCGGATCGACCAGCGCCCTGGCACCCTTGGAAAGCGCTTCGCCGATCTGTTCGCGCACCACCATAGCAAACCGCTTGTTGGCCATTGGGCCGAGAGACGTTTCCGGATCGAGCGGGTTGCCCAGCTTGTAGTTGGAGACCCAGGCAACGGACTTTTCGACAAACTGGTCATACAGGCTCTCGTGCACATAGACGCGCTCGATACCGCAGCAGCACTGGCCGGAGTTGAAGGTCGCACCATCCATCAAGGTGTCGACGGCAGCATCAAGATCCGCGTCCTCCATCACATAGCCGGGGTCCTTGCCCCCCAGTTCCAGCCCAAGGCCGGCGAAGGTCCCGGCTGCCGCCTTTTCGATAGACCGGCCGCCACCGACAGAGCCGGTGAAATTGATGAAGTTGAAATACCCTCCAGCAATCAGCGCCGAAGTCGTGTCGTGGTCGAGGAACACGTTCTGGAAAACATCTTCCGGCACGCCAGCCTCAACGAAGGCGCGCACCATGCGCTCCCCCACCAGCAATGTCTGGGTGGAGTGTTTGATGATCACGGTGTTGCCGGCCATCAACGCCGGCGCGACAGTGTTGATCGCCGTCATGTAAGGATAGTTCCAGGGGGCGATCACAAACACGACGCCCTGAGGTTCCCGCTCGATCCGGCGTTCAAAAGCATTGCTTTCTTCGATGATAAGCGGCTTCAGCGCATCTGCTGCAATCGAGGCGACATAATTGGAGCGCTCGTTGAACCCCTTGAACTCACCACCGTAGCGCACCGGGCGCCCCATCATGTGAGCGAGTTCCGGCACCACCTCGTCGGCCATTTCATTGACGCGGGCCACGCCCTTCATGACGAGCTGCACGCGCTCTTCGAGCGGACGACGCGCCCAGGCTTTTTGCGCATTCTTCGCGCGCTTTGCCACATCCTGTGCGGCACCGAGAGACAAGGTCTCCCGCTCCGCATAGACCGATCCGTCGATCGGAGAAATACATTGCAACATTGCCATTTCACTGCTCCTTCGGCCTTGAGGCCGGTGTTTCCGCGTGGATCAGCTGCGCCTTCTTGCAGGATGGACGCAGGCTGTTTCCAGACTCATTGTAGATATCGCGACGCGCTGCGCCCGACCCTGAAAAACGTTTCGTGACTTGTTGTTATCAAACGGCACTATGACAGCATTGAGCCCGATCAAGCCCGCTCGAAACCGCGCGCGACCTCCCAGTCGGTCACCCGCCGATCATATTCTTCCTGCTCCCATTCGGCCGCACGAACATAGTGATCGATGACATCGTCTCCGAGCGCCGAGCGCAGCATCTCCGAGGCGTTGAGCTCTTTGGCTGCTGCACGAAGCGTATTGGGAATTTCGCGGATATCTTTTGCGCCATAGGCATCGCCGGTAAATTCCGGCTCGAGCGCCATCTTCTTCTCGATACCATCGATCCCCGCAGCCAGAAGCGCTGCCATGGCAAGATACGGATTGAGATCGGAACCCCCGACACGGCATTCGACACGAATACCCTTGGTGGCTTCGCCGCACAGGCGGTATCCGGCGGTCCGGTTATCCTTCGACCAGATTGCCTTGGTTGGCGCAAATGTGCCGACGGCAAAGCGCTTGTAGGAATTGATATAGGGTGCCAGAAAATAGGTGATTTCGCTGGCATGGGTCAAAAGCCCCGCCATATAGTGCTTCATCAGATCCGACATGCCGTGCTCGGCCTTGTCGTCAAAGAACAGCGGCTTGCCGTCCAGTGACCAGAGCGACTGGTGAATATGCGACGACGAGCCGGCAGCATTGTAATGCCACTTGGCAAGGAATGTGACGGACTTGCCTTTCGACCAGGCAATTTCCTTGCAGGCATTCTTGATGATCACATGGCGGTCGGCCATGGTCAGCGCCTCACCATAACGAACATTGATCTCGGCTTGCCCGGCAGACGCCTCACCCTTGGAGTTTTCGACCGGAATATTGGCCCCCTGCAAGCCCTTGCGGATCGCCCGCATCACGTCTTCTTCCTTGGTTGTCTGGAAGATATGGTAGTCCTCGTTATAGGCGCTGGCGAGCTTCAGATTGCGGTAGCCCGATGACTGGGCCTCATCGAAGGTCTGATCGAACAGGAAGAACTCGAGCTCGGAGGCCATAAAAGCCTTCATCCCCATCGCTTCCAGACGCTTGACCTGCTTTTTGAGGATTGCGCGCGGCGAATGGGGCACTTCGGCATGGGTATGGTGGTCGAGAACGTCGCAGAGAACCAGCGCCGTGCCTTCCAGCCACGGTGTCTTTCGAAGCGTCGAAAGATCCGGCTTCATCGTATAATCGCCGTAGCCCTTTTCCCAGCTCGTCGCCGCGTAACCGGAGACGGTTTCCATCTCCATATCGGTCGCCAGCAGATAATTGCAGCTATGAGTTTCCTCATAGGCGCCCTCGACGAAAAATTCAGCCTGGAAACGCTTTCCCATCAAGCGACCCTGCATGTCGACCATCACGGCAAGCACGGTATCGATACGTCCCTCGGCGACATCTTTTTTCAGTTCATCGAATGTATAGTGTGCAGACATCGGTCAATCCTGACAGGCGGTGTTTCAGGCCCTGTAAACGTGGTGTTTTCATTGACCGGCCCGATACGCAAAACCGCGTACCGGACCGTGTGTTTCAGTGTCGATCGAAGGGATCAACGATAAGGCGAACCGGCCTTTTCCATGACAGCCTGATAATCCTTGAGGATCTTCACGACCCGGGCATTGCGCTCGCTCTGGCCTGCAATCTCGTCCCAGAAGGCATAGGCCTTCTCTTCCACAGTCTTCCACTCTTCGGCCGGAATTGTGGTGAGCTCGAGAGAGCTGCCGCCTGCGCGAAGCGATGCTTCACCGCCCCAATACCAATGCAGGCGACGGTAATGCGAACTATCCATGCAAACTCTCCAGAGCTGCTGGAGATGTTCCGGAACCTCATTCCAGCGGTCGGCATTGGCAAAGAACGAACCGCACCAGCCGCCGGAGATGTTGTTGGTCAGGAAGTATTTGGTCACCTCTTCCCAGCCGGACGTCTTCATTTCGGTGATCCCGGACCAGGCAATCGCATCAATTTCACCGGTCTGCATGGCAACCGGCACGTCTTCGAACGGGATGGTGACAGGCACGACGCCGAACTGCTCAAGGAACTTGCCAGCGGTCGGGAAGGTGAAGACGCGAAGGCCCTTCAGGTCTTCGAGAGACTTGATCGGCTTGTTGGTCGAGAAGTTGCATGGATCCCACGCACCGGCAGACAGCCACTTCACGCCGACTTCCGCATAGGCTTCGTCCCAGATCTCGGCCAGACCGTACTGGTAGAACAGTGTCGGCACGTCGAGGCTGAAGCGCGAGGCGAACGGGAAGTAGCCGCCGAACACCTTGATATCGACCGGCGAGTTCATCGAGTCATCGTCCGACTGGACGGCGTCGATGGTGCCGGCCTGCATGGCGCGGAACAGTTCGCCCGTGGGGACCAGCTGGTCAGCGGTGTAGAGCTCGATCTCCATCTCGCCATTGGCCGCCTTGTTGAAGGCGTCAATGCAAGGACGCACGACTTCTTCGGCAAGGGCAGCCCCCGCATAGGTCTGGAGACGCCAGGTGATCTTCTTGTCTTGCGCCCTGACGGCCGGTGCCGCCAGCATGGCCGGACCGGCTGCAGCAGCAGCGATACCGGCATTCTTCAAAAAGGTTCTTCTATTGGTCATTATCGTTTCCCTCTTTCAGTTGATGTTCGATTTCCCCCGCACCTCGTTTGAGGCTTTGGGGGACGTCTCATTCTACGGGTCCGTATGGCGGACCTCGTTGGTTTTGACCTGTCCCTAGCCCCGCACATAAACATGGTTGGGCAGCCAGGTGGCGATCTCCGGAAAGGCCATGACAATACCAAGACCGAGGATCATGATGGCAACGAACGGAATGATAGATCTGTAGATGTCGACAAGCGTAATTTCCGGCGGCGCCATGGCCCGCATCAGGAACAGATTGTAGCCGAATGGCGGTGTCATATAGGCAATCTGGCAAGTGATCGTATAAAGCACGCCATACCAGATCAGGTCGAAACCGAGCTTGCCCACCAGCGGAATATAGAGCGGCGCAACGATTACCAGCATGGCCGTATCGTCGAGGAATGTCCCCATGATCAGATAGGATATCTGCATCATGATGAGGATCTGCCAGGGGCTCATGCCCAGCTCATCGACCAGCAGGTTCTCCAGCGCCTTGACGGCTCCAAGACCGTCGAACACGGCACCAAAGCAAAGGGCTGCCAGGATGATCCACATGAACATGCAGGAAATGCCGAGCGTCTGCTCCAGCACCTTGTTCCACATAGTCCAGTTAAGCCGACCCTTGATGGCAGCAGCCACCAGTGAAGACAGCGCGCCCACTGCCGAGCTTTCAACCAGGCTCGTCACACCCATGACGAACAGGCCCATCATCAGGAAGAAGATCACGAACGGCAGGATGCCCGCACGAAGCAGTTTCAGTTTCTCGACCAGCGGAATATCGCGTTCTTCCTTTGGCAGAATTGGTCCGAGCGACGGAGTGATGCGGCAGCGAACGACAATGTAGATGATAAACATTGACGCCAGCAAAAGGCCGGGAAAGACGCCAGCGATCCATAGCTTGCCGACCGGCTGACGCGCAATCATGCCATAGAGGACAAGCACGACACTCGGCGGCACCAGAATGCCAAGCGAACTGCCGGCCTGAATGACTCCCGACACCATGATCTTGTCATAGCCGCGCTTCAAAAGCTCTGGAAGAGCAATCGTTGCCCCGATGGCCATACCCGCGACCGACAGGCCGTTCATGGCAGAGATGATAACCATCAGACCGATCGTGCCGATCGCAAGGCCGCCCGGCAGTCCGCCCATCCACACGTGGAAAGCCTTGTAGAGATCCTCGGCGATGCCGGATTCCGACAGCATATAGCCCATGAAGATAAACAGCGGCAACGTCAGAAGCGGATACCATTTCATCAGCTTCATGCCGGCAGAAAAGCCGAGCTCGAAGCCGCCATCGCCCCACAGGAAGGCTGCAGCCACCACGCCGACGAATCCGATGGCGGCAAACACGCGCTGACCGGTCAACATCGACATCATCATCGATGAGAACATCAAGAGTGCAATAATTTCATAGCTCATGCGATCGGCCTCCCGACCGCAACGGCCAGATCCTTGAAGAAAATAGAGGTTGCCTGCAGGAAGGTGAGCGCGATGCCGACCACCATCACGATCTTGACCGGCGCCATATAGGGCGACCAGCTCGAATAGCTCGTTTCACCATATTGAAGCGCGTAGTTCGTGCTGGAGACACCGCCGTAAAGCAGGAAGAACAGGTAGACGAACAGCATGAATATGGTGATCACATCCACAATCGCCTTGGTGCGCGGCGACCAGCGTCCATAAATCAGGTCCATGCGCACATGACTGTCGAGTTGAAGCGAATAGGCGCCTCCCATCAGATAGTAGCCGGCCATGACAAATTGCGCTGTCTCGAGCGTCCAGTTGGCGGGCAGATGGGTGGTCTTGGAAATCGACGAATAGAGCAGGATGCCCATCATCACGAGCACGCCATACATGACGATGCGTCCCAGGCGGCGGTTGAAACCGTCCACGAAACGAACATAGGTCTTGATGGCTTCAGGCATCCCCGCCCCCGATCCACAGTGCGCAAGGCATTGATGCCGTGCACCGTTCGCCCGCTATCGTCCTGTCCCGTCCCATCCATTCCCCTCTCTTATGATCATTGGTCTAAATGCCTGGACACCGTTCCTCAGCTTGCGGCCCCCAGCCGTGATAGTCCGTCGCAAAACAGCGAGGTGAGATAGGCAGATACCTGACCCTGCCCTGCCTCGTCGGCCAGAAGATCGTTGCGAACCTCGATCATCACATTCATCAACCCGTTGGGCAATGCGTGCAGCCGCAGGCTGTGCGTGACGCCGTCATCCGGGCCGTAAGGATCATTTCGCTCCAGCCGATATTGACCACCCTTGCCCACATCCAGAAGCGCATCGGCAAAGCGGCTGTCTTCGTCGTGCAAGATACCGACCTCGACATCGCGCTGCTTGCCCAGATAGACCGGCGTAAACGAGTGAACGGTAACGACAATCGTATCCTGTCGCCGCGCTTTTCTTGCGGCAACCTCTTGAGCGATCCGGTCGTGAAACGGAATGTAGAGAGCAGCGGTGCGGGCATAGCGTTCTGCAGGCGCAAGGTTTTTATTGCCCGGAATTTCGTAAATCTCGCTTGCTTCAGGCATGGCCGAGGGTGACTCCGGCGGCCGATTGCAGTCATAGATCAACCGGGAAAAACGCTGCGAAATCAGGACGCTGTCGAACTCGCTCGAAAGCTGGCTTGCAACGGCAAGCGCGCCCGGATCCCAGGCAATATGGCTTGCCAGCGCCTCTGGGCCGAGGCCCAGGTTACCGGCATTGCGTGGCATCAGCCGGGATGCGTGCTCGCAGATAAACAGAAACCGGCCAGCCCCATCCGGATTGTCCACGGCAACGGGCTCGCCGTCCTCAACCGTCAGGATATCCGTTCGTGAAAGCATGCAACGCCTCTGTCGCGTGGGAAGAAAAATCACGAAGAGAATTCTTCAAGGAGCCGTCACTGTCAATCGCATTTCTGTAAAAATCTTTTCAGAATTTGATTGACGCTGTTTCTTTCCGGGATGATAAACTTCCCTCATGGCGCGAAAACGTGGCGCCGATCGTGGGATAAATGTGGTCATTTTTACGAAAACCGTGTCTGAAGTCATCCACGCGCAGTTCGACGAACTGACGCGCGCCGAGCGCAAGTTGGCGGAGACACTGCTGGAAAATTATCCCGTCTCGGGCCTGGGAAGCATTACGACCGTGGCCGAAAACGCCGCGGTATCGACACCAACTGTTGCCCGTATGGTGCAGAAACTGGGCTACAAAGGCTATGGCGAGTTTCAGGCGCAACTCCACCATGAGCTGGAAGCGACGCTTTCAAATCCGATTGCCAAACACGATCGCTGGGCCGCCAATGCGCCCGGCACCCATATCCTGAACCGCTTTGCCGATGCGGTGATGAACAATATGCGCCAGACCCTGTCCGAGCTGGATACCGCGAGTTTCGATGCCGTGGTGAAGCTGCTTTGCGACAAGAAGCAGTCGGTCTATTTCGTCGGTGGCCGCATTACGGGCTCACTGGCCGAATATTTCTTTACCCACATGCAGGTCATCCGCCCCCGCACGACCTTGATGTCCAGCAATTCCGGCGCGTGGCCACAGCATGTCTTGAACATGAATGCCGGCGACGTTCTGGTAATCTTCGATATCCGCCGTTACGAGGCCGATATGGTGACGCTGGCGGAGGTTGCCCGTAACAATGGCGTCAAGATCGTCCTCTTTACCGACAACTGGTCCTCCCCCGTTACAAAGCATGCACTCCATAGTTTCAAGATCCAGATCGAGGCGCCCTCTGCCTGGGATTCATCTGTGGTCACACTCTTCGTGGTTGAGGCTTTGATAGAAGCCGTGCAGAATGCTGCCTGGGACGAGACACGCGAGCGTATGACGACGCTCGAAGGCCTTTTTGAACAGGCCCGCCTTTTCCGCAAGCCGCGGTAGAAGCGTTGATAACAATGGGAGGGGAAAAATCAAAAATATCAAAGATAAAGCGGATTGAGAGACGCGCCTTTGGCGCGCGGCATCTGTCACAATACTATCATTGAACCCGAATATCAGTCTTGCGACCGCGCGGCCTCCATGAGCCCGGCGCGACGTTCAAGTGGAGAAACACCTATGTTCAAGAACATCAAGCGTATTCTGTCTCTGTCGACCGCCATGGTCGTTGCGACTTCCTCGCTGGCAATGGCAGAGCCGAGCGCAGAACTCGTCGATGCCGCCAAGGCTGAGGGCATGCTGACCACCATCGCCCTGCCCCACGACTGGTGCGGCTACGGCGCAGTCATCGACGGCTTCAAGAAGAAATACCCCGAAATCCAGGTCAACGAACTGAACCCGGATGCCGGCTCCGCTGACGAAGTCGAAGCCGTAAAGGCCAACAAGGACAACAAGGGCCCGCAGGCCCCTGACGTCGTGGATGTTGGACTTGCTTTCGGTCCGCAGATGAAAGCCGAAGGCCTTTTGATGCCGTATAAGGTCTCGACCTGGGACGAAATTCCAGACAGCATCAAGGATGCCGAAGGTCATTGGTATGGTGACTATTACGGCGTGATGTCGATGATCGTGAACAAGGATCTCGTCACCAACACACCGGCAGACTGGTCCGACCTGCAAAAGCCTGAATACAACGGCCAGGTTGCGCTCGCCGGTGACCCGCGCGCCTCCAACCAGGCGATCCTCGGTGTTCTCGCAGCTGGCATGGCCAGTGGCGCCGCGGCCGGCAAGGATGCTGGCGAAGCCGGTCTGAAGTTTTTCGCCGAATTGAACAAGGCTGGCAACTTCGTACCCGTCATCGGCAAGTCCGGAACGCTTGCTCAGGGCTCGACCCCGATCGTCGTTGCCTGGGACTATAACGCGCTCTCCTGGAAGGACACACTGGCCGGCAACCCGCCTGTTGATGTGATCGTTCCGGAATCCGGCGTTCTGGCTGGCGTCTACGTTCAGGGCATCTCGGCCTACGCGCCACACCCGAATGCCGCCAAGCTCTGGATGGAATATCTCTATTCTGACGAAGGCCAGACGCTTTGGCTCGCCGGTTACTGCCACCCTGCCCGCTTTAACGCCATGTCCAAGGCAGGCAAGATTCCGCAGGATCTGCTCGACAAGCTGCCGCCTGCAGCGTCCTACGAAAAGGCCTACTTCCCGACGCTTGAGGAAGTCGATGCCAACAAGGCCGCAGTCACCAGCGGTTGGGACACAGTGGTTGGCGCCAACGTCCAGTAAAGTCTCTTGATATCGCCGCCTCGGCTCTTGAGCCGGGGCGGTTTTTCTTATCTTATATTCCAACAACAAGAAGCGTCGTCTCAGACGCGATGAAGGGGACAGGTATGGCTGACAGCAGTTCCGCACCCGCGGCTGCCCGCGTCTCGGCGCGATTGCCGTTACATTGGCTGGGCGTCGCACCGTTCCTGATCTTTGCCCTGCTCTTTCTGTTCATGCCGACATTGAAGATTGTCATCGGTGCCTTTCAGACGCCGGAAGGTGGCTTCACATTCAACAATATCAGGGACCTCTTCACGCCATCCATCCTGTCGGCCTATTGGGTCTCGATCAAGATCAGTCTCGCATCGGCCATATTCGGTTGTCTGATCGGATTTTCCGTTGCAGCAGCCGTCATTCTGGGTGGCTTGCCGAAATGGATCCGCGGTCCGCTGATGACCTTTTCCGGCGTCGCCTCCAACTTTGCCGGTGTCCCTCTCGCCTTTGCGTTTCTGGCGACCCTGGGGCCGGTCGGTCTGGTGACAGTTTTCCTGCGCACCGAGATCGGCGTCGATTTGCGAATGCTGGGCTTCAATCTCCTGTCCTTCTGGGGACTGACCATCACCTATTTGTTCTTCCAGATCCCGCTGATGGTCCTGATCATCACCCCAGCCATTGACGGGTTGAAGCGGGAATGGCGCGAGGCAGCATCAATCCTTGGCGCCACACAATTTCAGTATTGGCGTATGGTCGCATTCCCGATCCTCACACCCTCGCTGCTCGGAACTTTGGCTCTGCTGTTTGCCAATTCCTTCGGCGCCGTCGCCACCGCCATCGCGCTGACAGGTTCGTCGCTGAACATCGTGCCGATCCTGCTGTTTGCGCAGATCCGCGGTGATGTGCTCGGCAATCCCAATCTCGGCTATGCCCTGGCCTTCGGTATGATCGTCGTCACCGGCCTTGCCAATGCAATGTATATCTGGCTGCGCGCCCGCTCGGAAAGGTGGCTCAAATGAAGAAGTTCTGGGCCTGGGGAGCGCTTGCCTTCGGCATTGTCTATTTCGCGCTGCCGCTGATCGGCATGACCAACTTCTCGCTCAAGATGCGGCGCGGCGTCTATTCCTTCGATGCCTATGCCAAGGTACTCGGTGATCCGAAGTTCCAGCAGACATTCAGCTATTCGGTGACAATGGCCCTCGTGACCATCGTCTTCGGGATGCTCCTGATTGTCCCGACCGCCTACTGGGTGCGGCTGCGCATGCCAAAAATGCGGCCCTATATCGAATTCATCACCCTATTGCCGCTGGTCATCCCGGCGATCGTGGTCGTCTTCGGCTATATCCGCCTCTACAACACGTCAAGCTGGCTACCGCTGACCGGCACCGTCATGGGCACCAATCTCCTGCTGATGTTCGGCTACACCATGTTGTCCCTGCCTTATATGTATCGCGCCGTAGATACCGGTCTTGCCGCAATCGATGTCAGAACCCTGACGGAGGCCGCCCAGAGCCTTGGTGCGGGCTGGACCCGCATTCTCTTTCGCATCATCCTGCCCAACGTCCTGATCGCGGTTCTGTCCGGCGCCTTCATCACCTTCGCCATCGTGCTGGGTGAATTCACTATGGCCGCCCTTTTGAACCGTCCGGCCTTTGGTCCATATATGCAGCTCCTCGGTGCCAACCGTGCCTACGAGCCGGCGGCCCTCGCCGTGATCGCCTTCGGCATCACATGGGGATGCCTCGGCCTGATCCAACTCGTCTCACGTTTCCAGAAAAACCAACGCCCCGCCTGAGGACTTGACCCAATGAGCTTCCTGACACTGTCCAATATCAAGAAGTCGTTCGGACCGGTTCGGGTCGTGCATGATTTCAACATGTCGATCGATCAGGGCGAATTCGTTTCGTTCCTCGGCCCGTCCGGCTGCGGAAAGACCACTGTTTTGCGCATGGTGGCAGGTTTTGAGGAACCATCCGCCGGTTCGATCGTGATCGACGGCAAGGACCAGACCTCGCTGAAACCCAATCAACGCAATATCGGCATGGTCTTTCAGGCCTATGCGCTTTTTCCCAATATGAATGTCTTCGACAACGTCGCCTTCGGCCTCAAGGTTGCTGGCGTCGCCAAGTCCGAGATCGACAAGCGCGTGAACGAAATGCTGGAACTGATCGGGCTGTCGCATCTGGCCGACCGCTACCCCTACCAGATGTCGGGCGGACAGCAACAGCGCGTCGCCCTCGCGCGTGCGCTTGCGCCGCGTCCGCAGGTGCTGTTGCTGGACGAACCATTGTCGGCGCTCGATGCCAAGATCCGCGTATCACTGCGCGAGGAAATCCGTGCCATTCAGCGCAAGCTCGGCATCACCACCATCTTCGTCACCCATGATCAGGAAGAGGCGCTGTCGATTTCCGACCGCGTGGTGGTGATGAATGCCGGCCGCGCCGACCAGATCGGCACGCCGTTCGAGATCTACAACACACCGGCTACACGCTTTGTCGCATCGTTTGTCGGAACGCTGAACCTCATCACCGGCGCCGTCGTCGACAGCAACAATGTGCGCATCGGCGAAAATGTGCTGACGCTCAAGCAATCGCTCGATGGCTACAAGATGGGCGATGAAATTCAGCTGGCGCTGCGTCCGGAAGCAGCCTCTCTGACACCCTCGCCCAAGGACGACACCACGTTAAGCGGTATCGTCACCTCCAGCCACTTTCTGGGCTCGGTCATCCGCACCCGGCTCGATGTTGGAGGAAATACGATCTCCTTCGACATGTTCAATGATCCGGGCCTCAAGCTGCCACCGATCGGCGCACCGGCCACGCTCCATTTTGCCGCCGATGATCTTCTCGTCATCAAGGACTGAAGCGAGCGGCCATTGCAAACGATCTTCTATAACGGCAGCGGCGTCATCGGCTTCAACCGTCGCCGCGTATCTGACGGGCTTTCACGGAAATTGGCGCGGTAACTTCGGGCAAAGGCAGAGGCCGAGTTAAAACCGGTCGCGGCTGCGATATCGGCGAAGGGCGTGCGTGTTTCGATCACCTTGCGACGCGCCGCATTCAACCGCAGAGCCAGATAATGGACATGCGGCGGCACTCCGACGGCACTGCCGAACAACGCCGTCAGATGCCGCGCACTCACCCCGATGCGTCGGGCAAGCCTCGGCAGTGTCAGGGGTTGATCGATATGTTCTTCCATCAGCCGCATCGCCTGGCTCACCCGGCCATCGACCATGCGCATACTGCCGGTGGACGGCATGGCTGAGACGGACGCATCGATCCCGCCCTGCTCGTGAATGAACTGGCGCGAGACCTCCAACGCCAGCGAATAGCCGTGACGACGGCGGATCAGTTCCAGCATCAGATCAAGTGCAGGCAGCGAGCCTGCAGCCGTAATGCGCTTGCCGTCGATCACATAGCGTTCCCGCACCGCCCGCACCTGGGGATAGGTCGCTGCAAACTCATCGTAATCCTCCCAATGCGTCGTGGCTGAAAAGCCTTCCAGCAATGCCGTTTCCGCCATCAGCCACGAACCCGATTCGATCCCCGAGACCGAGGCGCGATGTCGGGCAGTCTTCGACAGCTGCGTTTTCATGCTGGATGTGGCGTAGCGTCGCCAGTTGTGACTGGAGAGAATGAACAGCGGATTGGTCTCTGTGCCAGGTTTGAAAGGGCCATCGACTGGAACCGGAATACCGCTCCTCGTTTCGATGGCTTTGCCGTCCAGACTGAACACCTTCCAGCGGTAGAGCTGCAGCCCGCTCACACGGTTGGCGACGCGCATGGGTTCCAGCACGGACGCAACCAGCATGAGGTTGGTTTCCGGAACCACCAGAAGATCGATATCGACGGTCTGAGACGCCAATTGCTGCATAGCACCATCCAAATTCAGCCGAATATGTATCAAATCATTCCTAGAATGCATAGCATGGCATTGGCAATTGGCTCGTAATAGGGACAACGAACAAGGGAGATCGACTTTGCCACTAGCCATGAACCGCGACGTTTTCATCACTTGCGCAGTCACCGGATCGGGCGACACGACGTCCAAATCCGAGCATGTTCCCATCACGCCAAAACAGATCGCAGACTCCGCGATCGACGCCGCAAAAGCCGGCGCGGCCGTTGTCCACTGCCACGTCCGCGATCCTGAAACCGGCGCCCCCAGCCGACGCAACGATCTCTACAAGGAAGTGACCGATCGTATCCGCTCCGCCGACGTCGATGTGGTCTTGAACCTCACCGCCGGAATGGGCGGAGACATGATCTTCGGCGACGTTGAAAAGCCGCTTCCCCTGAAGGAACAGGGCACCGACATGGCTGGTGCCACCGAACGTGTGTCCCACATTGCCGAATGCCTGCCGGAAATCTGCACGCTCGATTGCGGCACCATGAACTTTTCGCTGGGCGACTATGTCATGACCAACACGCCGTCGATGCTGCGCGCCATGGCCAGGAAGATGACGGATCTTGGCGTTCGTCCCGAAATCGAAGCCTTCGATACCGGCCACCTCTGGTTTGCCAAGCAACTGGTCGAAGAAGGTCTGATCGAAGATCCGGTTCTGGTGCAGCTCTGCATGGGTATCCCGTGGGGTGCGCCTGACGATCTCAACACCTTCATGGCCATGGTCAACAATATCCCGTCGAACTGGACCTTCTCGGCGTTCTCCATCGGCCGCAATGCCTTGGCCTATCCGGCAGCGTCGATCCTCGCCGGCGGCAATGTTCGCGTCGGTCTGGAAGACAATCTCTATATCGGCAAGGGCCAGTTCGCCACCAATGCCCAGCTCGTCGAAAAGGCAGCCTCTGTCGTGGAAGGCATGGGCGCCCGCATCATCGGTCCGGCCGAAGTGCGCGAAAAGCTGAAGCTGACAAAGCGATAACACCAAGTCCCCTTCCAAACCCTTCCCACGAGGGGGAGGGTTTACGACACCCAACCCTCATCGCCAGCCAAAGTCCTTCTACCAGATGGCTGTAGCGTAGAGTTGAGAATGAGCGAATGCCGCGAGTTAAACCCTCCCCCTTGTGGGTAAGGGCTTGGGGCCGGGTCTTAAATCAAGGATCTTTGCATATGACCAAAATCAACAAGGCCGCCTGCATTGGCGGTGGCGTTATCGGGGGAGCCTGGGCGGCCCGTTTCCTGCTCGCCGGTATCGATGTCGCCATGTTCGACCCGCATCCGGAAGCCGAGCGTATCGTCGGCGAAGTGCTGGCCAATGCCGAGCGAGCCTATGGCATGCTCACCATGGCACCGCTGCCACCGCGCGGCACTCTGACCTTCGCCAAGAGCCTTGAAGACGCCGTTCAAGGCGCTGAATGGATTCAGGAAAGCGTGCCTGAGCGCCTGGAGCTAAAGCGCGGTGTGATTACCCAGATCGACGCGGCAGCAGATCCGTCGGCCCTCATCGGCTCGTCCACATCCGGCCTCATGCCCTCAGACCTCCAGCGCGACATGAAGCATCCCGAACGCATGTTCGTCGCGCATCCTTATAATCCTGTCTACCTGCTGCCGCTGGTCGAACTGGTGGGCGGTGCCAAGACATCCAGGGACACAATCGCCCGCGCCAAGGAACTGACCGCCACCATCGGCATGGAAGGCGTTGTCATTGCCAAGGAGATCGAGGCATTTGTCGGCGACCGCCTGCTCGAAGCTTTGTGGCGTGAGGCACTCTGGCTGATCCAGGACGATATCTGCGACACCGAAACACTCGACAATGTCATGCGCTATTCCTTCGGCATGCGCTGGGCGCAGATGGGTCTGTTCGAGACCTACCGCATTGCCGGTGGCGAGGCCGGGATGCGTCACTTCCTCAACCAGTTCGGCCCCTGCCTCAAATGGCCCTGGACCAAATTTACCGATGTTGTCGATCTTAACGATGCACTGGTCGAGAAGATTGGCGCCCAGTCGGACGCCCAGGCCGCCGGTCGTTCGATCCGTGAACTGGAACGCATCCGCGACGAAAATCTCGTCGGCATCATGCAGGCGCTGAAAGGTGGCAATGGCGGCGAAGGCTGGGGCGCCGGCAAACTGCTCGCCAATTTCGAGGCCCGTCTGTGGGCCAATGCCGGAAAGGCCGAGGTCGACACCACCGCCAAGCAGCCGCTGCGTCTGATCGACACCAAGGTCCATCCGTCCTGGCTCGATTACAATGGCCACATGACGGAATTCCGCTATCTGCAGGTCTTCGGCGACACCACCGATGCACTGCTGCGATTGATCGGTGTGGATGACACCTATGTTCAGACCGAGCGGCAGAGCTACTACACCGTCGAAACCCATATCCGCCATCTCGGCGAAGCGAAGATCGGCGAGGAACTCTACACGACCTGCCAGATCCTCTCGACGGACCAGAAGCGTATCCATGTTTTCCACCAGATCCATCTGGGTAAGGACGATAGCGTGATCGCAACCGCCGAACAGATGCTGCTCTATGTCGATTCCGAGGCCGGAAAGGCGATGACGGCACCGGACAAGGTTCTGTCGAAGCTCACAGCCATTGCCGCCGCCCATGCTGACCTGCCCAGGCCGGATGCAGCAGGACGCTCGGTCGGACAAAAGAAGTAGCGTTGCGACAAACGTCTGGCTTTCGCTCCACCTTCTCTCCGCCTGCGGGGAGAGGGAAGCAGAAGGCGAATAAGGGCAAAGACTGCGCGCAGCCAGAACGGCAAAAAAGGGGAAGCACATGAATTTCGGCCTCACCGAAGAACAGGAAATGATCGTCAAGACGGTGCGCGACTTCGTCGAGACGGAAATTTACCCCCATGAGGACATGGTCGAGAAGACCGGCGAAGTGCCGCCCGAGCTTGGTCGGGAGATCGCCGCCAAGTGCAAGGAGATCGGCTTCTTCGGCTGTAACCTGCCCGAAGAAGTGGGCGGCGCGGGCCTCGACCACACCACGTTCACCCTCGTTGAGCGTGAACTCGGTCGCGGCTCCATGGCCCTCACCGTCTTCTTTGGCCGCCCCTCCGGCATTCTCATGGCCTGCAACGATGAGCAACGCGAGAAATATCTGCTGCCGGCCGTCAGTGGCGAAAAATTCGATGCACTCGCCATGACCGAGCCCGACGCAGGTTCCGACGTGCGCGGCATGAAGTGCTTTGCCAAGCCAGATGGCGACGACTGGGTCGTCAACGGCACCAAGCACTTCATCAGCCATGCCAATATCGCCGATTTCGTCATCGTCTTCATCGCCACCGGCGAAGAAGACACACCGCGCGGCCCCAAGAAGCTGATCACCTGCTTCCTCGTCGATCGCGGAACACCCGGCTTCGAAATCCGCGAAGGTTACAGTTCCGTCTCCCATCGCGGCTACAAGAACTGCATCCTGACCTTCGACAACTGCCGACTGCCAAAGGCACAGATCCTCGGCGAACTGCACAAGGGCTTCGATATCGCCAATGACTGGCTTTACGCCACGCGCCTGACGGTTGCCGCGACCTCGGTTGGCCGTGCCCGCCGCGCATTCGACTACGCACTGAACTATGCCGCCGAGCGCAAACAGTTCGGCAAGCCCATCGGCGCCAATCAGGGTGTCTCCTTCAAGCTTGCCGACATGATCACCGACATCGACGCCGCAGATCTGCTCACCCTGTCTGCCGCCTGGCGTCTCGACAACGACCTGCCCGCCAATCGAGAGATCGCATCGGCCAAGGTCTTTGCCACCGAAATGCTGGCCAAGGTGACGGACGAAGCCATACAGGTCTTTGGCGGCATGGGCCTCATGGACGACCTCCCGCTTGCCCGCTTCTGGCGCGACGCCCGCGTGGAGCGTATCTGGGATGGCACGTCGGAAATTCAGCGTCACATCATCAGCCGTGAACTCCTGCGGCCATTGGGGGCGTAATGACCACTCGCTCGCTTGATCGCCTCATCCGCCCCAAATCCATTGCCGTCTTCGGCGGCAAGGAAGCGGGCCGCGTGGTCGAACAGTGTCGCAAGATGGGCTATGCGGGCGAGATCTGGCCGGTCCATCCGACCAAGGACACCGTCCACGGCCTGCCCTGCTTCCGCTCGGTCGCCGATCTGCCATCTGCCCCTGATGCTGCCTTTGTCGGCGTCAATCGCGCACTGACAATCGATATCATCCGCGAATTGTCGGCCGCCGGAAGCGGCGGTGCAATCTGTTATGCCTCCGGTTTCCGTGAGGCTGTCAACGAACTCTCCGATGGCGGCGATCTGCAGGACGCCTTGGTCGCGGCCGCTGGAGACATGCCGATTGTCGGACCCAATTGCTATGGTCTGATCAACATGCTCGACGGCGCGCTGCTGTGGCCGGACCAGCATGGACTGACCCGCACCAACCGTGGCGTGGCGATCCTGACGCAGTCCTCAAACATCGCCTGCAACATTTCCATGCAGATGCGTGGACTTCCCATTGCCTATCTCATGACGGCAGGCAATCAGGCGCAAACGGGTTTGTCGGAGCTTGCCGCCGGCATTCTGGAAGACGAGCGCGTCACCGCAATCGGACTGCATATCGAAGGCTTCGACGATATTCGCGCAGTCGAACGCCTCGCCACCCGGGCGCGCGAGTTGAAAAAGCCCGTCATTGCCCTGAAAGTCGGCAAATCGGAAGCGGCCCGGAAAGCGACCGTCTCGCACACTGCCTCGTTGGCGGGAAACGATGCGGTCTCGTCTGCCCTGTTTGAACGTCTGGGCATCGGCCGTGTCGACACATTGCCGGAAATGCTGGAAACGCTGAAGCTGCTTCACCTGCACGATCCTCTGGAGAGTGCAGAGATTTCCTCGATGAGCTGTTCCGGTGGCGAGGCATCGCTGATGTCGGATGCTGGCGAACGCCACAAGGTCACCTATCGCGATCTCCGGCCCGAACAGTTAAAGCCACTGCGCGAGAGCCTTGGCGACATGGTCACACTGTCCAATCCGCTCGATTACCACACCTTCGTCTGGGGCAACAAGGAACGCCAGACTGCCGCCTTTTCTGCCATGATGGACGGGGCCTATGCGATCAATCTGGTCGTCCTCGATTTCCCTCGAGCGGACCGCTGCGATGGCGCGGACTGGATGACGACGGTGGATGCGATACTGTGTTCTGCCAAGGCAACCGGCCAGCGCGCAGGCATCGTCACAAGCCTTGGCGAGAATCTATCGGAAGACATTGCCGTTACCCTGATGGAAGCCGGCATCGTTCCCTTCTTTGGCATCGATGAAGCCCTTACCGCCATCGAGGTCTCCGCCTCGATTGGACAAGCATGGGCAAAACCCCTGCCCGCTCCGCTGATCGCAGAAGCATTTATCGACGGCGAAACGGAACTCTTGTTTGAAGATACGGCCAAGGGGGAACTGGCCAAGTTCGGATTGACCGTACCCAAGGGCGAAACGGCGAAGACCTCCGATCTAGCGGCAGAGGCCGCAATCCGTTTGGGCTTCCCGGTCGCTCTGAAAGGCCTGGGGGTCGCCCACAAGACCGAAGCTGGTGCCGTCAAGCTCAACTTGAAGGACGCAGATGCCGTTCGTGAAGCGGCAACCGGCATGGCCGGGATTGCCAGCGGATTTCTGGTGGAAGCGATGGCGGATAAGCCGGTCGCCGAGATGATCGTCGGCGCCATGCGCGATGCAGTCGCCGGCCCCGTACTAACCATCGGTGCAGGAGGCATACTCGTCGAACTGCTGGATGACGCCGCCATCATCACGCTGCCCACAGAGCCAGAAACCATCCGGTGCAAGATCGAAAGCTTGAAAATCGCCAGGCTTTTGCATGGCTACCGCGGCAATCCAGCCGGCGATATCGACGCGCTCGTCGCTGCCGTCGCTGCTGTGGCAAAATATGTCGCAGACAATGCGGCTGTCTTGGAAGAACTGGACATTAATCCATTGATGGTCCTTCCCGCAGGTCGGGGTGTGGTCGCCGTGGATGCCCTGATCAGAAAAAGGAGATAACGGAATGACCGGCCCGATTAGGACACGACGCGAAGGCGGCATTCTGGAGGTCACAATCGACCGTCCAAAGGCCAATGCGATCGACCTCAAGACAAGCCGGGTGATGGGAGAGATCTTCCGCGACTTCCGTGACGATGCCACCTTGCGCGTCGCGATTGTCACCGGTGCCGGGGAAAAATTCTTCTGCCCCGGCTGGGATCTGAAGGCTGCCAATGACGGAGATGCCGTCGACGGCGATTATGGTGTTGGCGGCTTTGGCGGCATGCAGGAACTGCGTGACCTGAACAAGCCGATCATCTGCGCAGTCAACGGCATCTGTTGCGGCGGCGGGTTCGAAATCGCGCTGTCGACAGACCTTATTCTCGCTGCCGAACACGCAACCTTCGCGCTTCCGGAAATCCGCTCTGGCACGGTCGCCGATGCGGCATCGATCAAACTGCCCAAGCGAATCCCCTATCATGTCGCCATGGACATGTTGTTCACGGGGCGCTGGCTCGATGCAGAGGAAGGTCATCGCTGGGGCTTCGTCAACGAAATTCTGCCCGCCGACAAGCTGATGGAACGTGCCTGGGAGCTCGCCCGGATGCTCGAAAGTGGGCCGCCACTCGTCTATGCCGCGATCAAGGAAATCGTGCGCGATGCCGAGGGCAAAGACTTCCCCACCACCATGAACAAGATCACCAAACGGCAATATCAAACCGTCGATACTCTCTATTCCAGTGAAGACCAGTTGGAAGGTGCCCGCGCATTTACAGAGAAGCGTGATCCCGTTTGGAAAGGTAGGTAGCCAACATTTCGCCATAAAAGCTCATGCGAAAAGTGAAAAAAATAAAGTCAAGACTTTGTTTTCGATCACATTTCCATATGATGCCGCCATTCATCAGCATGCTAGGCAAAAAGAATAAGATCCGGCATGCGTCCGCAACCAGAGAAGGAACAGGGAATGACTGATTTCAAGAAACACCTCGCGAGCAGTGTCACAGCACGTGGCATGAACCGTCGCGAATTCATGGGCCGCGCCATGGCAGCCGGCCTCACAATCACAGCCGCAAGCACATTGTTTGCCGAAAGCGCCTCCGCGCAGGAGCCCAAGAAGGGCGGCCATCTGAAGCTTGGTCTCGAAGGTGGCTCTGCCACCGACAGCCAGGACCCGGCAAAGTTCCTGTCGCAGTTCATGTTCCTTATCGGCCGTTGCTGGGGTGACATGCTGGTCGAAAGTGATCCGCATACCGGCGAACCCGTACCATCGCTCGCCGAGAGCTGGGAACCGTCGGCCGACGCCTCCACCTGGACCTTCAAGATCCGCAAGGGTGTTCAGTTCCACGACGGCAAGGAACTGACCATCGACGACGTTGTTGCGACCTTGAAGCGCCACACCGATGAAAAGTCGGAATCCGGTGCGCTCGGTGTCATGAAGTCGATCACCGACATCAAGGCCGATGGCGACAACCTCGTGCTGACGCTCACCGAAGGCAATGCCGACCTGCCGCTGCTCCTGACCGACTACCATCTGGTCATCCAGCCCAATGGCGGCAATGACGATCCGCTCGCATCGATCGGCACCGGCCCCTACATCCTCAAGACATTCGAACCCGGTGTGCGTGCCACGCTGGAGAAGAACCCGAACGACTGGCGTTCTGACCGCGGTTACGTGGACAGCATCGAAGTCATCGGCATGAACGATGCGACGGCCCGTATTGCGGCTCTCTCATCCGGCCAGGTTCACTTCATCAACCGCGTTGACCCGAAGACCGTCGACCTGTTGAAGCGCGCTCCGACCGTCGAGATCCTCAACACCTCTGGTCGCGGCCACTATGTCTTCATCATGCATTGCAACACTGCGCCGTTCGACAACAACGACCTGCGCCTTGCACTGAAATATGCCATGGACCGCGAGACCATGGTCGAAAAGATCCTCGGCGGCTACGGCAAGGTCGGCAACGACTTCCCGATCAACGAGACCTACGCCCTCTTCCCGGAAGGCATCGAACAGCGCGCCTATGATCCGGACAAGGCGAAGTTCCACTTCAAGAAGTCGGGTCACGACGGTTCGGTCCTGCTGCGCACGTCCGAAGTCGCTTTCCCTGGCGCCGTCGATGCAGCCGTTCTTTACCAGGAATCGGCCAAAAAGGCTGGCATCGATATCGAGGTGAAGCGTGAGCCGGGTGACGGCTACTGGTCGAACGTCTGGAACGTCCAGCCCTTCTCCACCTCTTACTGGGGTGGCCGTCCGACCCAGGACCAGATGTATTCGACTGCCTATCTGTCGACTGCCGACTGGAACGACACGCGCTTCCTGCGCCCGGACTTCGACAAGATCCTGCTTGAGGCCCGCGCCGAGCTGGATCAGGACAAGCGCAAGGAAATGTATCGCGAAATGGCGATGATGGTCCGCGACGAAGGCGGTCTGATCCTGCCAATGTTCAACGACTTCGTGAACGCCTCGACCAAGAGCGTGAAGGGCTACGTCCACGACATCGGCAACGACATGTCGAACGGCTATGTCGCGACCCGCGTCTGGCTGGAAGACTAAGAAAACTTCATTTGGCGGGGCCGCATATGGCGGCCCTGCCATTTTTCTGGTTCCTCAGCCAAGCCATGTCCGGAGCACCTCGAACCTCGTCTCTCCGGATTTGCCATTCCTGAAGCGGAATGCACGTCTCGTCACACCCGCGGAAAAACGAGACAGCCACGAGGGACCTTTCGACATGTTTCGCGATCGACAGGCCGGAGCCGATGACAAACATCCCAGACGACGGAGCGGAAACGCTCGGTTGGAGTGACCGATACCCCCTCGCAGCGCTGATCCTGCAGCGCCTCGCCTTGAGTGCTGCCCTTTTGATGGCCGTTTCCGTGCTCATCTATGGCGGCGTTGAAGCCCTCCCCGGCGATTTCGCCACAACCTATCTCGGACAGTCGGCCACACCACAGGCTGTCGCCAATATCCGTGCCGAACTCGGCCTGGACCGCCCCGTTGTGACCCGCTATTTCGAATGGCTGGGCGGAGCGCTCCAGGGCGATTTCGGCACGTCCTGGGCCAGCCGGAACTCGGTCACCGAACAGATTGGCAAGCGCTTGGGCAACTCCTTGTTCCTCGCCGCATTCGCCGCCGTCATATCCGTGCCGCTCGCCGTCGGCCTCGGAATGGTGGCCGTACAATTCCGCAATCGCATACCCGACCGGATCATCAACGTCATTTCGCTGGCCGCGATTTCTCTGCCGGAATTCTTCATCGGCTACCTGTTGATCATGTTCTTCTCGATCAAGTTCAACATCGCCACCTTCCCCGCCACAGTGCATGACGGCATGGGAATGATCGAGCGCCTGAAGGCCATTGCCCTGCCCACAGCGACGCTGGTGATGGTGGTACTGGCCCACATGATGCGCATGACCCGTGCTGCCATCCTCTCGGTCATGTCATCGGCCTATATGGAGACGGCTGAACTGAAGGGATTATCCGCCTTCCGCGCCATCATCAAGCACGCGGCCCCCAACGCCATTGCCCCGATCGTCAACGTCGTCGCCCTCAACCTGGCTTACCTCGTGGTAGGCGTCGTCGTCGTCGAAGTTGTCTTCGTCTATCCCGGCATGGGCCAGTACATGGTCGACGCCGTAACCGTTCGCGACATGCCGGTGGTACAGGCATGCGGCCTTATCTTTGCCGCTGTCTACATCCTGCTCAACATGGTCGCAGACATCATTGCGATTGTCGCCAACCCGAGACTGAGGCACCCACGATGAGACTGAAAGAAATCCCCATCAGTGCCTGGGTCGGCCTCTTCGGCATTTTCATTGCCTTCTTCTGTGCCATCTTCGCCCCCTTCATCGCACCCTTCGGCGAGCGCGAAATCGTCGGCAGCGTCTGGGAACCGTGGAGCAACACCTATCTCCTTGGCACCGACAACCTGGGCCGCGATCTGTTGTCGAGAATGATCTACGGCGCCCGCACGACCCTGTTTGTCGCGCTCGCTGCCACCATCATTTCCTTCTCGCTCGGCATGGTCTTGAGCTTCACCGCCGCCGTCACACGCGGTGCGGTCGATCAGGTCCTGTCGCGCTTCAACGACCTGATGATGTCGATCCCGACTTTGATCTTCGCGCTGGTGGTTCTGGCGGTATTGCCCCAGAACCTGATCATCCTCATTCTGGTGATGGCTGTACTCGACTCCACCCGTGTATACCGGCTCGGCCGCGCCGTGGCGCTGGATGTCGCAGTGATGGAATTCGTGGAAGCCGCACGTCTGCGCGGTGAAGGCACAGTCTGGATCATTTTCCGCGAGATCCTGCCCAATACGCTGACACCGCTTCTGGCCGAATTCGGCCTGCGCTTTGCCTTCTCCATCCTGTTCCTCTCCACCCTCTCCTTCCTTGGCCTCGGCATCCAGCCGCCCGCCGCGGACTGGGGCGGCATGGTGAAGGACAACAAGGACGGCATCATCTTCGGCATTTCCGCGGCACTTGTTCCAGGCGGCGCCATTGCAGCCCTGGCCATCTGCGTGAACCTGGTAGTCGACTGGCTGCTGAAAAGGACCTCGAGCCTCAAGGGAGGGCGCGGTGATGCCTGATCTTCTTACCGTCCGCGATCTCAAGATCGAAGCAACCTCCTATCCACCGGGTGAACCACCCAGGGACATCACCATCGTTCAAGGCGTCTCCTTCGACCTCGAAAAGGGCAAGGTTCTTGGTCTCATTGGTGAATCCGGCGCCGGAAAATCCACCATTGGCCTGGCAGCGCTGGCCTATGGCCGCGGCGGTGTGCGCATCACCGGCGGCGAGGTCAAACTCGACGGCGAGGATATCCTGACGCTCGGCAAGTCCGGCATCCGAAAGGTGCGCGGCGCCCGTGTCTGCTATGTCGCCCAATCGGCAGCAGCAGCCTTCAATCCGGCCCATCGGCTGTTGGATCAGGTGATCGAAGCCACCCTCACCCACAAGCTGATGAGCGAGCAGGAAGCGCGCAAACGCGCCGTCTATCTGTTCGGCGTGCTGGGGCTCCCCGATCCCGAGAATTTTGGCGATCGCTATCCCCACCAGGTATCGGGTGGGCAGTTGCAGCGAGCCATGACTGCCATGGCGCTCTGCTCCAATCCGGAACTGATCGTCTTCGACGAGCCAACCACCGCGCTGGACGTCACCACCCAGATCGACGTACTGGCAGCGATCAAGCATGCGATCGAAGAGACAAATACGGCTGCTCTCTACATCACCCATGACCTGGCCGTCGTCGCCCAGATTTCCGACGATATCATGGTGCTGAAGCAGGGCGAGACCGTGGAATACGGTAGCGTTCAGCAGATCATCGAGGCGCCGAAGGAAGAATATACGAAGGCTCTCGTCAACGTCCGTCAGGCCAAGAAAACAGAGGCACCAGACCAGAGCAATACCCAGCTCACGGTGGAAAATGTCACCGCAGCCTATGGCAATGGCATGACGGTTCTGCATGACGTGAGCCTGCATCTACCCAAGGGCCAGACACTTGCAATCGTCGGAGAAAGCGGTTCGGGCAAATCCACCCTCGCCCGCGTGATCACCGGACTTCTACCGCCGAAATCCGGCAAGATCACCTTCGAAGGCCAGGAACTGACGGCAACGCTGAAGAAACGCAGCAATGACGACCTGCGCCGCATCCAGCTCATCTACCAGATGGCCGATACCGCGATGAACCCGCGCCAGACGGTGCGTGATATCATCGGCCGCCCTTTGACCTTCTACTACGGTCTGCGCGGTGCGAAGAAGACCGCCCGTGTGAAAGAGCTTCTCGACCAGATCGAAATGGGTTCCGGCTTTGTCGATCGCTATCCGGCAGAATTGTCCGGCGGTCAGAAACAGCGTGTGGCCATCGCCCGCGCGCTTGCAGCCAAGCCGGAACTGATCCTCTGCGACGAGCCGACCTCCGCGCTCGATCCGCTGGTGGCTGAAGGTATCTTGAACCTGTTGATGCGGCTGCAGAAGGAGACCGATGTCTCTTATGTCTTCATCACCCACGACATCGCAATCGTGCGCGCCATTGCCGACAGTGTGGCGGTGATGCATCGTGGCAAGCTGGTCCGCTTCGGTCCGAAGTCGAAGGTGCTCGCACCACCCTTCGACGACTACACCGACCTGCTGCTTAAATCCGTGCCGGAGATGCAGCTCGGCTGGCTGGAACAGGCGCTCTCCGAGCGCAAGATGGAAAGCGCCGGAAACTGATGCCGATGCGGCGAAGCCCAACCAGGTCTTCGCCGCTTCCTCAACGAAGCGACGGACCTCCTGTCCGCTAATAGTCGGACGGTACCGCCATCACACTGGTACCAGCTGCTTCGAGGTAGCTTCTGACCGTCGGCGGCAATTGCCGCGACGAAAACGGCACCACGCCGCAACGCGATAGCAATTGCCTCAGGTCAGGCTCGGCACCGACATGCCGCCAGATCATCCGCGACGCATAGGGAAGATTTTCCTTCCGCCACGAAACGCCCATCGTCGTTCCCCGCAGATATACCTTCTGATGCAGCTCGAACGGCAGCAGGATGGTCTGCGAGAGCATGGCACTGCGACCGCGCGCGCGCTCATAGATAAAGATGCGATTCCGCGAGAACGAAGCGAGCCCGGCATATTTACTGTGCTGCTCGATGGAATTGTCTGCATCCCGAATACGCTCTATCGACGTCACATGCATCAGTCCGCCCGCCTCGTACAAACGGCTGCAGGAGCAGACGACCATATCAGGCCACGACGGTGACAGATGATAGGTCTGGTAGTAGCCCGCATGTCGCCGAAGCGCAGCAAGGTCGCCCGGAAATCCCTTGAAGAGATCCGAGCCTTCAGAGCCTCCCCGCTCGGGCTTGTGCAACCTATTGGCAAATGCAGCCGGGGCGAGACTGAAATCGGCAGCGCTCAGGTCAAAGAAGCTCGCAATGCGCGCCAGATTATGCGCCGACGGCCTGGTTTCACCACTGGTGTAGCGATTGAACTGCTGTCGATTGAGACCAATTTCACGGCAGATATGAGAGATGGAGCGCTGCGTGGCGCAGGCTGCTTTGAGGTTTTCGACGAAGTGATGCATTGGACATTCCGGCAGTCTGATCTGTGCCGGCACAATAGCGTAAACTCGCGCAAAGTCACGTCAGGTCGCGAAATTGCCTGACGCAAGGTTCCGACTAGCCTCACCCCGGAAATTCAACAACAGGGGTCCTCCAATGTCCGACGCCAACCAGAACCGCAATCGCATTTTGCATGCAAGTGCCATCGACCGCCGCACCTTTCTCGGTGGCGCCATAACATTGGGCGCCCTGACGGGACTTGCCGGAGGCCTGACAAGCCAGGATGCCCGCGCTGCCGAACCCAAACGCGGTGGCGATCTAAAGCTTGGCCTGAAGGGCGGCGCCAGCAGCGACGTGCTGGACCCCGCAACCTATAGCGCTTCCGTTCTGTTCGTCACCGGCCGCCTCTGGGGCGACACCTTGGTGGAATCCGACCCAAAGACGGGCGCTCCGCTGCCATCTCTGGCAACTGCATGGGAGCCGTCCGCAGACGCCTCCGTCTGGACCTTCAAGATCCGCGATGACGTGGCGTTCCATGACGGTTCCAAGATGACCGTGTCAGACGTTGTCGCGACATTGAAGCGTCACTCGGATGAGAAGTCTCAGTCCGGTGCACTCGGCCTTCTGGGCTCGATCACCACGATCGAGGAGAAGGCAGGCGATCTCGTCCTGACGCTGAAGGAAGGCAATGCCGACCTGCCCTTGATGCTGACCGACTACCACCTCATCATCCAGCCGAAGGGCGGCGTGGAAAACCCGAATGCCGCAATCGGTACCGGCCCCTATACTGTCAAAAGCTTCGATGCCGGTATCCGTGCCGTGTTTGAAAAGAACCAGAACGACTGGCGTTCGGATCGCGGCTATGTCGACAGCGTCGAAATCACCGTCATGAACGATGCAACGGCGCGTATCGCCGCCCTGTCATCCGGGCAGGTACACTTCATCAACAGCGTCGACCCCAAGACCGTGCCGCTTTTGAAACGAGCGCCATCCGTTGAAATCGTCCGCAGCGCCGGCAAGGGCTTCTACAGTTTCCTCATGCATTGCGACACCGCTCCCTTCGACAACAACGACCTGCGTCTTGCGCTCAAATACGCGATCGACCGCCAGGCTATCCTCGATCAGGTCCTTGGTGGTTTCGGGACGCTCGGCAATGACTATCCCGTCAACAGCAACTATGCGCTGGCGCCAGAAGGCATCGAGCAACGGGCCTATGATCCGGACAAGGCCGCCTTCCACTTCAAGAAATCGGGTCTGGATCGCCCGGTTCTGTTGCGCACCTCGGACGCTGCCTTCCCCGGCGCCGTCGATGCGGCCATTCTCTTCCAGGAGAGCGCAAAGAAGGCCGGCATCGAGATCGAGGTCAAGCGAGAACCGGAAGACGGCTATTGGACCAATGTCTGGAATGCCCAGCCTTTCTGCGCATCCTATTGGGGCGGTCGTCCGACGCAGGATTCGCGTTACTCGACATCCTACCTGTCAACCGCACAGTGGAACGATACCCGCTTCAAGCGTGACGACTTCGACAAGCTGCTCCTGCAAGCCCGTTCTGAACTGGACGAGACCAGGCGCAAGGAACTTTACCGCACCATGGCCGTGATGGTCCGCGATGAAGGCGGTCTGATACTGCCCGTGTTCAACGACTACGTCATGGCGTCTTCAAACAAGCTTCAGGGCTTTGTCGATGATATCGGCAACGACATGTCGAATGGCTATATTGGCAGCCGAGTCTGGTTCGACGCCTGAAACTGAATTACGGATCATCAACATGTCGACTAATCGTACTTTCACGGTCATCGAGAATGACTGGATCACACTCAAGGACGGTACGCGCCTGGCCGCGCGCATCTGGATGCCGGACGGAACCGACGTCAATCCGGTGCCAGCCGTTCTGGAATTCCTGCCCTATCGCAAGCGCGACGGCACCGCCCCGCGCGACGAAAGCACCTATCCGCATTTTGCCGCCGCCGGCATTGCCGGTGTGCGCGTCGATATACGTGGCTCGGGCGAATCCGATGGCGTTATCGACGGCGAATATACCGAACTGGAACTGGCCAACGCCTGCGAAGTGATTGCCTGGATTGCCAAACAGCCCTGGTCGAATGGCTCGGTCGGTATGATGGGTATCTCCTGGGGCGGCTTCAACTGCCTGCAGGTCGCCGCCATGAACCCGCCGGCATTGAAGGCGGTAATCTCCATCGCCTCGACGGTCGACCGCTACAATGATGACATCCATTACAAGAATGGTTGCCATCTCTATGCCCAGCTCTCATGGGCGGGCACCATGCAGGGATACCAGTCCCGCGCACCGGACCCGGCAATCGTCGGCGACCGCTGGCGCGAGATGTGGCTGGACCGCCTGGAGAACGAACCCTTTTTCATGGCCGAGTGGCTGCAGCATCAGCGCCGCGACGCCTTCTGGCAGCACGGCTCCATCGGCGAAGACTTCGACGCCTTCAAGATCCCGGCACTGGTTCTGGCGGGCTGGGCCGATGGTTATCGCAACACCCCGCTGAAAGCCGTCGATGGCATGCCGGGACGCGCCAAGGCGCTGATCGGTCCTTGGGTGCACAAATACCCGCACTTTGCCTGGCCGAAACCCCGCGCCGATTTTATCGGCGAAGCGATCCGCTGGTGGAACCGCTGGCTGCGCGACGAGCTAAATGGTGCGGAAGATACGCCTGAAGTGCGCGCTTACATCCTTGACGCGATTCGACCTGCCGCGCGACGCGACCATGATGCCGGTCGGTGGATCGCCAAGGACAAGTGGACAACACCGGAATTTCAGACCTTCTCTGTCAGCGCCCATGACGAGCTGACAGCTGATCAGCCAGCCTCTGCCGGTGAACGGGACGTCTACCTGAAGTCACCGCTCGATCTCGGCACCTCATCCGGCGAATGGTTCACCCTGAAGCCAGATGCCGAGCTTGCCATGGACCAGCGTGCCGATGATGGCGGGTCGCTTTGCTTCCAATCCGCACCGCTTGAAGAAGACACCGATTATCTCGGCCAGACGGTCCTGACACTCGATGTCGCCTGCGACGCAGATATCGCCAACATCGCCGCCCGCATCGTCGATGTTCACCCGGACGGCACGTCCTATCGCGTGTCGTTCGGTGTGCTCAACCTTGCTCACCGCGACGGCAATGCTGAACCAAAGGCCATGCCCCACGGCAAAAAGGTCTCGATCACGCTGGCGCTGGATGCCTGCGGCTACCGCTTCCGCAAGGGCCACTGCATTCGCCTGGCATTGTCGACCAGCTACTGGCCGATGATCCTGCCACCACCGGAAGATGCGGGCCTCACCATCGATGTTCACTCGATCAAACTGGCGATGCCGCTTCTGGGCGACCATCGGGAGATTTCCGTGAAGGAACCGGATGATCCGGATCCGCTGCCGAAATACATCACACACGGCCCGGGCGAAACGCGACGCGAGGTCAATCGCAGTCTGACCGACAACCGCACGGAATACCGCATCTATGAGGATACCGGACATTCGGAACATCCGGGTTCAGGGATCACCAGCCACGAAATCCGCGATGAATGCTGGACAATCTCGCCGGCGGATCCGTTGTCGATGACAGGTCGCGCAACCTGGACCACGGAATACAGCCGACAGGGCTGGTCTGCGCGCTCGGTTGCGACCAACTACATGACCTGCACGAAAACCGACTGGTTGATTTCGGTGGAAGTCACGGCCTATGAAGACGGCAAGGAAATCTTTACGCGCCGCAAGGAGCAGAAGATCCCGCGCGACTTCATGTAATCCCGCAGCCGAGTAACGGTTGCGGCACAGCAAACCGGAGGCCGACAATGAAGGCTATGTTCTACGAACGCTTTGGCGAAGCACCGGAGATCGTGGACGTACCAGACCCTGTCGCGCCATCCGCCGGTGTGGTGATAAAGGTCACCGCCACCGGCCTGTGCCGGAGTGACTGGCATGGCTGGATGGGCCATGATCCGGACATCAACCTCCCCCACATACCCGGCCATGAATTCGCCGGCGTCGTGGAATCGGTTGGCGCCGAGGTCAGACGCTTCAAGCGCGGAGACCGGGTCACGGTGCCCTTCGTGTCCGGCTGCGGCCACTGCCGTGAATGCCGGTCGGGAAACCAGCAGGTCTGCGAGGCGCAATTCCAGCCGGGCTTCACCCATTGGGGTTCCTTTGCCGAATATGTCGCCATCGACTATGCCGACGAAAACCTCGTTCTCCTGCCGGAAACGATTGACGACGCAACAGCGGCAAGCCTCGGCTGCCGCTTTGCCACATCCTTCCGCGCCGTGGTCGACCAGGGCCGACTGAAGAAAGACGAGTGGCTGACGGTGCATGGCTGCGGCGGCGTTGGAATGTCGGCCATCATGATCGGCAAGGCACTGGGTGCCAAGGTGGTCGCCGTCGACATCTCGGAAGAAAAGCTCGCCATCGCAAGGTCCTTGGGCGCCGACCACACGGTCAACGGCACGCTTGAACTGGATACGGCAGTTGCGATCCGCGATCTGACCGATGGTGGCAGCCATGTCTCGATCGATGCGCTCGGCCATCCTGTCACCTGCTGCAATTCCGTGATGAACCTTCGCCGCCGGGGGCGTCATGTGCAGGTCGGGCTAATGCTTGGAGATCAGGCAAACCCTGCTATCCCCATGGGCCGCGTCATCGCCCATGAACTGGAAATCTACGGCAGTCACGGCATGCAGGCCTGGCGTTACGACGCCATGCTCGAGATGATCGCATCGGGAAGCCTTCAGCCGCAAAGGCTGATCGGTCGTCACGTCACTTTAAGCGAGGGGATACCAGCCTTGATGGAAATGGACCGCTTTTCAGAAACCGGGATCACCATCATCGACCGCTTCGTCTGAGAGGTTTGAGCGCTACCTGCTTTGCTTGCAGGAGCCGATAGCGACCGCAGTCATTCAGGCCGTCGCGCCAGAAAAATGCGAAACCGCTCTGCACAGCGCTTCAAAGCCTGTCCTGGCACCGTCACTCATATGGCGCGCGCGAAGCCAGGCGTGCACCATCTGCGGTTCTTCGCGAAACCAGACCTCGATACCAGCCTGGGCCAGCCGGGCGGCATATTGGCGACCGTCGTCCCGCAGCGGATCGAAATGCGCAACGGTGATAAAGGCAGGCGGCAGATCCGAGAGGTCCTCCAGCAAGAGCGGATGAGCGACGGCTTCATCCGCCGGTGCCTGCAAGACCTCGCGGTAGTATTTCACGTCAGCCGTTGTCAGCCCCGGAGCTTGTGCCATCTCCACATAGGAGCCCGCCTCCAGATCACCCCCAAGCGCTGGATAGATGAGCACCTGCCCGCGGAGGCGACCGGCCTGTCCGCTACGCGCCGCGCGCACGCAAAGCCCGGCCGCCAGATTGCCGCCGGCGCTATCTCCGATCACGACGACGTCATGGCCCTGATCCAGCAACGTGGTCAGAACGGCATAGGCATCGTCAGTCTGGGCCGGCCAAACATGTTCCGGCGCAAGGCGATAATCGACCGCCGTCAATTCGGCCCCAACGGCATCGGCAATCTCCGCGCAGATCGCGTGATGGCTCTCCAGCGAGCCCACGACGAAACCGCCGCCATGGATATAGAGCAAATGCGTATTGGTTTTGATCCGTGCCGGGCGATAGCGGCGCACCGGAACCCGACCGTCTGCCAGACTGTCATCGGTCAGCATGCCATCCGGAAGCGCCGGTGCAAATTGCGCGCAAAGCGCATTATACCATTCCCGCTGCTGCTCGATCGATGCATCCACGGCATCTGCCGGATAAAAGGCATTGCTCTTTTCCAGAAAAGCCAGAATTCCTGCTTCACTGGGCATCGGAAAACCCTTGGTCATTTGGTCAAAATTCCTGTCTCGCCAGCACCCTGATCGAGATCAGGCAGATCCGTTAATCTCCCTGATTTCAGAGACATAAAACCATTTCTGGAATCAGATTGCCAACCTCTTGAATCAAACTCTCAGGCAGCATCATCCATGCTGTCGGCAGGCTTCACCGGCACATAGTTCAGGACCGGTGCGAGCCACCGTTCGGCCTCGCCAAGCGCCATACCCTTGCGCCCGGCATAGTCCGCCACCTGATCCCGTTCGACCTTGGCCACGCCAAAATAATAGCTCTCGGGATGACCGATATAGAGACCGGATACGGAAGAACCGGGCCACATGGCCATGCTTTCGGTAAGCGTGACACCCGTTGCCTTTTCCGCATCGAGCAGCTTGAACAGTGTCGGCTTTTCAGTGTGGTCGGGCTGTGCCGGATAGCCAGGTGCCGGACGGATACCGGCATAGGTTTCGGCCAGGAGTTCGTCGCTCGTCAACGTTTCGTCCGGCGCATAGCCCCAGAATTCCTGACGCACGCGCTGGTGCAGACGCTCGGCAAAGGCTTCGGCAAAACGGTCCGCCAGCGCCTTCACCAGGATCGACGAATAGTCGTCATTGGCGCGTTCGAAGCGTTCGGCGATGGCAATTTCTTCAAAGCCGGCTGTCACGACAAAGGCCCCCACATAGTCCTCGACGCCGCTCGCCTCAGGCGCAACGAAGTCCGACAGCGCCACATTGGGCCGACCGTCGCGTTTCGACAGCTGCTGGCGCAGTGTGTAGAGCATGGCAAGCTCATCGCCGCGGGCATCGTCCTTGTAGAGGCGGATATCGTCGCCAACGGCATTGGCCGGCCAGAAACCGATCACGCCGCGCGGGCGGAACCATTTCTCGTCGATGATCTTCTTCAGCATGTCCTGCGCATCGGCAAACAGCTGCCGCGCGGCCTCACCCTGCTTCGCATCCTCAAGGATCATCGGGTAGCGCCCCTTCAGCTCCCAGGTCTGGAAGAAGGGCGTCCAGTCGATATAATCGGCAAGCTCTGCCAGATCGTAATTGTCGAAACTTTTGGTGCCAAGAAAGCTCGGCTTGACCGGCTTGTAGCCCGTCCAGTCAATTTTAAGCGCATTCTCGCGGGCACGCGGCAACGGCAGGCGCTGCTTTTCGGCCTCGGCCCGCGCATGGGCCTCAGCCACCTTCGTGTATTCCGCCTTGATCTTTTCGACGTAAGGTCCCTTCTGCTCGGGCGAGAGCAGCGCGGAGACAACACCGACAGCGCGGCTGGCATCGGTCACATACACCGCCTGCCCGCGCTCATATTGGGGGCTGACCTTCACGGCCGTGTGCACACGGCTGGTGGTCGCACCTCCGATCAGCAACGGCACATCGAAACCCTGCTTTTCCATTTCCGACGCCACATAGACCATCTCGTCCAGCGATGGCGTGATCAGACCGGAGAGACCGATGATATCGACCTTCTCCTTGATTGCCGTCTCGAAAATCTTGGCAGCCGGCACCATCACGCCAAGATCGATGATCTCGTAATTGTTGCAGGCCAGCACAACGCCGACAATGTTCTTGCCGATATCGTGGACATCGCCCTTCACGGTCGCAAGCAACACCTTGCCCGCCGTCTCGCGCTCGCCATTGCCGCCATTGGCAAGCTTTTCCGCCTCCATGTAAGGCAGAAGGACAGCAACAGCCTGCTTCATGACACGGGCAGACTTGACCACCTGCGGCAGGAACATCTTGCCCGAGCCGAACAGATCGCCAACGACATTCATGCCGGCCATCAACGGACCTTCGATCACATGCAAGGGCCGCTCGACGTTCTGGCGCGCTTCTTCGGTATCGGCATCGATATATTCGGTAATGCCATTGACCAGCGCATGCTCAAGACGTTTTTCGACCGACCATTCACGCCAGGTCAGATCCTGTTTCTTGGCTTCCTTACCGCCTGCTCCGCGAAACTGTTCGGCAATCTCCAGAAGTCGTTCGGTCGCATCATCGCGGCGGTTCAGCACCACGTCTTCGCAGGCCTCCCGCAGTTTCGGCTCAATGCTTTCATAGACCGCCAGCTGACCGGCATTGACGATGCCCATATCCATGCCGACCTGGATCGCGTGATAGAGAAACACGGCATGCATGGCCTCGCGAACCGGCTCATTGCCGCGGAACGAGAAGGACAGGTTCGAAACGCCACCGGAAATATGAACCAGCGGCATTTTCTCGCGGATCGTCCGCGTGGCCTCGATAAAGTCCTGGCCGTAATTATTGTGCTCTTCGATACCCGTGGCGACCGCAAAGATATTGGGGTCGAAGATAATGTCTTCCGGCGGGAACCCGGCAATTTCAGTCAGGATCTTGTAGGCACGCTCGCAGATTTCGACCTTGCGCTTGTAGGTATCCGCCTGCCCCTGCTCATCGAACGCCATGACGACGACAGCGGCACCGTAATTGCGGATCAGCTTGGCCTGGGCGATGAAGTTCTCCTCGCCCTCCTTGAGCGAGATCGAATTCACGACCGCCTTGCCTTGCACGCATTTCAAACCGGCTTCGATGATCGAGAACTTCGATGAATCGAGCATGATCGGCACGCGTGCGATATCCGGCTCGGCAGCAATCAGATTGAGAAACTCGACCATTGCCTTTTCGCTGTCGATCAAGCCTTCATCCATGTTGATGTCGATGATCTGCGCGCCGTTTTCCACCTGATCGCGCGCCACAACCAGCGCTGCCGCATAGTCACCCGCAGTGATCAGCTTGCGGAACTTGGCAGAGCCGGTGACATTGGTGCGCTCGCCCACGTTGACGAATGGAATGTCCTTGGTCAGCACGAAGGGCTCGAGGCCCGAAAGCGACATGAAAGGTTTGTGCTCAGGCACCGGACGCGGCTTGTGCTGCGAAACGGCATCGGCAATCGCCCGGATATGCTCCGGCGTGGAGCCGCAACAGCCGCCGACCACATTGACGAGACCTTCCCGGGCAAAACCCTCGATCTGGCGCGCCATCATCTCGGGGCTCTCGTCATACTGGCCAAACTCGTTGGGCAGGCCTGCATTGGGATAGGCGCAGATGAACGTGTCAGCAACGCCCGACAATTCCTGCAGATGCGGACGCATGGCATCGGCACCAAGAGCGCAGTTCAGCCCGATGGTAAAGGGGTTGGAATGGCGCACCGAATACCAGAATGCCGACGGCGTCTGGCCGGACAACGTGCGGCCGGAGAGGTCTGTGATCGTGCCCGACACCATGACAGGAAGACGGATGCCCTTCTCGGCGAAGCGCTCCTCGCAGGCAAAGATCGCTGCCTTGGCGTTCAGCGTGTCGAAGATCGTCTCAATCAAAATGAGATCGGCCCCGCCATCGATCAGACCATCGATCTGCTCGCCATAGGCAATGCGCAGATCGTCAAAAGAAACAGCTCGGTAGCCCGGATTGTTGACGTCGGGCGACATGGATGCGGTGCGGTTGGTCGGCCCGATGGCGCCGGCGACGAAACGGCGGCGCCCATCTTCGCGCTCCGCACGGATCGCAGCCCGGCGCACCACCTTCGCGCCCTCGAAATTGAGATCGTAAACCGCACCTTCCATCTGATAATCCGCCTGCGCAATGCGCGTGGACGAGAAGGTATTGGTTTCCAGAATGTCGGCACCCGCCATGGCATAGCGGTAATGGATTTCCTCAATTGCATCCGGCTGCGAGAGGATCAGGAGATCGTTATTGCCCTGCTGGTGACAGGCACAGCCTAAAAAGCGCTCGCCCCTAAACTGCTCCTCATCGAAGCCTAGACCCTGGATCTGGGTGCCCATGGCACCGTCCAGCACGAGAATTCGCTCACGCGCAGCCTTGGCCAGGGCCTCGGCCACTTCCGCGCCATCCCGTTTCGCGCCCTCAGGGCCGAAAAGATTGTCAAGCATACGCGAACTCCCTTGTCTTCATTGCGACACATCGTGAAGTCACATAAAGATATCTTTATGTCAACAACCGTTTGCCAAAACTGGCAATTCGGCGACCTTTGCTAAAGCCGTTCGCCGTGACATTTGCCCGCTCCCCCGATATAGCTCTTGCACCATTCGAAATGCCCCAAGGGAGGAACCATGTCGGAGAAAACCCCATCCAGCGCACTTGCAGAAAACTGGAGCGACCGCCCCTATCACCGCCAATGGTTGAACGCACAGGCGGCGGATCTGTTTCGCTTCTTCCAGTTTGCGGCGATCAATCCCAAGGGCGGATTCTACGATCTTGACCGGCATGGAAAGCCCCTTTCCACAGACAATCCTGTCCGCGGCATCCATATGGCCGCCCGCATGGTCCACTGCTTTGCCATTGGCGACCTTCTGGGCCTGCCGGGTTCCCGGGATGTAATCGACCACGGCATGGACTTCCTCTGGAACCGCCATCGCGACATGGACAATGGCGGCTATGCCTGGCAGGCGGATGATAACGGTGCGGTCGATACATCCAAACAAGGCTATGGCCACGCCTTCGTCTTGCTTGCTGCATCCTCGGCAAAAACAGTCGGCCATCCCCTCGCCGACCAGATGCTCGCCGACATCACCGAAATCCTGGAAACCAAATTCTGGGACAAGGAACACGGCGCCATTGCCGAGGAGTTTTCAGCCGACTGGACACCGGTGCCAGGCTATCGTGGCCAGAACTCCAATATGCACCTGACCGAAGCCCTGATGGCCGCCTTCGAAGCGACCGGAGAACACCATTACCTCGACAAGGCTGAGAGCATTGCCGATCTTCTGATCCGCCGCAAGGCAACGGAATGCAGCTACCGGGTGCCGGAACATTTCGACGAGAACTGGGCCGTGGATGAGAACTACTACCACGAAAACGAGATGTTCCGCCCCGCCGGCACCACGCCCGGCCATTGGCTCGAGTGGTCTCGCCTGGTGCTCCAGCTCTGGGTGCTTGGTGGCAAGAAACATGACTGGATGCCAGAAGCCGCCCGCGGCCTGTTCTTCCAGTCTATGAAACTTGGCTGGGACAACAGCCATGGCGGTTTCTTCTATACGCTGGATTGGGAGAACCGGCCGGACAAGCGCTTCAAGCTGTGGTGGCCGCTTTGCGAAGGGGCAGCCGCTGCTCATTTCCTCAATGAGCACTCGCCCAGCGCTTTTCACGAAGAGAGCTATCGTCAGATCTGGGGCTTCATCAATCGCTATAGTCTCGACCATCCGCTGGGCGGCTGGCATGAGGAACTGACGGAAGACCTGAAACCCTCAAACACGCTCTTCCCCGGCAAGGGCGATATCTACCACGCCCTTCAGGCTTGCCTGATCCCGCTTTATCCGGCGACCGGCAGCCTGACCAAGGTGATTGCCGAAACCGGCGGACGTCTTTAAGCAGCTGTCACACGGCGGCTCGTTTTTCATGCCGCCGTGTCAGTTGTCGGACTGGACTTCGCCCTTTTTCGGCTTGCCCTTAAGGCGAAACGCCGCAGAAAAGCGTGTTCCCTTGGAAAATTGACCCGAACATTGAATGGTATCGGCGCCACGCGGCCCATTGCGAACGGCGCAATGACCGCTTGCCGCCAGAACATTGGGAGACCCATTGGCAGCGCCTGCGTTGATCACGACACGATCAATGTCGAATCCCTGAGCACGATTGGAGCGATCCACACCGCTGAATGTCAGAATACGGCTGCCGGTCAGCATGAAGTAGAACCCCACACGACCATCCGAATAGGCACTGCGACCGATGGTGGCCAGACAGCTCGCCGTCAGATCATCGCCGCCAAGTTCAACCCGAAGGCATGTGCCCTCCAGAGCATTGAAATCCGGTTGTCCGGCCGCCTCAACGTCAGCAGCAACGCCAAGGACGGTCACTGCAAAAGCAACGAGCCAAACCCACCGACATGTCATCAAAGCACCTTCCTCACAGAATGACCGCTGAGAACGATGCCTGCCGCGACCGTGAGCTTATGTAGACGATTTGCAGAACGGTCAGCAAGACCACCGACGCCGGCAAGGACGCGGGATAACAGTCAGAATGGACAAGAGACGACAAGACGCGACTGCGCGACGGAACTGAGTTTCAGTCCGCCGCGCAGTCTTCAGTCGTTTACGGGCTCTTAGAACTCTTCCCAATCATTCTGCTTGAGCGCGGTATTTCCCACAGCCATTGGCGCTGGACGCGGGGCTGCCGGCTTCGCCAGCGGTGCGTGGCTTTCAGCAGGGGCTCTCGCAGCGGGCGTAGGTGCCGGGCGCACCGCGGGAGGCGCGCTTCCCGGCAGGCGCACACCGGCACGGCGATTGAGTTTGAAGCTCTGGACGAGCGTGGCCAGATGAGCGGCCCCGCCGGACAGCGCCTCACTGACCGCAGACATACTGGACACCATCGAGGCGTTCTGCTGCGTCATCTGGTCAAGCGAGTTCACCGCCGAGTTGATTTCCAGAAGGCTGGTCGACTGTTCCGAGGCTGCCGTGGCAATCGCCTGCACGTTACTGTCGATAGACTGGACGAAATCCTCGATCTTGGTCAGTGCCTTGCCAGTCTCGCCGACAAGACGCACCCCTTCCGTCACTTCCTTGCCGGAATTGGCAATGAGATCGGAAATCTCCTTCGCAGCCTTGGCAGAGCGCTGGGCCAGTTCGCGAACTTCCTGCGCCACAACCGCAAAGCCCTTGCCGCTTTCGCCCGCTCTGGCGGCCTCAACGCCGGCATTTAGCGCCAAAAGATTGGTCTGGAAGGCAATCTCGTCGATCACACCGATAATATTGGAGATCTCTTTAGAAGCCGATTCGATGCGGCTCATGGCATCGACGGTGGCCTTGACGACCCCAACGGATGCAGTCGCCGCCTCACGCGCATCTCCCACCAAACGACGGGTTTCCGTCGTCCGGGAACTGGAATCGCGAACGGTGACCGTAATCTGCTCCAACGCTGCCGACGTCTCTTCCAGTGCTGCTGCCTGTTGCTCGGAGCGATGTGCAAGACTTCCAGAGCTTTCCTTCATCTCGGAACTCTTCGACGAAAGCGAATTCGTCTCGTGAAGCACTTCCTCAAGAGTTTCCTGGAAGCGCCCGATCGAGACATTGAAATCGTTTCGCAAATGTTCGAACTCGGGAACAAAGGGCTCGTCGATTGTGATGCGTATATTACAATCGGCGAGTCGCCCGAGGCCAGCACCGACTTCCTGTATCGCCTTCACCCGTCCAGTGACGTCCGTGGCGAACTTCACCACCTTGACGACTTTGCCCTCGTCGTCGAGAATCGGATTATAGGTTGCCTGGATATAGACCGGCGCACCATCCTTGCCGATCCGCTTGAACTCGTCGCTGGCGTATTTTCCAGTGTTCAGGCTTCGCCAGAACTCCTGATAGGCAGGAGACCGCACCTCTTCGGCATCGCAGAATATCGAGTGATGCTTGCCGACGATGTCCGACAGTGTGTAGCCAAGAACCGACAGAAAATTCTCGTTGGCCGTCAGAATTTCACCTTCCGGCGTGAATTCGATGATGGCTTGCGCGCGCGAGAGCGCTTCGAGCTTTCCATTGCTATCGATTTCCTTCTGTTTCAACTCGGTGATATCAGTCGCGAGCTTGACAACCTTGTAGACTTTTCCGCCACGCATCACCGGATTATAGGACGCTTCGATCCAGATTATGTCGCCGGTCTTGGTGACGCGCTTGTACTGGCGGCGGTCGAATTTGCCCTTGGCAAGACTGGTCCAGAAGTCTGCATATTCCGGTGAAGACACTTCTTGAGGTGTCAGGAACATCCGGTGATGCTTGCCGACAATTTCGGAGAGCTCATAGCCGAGCGCCTTGCAGAAATTCTCGTTGGCAGTCAGAATCGTGCCGTCAGGTGTAAACTCGATGATCGCCTGCGAACGGTTAAAGGCAGCCATCATCGCCTTTTCGTCGCTTGCAAACCCGGGGATGTGTATCGACATGCGCCAGAATCCTAATAGATGAGATACCGGAATCTAGCTTAGTAAACACTAATACAATCTTTACGCGGGAACAAAAATTGATGGCACGGAAATTCTCTTGACACCCCCACAGGAACCGGACCGAAACCGGACCGACATGCGCCAAAAGAAGCATACGAATCAATGATAATGCAGCGTTGCAAGGCGCATCATTGCCGGAAAATGGGACAGAGCCAAAAGTCGCAAAGGTTGCATTAGATCTACTGGATTTGCATACGGTGCCAAGCAATATTCTAACTGTCTCCGCAGCTTTCACTGCCAGATCGGCGCGATGTCATCTGCAATGCGAGCTTTGGGCAGCGCATCGGATTTCAGTCGGTGACGCCCCACCATCCGCCTCTCTCAATTTTCGCAGCGCCGCTTGACAAACACCCGATGACCATATTTTAATCATGCACACCATCTGAGCATTTGGCTTGGATTTCTCACATCGGCGACATCCGTCAACGGGCAACACCGCCCACAACGCCCCGAGCATCGGGATCCGCGTTGTGGGATTTTTTGCGTTTGGAATTCCCATGCGAAGCACTGTCAGGATCGGCATACTCTATTCCACCACGGGCCCCTATGGAGCCATGGGGCGGGATGCCATGGCGGGCGCGGAATTTGCCTTTCACGAATATGCAAAGGCCGGCGGCACTGGCGTAGAACCGGTCTTCTTCGACCCGCATGCCGATCTGTCTGCCTATCTGGACGGTGCACGCCGCATGATCCGCGAAAACGGCTGCCGCCAGATCGTCGGGACCATCACCTCGGCTGCCCGCAAGGAAGTCTTGCCGCTCGTGGAAAAGCATGACGGCCTGCTCTGGTACATGTGCCCCTATGAGGGCTTCGAGGCCAATGAGAACACCATCTATATCGGCGGCTGCCCGAACCAGCACCTGATCCCCCTGTTTGAGCACCTGATCCCCCGTTATGGCGCCCGGCCTTATCTGGTCGGGGCCAATTATGTCTGGGGCTGGGAAATGAACCGGCTGGCACGCGAACTGATTTCCAATGCCGGGGGCACCGTTCTGGGTGAACGTTACCTTCCATTCGAGGAGACAGCGGTAGATCGCCTGATTGCCGATATCGAAGAGAAAAAACCAAGCTTCGTGCTCAACAATCTCATAGGTCCTGCAAGCTATGCCTTTCTGGAAGCCATGCGAGCGCTCGGGGAGCGAAATCCCGCCTTCCTGCCCGGCAATTGCCCGGTGGCAAGTTGCGACCTGCAGGAATCGGAACTCGACGAAGTGGCCGATGGCGCAGCAACAGGCCAGCTCTGCGCAGCCTCGTATTTCGACACGCTGGAAAGCCCTGAAAACCGCAATTTCAAGCAACGCCTCGCCGCATTTCGCCCCGGCATCACTCGCGTCTCCAGCATGTTTGCGAGCGCCTATACCGCGGTCACCATGTGCATCGGCGCGCTCGAGGCAAGCGGCAATGACGATCCGGCGGACGTGCGCCGGCAGGTTCTGTCGCGATCATGGCCGGGCCTGTTCGGCGACATGGTGGTCGATCCCGACACCAATCATGCAGCCCTGCCCTTCCTGCTGGGGCGTATCAACGCCGAACGCGGCTTTGACGTTATCGCCTCGCGCCCGCCGCTTGCAGCCGATCCCTATCTGACCGGTATCGGCAACAGAAGCGAGCCATGGCTAAGGGTGGTCTCATGATATCCAAGACACCCAACTTTACCGGATGGCGCGCTGTGATCCTGGCGCAGGAAGACGGCAATACCGAACGCTTGCGGCGTCAGTTGACCCTGCTTGGCGTCGCCTCGTCACTGCAATGGCTGCCCCTTGCCGAAACTGATCTGCCCGATCTCGTCATCGTCGATGCCGACCGGGGCTGGGACGAGCTTCTGCCCTGGCCGGAGCGCAAGCCCGCTCGACCTGTCTCGGCACTGCTGGGCTCTGAAGCGCCCGGACGTCTCGCCTGGGCCATTGGCTGCGGGGCAAGCTCCATCATTCCAAAGCCGGTCTCGGCCGCGACCATCTATCCGGCACTCGTTCTCGCCGTCACGTCCCATGGACAGCGCATGGAAGAGGAGGCCCGCATTGCAAGGCTGGAAGAGCGGCTGCGGCTGCGGCCCGTCGTCTATGCAGCGATTAACCGTCTGAAGAGTGAGCGCCAACTCGACGACGAACAGGCCTATGCCGCCCTCCGGGATAACGCCATGCAGCGTCGCATGCCGATTGAACAACTCGCCGCCCTCTTCATCGGTGGCTCGGAACCCTTGAGGGAAGTCAGCTGATGCGTGTGCTCAGAGAAATCGCCCGCCAACCGGCCGCTTTGTTCGGCTTTGCCATCGTGCTCATCGTTCTGATCGCGGCAATCGGGGCACCGCTGTTCGCCCCCTACAATCCCGACGCACAGATGTTCGACGGGTTGACGCTGGAAGGCGCTCCCATTCCGCCGAGCGACCAGTTTCTGCTGGGCACCGACACGCTTGGCCGTGATCTGTTGTCGCGTCTGCTGTTCGGCGCCAGAACCTCGCTGATCATCGGCCTCGTTGCCAATGGCATTGCCGTGGCAATAGGCCTATTTGTCGGCATCACCGCCGGCTACATGCGCGGCTGGGCCGGCAATCTGATGATGCGCTTCACCGATCTGATGATGGCCTTCCCCGCCCTGCTGCTCGCGATCGTTCTGGCAGCTCTGCTGAAACCCAGCCTGTGGATCGTTGCCATGGTCATCGCGCTGGTCAACTGGGTTCAGGTTGCGCGCATCGTCTATACCGAGACCCGTGGGCTGGTGGCACGCGACTTCATCCTCGCCGAGCGCTCGCTGGGTGCCGGACATGCCCGCATCCTGTTTCTCCATATCCTGCCGCATCTGGTGCCAACCGCGATTGTCTGGGGCACGCTCGGCATTGCCACCACGGTTCTGCTCGAAGCAACGCTGTCCTTCCTCGGCGTCGGCGTCCAGCCGCCCGATCCATCATGGGGCAATATCATCTTCGAAAGTCAGAGTTATTTCACCGTTGCGCCTTGGCTGGTCTTCTTCCCCGGCGTCCTGATCCTTCTGACAGCACTCGCCTTCAACCTGGTCGGTGACGCCCTTCGCGACATCCTTGACCCGACCCAGCGAGGCAGAGGCTGATGATATCCGTTCTCGCAAAGCGTCTGGTTCAAGCAACCCTCATCCTGTTTGGCGTCGCCGCTGTCACCTTCGTGCTGCTCTATGCCCTGCCGGCCGATCCGGCGCGCATGATTGCCGGGCGCAGCGCCACAGCGCAGACGGTTGCCAATATCCGCCATGAACTTGGCCTCGACCAACCGCTGTTCCTGCAGTTCTTCCATTATGTCAGTGGTCTGGTTCAGGGCGATCTCGGTCGCTCCTATGCCCAGAAGACTGAAGTTTCGACCTTGATTGCCGCACGGCTCCCCGCCACCCTGACATTGATGGCTGCAGGCATATTTCTGGAAGTGGTCTTCGGCATCCTTCTTGGCTCTATTGCGGCCCTGAACCGCGGCGGCCTCGTCGACCGCACCGTCATGATGTCGGCCTTTGTCGGCGTGTCAGCGCCGCAATTCGTGGTCGCCCTTCTGCTGCTCTATGTCTTTGCCGCCATGCTCGGCTGGTTCCCGATGTCCGGCTATGGAACGCCGGCCCATGTGGTGCTTCCGGCCTGCACATTGGCGCTCCTGGGTGCCGGTTGGTACGCCCGCATCGTGCGCTCGGCCATGATCGACGTGCTGAACCAGGATTATGTCCGCACTGCCCGCGCCAAGGGCCTGTCGGCTACCCGCGTGATCCTGCGCCATGTGCTGCCCAATGCCATGCTGCCCGTCATTGCCATGATCGGCATCGATATCGGCCAGTTCATGGGCGGTGTGGTTGTGGTTGAAGCCGTCTACGGCTGGCCGGGCATCGGCCAACTCGCCTGGCAGGCAATCCAGCAGGTCGACATTCCCATCATCATGGGCGTCACGCTCACTTCCGCCCTTGCCATCATCATCGGCAACCTTCTCGCCGATCTCATTGCGCCGGCCATAGACCCGCGTATCCGTTCCAACTGAAGCCCAAACGATAAAAGGGGAACTGCTTATGTTTAGACGTTTGCTTCTCAACTCCACGACGGCGGCGCTCTTTGCGCTGACACCGCTTACGGTCAACGCCCAGGACACGCCAAGTCAAGGCGGCGACATCGTCGTCACCTACAAGGACGACATTACCACGCTCGATCCGGCCATCGGTTACGACTGGGTCAACTGGTCCATGATCAAGAGCCTTTTCTCACGTCTCGTCGACTATGAGCCCGGCACCGCAAACATCGTGCCGTCGCTGGCCGAGAGCTTTGAAGTCGCACCTGATGGCCTCACCTATACCTTCAAGCTGCGCAAGGGCGTGAAATTCTCCAACGGTCGCGATGTTGTCGCCTCCGATGTGAAATACTCGCTGGAACGCGCCGTCAATCCGAAGACACAAGGCCCGGGCGCCGGCTTCTTCGGTGCGATTGCGGGTTTTGACGAGATGACGGCTGGGACAGCGGACACCATGTCCGGCATCGAAACGCCGGATGATGGTACGGTCATCTTCCACCTCACCCGTCCTGACGCCACCTTCCTACATGTACTGGCGATCAACTTTGCCTCGGTCGTGCCAAAGGAAGCCGTCGAAGCGGCCAATGGCGATTTCGGCAAACATCCCGTCGGCTCCGGAACCTTCATTCTGAAAGACTGGACCATTGGCCAGAAGCTGGTGTTCGACAAGAACCCGGACTACTACGTCAAGGATATCCCGCATATCGACAAGGTGACGGTTGAAGTGGGCCAGGAGCCACTGGTCGCCCTGCTTCGGCTGCAAAAGGGTGAAGTCGATATCGCAGGCGACGGCATTCCGCCGGCAAAGTTCCTCGAAATCAAGAACTCGCCTGAAGGCGCCGACATGATTGTCGACGGCGAACAACTCCACACCGGCTACATCACCCTCAACACCAAGGTGAAGCCGTTCGACGACGTCAAGGTGCGCCAGGCCATCAACATGGCTGTCAACAAGGAGCGTATCGTGCGCATCCTGAACGGTCGCGCAACGCCTGCCAACCAGCCGCTTCCGCCGCTGATGCCGGGCTATGACAAAGACTACAAGGGCTATCCATTCGACGTGGAAAAGGCCAAGGCCCTGCTCACCGAAGCCGGTTATCCGGATGGCTTCGAGACCGTGCTCTTCTCCACCAATACCGATCCGCAGCCCCGCATTGCCCAGGCCATCCAGCAGGATCTGGCAGCCATTGGCGTCAAGGCTGAAGTTCGCGCTTTGGCGCAGGGCAATGTCATTGCCGCCGGCGGCACCGAAGGCGAAGCCCCGATGATCTGGTCGGGCGGCATGGCCTGGATCGCAGACTTCCCGGATCCATCCAACTTCTACGGCCCGATCCTCGGTTGCGCAGGCGCAGTTCAGGGCGGCTGGAACTGGTCGTGGTATTGCAACGAGGCACTCGACAAGCGCGCCATCGCTGCAGACGCGATGTCGGATCCGGCACAGACCGCAGAACGCCAGGCTGTCTGGGGCAAGATCTTCACCGACATCATGGATGACGCGCCCTGGGTACCGGTCATCAACGAACGTCGCGTGGTGGCAAAATCGCTGCGCATGGGCGGTCCCGACAACATCTACATCGACCCTACCCGCGTCATCAATTACGATGCGATCTACGTAAAGCAATAACAGCACAACAGCGAAATTGCCTCTCAAACGCCCCTCTCCCCATTCGGGGAGAGGGTTCAAGGCGAAAGGGGCAGTCGCCTATTTCTAGGGAGCTTCAACAATGTGCGTCGCATGCAACCACACCATCCATAGCGCTCAACATAATTTCGGCTGGAACAAGGATTTCCCGCCATCCCTGACAGCAAAGCCGGGCGAAACCATTCTGTTTGAGTGCCTGGATTCCTCGGGCGGCCAGATCGGCCCCGATGCGACGCTCGACACACTCGCCAATCTCGATTTCGGTAAGATCAACCCGGTCTCCGGCCCCGTCTATGTCGAGGGCGCTGAACCCGGTGATGCGCTGAAAGTCACCATCAACAAGTTCCACCCGTGCGGCTACGGCTGGACCGCCAATATTCCGGGCTTTGGCCTGCTGGCAGATCAGTTCGCCGATCCCGCGCTGCATGTATGGACCTACGATACCCAGACCATGGCGCCCGCAGCCTATGGTCCAGGTGGCAAGGTACCGCTGAAGCCCTTCACCGGCACTATCGGTGTCGCCCCTGCAGAGCCCGGCCTCCATTCGGTCGTGCCGCCACGTCGCGTCGGCGGCAATATGGATATCCGCGACCTCTCGGCCGGCGTCACGCTTTACCTGCCCGTGGAATGCAAGGGCGCACTGTTCTCTGTTGGCGATACCCACGCGGCCCAGGGCGATGGCGAGGTCTGCGGAACCGCGATCGAAAGCCAGATGAATGTCGAGCTGACGCTCGATCTGGTCAAGGGTGCCAACCTGAAGAGCCCACGCTTCACGGTAACCGAGCCTGTCACCCGCCACCTCGATGGCGCCGGTTACGAAGTCACCACCGGCATCGGACCCGATCTGATGACAGGGGCTCGCGAAGCCCTCATGCGGATGATCGACTTGCTGGGCAGTGAGCACGGCATGAGCGCCGTCGACGCCTATCTCCTGTGCTCGGTCTGCGGTGATCTGAGGATCAGCGAAATCGTCGACGCCCCCAACTGGGTCGTTTCCTTCTACTTCCCGAGGATCGTCCTTTCGTGACACAGCAACAAAAAGGCACAGCGCCGGTTCTTTCGGTCCGCAATCTCTCGGTCGACGCCCGCACACCGACCGGTCTGAAGCGCATTCTCGACGGTGTGAGCTTTACGCTCAACGCCGGCGAGACTTTGTGCCTTGCGGGCGAATCCGGCTCCGGTAAATCGGTAACCTCTCTTGCCACCATGGGACTTTTGCCAAAGGCATCGCTGCGTGTCGCCTCAGGCGAAATCCGCCTTGGCGAGCGCAATTTGCTCGGTCTTTCAGAACGGGCCATGCGCCGGATAAGGGGTGGCGAGATCGCCATGATCTTCCAGGAGCCTATGACCTCGCTCAATCCGGTCATGACCATCGGCGCGCAGTTGACCGAGGCCATCCGCGAACATCGCGACGATCTGACGCAAAGCCCGGAAATCGTGGCGAAACAGATGCTCGATGCCGTGCATATGACGCAGGCAGCCCACCGCCTCACGCAATTTCCCCATGAACTCTCCGGTGGCATGCGCCAGCGCGTAATGATCGCCATGGCACTGTCGTGCCAGCCAAAGGTGCTGATCGCCGACGAGCCAACGACAGCGCTGGACGTGACAGTCCAGGCCCAGATCCTTACCCTGATGCGCGAACTACGCCAGGAATTCGACACCTCCATCCTGATGATCACCCACGACATGGGCGTCGTGGCCGAGATGGCCGATCGTGTCGCCATCATGCAGAATGGCCGCATCGTCGAACAGGGCGATGTTATCGACATCTTCGAGACACCGGCCGAACCCTATACGCGGGAACTGCTCGCTGCGGTCCCGCATCTGGGGGCACTCGCCGGAACCGACGGTCCCCCGCGCGTCACCGAGGCCGCTCGTCTCCCGGCCCAGCCGCAACCGATCCTCGAGGTGGCCGAGCTAAGCGTCACCTATGGCGCAAAAAGCGGCTGGTTGGGTCGTGGCACCGCCCCACCGCCCACCGTCAGCAATATCAACTTTTCCTTGGAGGCTGGCGAGACGCTGGGGCTGGTTGGTGAAAGCGGCTCGGGCAAATCGACCACCGGCAAGGCCGTGCTCGGCCTCATTCCCTTTGACGGCAGTGTTCGCATTGCCGGACGCGAGGTATTTCAGTCGTCCCCGTCGATCATGTTGCCGATCCGTCGTGCGGCACAAATGATCTTTCAGGATCCCTACGCCTCGCTCGACCCGCGCATGAATGTGGGATCGGCGGTCGCCGAGCCGCTGGTGATCCACAATATCGGCAATGCTTCCGAGCGCCGCGACCGCGTTGCCGCTCTCCTCAAACGCGTCGGGCTGACACCCGATGCGGCCGGACGCTACCCGCACGAATTCTCCGGCGGGCAACGGCAACGGATTTGCATCGCCCGCGCGCTGGCCCTGGAGCCCAAGCTGATCGTTGCCGACGAAAGCGTTGCAGCGCTGGACGTCTCGGTGCGTGGCCGTGTGCTCGACCTGATGCTGGAACTGCAAGAGCAGATGGGTCTCGCCTATCTGTTCATTTCCCACGACATGGCCGTGATCGAAAAGATGGCACACCACGTGGCCGTCATGCGCGGCGGCCAGATCGTCGAAATGGGCACACGCCGGCAGGTGTTCGAGAACCCCGGCAACGACTATACGCAAGCCCTCATGTCGGCGGTCCCCATCCCCGAACCGCGTCGCTATCGCGACAGCAAGAGGGCCGAAAGGGAGATCGGGATGATGCGTTCCAGCTGAGCCCTTGGCCATTTCCTTCAGCGCCCCCCTGACTTATTGTCCCTCCCGACAAGGTCGTTCCGGCAAGTGAGTGGGCAAGGTGTGCCCAAGGCCCTTTGGCACGCATGTTGGAATGGAAGAGGAAGACTGAAATGCCCAGATTCGCCGCCAATCTCTCGATGATGTTTACCGAGGTGCCATTTCTAGATCGCTTTCGTGCCGCAGCCGAGTGTGGCTTTAAGGCAGTCGAATTTCTCTTCCCCTATGATCATCCTGCCGAAACCATTGCCGCGCGACTGGCCGATGCCGGCCTCAAACAGGCACTCTTCAACATGCCGCCCGGCGATTGGGCAGCCGGTGAGCGCGGACTGGCATCCCTTCCTGGACGGGAAGCCGACTTCACCGAAGCGCTCGCCATGGCAATCGCTTACGGCAAGGTTCTTGGAACACCGTTTCTGCACATGATGGCGGGCATTGCGCCATCTGACGATGCCGCGGCGATTGCCTGCTACCGCGAAAACCTCAAGCGTGCTGCAGAGCGTACCGGAGAGGCCGGCATCGGCCTGGTGATCGAGCCGATCAATGGCCGCGACATGCCGGGCTATTTCCTCAACGACTTCGACCAGGCAATTGGTTTCGTCATCGAGGCCGACGCGCCGCATGTGAAGTTGCAATTTGATGTCTATCACCGCCAGATTTTGCATGGCGACGTGATCGTCGCGCTTCGCCGCATGGCACCCCATATCGGCCACATCCAGATTGCCTCTGTTCCCGAGCGCAACGAGCCCATGAGCGGAGAGCTGAACGACCGCCACATCTTCGCCGAGATCGACGCGTTAGGCTATCAGGGTTATGTCGGGTGCGAATACCGTCCGGCCGGCTCAACTGCGGACGGACTGGGCTGGCTGAAAGAGGTTTGATTGTCTCTCGCCGGAGATCTCGTTAACCTGTCCAAGCGTCTCGGCTTGCGCAGAGGCTAATTCAGCCCTCATGCTGTCATGGCCGATCGCCGCTGGACAATCCTTCACGCATGCCGAATAGTCGATCCGATCGCAAGCAGCGAGAGCACTTGCATGGGACCCAGCGACGATTTTCAGACGACAACGACAGCCGTTGCCGTTATCACAGCCAGGGTCTAGCAATTGAAGGGTCAAGCGTGCCATCAAATCGACAGGAGCCCGTTTCGGGAGAGCTCTTCGATCTATCCGATCTCGGCTGGCGTTCGTTTTTCATGCAGCAACTCGAAGCGGACGAATTGCCGCTTTTCGAGATTTGCAGGGTCACCGCAGTCCATCGCTCGGTCCTGCATGTTCTGGGCGTCGACATAGACCGGACTGTTGCTCATTTTTCAGCAGGCGATGGCGATGCCGCAGGCTTTGCAACGGTCGGCGACTGGCTTCTGCTGGATCCCGGCACCTGTCAGCCCCTGCGCCTGTTGCGCAGATCGAGCCTCATCAAGCGCCGCGCGCCGGGAAAGAGGCGCGGCCTGCAATTGATCGCCGCCAATATCGACACACTCTTCATCGTGACCTCCTGCAACCAGGATTTCAACATTGCCCGCCTCGAACGCTATCTGACGCTGGCAAGAGAAGCCGACGTTACCCCCGTCGTCGTCGTCACCAAGTCAGACCTCGTGGACGACGCCGAAACATTTCGCCAGTCGGCGGCCGAGCTCTTTCAAGGACTTGAAGTCATCCTTGTCGACGCACGAAAGCCCGATCAGGTGGCAACACTCCATCCATGGTGCGGCAGGGGGCAGACGGTGGCGTTTGTCGGCTCATCCGGCGTCGGCAAGTCGACCCTGATCAACACCCTGACCGGAGCGGACGCGATCTCGACCCAGGCCATCCGAGAGGATGACGCAAAGGGCCGGCACACCACATCATCGAGGCAACTGCACAGGCTCGAAAGCGGTGGCTGGCTGATCGACACGCCCGGCATGCGCGAATTGCAACTGGCGGACGTTCAGCAAGGTATCGAGGAGGTGTTCACCGACATCACCGAGCTGACCGAATCCTGCCGCTTTCGCGATTGTCGTCACGAAAGCGAACCCGGCTGTGCCGTGCGCGCGGCAACCGAGCGCGGTGAGATCGATCAAAGCCGGCTTGAGCGCTGGAAAAAGCTTCTGGTTGAGGACGCGCTCAACACAAAAAGCCTGGGCGAACGCCGAGGAAGAGACCGTGCGACCGGAAAAACGCCAAAGGCCGAGAAAAAGAATCAGCGTAGGTAGGATAACCCACTGATTCAACGGTGAAGTCGGCAGACAAAAATGGTGGGCCTGGAGAGACTCGAACTCCCAACCAAGCGGTTATGAGCCGCCGGCTCTAACCATTGAGCTACAGGCCCTGCCCGGCTTCATTTGCCAGAGCGCGGGCAATGGCACCCGCTTGGGCAATCGCTTAGCCCATTTCGTTCGGCACGACAAGCCGTTGCCGTATTCGCTTCACAATCATAGGCTTCACATGCCTCTTAATGGCCGTCATAACGGGGCCAGTCTGATTGAAGGAAGCATAAAATGTCGAGCGTTAAGCCCACCCTCGCGAGCCTGGCCGTCATGCTGGCCACTGTTCCAGCTCTGCCAGGCATCGCCTTTGCGGATCAGGAAAAGCCACGCGAAGCGGTCATCATGGTTTCCGGCGAAGGCGAATCAGCCATTGCGCCCGATATGGCGATTCTCTCGCTGGCAGTCGTGCGCGAAGCCGAAACCGCGGCCGATGCGATGAAAGAAAGCAACACAGCGATGACGGCCGTTCTGGATGCCCTGAAGGGCGAAGGCATCGCCGACAAGGATATCCAGACCTCCGATTTCTCGGTCAATCCGCGCTACACCCAGGAAAAGAACAGTGACGGCGGCTACCAGTCGCCGAAGATCGATGGATATCAGGTGAGCAACCGCCTGACCGTCAAGGTACGCGACCTGAAGAAACTCGGCGCTATCCTCGACAAGTCCGTCACGCTGGGCGTCAACGAGAGCGGCAATGTGCAATTCACCAATGACGACCCGAAGGAGGCCGTGACGGCGGCCCGCAAACAGGCTGTCGATGAGGCAATTGCCAAGGCGCGGGCACTGACGGAAGCTGCCGGCGTCAAGCTGGGCCGTATCGTCGAAATGAGCGAGAATTTCGCCCGGCCCATGCCGCAGCCGGCCTATCGCATGGCGATGGCGAAGGAAGCCTCCGATGCCGTGCCGATTGCCGGCGGTGAAAACAGCTATTCGGTCACCGTCAACATCACCTACGCCATCGACCAATAACAAAAAAAGGCGCCACCGTGCCAACCCGCTCTGGGCGGAGAGACACAGTGGCGCCAGCCATCCGGTAATCAGGGACGAGGTCCGGACGGCCTGAAACCGTTGCTTAGCGACGGATCAGCGGGCAGCCTGGAACATTGGCAAAGACCATCCGGTCATGGCGGTGGTGGCGATAGCCGGATACCACGACATGGCGAGGAGAAACACGCTGGATATGGGCGCGGTGCAGACCGTTCCAGCGCGCCTTCTTCACGGCATGACGGGGTGCGCAGGCGGCAAACTGGCGGGAATGATGACGATTGTGGCTGTTATGGCCTTTGTTGTGGCCGCGTTCGCCGAACTGGATGGTGAAGCCCGCTCCTGACCCATGGCCATAGCCTCCAGCCGATGCTGTCGATACGGTTGCGGTGAGCGATGCAATGGCGATCAAAGCGGCAGCACCTGCCTTTGCGATCATATTGGTCATGGTCTTCTCCTCTTGATCCTGTGGGCCGGGATGGCAATCTCGCTGTCGTCTGAGCGATTGAGAAGAAGATATGACCTGCCGCCTGAATGCAGTCCGAACCTGCCGTTCAGTTTCCATTCATTCGATCAAGAACCTGAAATCGTTTATTGTATCTGCTGTTCTAACGTCTTCTGCCAATCAGGATCCAAGATGCAGAATGACCTCGCGCCGGTGCGGACGGTCGCGATGCTCGAACAGATAGAGCCCCTGCCAGGTTCCCAGCATCAGCCGGCCGCGATGGACCGGCACCGATAGCGACACCTGTGTGAGCGCCGATTTTATATGCGCCGGCATATCGTCTTCGCCTTCCATCGTATGGACCACCCATTTCATCGACGGGTCGGAAGACGGCGGGACCAGTCTTCGAAAAAATTCTTTCAGATCGCGTTTGACGTCAGGATCGGCATTTTCCTGAATGAGCAGCGACGCCGAGGTATGGCGCACGAACAGGCTGAGCAGGCCCTCTTCCGGCGAATTCTGCCGGACGAAGTCCTGTGCCTTGTCGGTGAACTCGTAGAGGCCCTGCCCGCGCGTCTCGATGGTTAAAACAGTCTGCGGCATCAAGCGTCTCCTGAGATTGTGGCAGAAGGGAAAATCGCCCGCGATCGCTGTCCGGTCAAGGAAGCCCCGACACCGGATAGCTCATGCGAAGTGAGGGACGAGGTGCTGGATAGGCGATGGCTTGCCATAGAAAAACCCCTGGTGCCTGCGACAACCGGCACTCAGAAGCCAGTCGGCCTGCGCACGCGTCTCTATGCCCTCGGCAATCACCTCGAGATCGAGGCCGCGCGCCATGATGAGCACAGCATAGATGATTTCCTGATCCACACGCTCATGATCGATATCGACGATCAGGCTGCGATCCAGCTTCAACCAGTCGATCGGCAAGCGACGCAACGCCGCGATATTCGAATAACCGGTTCCGAAATCATCAAGCGCAATCCTGATCCCTTGCTGGGAAATCCGCGACAATTCCCTGAGCGACGCCGCAACATCGGCAAAGACCAGTTCCTCGGTAATTTCCAGGGCGAGCGCCCTGGGCGGAAAGCCAATCTCTTTCAGAAGATCCCTGATCGTGGTGGACATTTCATTCCACCGGAACTGGCTCGGCGACACATTGACCGAGAGATAGTCCAGCTGGCCTGAAACGACATGGGGCAGAGCCGCCTGACACGATTGTCGGGTGATCGACTGAAACAGCGCATCCATCAGCTTGCGCTCTTCGGCGAGCGGGATGAACTGATGCGGCGACAACAGCCCACGCTCGGGATGCTCCCACCGCGCCAGGGCTTCAAGCCCCTTGATGCGTCCCGTCGAAGCATCCACGATGGGTTGAAACCAGGGAATGATCTGGCCACCTGAAATCGCCTCCGCGAGTTCCGTACCCAGACGCATTTTCTCCTCAACCTCGTCCCGCAACACCGCGTTGAACGCTGTCGTTGAACGTCGGCCGCTTCTCTTGGAGGCAGTCAGCGCCATATCGCTGTATCGTTGCAGGTCGCCAGCGGTCTGCGCATCCTGTGGCAAGACGGCGAACCCCACCGAACAGGAGAGCTCGATGTCGCGCCCCTGATCGCCAAACGGCACGGCAAAGGCTGTGGACACACGACTGGCGTCTGCCTCGAGCGCAAGATGGTCACCGGTCACTTTCGCGATCACCGCGAATTCATCGCCCCCCAGTCTCGAGATCAGCGCATCCGGCCAGATGTCGCACAACCGCTGGGCCACCAGTTTCAGAATATCATCTGCTGCCTCATGGCCAAGACCGTCGTTGAGATGTTTGAAATGATCGATGTCGATGAGAAAAAGTGCAAGCTGGCTACCCTCTGCCACTGCTTTGGCACAGGCGTCCGCCAGAAATTCATTGTAAAAACGACGGTTTGCCAGACCTGTCAGTTGGTCTTCACGGGCCAGCAAAACGGCGCGCTCGCGCTCCAGTGCCAGTTCGCCCGTGCGTTCTTTCACCCGCGTCTCAAGATCTTCAGCAAGACGCAACAGCGACTGGTTAGTGAGCGATAACGCCTTCGATTTTTCCGCCAGCAATTGTTCGGCGTGACGACGTGCGGCCCGTTCCTTTTCCAATAACTGCTCGAGCCGGGCAATCCGCTGTTGAACCGCTTCTACGCTATCGTCATTCGTCCTGGATGCCATCAAACCCCACCTGTATCCGGTATCGCTGCTTTCGGCTCACTGATCCACAACGCTACCAATATCAAGCCAATCATATACTCCCCCAACATAGCGGGTACCGGTCGGCACAAACCGATATAGCGAAACAAGAATATAAATTAGCATACTTTTATTTTAAACAATAACGGATTGCCTGAACAAAACTGGACTCTGAAGCACCAAGAAAGAGTAAACAACGGGGACTACTTACTGGAAATTGCTGGTAAATTATGGCCGCCTCACTCAATGGGGGAGACCGCGCCGTTTCCAGTCGCTGCGCGGAATAGCAGCGCCGACACTGAAGGCGAAGGACACGACCTTGGTGGCCTTCTCGTCGATCTCGCAGCGGAAGTTGAGGTTGTACCACTGCCCCTTTGCGCGGAAGGCAGAGTCGCGCATCTCGAACACGGTTCCCCTGTCCAGCCGGTGCGACGGCAATAGCTCCGGCCAGTACGGTGGCGTACCATTGCGCAATTGCTCACGCAGTTCGGTCAGACACAATTGATCCGCCCGCACGCCGCGGGGAATATTGGCCATTGCTGTCACCGCCACGGGATCATCAGTGGCGTCACGCGAAAAGAGCTTCTTGGCCTCGTTGAGGACGGGAAGATCCGGCTGGGGACCACCGGATGCGGTCGCAGACGGATCGTCGGATGTCTCCACGGCAGCAATCTCGGCCTCAGGCAGGGCACCTATGGCAATGCCGTCGGCCCCCGACCCGACACCCAGAATATCGACGCTGGGCAGTTGATCCGTCGGTGGCGGTGGCTGCTCGGATTGCGCAGTCTCTGCATCGCTCTCGGCAGGTCTTGCCGGGGCGACCTCGTCTTCAGACTTTGCCTCGTCCGGTGTCTGCTCGCCCTCTTCCACGCTATCGCCGTCCAGCGCCTCACGCGCACCGCTTCCTTCGTCGCCAAACTGGAAAACGGGTCTCAGAACCGGAATGGGTACCCGCTGGGCATCATCGCCCCCCTGCTCTCCGCTTGGCGCTTGCGCCGCTGGTTCCTCGGCAGCCGGATGCTCTTCAGGCGCCTGTTCTGGCGTGGGAGGCTCTGGTGGTGGCGAAGGTTCGGGTGGCGTCTGCTCTTCCGGCGGTGGTGGCGGCGCAGGTGGTTCTTCAGGGTCTTCCGGCGCTGGCGGTGGTTCCGGCGGTTGCGCCTCGGCCTTCTCTTCGGCTTTCGGCTCTTCCTCGGCAGGTGCGGCGGCCTCCTCGGGAGGCGCTTCCTGCACCTTGGCCTCTTCGGGTGGCTGCTCTTGCGTCTGTTCAGGCGGCGGTTGCTCTTCCGGCGGTGGCACGAGCTCCACGCTCACCGATTCTTCCTTCTCCGGTGAGGACAGCGTGAATGGCAGGTTGATGAAGACAACCAGCATGACAAGCATATGCAGCACGAGCGAAATCACGACGCTCCCGCCCCACCGTCCCCAATATCTCCGGAAATGCTCTTTCATGCCGATGGATAAATACTCTCTGCTCGCACCGGATGTGGCGTCAAATCATGGCTGGATCAAGGGTGGATAACATGTACTGTCGTGAAAAGCGTCAAACGCGCGGAATGTCGATCGTCCCCTGCTCTCACGCGGATAGACGCTCGTTTCAAGATAGCCGCAGAAGAATCACACCAGCGGCGATGATCGCAGCTGCCATGATCCGGCGTTTGCCGACACGCTCGCGCAGCACGAAAGCCGATATCGCCACACCGAACAGGATGGAGGTCTCGCGCAAGGCGGCAACCACGGCAACCGGCGCCAGTGTCATGGCCCAAAGGGCAAGGCCATACGAAGCGGACGTGCCGACGCCACCGATCAGGCCGCTGCTCCAGTTTTCCCGCAGATAGTCAAAAAACAGACCCTTGCGCGTGTAGATCGCCCACCCCGCCAAAGGAATGGAGGTGAGAAAAAAGACCCAGAGCGCATAGGCGACCGGCGCATCGGACTGCCGCACGCCGTGGCCGTCGATCAGGGTATAGGCAGCAATCACACAGGCATTCAAAAGTGCAGTACCGACGGCTGAGCGTTCGCCCGTGAGCGGCAGCACGCCGGCCCTTGCGCGTGGGCGATAGGCAAGCGCCAGAACGCCGATGCTGATCACCGCGATGCCGGCCCATGTGAAACCGGCCAGATATTCGCCTATGACGAAAAACGACACCAGCGCCACCAGAAGCGGTGCAGCCCCCCGCATCAGCGGATAGGTCTGGCTCATATCGCCAATGTGATAGGCGCGCGCGATGAGGCTGAAATAGGTTACCTGACAACAGACCGAAGCGCCGATATACGGCCAGCTTTCGGCCGCCGGTTGCGGCAGGAACGGCAATGCAGCGAGCGCCAGAAGCCCGGAAAAACTGGAGACAAGCGCCGTGGTCAAAAGCTTGTCACTGCCACCTTTGACGATGGCGTTCCATGTCGCGTGCAAGAATGCAGCCAGCATGACAAAGGCAAAGACGGAAAGCGACATGAGAACAGAGCTTCTTTTGGCGGGCGCTGGGACTGGGAAAACAGTCACTTGCCTGAAACAAAAATCCCGGCGTCTTTTACGACGCCGGGATGAGAATATTCGAAAGCGAGTGCCTCAGCTGTCGAGGAAGCTTCTAAGCTTGCGCGAGCGGCTCGGGTGCTTGAGCTTGCGCAGTGCCTTGGCTTCGATCTGGCGAATACGTTCGCGTGTCACCGAGAACTGCTGACCAACCTCTTCGAGCGTGTGGTCGGTGTTCATGCCGATGCCGAAGCGCATGCGCAGCACGCGTTCTTCGCGCGGCGTGAGCGAGGCGAGAACGCGGGTCGTGGTTTCGCGCAGGTTCGCCTGAATGGCAGCGTCGATCGGCAGCAGCGCGTTCTTGTCCTCGATGAAGTCGCCCAGATGCGAATCCTCTTCGTCACCCACGGGGGTTTCGAGCGAGATCGGCTCCTTGGCGATCTTCAGGACCTTGCGGACCTTTTCGAGCGGCATGGCGAGCTTTTCGGCCAGTTCTTCCGGCGTCGGCTCGCGACCGATTTCGTGCAGCATCTGGCGCGATGTGCGGACGATCTTGTTGATCGTCTCGATCATGTGCACCGGAATACGGATCGTGCGGGCCTGGTCGGCGATCGAACGGGTGATCGCCTGACGGATCCACCATGTGGCATAGGTCGAGAACTTGTAACCGCGGCGATACTCGAACTTGTCGACCGCCTTCATCAGGCCGATATTGCCTTCCTGGATGAGGTCGAGGAACTGCAGGCCGCGGTTGGTGTACTTCTTGGCGATCGAGATCACGAGACGAAGGTTGGCCTCTACCATCTCTTTCTTGGCGATACGCGCTTCGCGCTCGCCCTTTTGCACCATGGACACGATACGGCGGAATTCCGTGATGGAAATACCGGTTTCGGTCGCAAGGTTCTGGATCTCGCCACGAAGGTCGCGGATCATCTGGTTTTCTTCCTTGGCGAATTCCTTCCAGCCGCGACCGGCCAGATTGCCAATGGACTTCATCCAGTTGGGATCAAGTTCCGCACCCTGATACTGCTCGAGGAAGGCCTCGCGCTTCACGCCATAGGATTCGGCGAGACGCAGCAGGCGACCCTCGTTCTGCATCAGACGCTTGGAGATGTCGTAAAGCTGCTCGACGAGGGAATCGACTCGGTTCTGGTTCAGCGACAACGACTTCACGGCCGTGATCAACTGATCCTTCAGTTCCTTGTAGCGACGTTCCTGACCGGTCGACAGCGTACCGGCACAGGCAAGACGCGCCTCGACCTGCTGATCCTGCAGCTTGCGCAGCTTCTTGTAGGTGTCGGCAATCGTGTCGAGCGTCTCCATGACCTGCGGGCGAAGCTCTGCTTCCATCGCGGCCAGGGACAGGTTCGATTCGTCGTCGTCTTCGTCTTCCTCTTCCGAAGAGCCACCCTCACCGCCAACATTGGTAATGTCGTCGTCTGCTGAACGTGCCTTGCGGGTCTTTTCCTTTTCTTCGGCCAGCTTGCGGTCGGCCTCGATCTTCTCGGGGCTCTGGAACTGCGGAGCAGCCTTGGCCTCTGGACCGGAATAGGTGGTTTCGAGATCGATGATCTCGCGCAGAAGCGTGGTGCCTTCGTTGAGTTCGTCACGCCAGATGATCAGCGCCTGGAAGGTCAGCGGGCTTTCGCACAGACCGGCGATCATGGTTTCGCGGCCAGCCTCGATACGCTTGGCAATCGCGATTTCGCCTTCGCGCGACAAAAGCTCTACCGAACCCATTTCGCGCAGATACATGCGCACCGGGTCATCGGTACGGTCTGTCGGCTCTTTCTTCTTGGCAGTCGCGACTGCGGTACCGGCACTCGGTGCCAGTTCGCCGCCCTGGCTCTCTGTCTCTTCGGAATCGTCGCTGTCGTCGGAGTTCATCTCCTCGACATCTTCATCCTCTACGACATTGATGCCCATGTCGGACAGCATGGACATGGTGTCTTCGATCTGCTCGGAGGTGACTTCCTCCGATGGCAGAACCGAGTTCAACTCATCCATTGTGACGTAGCCGCGTTTTTTCGCGGCCTTGATCATTTTCTTGACCGCGTCATCCGAAAGATCGAGAAGCGGACCATCTGTAGCGCCTTCGCGCTCGGTTTCAGCTTCTTCGTTTTCCTTGACTTTGGTTACCATTCTATCCTGTCGCTTTCCCTGGCGCGTTTTCTCAAGATCACGATACGAGGCCTTTAGGCCCAAGCGAATTGCCCGCCGTCATGATTCGCTCATGCTCTAAAGGAACGGTATGAATTCCCGATTAACCACAATGGTGCCAGTCAGACGCCGAAACATCCGCTTGATTGAATGACCGGCGATACCCTTGTTGATCCGCGCGACCCGTTTAAACCGTAATGCCTTGATTGGTGATTCCCACAATTTCGTCTGGCGTCAAGGCTTTCCGCTACAAATGCCAACGAATTTCCGTAAAATCGTTGCATTCGGTCGGTTTCGCGAAGATCAAACTTCCTCCGCCTATTTAGGACGAATGTGCCAGCGGACAAGGGCAACACGGCTTTGACGGGCAGCATAATCCCATTTCCATCAAGTTTTTACGCCTTTCACTTGCGAACAAGGCAAATCTTGGACCGCCTCTACTTTTTCCACGATAAAATTGGGCCGATTCTCAGCCGTGACCGATGGCTGCCCCCTTCACACGACCCGACATGACACCGAACCCGTCGACGATCGCCTCTTGATTTTCAAGCCGTGCGATTTCCATCTGCACCTCCTGAAGTGCGCCGATCAACTGGCTCATCCGTTCGCCGTCTCCCTCTTCCGTGACCTGAACCATTTCGGTTTCCAGCTCGCGTCTTTGACGCGACAGCGCCTTGCCACGCTTGTGCAGCGACAGCGCCTGGCGATAGGCCTCGCGCGCATCTTCGATGGCAGCTTCCGACGTCGCAATCCACAGCCGGGCATTGCGCAATTGCTGATCGAGCATGGCCAGAAGCTCGCCATGGCCTTCTTCGTTCAAACGGGCGGCAAGCTCGTCGCGCGACAACCTTGCGCTGGAATTGACGGCAGCCGTCAGCACCGCGGACCAGAGCACCTGCAACGTCTTGTGTTCAAAATCGATGGCAGCCAGCTCGTCATAATCTTCCTGAAGCAGTTCAGGATGGTTGACGATAGCAAGCGCCAGAACGCTTTCCCGCAAGGCCGGCTGGGTCATATAGCCCTTCACCATGCCAGACCGGGTCAGCCGGTCGGAAATGGCACCGCCAAGACCAGCACCCCTGGGTCCCTTGGCAGATGGCGGCTGGCGGCCTCCCTGCCCCTGACGGCCCTTGTTCCCGTAACCCGACTGGCCCTCATTGCGAAAGCCGGAGGACGGACGGAAAAATGCATTCAACCGATCCCGCATATCCTGCTGGTAATGGCGGCGCACGCTTTCGTCACCGATCACCGCAATCACCTGCTTGACCCGTCCCTCAAGCTCCGCCCGTTTTTCCGGCGTATCGAAACCACCTTGGCTGATCTCGCGCTGCCAGATCATCTCGGCCAGGGGTTTGGCATCGGCAATCACCCGGTCAAACGGCGCGCGACCATCGTGGCGCACCAGATCATCCGGATCCTTGCCGTCGGGCAACAATGCAAAGCGGACCGATCGGCCAGGCTTCAAATGCGGAAGTGCCAGTTCAGCTGAACGGCTCGCTGCCCGAATACCCGCGCCATCACCGTCAAAGCACAAGACCGGAAGCGGGGTGATCTTCCACAGAAGATCAAGCTGGTTTTCGGTCAAGGCAGTTCCAAGCGGTGCCACGGCATTTTCGATGCCAGCCTGGTGAAGCGCAATGACGTCCATATAGCCTTCGACGGCAATCAGGGTATCGGCGCCGCCGGCGCCCTGCATCGAGCGTCGTGCGCGGGCAAAATTGTAGAGCACATTGCCCTTGTGAAAGAGCTCGGTCTCATTGGAGTTGAGATATTTGGCCACGGCATCCGGCGACATCGCCCGCCCGCCAAATGCAATGACCTTTTCGCGCGACGACAGGATCGGAAACATGATGCGGTCGCGGAAGCGATCGTAGGAAACCGGAATATCCGGCCCGTGAACCACGAGACCGCAGGCCTCGATCTGCTCCTTGGGAACGTCCTTGGACGACAGATACTCCTTCAGCGCGTTGCGGCTTTCAGGCGCATAGCCCAGACGAAAGGTCTCGATGGTGCGGCCGGTCAGTCCCCGCTCGCGTAGATAAGAACGCGCTTTGGCGCCGCTGGCCATCTGCAATTGTTCCTGGAAGAACTGCGTTGCCAGCTCCATCACGTCCTGCAGTGTCGTGCGTTCGCGCTCGCGCCGCTCGGCCTGCGCGTCGGGCTTCGGCATGGCGATGCCCGCCATATCGGCGATCCGCTCGACGGCTTCGGGAAAATTCAAGCCTTCCAGATCGGTCAAAAACCGGAAATGGTCGCCCGACACGCCGCAACCGAAGCAGTGATAACGTCCCTTCTGGTCCTCGCAGTGGAAGCTCGGACTTTTTTCGCCGTGGAACGGGCAGCACGCCCAATAGTCGCCGCGCGGAACATTCGTCTTCTTCCTGTCCCAGGACACACGCGTACCGATGACGTGCGAAATCGGCACGCGGTCACGGATCTCGTCCAGGAAGGAATTGGAAAAACGCATCATCACCTCTGTCAGCGATCATTTCACACAAACAGCCGCCACCCCAGCGTCATTATCATCACAAACGACAGGAGCCAGATTTGGCCCCCTGTTGTTCCCGATATCCACAACGCGCCGGGGCAAAAACGAGAAAGCGCCGCCCGGTCCCGAGCGGCGTCGCACATGTGAATGGCCAATGCGGCCAGATTACTTCAACAGGTCCTTCACCACGCCCGAGGCCTTGGAGAAGTCCATCTTGCCTGGATAGCGTTCTTTGAGCGCGTTCATGCAGCGCCCCATGTCACGCAGACCTTGCGCGCCGGTTTCATTGATGACGGAGGCACACAGTTCACGCACCTTTTCTTCCGGCAGCTGTTCCGGCATGAAGCTTTTGATAACAGCGATTTCCTCACGCTCCTGAGCTGCAAGCTCCGGTCGCGCATTGTCATCGTAAATCTTCGCGGACTCGTCCCGCTGCTTGATCATCTTCATCAGGATCTGCATAATCTCGTCATCGCTGACGGGATCCTTGCCGATGCCTCTATTGGCAATATCGCGATCCTTGACGGCAGTCAGGATCAGCCTGACCGTCGAGGTTCGTCGCACGTCTTTTGCCTTCAACGCTTCCTTGAGAACGTTGGCAAGCTTGTCACGCATCATGATTTTTTCTCCGGGAAAAAGCCGGTTTGGGAGCCTGTCGGAATGTGGCTTTTCCTTGACGTTTCTGTCGCTGTCATATCCATAGCCAGAGCAGCAGGCAAATCAAATTGGCAACCCATTGAATTCAATGAGATTAAAATCCACGCTTTCCACAGTGAATAATTGACCTTGAAAGCCGTTCCGACTATTTTCCGGCACCTGCACGGACATTATATAGTCAGACACACTCGGTGCGAGATTTTCGCGCCGCCCTGATCTGCGACAGATATGGCCCTTCCGCCGTCGGTCTTCAAGACCGGCTGCGCGCGGCCGGAAACGGACACCGAACATGACGTCTTCAGCTCCCTGGACAACCGCAAAACCGACCGCCCTGCTCGTTCTCGCCGATGGCACTGTGATCGAGGGCACCGGCATAGGCGCAACCGGCAAGGTGCAGGCGGAAGTGTGTTTCAACACCGCGCTCACCGGCTATCAGGAAATCCTCACCGATCCGTCCTATCTCGGACAGATCGTCACCTTCACCTTTCCCCATATCGGCAATGTCGGTACCAACGACGACGATATCGAGGATCTGACACCCGCCGCCCGCCACGGCGCCGTCGGTGTGATCTTCAAGGCCGATATCACCGAGCCTTCCAACTATCGCGCGGTCAAGGATCTCGATGCCTGGTTGAAGGCCCGTGGCGTAATCGGGCTTTGTGGTGTCGATACCCGTGCGCTCACCGCATGGATCCGCGAGAACGGCGCTCCCAATGCTGTCATCGCCCATGACCCGAACGGCGTCTTCGACATCGACACATTGAAGGCGGAAGCCAAGGCCTGGAGCGGACTGGAAGGTCTCGACCTCGCAAAGGTTGCCACGTCCGGCCAGTCTTCGCAGTGGACCGAAAAGCCATGGGTCTGGGATGAGGATGGCGCGGACCTCGAGCCGCAAGATGCAAAATACCATGTTGTCTGCATCGACTACGGTGTGAAGCGCAACATTCTGCGCCTGTTCACCGGCCTCGATTGCAAGGTCACGATCGTTCCGGCATCCACCAGTGCCGAGGACATCATAGCGATGTCTCCGGATGGCGTGTTCCTGTCCAACGGCCCCGGCGATCCGGCCGCGACCGGCGAATATGCGGTCCCGGTCATCAACAAACTGATCGACAGCGGCTTGCCGATCTTCGGCATTTGCCTCGGCCACCAGATGCTGGGTCTCGCGCTCGGTGCAAAAACGGAAAAGATGCATCAGGGCCACCACGGCGCCAACCATCCGGTAAAGGATTTCACCACCGGAAAGGTCGAGATCGTATCCATGAATCATGGATTTGCGGTCGATGCCAAGTCCCTGCCGGACGGCGTCGAGCAGACCCATATCTCGCTGTTTGACGGCACCAATTGCGGACTGCGCCTCGTCGGCAAGCCGGTCTTCTCGGTCCAGCATCACCCGGAAGCCTCGCCCGGCCCGCAGGACAGCCACTATCTGTTCCGCCGCTTCGTCAACATGCTGCGCGAAAACAAGGGCGAGCCGGCTTTGATGGAACGCTGAAGCGGAAAACGATATCAGACCTGAAGTTCAGGCCGGTCGCATGCGTGACCGGCCTTTTTTTTGAGGCCAGGCACGCTGTCCTGCAGACTGACCATTCGCCGACGGCTTAAACGCCCGCTGCTCTCATTTCCTTTTTGAGCAGAATGACAAAGCGCAGGCACATCATCAGTGCCGCGCTGGCAAGGCCGATCAGGAAGCCGAACCAGATGCCGACGCCTCCAAAGCCCAGGGGGAATGCCAGAGCCCAGCCCGATAACATGCCGATGGGCCAATAGGCGATCAGCGCCATGATCATCGGGATCCGCGCGTCCTTGAGTCCTCTCAGCAGCCCGCTGAAAATCGCCTGCAGCCCATCCATCAACTGGAAGAAACCACCGACAATGATGAGCGGAACCGCGATGGTAAGAACCTGTGCAGCATTGGGCGTTTCCGGATTGAGAAAGATACCGGCAAGCGGCCCGGGGATCACGGCGAACACAAGTCCGTAGATCAGCGAGAGAATGACGCCGATAGCGATGGCGACGATAGACGCCCGCACAAGTTCGGCATAGTCCCCTCGCCCATGGGCGACGCCGACCCTGACGGTTGCAGCTTGAGAAAGGCCAAGCGGGATCATGAAGGCGATGGACGCGAGCTGAAGCGCAATGCCATGGGCTGCCAGTTCCAGCGTGCCGATCTTGCCCATCAACAAGGAAGACGCACTGAAGAAACCGACCTCGGCAATGATTGTCACGCTGATCGGCAGACCGAGATAGAGCACTTCTCCAAGAGCACGCCAGTCCGGCCGCCAGAAGCGCACGAACAATTCGTATTGACGGGTTTCCTCGCGCGTCTGCACATAAGCGACGAGCAGAAAGAAACTCGTCCACTGGGAAATGACGGCAACGATTGCCGCGCCCTTCATGCCAAGGGCCGGAAATCCGAAATGACCAAGCACCAGGCAATAGGCCAGAACGCCGTTCAGCGTGAGGGTCGCAAGCGTGACATACAAAACGATGCCGGCCCGCCCGATGGCGCTCACCATGGACCGCAACACATAAAACAGAAGCCCCGCCGGCAGGCCGAAAAATGCAATCCGCAGATATCCGGCCGCAAGCGAGGCCACATCAGGTTGTTGCCCCAGCGCGAGCAGAACCGGTGTGGCATTCATAAACAGCGGCATCACCAGAAGCGAAAATCCGAGCGCGACCCACATGCCCATGCGCAGCGAGCGACGCACGGATACGCCATCGCCTCGGCCATAGGCCTGGGCCACCATCGGCACGACAGCGATCGAAAAGCCCGATCCGAACACGAACAGCACGAAGAAGAACTGACCTGCGAGCACCATGGCCGCCAATGGAACGGCACCCAATTGCCCGACGATCACGGTATCGGTTGTGTGGATGCCAACCTGGGCAAGCTGTGCGCCGATCAGCGGAATCCCCAGCGACAGCGTCGCGCGAATATGCGCGCTCCAGCGATTGTCCGCCTTGCCGATATGATGCGCTGAAGCCTCGATAGCCATGACCGTTCACCTGTGACGAAAAAAGCCGCTTCCAGGCAGATCTGGCGAGCGGCGATGATCGAGGGATAGATGATTAAAAAATGAGCGGCAAGCCCGAAAACCGATCAAGCAGAAGAATTGGTCGACCGATCAAAGCAACTGATGTGTCGAGCACACATTGTCGCGCTCGCGCCCATTGAAAAGGGGCCATATGGCCCCTTTTGGCGCATCATGACCGAAGCATCAGATGGCACCGGAAAACGTGTCACAGGCATTGTATTTGCCGCTATCGAAACCACGCTTGAACCACTTCATGCGCTGCGCGGCGGTACCATGGGTAAAGCTGTCGGGAACGACATAGCCCTGCCCGCTTTTCTGCAGCACATCGTCGCCAATCTGGTGCGCGGCGTTCAAGGCCTCTTCCAGATCGCCATCCGAAAGCAGCCCCTTCTGCTCGGTATATTTTCCCCAAATACCAGCCAGACAATCTGCCTGGAGTTCAACCCGCACCGACATCGCATTGGCATCTGCCTCACTCATGGATTGGCGCGCCTGGTTGAACTTCGGCAATACGCCAGTGAGGTTCTGCACATGATGACCGACCTCATGGGCAATCACATAGGCCTGAGCGAAGTCACCGGATGCGCCGAACTGCTGGGCAAGCTGGCGAAAGAAAGCGGTGTCGAGATAGACCTTTTGATCTGATGGGCAATAGAACGGACCGCTCGCCGAGGAGGCCGTTCCGCAAGCCGAATTCGTGCGACCGTCAAAAAGAACGAGCGTCGGCTCTTGATAGCGCTCGCCCGATGCCTGGAAAATGCCGTTCCAGACGTCCTCGGTTTCCGCCAGCACTGTCCGCACAAATGCCGTGGTGTCGTCATCGGCCGGAGATGAGGGCTGAACGCCGGTGGTCTGTTCGTAGCTGCTACCTTGGGTCGAGCCACCGTCCAGCATCTGCATCACGTCGATCCCCATCATCTTCAAAACGAAGATCGCAATCATGATGAAAATGATGGCACCGATGCTCAGACCGCCTCCGCGCCGGCCTCCACTCGGAATGCGAACACCCCTGCCTCCGAACGGATTACGACCGAAGCCGCCGCCACGCGATGCGCCGCGACGATCCTCGATATTGTCCGACTGCCGCCGACCCTTCCATTCCATTCCAATTCCCCCGAAAAGTGATCAAGATCACACTGAAATGCTTTATAGGTCAAAGCGTTCCCACGCACCATTGGAAAGACGTGGGGTCGGTTGCGACGATGGGCGCTGTCAGGTCTGGGAATAGCGGTACTCGCCACGCTCCAGCGCCTTTTGATAGGCCGGTCGGGCGCGGATGGAATCGAGATAGGCCCGCATGGCGCTCATATCCCCATCGAAGCGCACGCGGCCGGCGGCTGCCTCCACCGGAAAACTCATGATGATGTCAGCGGCTGAAAAGCTGCCGCCGGCAAACCAGCCTCCCCGCTTCAACTCGCTGTTCCAGAAGCCCAGGTGGTCGTGCAGTTGCGGATCGACGAATTTGGCAAGCGCACCCTTGGCGATGAGGGCGGCAACTGGACGAATGAAGAAGGGCACCTGCTCCGGCAGTCTGCCGAACAGGAGCTTCAACAATAAAAGCGGCATCGCCGATCCCTCGGCATAATGCATCCAGTAGATATACCGCAGACGCTCCTCAGTGCCGGCCTCGGGCCGTAACGCCTCTCCCCCATAAGTGTCGATGAGATATTCGACGATCGCCCCGCTTTCAGCGATGATCCGGCCATTGTCATCGATCACCGGGGACTTGCCGAGCGGATGGACCGCTTTAAGCGCAACGGGTGCGCGCATATCGGAACCGCGACGATAGAGTTTGATCGCATAGGGAAGCCCTAGCTCCTCCAGCAGCCACAAAATGCGATGGGCGCGGGAATCGTCGAGATAATGGACAGTGATCATGATGGGGCTCCAATGCGCGGCAAACGATCGAATACGGCTCATCGAGACATATTCACTGATCACTACGCATCAGAACGCCGTCCGGTTTCCCGCGGCTATCGCTTTTCGACGCCAGGCGTCACTTGCCGCATGCCAACACCACCAATTCCTCAAAATGGTTCATGTCTTCAAATGAGCAGAAGGCGGGCAGCTGCAGTTCGACATGATCGAGGCGCTCACGGATATCGGCGACGACCTGCTCCAGCATCGTCTGCCAGGACGTCAAGGCGTCGTCATCGAAGCGCTGGATCACATAGGCAAAGGTGATGTGAAAACGATAACTGTCGTGATCCGGGTGACGGTAGCCAAAAATATCGGCCAAAGCGTCGCGCCAGTCGCGCAACGCCTTGCGGTCAGCAGCGGTTATTCCGTCCAGAGTGAGCCCGGTTGGCAGCGCCTCGACGACGTGCACCTTGAACGACGGTCCACCGGTAAATTCTTTCAAGCGCTCTCTCAGTCTTACGGTGGTCTCGTCAATCGGCATGTCCAGCGCCAGATCTGGCGGCCAGAAACCGGATCTACGGCGATACTCGATCACCCCTTGAAAAATCGTCATATGCAGGCTGGAGACCGGGGTGAAAGCAAGCTGGGCAGCCTCAGTCATATTCAGATAACGCTGACGCGCTTCGACCAAAACCTTCTGGGTCTCGGAGCCATCCACCACATGCGAGACAACCGTGTTGCCAGGCTCGCGCAGGAAACTTCCGCTGCGGTCATAGCGCGTTCCCAAATGCGGCGGCGGCTCAGGATGGCGACGTTTTGAGAAGGGAGAAAGGTCGATCGCAGGAAGGTCGTTCATAGATGGCTCCTCGAAACACAAAACGTGCTCATAAGACAGGATTGAAACAGTCCGATGACATCTATGCGGTCCCAGGAGCCAGGGTCGATCGGAACCTCACGGTCGAACGAGGACTTTACCGGGTCGACCGCTCTCACGGCTGGCGGCTGCAGCCTTTGACATATCGTCCAGATCGAAGATGCCACCAACCTGAAGCTTGACGTCACCAGACGCCACCAGCTTCATCATCGTGGAGACGCCCTTGAACTTTTCCTCCTGAGGCATTGTCTCCATCATCTTGCCAAGCCAGAAGCCCTTTACCAGAGCCTGCTTGAAGATCAGGTCGCTGGCAGACAGGGACAAAGGCTTGCCGGACATGGCACCGAAGGAGACAAAGACCCCGTTCTCGCCGAGCAGCGACATCAATACGGCGGCATCCGGGCCGGCAACGCCGTCGACCGCCGCCTTGATACGGCTGTCGCCAGTCATTGTCTTTACCGCATCCTGCCAACCGTCGTCATCCGTCGCCAAAACATTGGTGATGCCGAGCTCTTCCAGCTCGGCAATGGCCGAGGAGCGGCGCACAAGGTTGATGACATTGATACCGCGCGTCCGGGCGATCATCGCCAAAACCTTGGCAACGGCCCCATTGGCTGCGTTCTGGATGACCCAGTCACCGGACTGGACACCGACAAAATCAAGCAGGAAGTAAGCACTGAGCGGCATGCCGAGCAGCTGCGCGCCGGCCTCATCGGAGATCGCATCGGGAAGTGGGGCGACGGCCTTGGCTTTTGCGACAAAATACTCAGCCCATGTGCCATGCACACCGACAACTGCGACCCGCTGCCCAACGGAGACACCGGAAACGCCCTCTCCCAACTGCTCGATCACCCCGACAGCTTCGCTGCCACCGATTGCCGGAAGCGCTGGTTTGTAGCCGTAATTTCCCTCGACGGTGATCAGGTCGTGATTGTGAATGGCAGACAGGGTGGTCTTGATGAGGACCTCACCGGGACCTGGCTTCGGCGCCTCCACCTCTTCCGCCTTCAGTTCTTCGGCGGGGTTACCAAACGCATGATGAACAGCTGCTCGCATGATCTAATTCCTTTCGTCCAATTGGCCTTCGGACAACGGCGCCACATCAACGACTTGCCGAGTAAGCAAGATTGGCTGCCCGGAATGGATAGATAAGAAGTGAATTGTGATCGGCAACCCGGGCGACGAAAAGGCCGGTGACACCGCTTTATCTGCACGACTTGCACTCTCGCGTTTCATTCGTCCCCAAAAATCCATCTGACAGGCCATTTTCGGGGTTCCGTTCCCCCCATCCTTTCCCTATAAGGCCCACCTAGCCTACAGACAGACACGCCCGCACCCGGCCCGGTTTCCAACCGTCGCCGGCTTTTCACGCAGGCTGCATTAGAGACGGATGAAAGCCCATGCCAAAGCGCCAAGATATCAAGTCCATCCTCATCATCGGCGCGGGGCCCATCGTCATCGGGCAAGCATGTGAATTCGACTATTCCGGCACCCAGGCCTGCAAGGCGCTGAAGGAAGAGGGCTACCGGGTGATCCTGGTGAACTCCAACCCCGCCACCATCATGACAGATCCGGGCCTCGCCGACGCCACTTATGTCGAGCCGATTACCCCGGAGGTCGTCGCCAAGATCATTGCCAAGGAACGCCCCGACGCGCTGCTGCCGACCATGGGCGGCCAGACGGCCCTGAATACTGCGCTATCCTTGAAGCGCATGGGCGTCCTCGACCGCTACAATGTCGAGATGATCGGCGCCAAGCCGGAAGCCATAGACAAGGCCGAAGACCGCGCACTGTTCCGCGAGGCCATGGCCAAGATCGGCCTGGAAACGCCAAAGTCGATGCTGGCCAACGCCACCGACATCAAGGATGCCGATCGCAAGACCCATGAGATTGCCCGCGCCGAACTGCGCGCCAAGCTTGCCGGCGACGAACTCGACAAGGCTCTGGACGATCTGGAAAACCAGTGGAACCTCGGCGAGACCGATCGCAAGCAGCGCTATATGAGCCACGCCATGGCGATTGCCGCCCAGGCGCTGGACGTGGTTGGACTACCAGCCATCATTCGTCCGTCCTTCACCATGGGCGGCACAGGCGGCGGCATTGCCTATAACCGCTCGGAATTCTTCGAGATCATCGGGTCTGGCCTCGACGCGTCGCCAACCACCGAAGTGCTGATCGAGGAATCGGTTCTCGGCTGGAAGGAGTATGAAATGGAAGTGGTCCGCGACAAGGCGGACAACTGCATCATCATCTGCTCCATCGAAAACATCGATCCGATGGGCGTCCATACCGGCGACTCGATCACCGTTGCGCCAGCCCTGACGCTGACCGACAAGGAATACCAGATCATGCGCAACGCCTCGGTGGCGGTTCTGCGCGAGATCGGTGTGGAGACCGGCGGCTCGAATGTGCAGTTCGCCGTCAATCCGAAAGACGGCCGGCTTGTCGTCATCGAAATGAATCCGCGCGTGTCGCGCTCGTCGGCACTCGCCTCCAAGGCAACCGGCTTTCCGATTGCCAAGGTCGCCGCAAAGCTTGCCGTCGGTTACACGCTCGACGAACTCGACAACGACATCACCGGTGGCGCAACGCCGGCCTCGTTCGAACCGTCCATCGACTATGTCGTGACCAAGATCCCGCGTTTTGCCTTCGAGAAATTCCCGGGCGCCTCGCCAGTACTGACCACAGCCATGAAGTCGGTCGGCGAAGTCATGGCCATTGGCCGTACATTTGCCGAATCTCTGCAAAAGGCACTGCGCGGTCTTGAAACCGGCCTCACCGGCCTCGACGAAATCGAAATTCCGGGCTTTGGTGCCAATGGCGAAAGCAACGACGACACCAATGCCATCCGCGCCGCCATCGGCACCCCGACACCCGACCGCCTTCGCATGGTTGCCCAGGCGCTTCGCCTCGGCATGTCCGAGGCCGATGTCCATGACGGCTGCAAGATCGATCCTTGGTTCATAGCCCAGTTCAAGGCGATCATCGACATGGAAGCCCGCGTTCGCGAGCATGGTCTGCCGGAAGATGCAATCAACCTGCGCAAGCTGAAGTCGATGGGCTTCTCCGATGCGCGACTGGCAAGCCTGTCGGGCAAGCGTCCCAAGGAAGTGGCGGAAATCCGCAACGCCCTCAATGTACGCCCGGTTTTCAAGCGCATCGATACCTGTGCGGCCGAATTCGCGTCACCGACCGCCTATATGTACTCGACCTACGAGACCCCGTTCGTGGGCCAGCTCCGGTCCGAAGCAGAGGTCTCCGACCGCAAAAAGGTGGTGATCCTTGGCGGCGGCCCCAACCGCATCGGCCAGGGCATCGAGTTCGACTATTGCTGCTGCCATGCCGCCTTCGCATTGAAAGATGCGGGCTTTGAAGCCATCATGATCAACTGCAATCCGGAAACGGTGTCGACCGACTACGACACCTCCGACCGTCTCTATTTCGAGCCGCTGACGGCCGAAGACGTGATCGAGATCCTGCGCGCGGAACAGGAAAAGGGCGAACTCGTCGGCGTCATCGTCCAGTTTGGCGGCCAGACTCCGTTGAAACTTGCCGAAGCGCTTGAGAAGAACGGTATCCCGATCCTCGGCACAGCGCCCGACATGATCGACCTTGCCGAAGACCGCGATCGCTTCCAGAAGCTGCTGATGAAGCTCGATCTCAACCAGCCGAACAACGGCATTGCCTATTCGGTCGAGCAGGCGCGCCTCGTCGCGACCGAAATCGGCTTCCCGCTCGTCGTGCGCCCGTCCTATGTGCTCGGCGGCCGCGCCATGCAGATCATCCATTCGGAATCGATGCTTCAGAGCTACCTGCTCGACACGGTGCCGGGCCTGGTGCCGGAGGATATCAAGCAGCGCTATCCGAACGACAAGACCGGCCAGATCAACACCCTGCTCGGCAAGAACCCGCTTCTGTTCGACAGCTACCTGACCAATGCCATCGAAGTCGACGTCGACGCGCTCTGCGACGGTGAAAACGTCTTCGTGTCCGGCATCATGGAGCATATCGAAGAGGCCGGTATCCATTCGGGTGACAGTGCCTGCTCGCTGCCGTCGCGGTCGCTCTCCAAGGACATGCTCGACGAACTGGAACGCCAGACCGCTGCCATGGCCAAGGCACTCAACGTTGGCGGCCTGATGAACGTGCAATACGCCATCAAGGACGGCACGATCTATGTGCTGGAAGTCAACCCGCGTGCCTCGCGTACCGTACCCTTTGTCGCCAAGACCATTGGCGCGCCGATCGCCAAGATCGCAGCCCGCATCATGACCGGGGAAAAACTCGACGACGCGATTGCCGCCTATGGCAAGAAGCCCGATCCGCGCAACCTCAAGCACATCGCCGTCAAGGAAGCCGTCTTCCCCTTCGCCCGCTTCCCCGGCGTCGACACGCTGCTCGGTCCGGAAATGCGCTCGACCGGCGAAGTCATCGGCCTCGACACCGATTTTGCGCTCGCCTTCGCCAAGAGTCAGCTCGGCGCATCCGTCGAACTGCCACGCGACGGCACGGTCTTCGTCTCCGTCCGCGATGAGGACAAGGCCCGCGTGCTGCCTGCGATCCTGATCCTGACCGAAATCGGCTTCAAGGTCATGGCAACCGGCGGCACTCAGCGCTTCCTTGCCGAACAGGGCATCGACGCAATCAAGATCAATAAGGTTCAGGAAGGCCGTCCGCATATCGAGGATGCCATCCGCAACCGCCAGGTCCAGCTCGTCATCAACACGACCGACGGCACCAAGGCGATCTCCGATAGCAAGTCGCTGCGCCGCGCTGCGCTGATGCAAAAGGTACCTTACTACACCACGATGGCAGGCTCCCTTGCCGCAGCCGAAGCGATCCGTGGCCTGAAGCAGGGTCAGCTCGAAGTGCGGCCACTGCAGAGCTACTTCTGAAATCCATAAAGGCAAACCGGCTTCATCAAAGGCCGGTTTGCCGTTTCAGGCCTGTCGCGAGGCCTGAAGCTTTACAACAGCTGCAAGATCATCGCGAAACCGTTGTTTCTCCCTAAGCTGCCGATCGACCTCCGGTATCCGCAAAATGAATGCGGGATGGACGGTCACGAACAGCATGCGCGCCTCGTCAATCGGTATGGGCATGCCCCGGATCTCGTCCATCACACATGTCTTGCCTGTTAACGCCTGATAGGCCGTCGCCCCCAGGGCGACCAAGATCTTCGGCTTGACCAGCTGAAACTCCTTCTCCAGCCACCAGCGGCAATGTTCGACCTCTCCGACATTCGGGCGCTGATGGATACGCCGCTTGCCCCTCGGCTCATATTTGAAATGCTTGACGGCATTGGTGAGATAAAGTCGTCCGCGATCCAGTCCCGCACTTTCAAGCGCGCCATCCAGTATGCTGCCAGCCGGACCGACGAACGGCCGTCCCGCCAGGTCTTCGCGATCCCCCGGTTGCTCGCCGATCATCATGATCTCGGCATCGAGTGGCCCTTCCCCACACACCGCCTGCGTTGCCGTTCGATGAAGCGGACAGCGGTCGCAGCCATTGATCTCGCGTGACAAGGCCTCCAGCGGATCGTCGGGGACAATCGCGCTTCGCGCTCGGCCGTCCTCCCATTCCGCCTGCAGCCTGTGGTGGAAAGTCGGCGCTGTCTTCGGTTGGGCCTCTGCCATTGCCCGTATTCGCGCTTCGGCACTGGCGATCAGCTCCGGAATCAACTGCGCCTCAGGCAGGTTTTTCCAGTATTTCTTCGGCATTTCCGACTGCATTGCCTTCACCTTCAAACGCGCCGGGTTGAAGATATTGGCGTAATAAATGCGCCACAGCGCATCGGCCTCATCCTCATCATGCAGCTTTCCCGCTGGCAACGGATCGATCGTGAGCCTTTCTCCGTCCCATGCCGCTGACCCTTTCGGCGTGGCGATCAGCCAGTCCATATCGGCAAAGCGACGCGCGAAAAAAGTTGAGGTTCGACCGACGATGAAGTGGTCAGGCTCGAACCATGCCGCAAACCGGCGTCGTTCACCCGTTCCGTCGCCGACATCCTTGAAGCGCACGAAAGCTTTCATCTTGTGGCTGTCGCGGCGTACCGACTTGACCAGCTTGCGCAACAGCGCGACATCGCCGTCCGCACGGTCATCCAGGAGCGCACGATTGTCCTGCAAACGCCAAAGCAGCCGATAGAGCAGCGAAAATCTGGAAGAATCGCAATGACAGACAGCGGCTTCAGCAGCCTCGATGAAAGCACGCGGAACATTGATCGGGGCAGTTCGGGCAATAGCCCCAGGGTCTACTCTCCCTCCGAACGCCTCCCCTTTGAACGAATGGTCAATGCCCCCAAACAGCCCTGAATCGTCAGAACCAAGCATTTGCCAGACAACGTCTTCCGGCCGAACACCGGCAGAGAGCAACCGACGAGCGGCTGCGCGCCATTCCTCGAAATCGCCGCGCCCGTCCAGCGTGACGGTCTGCATCAAAACAGCGCCAGTTGCTGCGGCTGCGGAGCAAACAGGCTTCGAAGATCACTGCGATCCGCCAGCCGGATCGGAGACCATCCTTGTGCCACGACGAAGGGCCGGATCTTTTTAGGAGACGCACCGAGCCGCTTCAAATCGTCAAGCGTGAGGCTCCGCTGGCGTCGGGCCGAGAGAATGGATTTCACCACCTTCTGTCCAAGGCCGGGCACTCTCAAAAGGGCTTCGCGGTCTGCCCGGTTGACGTCAACCGGAAACCGGTCGCGATGGCCGAGCGCCCAGGCGAGTTTGGGATCGAGATCGAGATCCAGCATTCCGCCTTCTCGCCCCGAGGTAATCTCCTCGACCGAAAAGCCATAGAAGCGATAGAGCCAGTCGGCCTGATAGAGCCGGTGTTCACGGATCAAAGGTGGCTTGACCAGAGGAAGCGACTTGGACGCATCGGGGATCGGGCTGAAGGCTGAGTAGTAGACACGCTTCAGGCCATAGCTGCTGTAAAGTCGCGCGCTCGAGCCCAGTATCGTCGCATCGTCCGCACCGTCGGCGCCAACAATCATCTGCGTGCTCTGGCCGGCGGGTGCGAACTTGCGGCGTCTGCCTGTCTGAAGCGTTGGCTCGCTCGCCTCCTCGATCTTCAACCGCAAATCCCCCATGGCGCGGCGTATGCCCAGCGGTTTCTTTTCCGGCGCATAGCGGGAAAGCCCCTGGTCTGTGGGCAGTTCGACATTGATCGACAGGCGATCGGCATAAAGCCCCGCCTCCTCGATGAGGTGCGCTGACGCTTCAGGGATGGTCTTCAGATGAATGTATCCGCGGAAATTATGCTTCAGTCGCAAATCCCGGGCGATTTGCACCATTTCTCCCATCGTATCGTCCGACGAGCGGATGATACCGGAGGACAGGAACAAGCCTTCAATATAGTTGCGGCGATAGAATTCGATTGTCAGCCAGACCACTTCGTCCGGCGTGAAGCGTGCCCGCTCAACATTGCTGGACGATCGATTGATGCAGTAGGCACAATCATAAATGCAGAAATTGGTGAGCAGGATTTTCAAAAGCGAAATGCAGCGCCCGTCCGGCGCATAGGCATGACAAATGCCAGCGCCCTCAGTCGAGCCAAGTCCGCCGCCGGGACCCGAATGCCGTTTCTCTGTGCCCGACGAGGCGCAAGACGCATCATATTTCGCGGCATCGGACAGAACTGCCAATCGGTGAGAGAACGACTTCTTCATAGGTTTGTTCACTATATGTTCGCTCAATCTCCGTCAACCTGCCGCAATCGCTTTACCGTAATCTTGACGGAAACAGGGGCATATTGTATTTAGCCAATAAGCTATTTAACCGAATGGGCAAATATGGCGACCGATGCGCTTTCCGAAACCCTCTTCGCGCTGGCCGATCCAACGCGCAGGGCAATCCTCTCTCGCCTCTCCAGGGGCGAAGCGACGGTCAGTGAATTGGCCGAGCCCTTCGATATGAGCCTGCCGTCGATTTCCAAACACCTGAAAGTTCTTGAACGGGCACGCCTGATTTCGCGCAGCAGGACGGCGCAATGGCGACCCTGCCGCCTGGAGACAGCACCCCTTCAAGACATTGATAGCTGGATGACCGACTACAGGAAATTGTGGGATCAGCGTCTCGACCGACTGGAATCCTACCTCACCCACCTTCAGACAAATGACGCCACCAAAGACGAAGGCCAATCATGACCGACACGATCGAAATCCTCAACGAGCGCCACTATCCCTTCGACAGACAAACTGTGTTTGCCGCTTTTGCCGATCCCGCACGGCTTGCTCAATGGTGGGGACCGCATGGTTTCACCAATAGGATCTCTGCCTTTGACCTCAAAGCGGGCGGCACCTGGCGTGTGACCATGACGGCTTCCAATGGAGCCGACTTTCACAACCGCTGGACGTTTGAAGACGTGATCGAGGGCGAACGCATTGTGGCCCGTCACCACGAACCGGTCCACGTGTTCACGCTTGAAATGACCTACAGCGACACGCCGGACGGCACATCGCTTGTCTGGCGCATGCTGTTTGACCGCACAGAGGAGAACGAGCAATTGCAAAAATTCCTTCACGCCGCCAACGAGCAGAACCTGGACCGGCTGGAGGCCCTTCTGACCAGTGGAAAGTGCCAGTGAGATGAGCGCCGAACTCGATCCCGCCCGTATCATCCGCGTCGAACGCACCATCGCCGCACCGCGCGAAAAAGTCTTCGAAGCCTTTTCCGACCCCAAACATCTGGATGCTTGGTGGGGACCTGATGGCTTCATCAACGAAACGCATGACATGACCTTCTCCGTCGGCGGATTGTGGCGTTACACCATGCATGGACCGGACGGAAAAGACTGGCCAAACTGGATCCGCTACACCGAAATATCCCGACCTTCCCGTATCGCTTATGAGCACGGCGGCGAGATGGGCGAGCCGGCACACTTCAACGGCGTCATCACATTCGAGGATGTGAACGGCAAAACGCACATATCGCTGGTTCTGGTTCTGCCGACAAAAGAAGACCGCGCTGCGAAGGTCGAGTTCGGCGCTGTCGAGGGCGGAAAACAGACCTTGGCGAAATTGGAACGTTACGTCCTTTCGCGGTAAACCACGCGCGTTTCACCATTGCTGTCGGAAAGTGTCAGCATCGACATCGTATAAGTCGTCGGTGGCCCAACACCCGTCAATACTTTAGATTTGTCTATTCATCCGCGCCAACCCATTTTGGCGCCTTTGCCTCTGGAAACCCGATAATGCAGCCGATCACGGACACCGCCCCCATACCCGCTGGCCGCAAGGAATGGATCGGCGCAATTGTGCTGTCGGTCGCGTGCCTCATCTACTCCATGGATTTGTCGGTGCTCTTTCTGGCCATTCCCGCCATTACCCGCGATCTGCATCCGAGCGCCTCCGAACTTCTTTGGATCAACGACATCTATGGCTTCATGGTTGCCGGTTTCCTCATCACCATGGGCACACTGGGCGATCGCATCGGGAGACGAAAAATCCTGATGATCGGCGCTGGCGCCTTTGGCCTGGCGTCGCTGATGGCGGCATTTTCGCCAACACCGTCCATGCTGATCGTCGCCCGCGCGCTGCTCGGCATTGCCGGTGCCACCATTGCCCCCTCCACCCTGTCACTGATCGTCAACATGTTCTCGGTGGAAGCCGAGCGCAACCGCGCCATCGGCATCTGGGGGACGGCCTTTGCGCTGGGCGGCCTGATCGGGCCACTAATCGGCGGCATGCTCTTGCAGTTCTTCGACTGGGGTTCTGTTTTCCTGATCAACCTGCCCGTGATGGCAGCGCTGATCGTGTCTGCACCTTTTCTGTTGCCGGAATTTCGCAACGAGCAATCCGGCAGGCTCGATCTCCTCAGTGTGGGCCTCTCGCTGGCAACCGTGCTGCCGGTCATCTACAGCCTCAAGCATATGGCTGTGGACGGCTTTCGCATCCACCATCTGGTGCCGATCGCCATTGGACTTTTCCTCGGCACACTCTTCCTGCGGCGGCAGCTGCGCCTCGCCGATCCGCTGATCGACCTCAAGCTTTTTAAAGTGCCCGCCTTCACAGCCTCCCTGATGGTCAACCTGTTCGGCGTCTGCTTCGTCTTTGCCGTCTTTCTCTATCAGAATCAGTTCCTGCAATTGGTGCTGGGGCAAAGTCCGCTTGAGGCAGCCCTGTGGTCGATACTGCCCTCCACGGCCTTCACCGTCATGTCCCTTCAGGCATGGCGGGTGACGCAGCGGCTGGGTGCCGTGCCCACGGTTCTGTCAGGCTTGCTGATCAACGCCGTCGGCGTGGCAGTCATGGCTGTCGCCGTCTATCACGAGAACCTCTACGGACTGCTATTTGCCAGCACGCTGATCGGCATCGGCTTTGTTCCGGTGGTCCTGACCACGACCGGACTGGTAGTCGGATCAGTGGCACCGGCCAAGGCCGGCGCGGCCTCCGCCATATCGGAAACCGCAGCAGAATTCGGCGGCGCCCTCGGTGTCGCGGTTCTCGGCAGTCTGGGCTCTCTGGTCTACCGGCTGCAAATGCAAGGCGCCGACACCAGCGACCTGACGCCGCAACACGCCAATGCCGTACGCGAAACCCTGGCAGGGGCTGTTGAAAGCGCTGCCACATTGAACGCAATGGATGCAGCATGGCTGGCGCTTGCCCGTTTCAGCTTTTCTCTGGGCTTTGCCGTTATCTGCGCAGTGGCTGCAATTACCCTTCTGGCCCTTGCCGCTCTGGCAAGCCGGGTCTATGCCACAAGCCCTCCGGCCGTCCTGCCCGATCCGGCTCACCACAGCTGATGGAACGGCCTTCATAAAACTCTGGAAATTGCCTCCGACGATCTGCTATAGTGAATACAACGTTGACTTGAGACATGGTTCCGAAGCTTCGCTTCGGGGCCTGTTTTCTTTTGTGTCTGCGGCAAGCGGATGGAAGTGCAAAGGAAGTAAATATGGTTGAAAAGGTACCGATGACGCAGAGTGGCTTTACCAAGCTGCAAGAGGAACTGCGTTGGCGCCAGCAGGAAGAGCGGCCCCGTATCATCGAGGCGATCTCTGAAGCGCGCGCCCATGGCGACCTTTCCGAAAATGCCGAATATCACGCCGCCAAGGAAGCGCAGAGCCACAATGAGGGCCGCATCGGCGAAGTGGAAGATCTGGTCGCCCGCGCAGAGGTCATAGACCTCTCGAAAATGTCCGGCTCCAAGATCAAATTTGGCGCGACCGTCAAGCTGGTCGACGAAGACACGGACGAGGAAAAGACCTATCAGATCGTTGGCGACCAGGAAGCCGATGTAAAGCAGGGCCGCATTTCCATCTCGTCCCCGATCGCCCGCGCCATGATCGGCAAGGAAGTCGGCGATTCCATCGAAGTCGTCGCCCCCGGCGGCTCCAAGGCCTACGAGATCCTTGCGGTCAACTGGGGTTGATGGGAATAGGCAGATCCCAGCCACACCAGAAGTTCGTTTGGTATTTTTTATATGACTGTATCTGTTTGTGTGATCAACATGGATGTCGATGTCGATAGACTCGACCACATGCGAGAACAACTGGCACGATTGGATCTTTCATGGAAACGGTTTCCCGCCATAGTAGGCTGCAATCTGCCTGCAAATTTGCGCGCGGTTTTCCCTTCCGTGAACGAAGGACCACTCACTGCTGGTGAAATTGGCTGTTACGCTAGCCATCTGCAGGTGCTTGAGATGATCGCCGCTGCCGAAGAGGGTGATGTTTTCTGCGTAATGGAAGACGATCTAAAGTTGAGCAAAGAGCTCGCAGATCTATTTAAAAATATCAAAAAACTCCCCAGCGACTGGGAAATTATTCGCTTGAGCAACTCGCCGAAATCGGGATGGCTCAAACGAGTAAACCTGAACGGAGTGGGAGATGTCGTTTCTTATTGGAGAATTCCCACTCTGGCCGGCGCTTATCTGATCAACCGATCAGGTGCACGGAAAATCTTGGCGAAACCCGGCAAGCGTTTACGCGCGATCGATGATGATTTACGTCGCGACTGGCAGTTTGGAATTAAGACCTACGGCATATTGCCGCCACCGGTTGCCACAGCAAGTTTCAAGAGCTCAATCGACAGCATTGCGGCGCGTCCTCAAGAAACGAAAACGCGTCGATTTCGAAGCACCTACCGGGAGAGTGTGGTCGGCATACACGCGCGACTCAACGAATTCGGAATTTCAGGAGCTATCAGTTGTATAGCCCAGGGCCTGTCGTTGAGATTGAAACGCAAGCTCGTAAGGAGCTAAGAGCGCAATTTTTGCGTCCGGTGGCGCGAATTGATTTACCTCATACCAAGTAGATCTTCGTTCTTGCGCGCGCCGAGATTACGATCAAAAAATTCTCCATAGCTGGATAAATTCTCCCTATCTCGCTCAACAATCGCAACAGCCAGAAGCTCAGATTATTTTATGGAAACCACAAACATCAAGGTCATGAGCCGCGCAGCTGGTGGTGACGGAGCACGCGTGCTCGGACGCCAGCTATTGGGTGGCTGGGCCGAAAGCCAGGGTTTGTCTTTCACCTTCGAAGCCGATGCAAAGGATTATGACTGGCTGGTTGTCTATGAAAACATGCCGGCAAGCGCCGGCGAACGCCGCCCGATGCGGATCGAGAAGCTCGCCTGCCCACCTCAAAACACCATTCTGCTGACAACCGAGCCGAGCGCTGTGAAAATCTACAGCCGCGCATACACCCGTCAGTTCGGCCACGTCGTCACCAGCCAGGAACCCTTTGCGCTCCGTCATCCCGGTCGACTGTGGAGCCAGGCTGGTTTGCGCTGGTTTTACGGTGCCGGAGAACATCGCGTCATGACAGCAGATGAAATTGCTGCAGATGATCCGATCAAGACGAAAACCGTATCGACTGTATGCTCGACCAAGCGTCAGGGCCACACGCTGCACCGGCTGCGTTATGATTTTACTCTCTACGCCGCCGACAAGATTACTGAGATGGAAGTATTCGGGCGCGGTCACCGCCCACTTGATGACAAGGCTGAGGCGATCGACGACTATCGCTATCACCTCGCCGTAGAGAACCACATCGCACCTCATCATTTTACTGAAAAACTGGCCGACACTTTTCTGGGGCTGGCGCTACCGTTCTATTTCGGTGCGCCGAATGCCGCAGACTACTTCCCCGAAGAGAGCTTCATCGCCATCGACATCCGCAAACCGGATGAGGCAATTGCAGTCATGAAGGAAGCAATCGCGACCAATCAATACGAAAAGCGATTGCCCGCCATCCGCGAGGCGCGCCGTCGCGTACTGGAGGAACATAGCTTGTTCCCGCTGATCGCCCGGGTCATTGCCTCCAATACTGCAAGTGACTACCGACCAGACACTGACGTGTTGAGAAGCCAACGGGCCGCGCAAAAGTCAGCGCCGATCACTGCCTTGGGCGACCTCGCCTTTCGAGAGGCACTTCACTTCAGAAACCGGATTGCAAACGCCTTCACAAAATCGCCACTCTGAGGCAATTCTGGCTCAGCGCCAGTTCTCCGTGATCCACGGTGTCGGCCGCACATGTTTGTAGAGCTTCTTATACCACGCCCGGACAGGCCAGACGCCGATCTCCGCCTCATCCGGATCCGGCTTGCCGGTAAAGGCGACGACGCGAGTTGCCTCCGGCAGCGGCGCAACCTTGAAGAAATTCATTGGCCATTTCGGCAAAAGCGTGTGCTTGAAGCTCGCGCACCACTCGGCGGGCCAGAAAGACATATCATCGACGACATCGGAGATGAAAACTTGTTCGATGCGGTACTTTGCCTCTATCGCATCGCCGTCGGCGACAAAGTCGTCGAACACGTGGGTATTGCGCCCGACATGCCAGCGAAATACTGAGGTGTTACCTATACCATCTCCAAGCTGTGTCCAGTTTTCGCAAGCGCAATAACGACCGGGCTCGAAATCGAAGAAGGCATCGAGCCCGCCTGTAATGACAACATCCAGATCCAGAAACAGGACATCCCCCTCAAGGTCAGCGAGCGGAGATTGCCAGAGCGATATCTTGCGCCATGGCGTCGTGGATAGCCACTCAGGTATCACAATATCTGGAAGCGGGAAAATCGCGACACCCGCATCAATATTCGAACCATCATCGGTGAAACATACCAGACGTGTAGGTCGCGCTGTATTGCGCTGGATCATAGACCATAACCGATTGACATAATCCGCCGGATATCGGCTTCCCCACTTCATGCACACGATCGTTTGCACAATCTAATTCCTATTGCTGGTCACCGGCACAAAGTTATTCTTTCGCACTTTGCACAAAGATCCGAATCCATAGAGAAACAAACAATTTGCCTCTCCGCTGTACTTCCCGTTGATTCACATTGCTGAAAGATAGTTCTCGGCTGCGAATAAACGAGTGTTATCGCGTGCCATCAGTTGGAAACCTCGGACGGTCGGCGGACGCCTGAGAGCAACCGCAAGTCCGCAGCGAGGTTTGCCAGCCTGTCCGTCGTAGGTTGAATACCGATGAGACGGTTAAGGACATATACAAGCCCCGCCCAAGACATCAACGGCATGCTTACTCCAGAGTCACGCTTTGCCTTCCACCCAGCTGAAACGATTTGGCTGATTAGCGCGCGACGCGCATCGGGCTGCAGTCCACGTTCCTCTAGAAACGGCAAAAGCGCAAAGAACCGATCGTGGTGTTGCTGTTGCACGTTATTGGAAAGGTTCTCGTCTCCTCTTGAACGCAGATAGTAGACATAATCTTCCACATAGGTGAGGCGGGATGCTGCATGCGACAGCCTCAAGGGCAGTGATTGATCCTGAATAAAAACCCGTTCATCGGCACCACCGGCAACCTCCCAAAGTTGGCGCTCACATAAAAATCCCATGCGCACGATCTTTCGCTGAGCGCAGAAGGTCAGAGGGCTGTCAGCAACTGTCAACGCTGCATCGGCGGGAATGTCCAAGCAGGCATCGCTCCGGCGCGACTTTCCAAAGACTAGAGGCGATGACGTCATCGTCGCAGCATCGAGTAAAAAACGCGCAGCGTTCGCCGGCAGCATATCATCCGCATCAACGGCAAGAAGATATTGGCCGGACGCAGCGGCAGCAGCATCATTGAAACGCACTGACGGCCCCCGATTGACGTCACTTGCAATTACTTTCACGCGCGAATCGGCTTTCGCTGCCTCCCTCAAAACAGCCAAAGATGTATCCGTGGAGGAATCGTCGACGAACACGAACTCCATCTTGTCTGCAGGTACGCCGCGCTGACATCGCAGCAGTTCCAGTGTTTCAAGAACCACATCGGCTTTGTTGTAAACAGCTGAGATAAAGCTGATCAGCGGAGTATCCATTGCGTCCCGATATTTGTTAGAAGTGAGTCACCTGCTCCCGCAGTGGAATGTGAGCCGACGCTGTGGATCTCGCGCTTGGGGTAGACGGAGCAAATTCAAACGTCGAAATTGGTCAGCCTTCGAACGGTGGCGATAACAGAAAACGATATATATTCTCCATGCTCATCGATACAAACGAGGAAAAATCGTTTGCAGCGACAATATTCGCTGTTAAGGGCGTTTCAAACCGCTCTATAGCGGCTTCCTAGACGGTCAGGAAGAACAAAATAGCTTGCCGCCAACATGTGCGGCTTCATCGCCTAACAGGATTGCATCAAACATTGTTTCAGGAAACATCGCGCCAGCCCATGAGCACACCCCGCATCCTCCAGCTTCTGCCAGCCCTCGGCGATGGTGGGGTCGAGCGCAGCGCTGTTGAAATGGCGGAGTTTCTGGGCAAGCGTGGCGCCACGAACTGGGTTGCAAGCAGCGGCGGACCGCTGGTCGCCGATCTGGAATCTGCCGGGGCTGACCATATTTTGATCCCCGTTGGGGCCAAGTCACCGATCACGATGATCGGATCCGCTTTCAAAGTAGCACAACTGATCGACCGCGAAAAAATCGACATCGTCCATGCGCGCAGCAGAGCGCCGGCATGGGTTGCCCTGCTGGCTATCCGACTATCCAAACGCAAGCCCCGCTATCTGACCACATTTCATGGCCTTTATGGCCACAAGAGCGGGCTCAAGCGCGTCTATAACGGCGCCATGTTGCGCTGCCCGGTGGTGATCGCCAATTCGAACTTCATCCGCGACCATATCGTCAGTGTTTACGGCTACCCCGCCGATCAGATCATCGTCGCGCCGCGCGGCATTGATCCGGTGGTCTTTGCCCCCGCAGCCATCACATCAGAACAACGACTTTCTGTCAGACGGGAACTCGGTGCTGCCGACGACCAGCGACTGATTGTCATGGTTGGGCGCATCACCGGCTGGAAAGGCCATTCCATCCTGCTCGATGCCTTTGCCAAACTTGCCGATCCCAAGACCCGCCTCGCTTTGATCGGCAGCGGCGATGAAACGACCATCACAAACGCGAAGGCGCAGGCAGAACGACTGGGGATCAAAGACCGCGTGACATTTGCCGGCAGCCGCCGCGACATCGCGACGGTTCTGAGCGCCGCCGACCTTGCCGTCTCCGCGTCCACGCGCCCCGAAGCCTTTGGTCGCGCCGCAATCGAGGCGCAGGCCATGGAGACACCTGTAATCGCCACCAATCACGGCGGCAGTTGCGAGACTGTATTGCATGGTGAAACCGGCTGGCTGGTGACGCCAGGCGATTCCGACGCCATGGCCTCGGCTCTCAGGCAAGCCCTTGCAGATCCAGCGCGGCTTGCAAGCATGGGACACGCAGCGCGCGCCCATGTTCTTGCTCACTTCACCACGCAGTCGATGCTCGAAAAGGAATATTCAGCCTATGAGCGCGTCATGAGCGAGCCACTGAAGGGATGAGATGACCTCTAATCGCAAACCGACAGTCTGGATCCTCACCGATGGCAAGGCCGGCGATGAACAGCCACTGATTGGTATCGCCGAGGCGTTGGGCGTCGAGCCACAATTGCGTCGCGTCCGGCCCCGCAAGCCCTTCACCTGGCTGATGCCCTGGGGACCGATTGATCCCCGCGATGCACCAAAGCGGCCGGGATCACCCATTGAGCCGCCCTTCCCTGACATCTGCCTTGCAACCGGCCGTCGTGCGGTTGCCTATCTCAGAACGTTGAAATCCGCATCGCCGAAAACGCTGACAGTCTTCTTCAAGGACCCGCGAACGAAAAGTCACGGCGCAGACCTGATCATCGTCCAGCGCCACGATGAGATGCTGGGCGACGACGCTCTGCAGGTGACGACCGCCCCCAATCGCTTGCCCGCCTCCAGACTGGAAGCGATCCGACAAGCGCCACCGCATGACCTTGCCGCCTTGCCGCATCCCCGCATTGCCGTGCTTGTAGGGGGCAATAGCCGCCATCACGAGTTCACGGCATCCGACATTGACAGGCTGATAGATGGTTTGTCTTTAAGATTGAGCGCTGGCTTCTCGCTCATGATCACCGCCTCGAGACGGACACCGGATACGTTGAAGACGCGTCTTGACATGCTCGCAGATCAAGACGCCGTACAGTACTGGACGGGTGAAGGTGAAAATCCGCTCGCCGCCTATCTGGCACTGGCCGACGAGGTCATTGTCACGGCCGATTCCACCAATATGGTCGGCGACGCAGCAACCACAGGAAAGCCGATCCAGGTGTTCCATCCAACGGGCGGCCATCCAAAGATCAACCGCTTCATCGAGGCCCTCAAAGGCGAAGTGACTATCGGTACCTTTCCAGACGGTCCCGCGTCCGGAGACTACCCGCCCGTCAATTCCACGGCACTGATCGCCGACAATATTCTGAGCCGATTAAGAACACTGGCATCCTGATCTGCCCCCGCTCAGATATCGACCAACCCCAATCTCTTGACCGGTCGGATCGTCAACATTGTCTTGACGGTATCCACGGTTTCATTCGCTGTCAGCACTTCAATCACGAAATCTTGAAACTGCGTCAGGTTCTCCGCGACGCAATGCAGCAGAAAGTCGCTTTCACCGGAGACCATCCAGGCCTGACGCACAAGCGGCCATCCTTCGGTTGCTGCAGCAAAGGATTTCAGCTGGGCTTCAGACTGGTGCTTCAGCCCCACCGCACAGAATGCGACCAGGTCATAGCCAAGCCTTCGGGCATTCAATGCTGCGTGATAGCCCTCGATTATGCCGGCTTCTTCCAGCTTTCGCACGCGTCTGAGACATGGCGGCGCCGAGATGCCGACACGTTCAGACAACTCGACATTGGTCATGCGCCCGTCGTGTTGAAGTTCTTTGAGAATTTTCAGATCGATTGCATCCAGCTCGGCGCGCAACAATGGGGAGGCCTTTCTCACGAACTGCGTTTGGAACCCAATACCCTAAGGCGTGATTTCCGCAACAATATGACTCACTTGCGTACAATTATTACGACGCAGGCGGTTTGTCTTGTGGCTTATGCACGGCTGGCCTTGAATATTTGCAGAGATCAACCGTAAATGGCGCAACCGTTGCGCCAAGACCATGGCCGCCCCATCTCTGGACAATCCTCAGCCAGAGTTGCGCAGATTGAAAGGACAAACGTCATGACTGCCCGTCACACGAAGGTGCTGATCATCGGATCCGGCCCGGCAGGTTATACCGCGGCCATTTACGCAGCCCGCGCCATGCTAAAGCCCGTGCTCATTGCCGGCATGGAGCAGGGTGGGCAGCTCATGATTACAGCCGACGTCGAAAACTATCCAGGCTATGCCGACCCGATCCAGGGACCGTTCCTGATGGAGCAGATGCTCAACCAGGCAATCCACGTTGGTGCCGAGATCGTCAGTGATCTGGTCACCGAAGTCGATATGGCCCGCCGCCCCTTCACGGCAAAGACCGATAGCGGTGCGGTGTGGACCGCCGACACGCTTATCATTGCAACCGGTGCCAAGGCCAAATGGCTCGGCATCGAGAGCGAGCAACATTTTCAGGGCTTTGGGGTCTCGGCCTGCGCCACCTGCGATGGCTTTTTCTATCGCAACAAGGATGTGATCGTGGTCGGCGGCGGCAATTCCGCTGTCGAAGAAGCACTCTATCTGTCCAACATCTGCAAATCTGTCACTGTCGTGCATCGCCGTGACAGCTTCCGTTCGGAGAAAATCCTGCAGGAGCGCCTGTTTGCCAAGGAAAACATCAAGGTGATGTGGAACACCGAAGTGGCCGAAATCACCGGCGAACCGGCCAAGGCTCCGATGCCGCCATCTGTCTCGGGCGTTCGGCTCAAGGACACGGTGAGCGGCACCATCACCGACATGCCGATCGACGGTGTGTTCGTGGCGATCGGCCATGCTCCTGCGGTTGAACTGTTCAAAGACAAGCTCAAACTGAAGCCGAATGGCTATTTGTGGACGGCCCCTGACTCCACCGCAACGGATGTCGAGGGCGTTTTTGCCGCCGGCGATGTCACCGATGACATCTACCGCCAGGCCGTGACAGCCGCCGGCATGGGCTGCATGGCAGCGCTTGAAGTCGAACGTTATCTGACGGCTGTGGAAACCGTTAAAGAAGCGGCAGAGTGACATCATGAGAGGTGTAGGCATGCCACTCGACTGGGACAAGCTGCGGATCTTCCACGCCGCCGCTGAAGCAGGTTCGTTCACGCATGCCGCTGACAAGCTGCATCTGTCGCAATCAGCCATCAGCCGCCAGGTCAGCGCGCTGGAGATGGATATCGGCGTCAAGCTGTTCCATCGCCACGCGCGCGGTCTCATTCTCACCGAACAGGGTGAGCTTCTCTACCGAACGGCGCATGACGTCCTGCTGAAGCTCGAAACCGTCAAGATGCAGTTGACGGAGACAACAGACAAGCCCAGTGGCAAGCTGAGAGTGACAACCACCGTTGGTCTCGGACAGGGCTGGCTCACGGACAAGGTACAGGAGTTCCTGCAGCTCTATCCGGACATGTCGATCCAACTGATCCTCGACAACGAAGAGCTGGACGTCAATATGCGACATGCCGACTGCGCGATCCGCCTCAGGCAGCCGCAGCAGTCGGATCTGATCCAGCGCAAGCTGTTTACCGTGCACATGCATGTATATGCAGCGCCCTCCTACATCAATCGCTACGGCGAACCGCAGTCGATCGAGGATCTGGACAACCACCGCATCATTACCTTCGGTGAGCCGGCCCCCAACTACCTGCTCGACGTCAATTGGCTGGAAATTGCAGGCCGCACTTCGGATAATCCGCGAGCGCCCCACCTGCAGATCAACAGCCAGACATCGATCAAGCGCGCCTGCCTGCTCGGCATCGGCGTCGCAATGATGCCCGATTACATCGTCGGACGCGATCCCGGCCTCATCCAGCTGGCAATTCCCGCTGACATTCCCTCCTTTGACACCTATTTCTGCTATCCGGACGAGATGAAGAATGCGGCCAAACTCAAGGCTTTCCGCGATTTCATCGTGTCCAAGGCCCGCAACTGGAGCTTCTAGGAAGCATGCGTACAAACGAGCAAAACGTCGATACGCATCCCTAGGGTTGTAATTCTGGAGCATTTCTACAGGTCTGCGTTGAACGCATGACAGACATGCACAAAAAAGCATTGTTCGCTGCACAAAAAACCACCATATCGCACTCAGCTGATGCACATGGTGGCTTACCTCCCAGTTCCACCGCAGCAGCTGTTCCCCTCTGGAGGTTTTTAACCTTCAAACTTATAAGGGCCCTGGATTTATCCGGTGGCCCTCTTTTTTTGCCTTGTGCCCGGCAGATGCTCGGTCGCCGACAGGTGCTTTCCAATCGCGACGCTCACATCATAGTGTATTGACCTATCCCTTGGTGGATAGTGTTGACTAGCGTGCCTGTCGCAACGGGTAAGAGGCGCATGCACGATATTCTGAAAGCACTGGCGCATCCGGTCCGCATGGACATCTTGCAGTGGCTGAAAACACCGGAGCAATTCTTTGGTGAACAGGCGCGACCATTTAGCGACGGCGTCTGCGCCAGACAGTTCGAACGTTGCGGTTTGTCGCAATCAACCGTGTCTGCCCACCTCACAATCCTGTTGCGCGCCAATCTTCTGACATCGACAAAATTCGGTCAGTGGGTCTTCTACAAGCGCAACGAAGACACTATCTGCAGTTTCCTGCAGGACATGCAGAACAGTCTCTGACCCCCGCTGCCCCCTCCGCGGGCAAGCGTTACCCCAAAGCCCGACAGTCTGCGCCGGACGAGCAAAGGATTTACTATGCCCAGCCTCTACGACCCGATCACCCTTGGCGACATTTCACTGAAGAACCGCGTGGCAATGGCCCCCCTCACCCGCAATCGTTCTCCGGGTGCCGTCCCCAACGACCTCAACATGGCCTATTATGAGCAGCGCGCATCAGCAGGCCTCATCATCACGGAAGGCACGCCGATTTCCCAGCAGGGTCAGGGCTACTCGGATGTTCCCGGCCTTTACACACCGGAAGCCATTGAAGGCTGGAAACGCGTCACGGACGCGGTCCACACGGCAGGCGGAAAGATCGTCACGCAGATGTGGCATGTCGGACGCGTCTCGCACACGGCACTTCAGCCGAACAATGCAGCACCGGTCGCCCCGTCGGCGCTGAATGCGAATTCGAAGACCTTTATCGTCAATCCGGACGGCACAGGCTCATTTGAAGCGACATCCGATCCCCGTGCACTGGAGCTGTCGGACATTGCCGACATCATCGAGGACTATCGCAAGGCCACACGCGCCACCAAGGAAGCCGGCTTCGACGGCATCGAGATCCATGGGGCCAACGGCTATCTGATCGACGAGTTCCTGCGCTCCGGCAGCAATCACCGCACCGACCAATATGGCGGCTCGATCGAAAATCGCGTCCGCTTCGCGCTCGAAGTCGTCGATGCGGTCGCTGGCGAAATTGGCGCGGGCCGCACCGGTATCCGCATTTCTCCGGTAACCCCCGCCAATGGCGCTGCCGACCCCGACCCGCAGCCGCTGTTCAACCACCTCGTTTCCGAACTGGCCAAGCGCAACCTCGCTTTCATTCACGTGATTGAAGGGGCGACTGGCGGTCCCCGTGACTACCAGCAGGGCGATACACCGTTCAATTGGGACGAACTGCGCGAAACCTACCGCAAGGCCGGTGGCACCGGTGCCTGGATGGTCAATAACGGCTACGACAAGGATATGGCGGAAGAGGCTGTGTCATCTGGCAAGGCTGATATCGTTGCCTTTGGCAAACTCTTCATCGCCAACCCGGATCTCGTTGAACGCTTCAAGAAGAATGCGCCTTTGAACGAGCCTGTGAAGGAAACCTTCTACGGCGGTGGTGCACCGGGTTACACCGACTATCCTTCGCTATCTCAATAATCACGACCGAGTGGCTCCCGGCGTCAGTTTCACCGGGAGCCGCACGTCCTTTGTTCCGCCGATGCAAGAGCAGAATTCGCCAGCGAAGCAGGTTACGGCCTCGTTTCCAGACAGTTGAAATCAGCAAGCGTTCGACGCACGGCATCGTCCAGCGGCGTTCGCGGTTCCTCGCCCAGAACGGCAATGAGTTTGTCGTTGGGCATGCGCAATTTTCGCTGCCACAGATAGCGCATTTCCCATAGTTCGCGGAAAATCCCGACGAACGGTCGCGCCAGGCGCACCAGCCACCATGGAAAGCGCTTCACTTTCAAGGCGGGCTTTCCTGTGACCCGCCGGATCGCTTCGGCCAGTTGCAGTCCGTCGTGGTCCCAAAATCCCTCGAAATGATACCGCGCGAAATCGGGTAAAACGCTGTTGGCTTCCAATAAGCGCACCATGGTTTCGGCAAGATCCGGAAGATAGGCCCATTGGTGACCAATTCCCGTTGTGCCCGGCACGGTGATGGAGTCGACCGGCTCTCCCGATTTGACCATCTGGGCAAACCAGTTGTTTCCGGCAGAAGGCCCAAAGAAATCACCGGCCCGTACGATCAGGACTTTGACACCCTGCTTTGAAGCAGCTTCCAGCCGCGCCTCCATCTCGACCCGAATGCCGCCCTTTACGGTCGTCGGATGCTGCGGGCTGTCTTCTCTGATCAACGGCCACGCATCCGGACCGAAGTTATAGACCGTTCCCGGAAGAACAATCCGGGCCCCGACAGCCTTGGCAGCCGCGATTGTATTGTCGATCATCGGCAACACTAGTGCCCCCCAATTGCGGTATCCGGGCGGATTGACGGCATGAACGATGATTTGCGCGCCATTGGCGGCGGCAATCACATCGTCGCGGTTCATGGCATCGCCCTTCACCCATTCATATTCGGGCTTTCGGTCAGCCATGACGGATCCGTTCCGGTGCATCGCCCGCACCTGATAGCCTCTGGACGCGAAGGCCTCAGCAACCGCGCCGCCGATACCGCCCGTCGCCCCGAGCACAAGCACCGTGCCCTGCGGTTCATTCCGGATCGTCTGTATGGAGGAATTTTCAACTGTGTGGGACATGACGCCCTCCCCTTGTGGATATGGCGTGATTGTCCTCGATCCGAGCGCTAACCAAAATTGCGGAAATAATTATATCTGATATACAAAAATACATGAGCGATACGACCGGCAACTGGGACCTCTACAGAAGCTTTCTGGCCGTCCATAAGGAAGGCTCCCTATCGGCTGCCGCGCGCTCTCTTGGTCTTACCCAACCGACCGTCGGGCGTCATATCGACCAACTCGAACGGTCTGCAGGAACGCCCCTGTTCATCCGTTCGTCGCAAGGGCTTCTGGCAACGGAAACCGCGCGGTCCATGTTACCTTATGCCGAAAGCATGCGATCGGCCGCCGCCGCCCTGTTGCGCACGGCAAGTTCCAGCAACAGTTCACCGGAAGGTCGTGTCCGTATCAGTTGCAGTGAAGTCATGGCGGTCGAGGTCTTGCCCTCGATCCTCGCCAACTTGCAGACACGCTATCCAAAGCTGGTCGTGGAACTGTCGTCCTCGGACGCGCTGGAAGATCTTGGCCGACAGGAAGCCGATATCGCCGTGCGCCTGGTGAAGCCAGTTCAGGCAGCACTTGTCAGTAAGAAGATCGGCGCAATCCCCTTGGGCTTTTTTGCCCATCGCCGTTATCTCGACGCCTGCCCTGCCCCGCGAAATCTGGCCGAACTGCAAGACCATCGCCTGATCGGATTTGATCGTTTTCTAACTTACGTTCGAACTGCATTGAAAGACGTCCCCGCACTCGACAACATCGACTTCGCATTCCGATCGGACAGCAATCTTGCCCAACTGGCGATGATCCGGGCCGCAGGCGGCATAGGCATTTGTCAGGTTCCGATCGGCCTGCGCGCACCTGATCTTTTAGAGGTATTGCCGGACCAGTTTCCTCTGGCTCTGGAGACCTACGTGGTGATGCACGAGAACCTGAAGACAAGTCCGCGCTGCCGTGTCACTTTCGACGCACTGGTGGAAGGACTGATCGCTTACAGGGCCATCGCCTTGGACCGCTAGCTGTCCGGGCTATCCACAATCTCGACTTCGGGACGGTCACCGCCATCGGAATGTTCCTGGTGCCACCGGCCATTGGCATCCTGATAGCTGATCTCGACAGCCTCGTCGCCAACCTGCTGTTCCAGACTGACAATCCGTGCGGCAGCCAAGGCATCGTCATGACTTGGAAATGTCTCCGAATAGACGCCGTCCAGCCGGTAGGCCCAGCCTCCATCGTGTTGCACGATCTGGTAAGTGACCTTGGTCATGATGCGCCTCCCGTGGCCGAACCTGTTGTTTTGAACACTCTAAAACTATCTCATCAATCGCCTTCGACTGCAATTAGGACGGAACAGCTTGAAGGGCTAAAGGCTTTACATAGAATGCCCGCCAGACACGCCGTGAGTCCACGCCCAGCAAAAGGAACAGAAGAACCGTGCAGATCCTGAAGCAGGAACGTCTCATCGGATTGGCTATTCTCGCCGCCATCATCGGATTTTTCTTCGAACATCACGTTCTCGAAGCTGGCCAGATAGCCTCACTTCTGGGGGCCGCCTTTCTGATCGGCGCCATCATGCTGGCCTCGATGCGCGTTGCACATCATGCCGAAGTCCTGGCGGCCAAGGTTGGCGATCCCTATGGCACCATGATCCTGACCACTTCGGCCGTCGCCGTGGAAGTCCTCATTCTGGCAATCATGATGCGCAATGACGGCTCGCCGACACTGGTGCGCGATACGATCTATTCAGCCGTCATGCTCGATATCAACGGCATCCTGGGCCTCGCGGCACTTCTGGGCGGTCTCAAACACGGAGAACAACCGTATAATGACGATTCCGGCAAGACCTATGGCGTGATGATTTTGACCGCGATGGGGATTTCCATGATCGTGCCGGAATTCGTGCCCGATGCGAAATGGCAATACTATTCCGTCTTCACCATCATCGCGATGATTGCCCTTTACGGACTGTTCCTGCGCATGCAGGTCGGAACCCACAGTTATTTTTTCAGCTACCGGTACCCTACCCGCTCGCGGGAAGAAAAAGAGGCAGAACACGGTACAGAAAGTGATGAATCGGCAACCGTAGCGATTGTCGTCATCATCGTCGGCGTCCTTGTGATCGGTGCACTGGCCGAGATGATGTCGGTCTTCCTCAACACCGGCCTTGAGGGCACGGGCGCGCCTCCGGCCTTGGCTGCCATCATGGTGGCCGCCATCTCAGCAGGCCCGGAAATCCTGGCCGCTCTGCGCGCTGCCCTGCGCGACCGCATGCAGGCAACCGTCAATATTGCCATGGGTGCTTCGCTTTCCACTGTCATCCTGACAGTGCCTGTCATGGAAGCGATAGCACTTTATACGGGCCAGCCTTTCATCATGGCGATGACCCCTGCTCAGACTGTCATGGTGGCGATTACACTTGTGGTTGCCGCAATCAACCTCAATGACGGGGAAACCAATGCGATTGAGGGCATGACCCACTTCGTGCTGTTTGCAACGTTCATAATGCTGTCGTTTTTGGGTTTATAGATCCTGGATCGGATGGCGAATCCATCCGGAACCTTTCCCGCTCCCAGCCGTTTTTTCATCGGCGGATCTGTAACGGTATATGGGTTCGCTGTTCTCATGAAATTGAGTGGCACATCTGCAAAGGCAGGTTGCCCGATCCAAATCGGGAGCGGATATCTTGAAAAGGTTGGACGTCATCGACGGTATGCGAGGATATTTCCTCGTCTTCATGTTGATCAATCATCTGGTCTTTACCGGTGGCCTCTGGCTTGTCCAGATCAACCACCGAAATTTGGCATTTGTCGAAGACGCACAAGGGTTCGTTTTCCTGTCTGGTCTGCTGACCGGCATGGTCTATTCGCGCAAGATGATGAAGAGCGGATATGCGGAAGGTCGCGATCGGCTCTGGTCGCGCGTGCTGGAACTCTATCGCTATGCGATGGGCATCATTCTGTTTGTACTCGCGGTTCAACTGGTGCTGCCGGGCGCTGCTGAATACTGGCATAACTGGACGGGCGGCAGCCAGTTGAACGACCCATTGCGTCTGGCAACCATCGCCACCTTCCTGTTCCAGCCCACGTTCATGGACATCCTGCCACAATACATCATCTACATGGCGTTTGCGCCCTTCGTGATTGCGCTTTGCCTCGAAGGCAAATGGAAGTCGGTCGCTATCGGCTCGCTGCTATTATGGGTCACCGCCCAGCTCGGCCTGCACAGGGTGCTCACATATCCGATCAACGACTGGCTGGCCGCCACACCGGAAGAAGAAGGCATCCGCGCCAGCTTCAACCTGTTCGGCTGGCAGGTCGTGTTCTTCTCCGGCATCGTGGCTGGAACGCTCGCCTCCATGAAGACCGTCGAATGGAGCAAGGTGTTTTCGCCCGACAACACCTTCCTTGCGAAGATGTCGCTTGCCGTCGTGCTATTTTTCATGCCGCTTCGCATCATGACCGCCCATGGCCTGATGCCCGGTTTTGTGCTGGAAAAATTCGGCCTGATGGAAGTGCGCGCTGACTTCGGCCCGGTCTATCTGTTGAACTTTGCCGCAGTCGCATACGGTTTCGCCTGGCTGCTGATCGCCGGACCACGCCATCAGAGCCCGGTCATTCAGAAGATTGCCGCCGGAATGACGACGGTCTTCTCCTTCAGCTATCTTCGCCTGCTTGGTCGCCACTCCCTGCAGATCTATGTCTGGCACGTGCTGCTGGTCTATGGCGTGCGCTACCTGGATGGCCGTGTCGGCGAAATGTCGGAACTGACCAAGACCGCGATCACGCTGTTCTGCCTGGCCCTTCTCAGCCTTCCCGCCATCTGGCGCGAGCGCGAAAAGTTCTTCGGCAACAAGGAAGACAAGGCCAACATGGTTCCCTTCGGGCCGCCCAGACGCCCGATGCAGGGACCGGTGCAAAGAATGACCGGCTGATAGCATTACCGGCGGGAGGCCAAGGGCCGATTGGCCTGACCATCTTCCACAATCGAAAAGGGCGGGATGACATCCAAGTCATCCCGCCCTATTCAGTTTAATGGCGATAACGCCCAGATCTTACTTCAGCGACGCGCAGAAACGCTGGATGCGATTGCAGGCCTCTTCCAGGTTTTCCGTGGATGTCGCGTAAGAAACACGGAAGTTCGGGCCAAGGCCGAAGGAGGAACCGTGGACGGTCGCGACACCTTCGGCAGCCAGCAGTTCCATGACGAAGTCTTCGTCCGTTTCAATTGTCTTGCCCGATGGTGCGGTCTTGCCGATCAGGGCTGCGCAAGACGGATAGACATAGAAAGCGCCTTCAGGCTTGGGGCACACAATGCCGGATGCCTGGTTCAGCATCGACACCACCAAGTCGCGACGCTCTTCAAAGGCCTTGCGCGATTCCTTGATGAAATCCTGCGGTCCGTTGAGCGCTTCGACAGCCGCCCACTGGGCAATCGAGCACGCACCTGATGTCTGCTGCCCCTGGATCATGTCCATGGCCTTGATCAGCTGTTCAGGTCCCGCTGCATAGCCGATGCGCCAGCCGGTCATGGCATAGGCCTTGGATACACCGTTCATGGTCAGCGTGCGGTCGTAGAGACCGGGCTCGACCTGAGCCGGCGTGTAGTAGACGAAATCACCAAACACCAGATGCTCATACATGTCATCGGTCAGAACCCAAACGTGAGGATGCTTCATCAGCACGTCGGTCAGGGCTTTCAACTCTTCCTTGGAATAAGCCGCGCCAGACGGGTTCGATGGCGAGTTGAACATGAACCACTTGGTCTTTGGCGTAATCGCCTTGTCCAGCTCTTCTGCCGTCAGCTTGAAATTATTCTCAAGCTTGGTCTCGATATAAACAGGTGTGCCACCGCAAAGCGCGATCATTTCCGGATAGGACACCCAGAACGGAGCCGGAATGACAACTTCATCGCCAGGATTGATTGTCGCCATGAAGGCGTTGAAAAGAATCTGCTTTCCGCCAGTTCCGACGATCACCTGGCTCGGCTTGTAGTCCAGTCCGTTTTCACGCTTGAACTTGGCCGCGATCGCCTCGCGCAAAGGCGCAATGCCGGCAACCGGCGTATATTTTGTCTCGCCGCGCTCGATGGCCGCAATGGCTGCGTCCTTGATGTTTTGAGGCGTGTCGAAGTCAGGCTCGCCAACGGAGAGCGAAATGACGTCTTTTCCCTTAGCTTTGAGGTCGCGGGCCATCTGCGTCACAGCGATGGTCGCGGAAGGCTTGATACGGGAAAGTGCGTCGGCAAGAAAAGCCATGATCAATCAGTCCTGAAGCTTGTTGAACGGTGTGGAACCATAAGAGGCTACAGGTTCAAGCTCTATGGCCAATTCGCCCCGCTCTTTCAAGCATAAATGCGTCATCGAGACATATCCCGGCCGATAGATTTTTTAAGGTTCCGTTAATATTCGGGTAAAACCTTGAGATTACCGTAAGCATGGCGAAATTCACTGCGGCATAGAGCGGAGTGCGAAAAATGACGGAAAGTCTTTACGCAAATCTCGTGCGCGATCCTGATGGTGCGTGGTCGACAGCTTATGGCCCTTTCATCTTGCGCAGCGCCCTGCAGCCGATCTTCCGTAGAACATCGGCAGGAATGCTGGCCATCGACGGTTTTCAAGGGCTGGTCCGCGCCGAAAAGAATGGTGAACCGCATTCACCCTCGCAATTTCTTCCGCTCGTCGAAGAGCAAGACCATCCCAGGGTCGACAGCTTGCTGCGCGCCATCCATATCCTGAATACTGGCCTGCTGGCACGTTCACCCAACCGTGTCTTTGTCAGCTTTACGCCGGACCATTATCCCGATGCAGACAGTTTACGCATCGAGACAGAACATCTGCGCCTGGCAGCCCACGAAGCTGGCCTTCCAACGGAAAGCATCATATGTGACATTTCCTTCACGCTCGGCAGATCCGCAGACATGCGCAAGGCAACGATCGACGCCTTGCGCAATGCAGGTTTTTCCATATCGCTCTCCGATTACGGCTCCGGTGACGAAGACATTGAACGGGCCGTAGCGCTCAATCCGACTTGCGTGAAATTCGACGGCTACTGGGTCCGCAACTACATGCACAATCCGGCGGGCCTGGCACTTTTGAGGGTCGCAGTCCGCCAGTTCGTCAAACAGGGGATCGAGCCTCTGTTCGAGAGACTTGAGGAAATGTGGCAGGTTGAACTCTGCGAGGAAATCGGTGTGCCCTTGATGCAGGGCTATGCCCTTGCCCGCCCCCAACTTGTCCCCACAAATTTCAACGCCCAGTTCCCGGAACACCCGCAACCGTTTCCAAGAGCCATTGGCGACACAAACACCGGTATCTCCGCGCCAGATCAGCATCGCCCGCATCCGGTTTTCGGTAAACGTCAGGCGTGACCGTTTCAACGGTTGCCGCGCGGCCAGCGCTTGCAAGCGCTGCGGTGTCGCGCCTGTGACGCGCGTCAACTTTAAGCCACAATAAAAATCCTATCCTGCCTCCGTTCTGTCCCTCTGCAGTCTCTTTGAGAGGGTTGAATTTCGCGACATGTTCGCGGACTGGAGGGGTAAGATATGTTTATCGACGACGAGGAAGACAAAGCGCGTAGCGCGAGGCGTCAGATGTTTCACTGGATGCGTCGTGCGACCTTGGCGGTTGCCGCAATCACGCTGATGTTCGCAGGTCTCTCCGCTGCCGCCCACGCCGAGACACAGCCCGCGCAACAGGCCCCGACGGAAATTGCTGCACTTGTGCGACCCAATGACATGAGCTCGGGCGCGCTGCTGTTCCCTTCCAGAGAACCCGGATTCTTCGTCGAAGCACCGCGCCTGAAAACCGATGTATCAATCGATGTCACCGGCCCCGTTGCCAGGGTCAAGGTTACCCAGCGTTTCGAAAATCCGAGCAAGGGGTGGGTCGAGGGAACCTATGTCTTTCCCCTTCCCGACGATTCGGCCGTAGACCAGTTGAAGATGCAGATCGGCGACCGCTTCATCGAAGGCAAGATCAAGCCGCGTGAAGAGGCACGACAGATCTACGAAAAGGCAAAGCAGGAAGGCAAGAAGGCAGCGCTCCTCGAACAGCAGCGCCCCAACATCTTCACCAACCAGGTCGCCAATATCGGCCCGGGCGAGACCGTGGTCGTTCAAATCGAATACCAGCAGACGGTCCACCAGTCGGGCGGCCAGTTCTCACTGCGTTTCCCCATGGTCGTAGCACCCCGCTACAATCCACAGCCGATCGTCCAGCAGGTCGAGTTCAACAATGGCAGCGGATTTGCAGTCCCTCAGGATCCGGTCCCGAACCGCAAGAAAATCGAAGCACCCGTCCTGGATCCAAGCGAGAATGCCAAGATCAATCCTGTTTCCCTCACCGTCGACCTGAAGGCAGGATTTCCGCTTGGCGACGTGAAATCCCCCTTTCATGAGATCACCGTCACTGAGGATGGAGCCGCCAAACGCAAGATTACGCTGAAGAATGACAAGGTGCCTGCTGACCGCGACTTCGAACTGACATGGAAAGCCGCTCCCGGAAGCACACCCGGCGCGGGCCTCTTCAAGGAAATGAAGGACGGCAAGACCTATCTTCTGGCCTTCGTCACCCCACCGGCAACGCAGGATGCGTCAGCCCCGAAGCCCGCTCGCGAAGTCGTCTTCGTTATCGACAATTCAGGCTCCATGTCCGGTCCGTCGATCGAGCAGGCCCGCCAGTCACTGGCACTTGCCATTTCGCGGCTCGGCAACGAAGACCGCTTCAATGTCATCCGCTTCGACGACACCATGACCGACTTCTTCGGCGGTCTGGTGCCCGCAACCGGCGACAATCGTGAAAAAGCCATCGCCTATGTGAACGGCCTTGAAGCCCAAGGCGGTACGGAAATGCTGCCCGCGCTGCAAGATGCATTGCGCAATCAGGGCGCAAAGGACCCGGATGCATTGCGTCAGGTCGTGTTCCTGACAGACGGTGCCATCGGCAACGAAGCGCAGCTCTTCAGCGAAATTTCCGGCAACAGGGGTGATGCCCGGGTCTTTACAGTCGGCATCGGCTCCGCACCCAACAGCTATTTCATGACCAAAGCCGCAGAAATCGGCCGCGGCACCTTCACCCATGTCGGTTCCGAACAGCAGGTCGCCGAGCGCATGGGCGAATTGTTCAAGAAGCTCGAAAACCCGGTCATGACCGATATTCGCGCCGACTTCGAAAATGCCACGGCGCAGGACATCACCCCAGACCCGATTCCCGATCTCTATGCCGGTGAACCTGTCACACTGACGGCTGAGATCGATGGCACGGCGACCGGAAAGCTCCTGATCGTCGGCAAGACAGGCGCCCAGCCTTGGCGCGTGGAAATGGACATCGCCAATGCCGCCGATGGCCAAGGCATTTCCAAACTCTGGGCACGCCGCAAGATCGACGATATCGAGGCCCGCGCCTATGAGGCCGAAGATCCTCAAGCGACCGACAAGGCCATCGAGACCGTCGCCATGGCCCATCATCTGGTCTCGCGCATGACAAGCCTCGTTGCAGTCGACGTCACTCCATCGCGGCCCACGGATCAGCCATTGGCCTCGACAGAGGTTCCTCTGAACCTTCCTGCAGGTTGGGACTTCGACAAGGTGTTCGGCGAAAGCATTCCGGCAGTCCTCCCCGCCCCCGGCGATGACAAGGCCATGCTTGCGCCGCCATCGGCGCAATACCGGATGATGGCACAGGCCGCAGCCAACAACATGGCAGCTGCCCCCACCCCCGCAGCCGCGAGCCTGATTGCCAGGGGCGCAGCAGGCATTGCCTTGCCTCAGACGGCGACTATGGCAGACCAGCGCATCATGCTCGGCATCTTGATGATGGTCTTTGCCTTGATGGCAGCAGCCGGCATGGCTTTGTGGCGCCGCAGCTGGAAGGACTTCGTCCGGGCGGAGGCGCGTCGCCGTGGCGTCTGAAAGAACCAAAAGCAATCCACCCCACCTCTGGCAAAGGCTGAGCCCTACAGAGCGGCTGGTTGCGGCGCTGATTGCGGCTGTCGCTCTGGGTGGTCTTCTGCTCATCGCCGACGGCCTCTACATGAAGGCCAAGGCATCGCTGTCGCAGGTTTTGTTGAACCGCAGCTTCAACGCAGAACTGGCCGGCGATGCCGGTGCCAAGCCCTGGAGTTGGGCGGATTTTTCCACAGATGCGCGGATCGTCGCCCCCAGACTGGGAAAGTCAGCCATTGTCCTTTCCGGCGCAACTGGCGAAGCGCTCGCCTTTGGTCCCGCGCACCTCAACGGAACACCAGAGCCCGGGGACGAAGGAACCGCCGTGATTGCCGCCCACCGCGATACGCATTTCAGCTGGCTGAAAGACGTCGAGCCTGGAGACTTGCTTGAAGTCGAACGCGGCGATGGAACGATCCTGACCTTCCGCACCTCAGGAAGCCGGATCGCCCGCTGGGATGAAAGCGGCATAGATCCCCAAGCCTTCGGGCACAACCTGGCCCTCACCACGTGCTGGCCCTTTGGTGCCACCGAGCGCGGCCCCTTGCGCTACATCGTCGAAGCCAGCCTGATCGAAACCACGACACGGAAAACGAGCGAATTATCAGCGAATGCGACACGGTACCGGTGAGATTTTCCGCACAAGCAGCATACGTCGCAGCAGCCAATGATTGCACAAGCAGCGGATATAGGCGCACCGAAACGGACAAAACGGCATTGAAAATGCGCGAAAAGCGCAAAAAAATGAGCCTCCCACGAAAAAGCGATTCTGTCTCTCGGACTGCCCGATGCCCGTTTATGGTGCAAACTAGATCGCCAACGATATGGTTTTGGGCAATGATATGCCTCAGATACAGGCAAATCGGATAAATTCTTTTATTTCAACATTATCGAATATAATAAGGGGTCTTTTGGCAATAAAACTTTTGCTTGCCAAGTTGGAATAAACCTATCAATCTTTCCATGTTCGGGCAGATAACGAGCATGGGAAGACCTATAATTAATGCGCTCCGGATACGCGAAAAATGTTCCGGGCAGCCGGCTGAAGAAAGGACGAATAGTCCTTCAAGTAATGGCCACTGCGGTAACAAGGATCCTTTCCTCAAAATCCGAATATGCCTGTCACAACCCGAATAGGGTGAACGAAGTAATGCTGTCCATATATCGGACGGAGATAAAAGGACCTGACGCATGGCCGAAACTGGCACTGTAAAATTCTTTAATACCGACAAAGGCTTCGGCTTCATTAAGCCGGACAATGGCGGCGCTGACATCTTTGTACATATTTCCGCTGTACAGGCTTCCGGACTGACCGGTCTTTCTGAAAATCAGAAAGTAAGCTTCGACACGGAACCGGACCGGCGCGGCAAGGGCCCGAAGGCTGTCAATCTGCAGGTTGCAGACTGAACCTTCTCCCTTACATTGAATACTCGCGTTTCGGCCCGGCATCATTGCCGGGTTTTTTTATTCAGACTGCATTCAGGTTGGCGCCTCTATTTTGCTCTCATCGCCTTTCACAATGGAAGTCGAACGTGAAAGGTCAGAGGAAGGCTAAGCCATGATCAAATTCGCAAAATTCGCCCTCGTTTCGGCAGCCCTCGTCACCGCTGCTGTATCGACAGCAAGCCCGGTCCTCGCCGGCGGTCGTCACCATGACCGTTACGAGCGTCCCCGCCATCACCGCTCCAACAATGATGCAGCTGTCCTCGGTCTCTTCGGCCTCGCAGCCGGCGCAGTCGTCGGCGCGGCCATTGCCAGCCAGCCGCGCTATGTGGAACCGGGCCCGATCTATGTCGAGCCGGACTTTCCGCCACCGCCACCCCGTGCCTATCGTCCGGCACCCGTTTATGCCAACGAATATCCATCCGCATCTTATCGCGGCGATCTCGAGCCGTGGAGCCCGGAATGGTATCGTTACTGCTCGGATCGTTACCGCAGCTTCAATCCACGCAGCGGCACCTTTATTGGCTATGACGGCCGCAGCCATTTTTGCTCAGCCGGCTGATACTGAAGAAAGGCGCTGGAATTTCCGGCGCCTTTTCGCTTTGAGAGACTTACAGGCCAACGAGAAACGGGTTGTTTCTCCGCTCATCCCCGATCCGCCCACCGGGGCCATGACCACAGATGAAGCCGACCTCGTCGCCAAGCGGAAGCACCTTGTCACGGATGGAATCCAGCAATTGCTGATGATTGCCGCCCGGTAGATCCGTTCGGCCGATCGAGCCACTGAACAGCACATCGCCAAGATGGGCAAAATTCTGCGCTTCGTTGAAGAAAATGACATGACCAGGCGCATGTCCCGGGCAATGGCGGACCTTGAATTCATGGGCTCCGAAAGACACGGTCTCCCCGTCTTCCAGCCAGCGATCCGGCGTCACATTGCGCAATTTCATCGGCACGCCAAAGCGGTTGGCCTGATCTTCCAGCCCTTGCAGGAGGGGCAAATCATCCTTGTGCGGTCCAATGATATCGACACCGAGTTCATCTCTGAGATCCGCGGCACCGCCGGCGTGATCGAGATGGCCGTGGGTCAGCCATATCGCAGCGATCTTGATGCCGTTTTCGGCGATAGTCTGCGTGATCACATCGACATCGCCGCCCGGATCGACAACGACGCCTTCCTTGGTGTCGCTGTCAAAGAGAATTGTGCAATTCTGCTGGAAGGGAGTGACGGGAATGATACCCGCCTGCAATTGGCTCATAAACGCCTCTGTTCCGCTGGAGTATAGTGTCGGGCACTCAGTGGCCCATTCCCAACATAGGCGGTTTCGCCAGCGTTTAAAGCCTTGGCTCTATTGAGCAGCCATGACCGTGGTATCGGTCCAGGCATGCGGCAAAAGGTTCAGATTGGCAATCAGTAAGCCGGCGATCAGCAGCTTGGCTGTCACAACAGCAATGAAGAGAGGCTTCAATCGCGCCTCGACCATGTTTTCCGACGTATTTTCGACAGCGTCCAATCGCATCATTTTTCCCTCTGCGAACTTGATTAGCCTCTCAACGCAGGCTTGCACCAACCTGTTCCCTCTCCCCGCAAACAAAAACCGTATTTCCGCCTTGATCGTTAACGTTCAAATGCGGGATAAGCGCCTTTTTGGGTGGCGTTTTGCCCGTTGTGTGCTTAGGTCATATGATGCGGATTTGTGCTCGCAAACACCAAAGCGAGACAATTCTGCGGTGATGATCGAGAAGGAATATCAGTGGAACGGCAGGCAGCGCTACGAACGGCGAAGAAGGATATTCCGGAGCTCCCGGTCGTCGACGACAAGTCGATTGATTTCGACACGATCGAAAAACTGTTCTTTGCCTATCGCGACTTCGTATCGGATCCCGATGCTATCCTGGCAAAGATCGGTTACGGCCGCGCCCACCACCGTGTTGTCTATTTCGTCAGCCGTCGGCCGGGCATGACGGTGGCAGATCTTCTGGGCATCCTGCAAATCACCAAACAGAGCCTCGCGCGCGTGCTCAAGGAACTGATCGATTCCGGCTATATCCGACAGATGGCCGGCCCTGCCGATCGCCGCCAACGCAGGCTTTACGCAACACTTGCAGGCCGGGAGCTGGCGCTGGCACTGTCACAGCCGCAATCCCGCCGGATAGAGGGTGCATTGCAAGAATTGACCCCCGAAATGCGCGAGGGCGTCAAACGCTTTCTCGATGGCATGAGCACGTCGACGGCGCTGCGGGACATAAGCAAGGACGTCTGAGATGACCAAATCCACCGCCATTGCAGATGATGCCGCCCATCTTCTCGTGGTGGACGACGATACCCGCATCCGTGACCTCCTCCACCGCTTCCTCACCGAAAAGGGCTTCCGCGTCACCACGGCGGCCGATGCAGCCGAAGCACGGCGCAAGCTCGAAGGGCTGAACTTCGATCTTCTGATACTGGACGTGATGATGCCGGGCGAATCCGGCATTTCGTTGACACAGAGCCTGTCGGGTGGAGAGACCCCGGTCATTCTGCTGACAGCCCGCGCCGAAGCCGAATCCCGTGTCGCCGGCCTCGAAGCCGGTGCCGATGACTACCTCGCCAAGCCCTTCGATCCCCGCGAACTGGTCTTGCGCATCAACAACATCCTCAAGCGCAATATCAATGCCGACGCGCCCAAAATCGAACAGGTCATGTTCGGCCCCTATACGTTCTCCATTCTACGCCGTGAGTTGAAGAAGGCATCCGACGTCATTCGTCTGACCGATCGCGAGCAGGAGATATTGTGGATATTCGCCACCAAGGCCGGCGAAACGATCCCGAGGCACGAATTGATCGGCAACGACGCAGATGTTGGCGAGCGCACCATCGATGTGCAGATCAACCGTCTGAGACGCAAGATCGAGGATGATCCGGCCAATCCGGTCTGGCTCCAGACGGTGCGGGGCATCGGCTATCGCCTGAGCATGGATTGATGTCACTCTTCGGCAAGCGCGAGCGACGACCAGGGAGCACTTTTGGGGGCTACCGCAATGACAGCCCAGGCGGCAGTCAACGAAAAGCCCGATAGTCTGCGCAACGAAAAGACGGTTCGCCAAAGTCGGAAACGAAGGAACGGATGGCCAGTTACGACCCGACACGACGCGACGAGCAAAGACCTCCAGCGAGAGGCTTGAAACGCGTCAACAAATGGATACGGCGGCAATTGCCGACCGGCCTGTTTGCGCGCTCGCTTCTCATCATCATCCTGCCGATCCTGATCCTCCAGACAGTTCTGACCTTCGTCTTCATGGAACGTCACTGGCAGATGGTCACGCAGCGGCTGTCCGCAGCTGTCACGCGCGACATCGCCGCCGTCATCGACATCATCGAGACCTACCCCGCTGACGATGGCTACAAGAACGTCATCCGCATCGCCCGCGACGATCTCGGCATGCAGATTTCAATTGAAGACGGGGGCACGCTGCCGCCGCCGCGGCCCAAACCCTTCTTTTCCATTCTGGACGAAATCCTGTCCGAACAGATCACCCAGCAGATCAAACGGCCCTACTGGATCAATACTGTCGGCGATTCCCGCCTGGTGGAAATCCGCATCCTTCTCGATGACAAGGTTCTTCGAGTCTTCGCTATCCGCAATCAGGCTTACGCCTCCAACAGCCACATATTTCTGGTCTGGATGATGAGTACGTCGCTGGTGCTGATTGTCATCTCCACTCTGTTCCTGCGCGGCCAGATCCGTCCGATCCTTGCCCTCGCAAGGGCTGCCGAAAACTTCGGCAAGGGACAGAAGGCGGAAAATTTCAGTCCGCGCGGAGCAGTCGAAATCCGTCGTGCCGGACTGGCCTTCATCCTCATGCGCGAACGCATCGAACGCCAGATGGAACAGCGGACCGCGATGCTGAGCGGTGTGAGCCACGACCTACGCACCATTCTGACCCGCTTCAAGCTGACATTGGCACTGGCCGGTGACAGTCCGGAGCTGGAAAATCTCAACCAGGATGTCGACGACATGCGCACCATGCTGGAAGGCTACTTGTCTTTCGCGCGCGGCGAGGCCGAGGAAGATGTTGGAGAAGTATCGCTGGCCGAGACACTTGAGCGTCTGCGTCCCGAATTCGATCTGCATGGCAAGACCTATTCCTACACCATGGAGGGGGACGACAAGCTGCAGGTCAGGCCGCAGGCCTTTGCTCGCCTCGTCGGAAATCTGGCCTCCAACGCGCGGCGCTACGCCGACACGTTGCAGGTCGACGCGCGCCATGGCGCCAAATGGCTGACCATCACCTTCGATGACAATGGTCCCGGAATAGCCAGGGAAAGCCGCGAAGAAGTCTTCAAGCCGTTCTTCCGTCTGGATGAGGCGCGCAATCTCGATGCCTCCGGAACCGGCCTCGGCCTCGCCATCGCCCGGGATATTGCCCGAAGCCATGGCGGCAACGTCACACTGTCCGACAGTCCTCTCGGCGGGCTAAGGGCAATCATTAGAATTCCGGCCTAAACCATACATGGAAAGAGAACCGCATGAACTGGCAGGAAATGCAGTGGCTCAACTCCCCACCTCGCCATGACGTGAAAGAGGGCACGCTAGCGCTGGAGACGGGACACGAAACCGATTTCTGGCAGAAGACCTATTATGGCTTCCAGCGCGACAATGGCCATTTTCTCCACGTCAGCCAGCAAGGCGAGTTCACCGCCGAGACCGCATTTACCGGCTGCTATGAAGCGCTTTATGATCAGGCGGGTCTCATGATCCGCAAAGACGCCATGAACTGGATGAAATGCGGAATCGAATATACCGACGGTGTTTGCCATTTCAGCACGGTCGTCACCACATCTGGCCAGTCGGACTGGTCTGCCTTTGAAATCGGCCACCAAAAGGGACCGCTCGGCGTCAAGGTCAGCCGGCTAGGTGAAAGCCTGTTTGTGCAATATCGAATGGAACCGGATAGTCAGTGGAAGATGGCGCGTCTCGCCTTTTTCCCGGCAGATATGGATCCAGTTGATGTCGGCATATTCGCCTGTTCACCGCAACGCGCAGGCTTCAAAGCCGGTTTTCACCACTTCTCGCTCAGAGGACCGGACAGTCGCGATATCCACTGACGCCTAGATCAGACGCTGCCCGTTCGGCACGGTCTTGTCAGTCGCCGCCAACACGATTGCACCGTGTTCATCGGCAAAGCCGAGTGTCAGCACCTCGGAGCGAAACGGACCAATCTGGCGCGGCGGAAAATTGACCACTGCCAGCACCTGACGCCCCACAAGTGTGTCGAGCGAATAGTGCACCGTAATCTGGGCGGAGGACTTCTTGATGCCAAGTTCCGGGCCGAAGTCGATCTTCAGCTTGAAAGCCGGCTTTCGTGCTTCCGGAAAGGGCAAGGCCTCGACAATGGTGCCGCTACGGATATCGACCTTCTCAAAATCATCGAAGGTGATCTGGGCGCCACTCTCGTTACCACCGCTCACTTGGCAAGCTCCTCGGCACGCTGCCTCGCCGCCTCGATCGCCTGATCGAACACCGGCTGCAGGCCCGATTGCGGATCCATCAAGACAGAAAGTGCCGCAGCGGTTGTGCCACCGGGCGAGGTCACGTTTTGACGCAGACGCGAAGCGTCATCGCGGGACTGGTGAAGAAGTTCACCAGCCCCAGCGACAGTTTCTCGTGCGAGGCGCATGGCGAGGTCCGCCTGCAGACCGGCTTTGCGGCCTGCTTCCGCCATGCACTCGACGAGATAGAAAACATAGGCCGGCCCACTGCCCGAAACGGCAGTGACGGCATTGATATCAGCTTCGGAATTGACCCATTCGACTGGCCCGGACACCTTGAGCAGACGATCGACCAGATCACGCTGGTCGTCACTCACCCGGTCGTTGGCATAGGCGCCGGTGATCCCGCGGCCAACCATTGCAGGAGTATTCGGCATGGCCCGCACCATACCCGCGTCCCCCAGATGCTCGCGCATCGCAGCCAGTGTCGTACCCGCAGCAACCGACACCACAACGGTTGAAGGTCCGACAAGCGATTTCAGAACGGGAAGGACATCGGCCATCATCTGCGGTTTGATGGCAAGAAAGAGAACATCGGCAACAAGCCCGGCGGGCGGAACAGGCACGGAGAGAGACCCCGCCTCGGCAATCATGGTCTGCATGGCGTCAGAAGGGCCAGGATCGATCACGGTGACGGATGCGCCTGGTACGCCATTTTTCAGCCATCCGGAGAGCATCGCGCCGCCCATATTGCCGGCACCGACGAGGACGACCTGGCCGATAGTGATCCCCCTCATGTCTCAGGCCTGTCCAACGGTCTCGAATAGCACCGCATCCATGGCGCTTTTGGCGTCCATGCCGGACCAGACAACGAACTGATACGCCTGGTAATAGGCCTCGCACGCTTCGACCGCACTGGACAGAAGAACTTCAACCTGTCGGTTGGTCGGTTCGGCACCGCCTGCAAGCAGCAGCGACTGGCGGAAGATGACGACATCTTCCTGCCGCCACAGGTCGAAATGCCCCATCAACACCTGACCATTGATCAAAGACAGAAGCTGGATCACTTCGTTGACCCGATTTTCGGGAACGCGAAGATCGAAGGCCGAAGCCAGATGGATCGCCTCGAACTCTTCCATCCAGGAGAAGGAGACGTGATAGTCCGCCCAATGCCCCTCGACAGTCATGGCGATTTCGTCTTCGCCGGAACGTTCGAACGACCAGTCGTTTGTCGCGGCGACAAATTCAATCATGTCGACCGGATTGGATTGGCGTTCGATATCTATGTCGATCAGGTTCATGCGGCACCTTTTTGACCGGAACGGAATGCGACGAAATGTGGTCCCACATATAACGCGCACAAACACAGCAACCGGAGAACTTCATTATAGACGATTGCCGATGGAGCTTCAGGATAAACTATAGACCCTGTCTGAAACTTACGACGCCCCGTTTCGAATCATCATTTAAAATCAGTCTATAATGGACACTCACCTGTGCCAGCCCTGTTTCGTTGAATAACCGAACAGCGCTGTGGAAAGCTTTTCTCGCGATGCACTACCAAGCGACGGTAACTGACTCTGTGCGCTTGTTTTTTCGACTCTGACCGGCATGTGGACAACCATCGAAATTAGTTGATGAAAATGATTGCAGTGCGGACGGGCGCGGAGATCTCATTTTCAGGTTGCCGGTGCCGCAAGTTCCACCTGGCCCAGGTCCGATTTCAGCGGATCGGCAACGAAAAACCCCGCGCTTTGGGCAAGCGCGGGGCGATAGGATACGTCAGCAGATCAAGGCGGGCGTCACTTTGTCGACCGCTTTGCCTCAAGCGCCTCGATTCGAGCTTTCAACGCTTCGTTTTCGTCCCGCGCCATGATCGCCATGTCTCGAACGGCCTCGAATTCTTCCCGCTTGACCAGATCCATGGAGTTGAGCCAGCGCTCTGCCTGAGCCTGAAAGGCGGTCTCGACCTCCTTGCGGACACCCTGTGCGGCGCCGGCTGCGTCAGTCATCAGCTTTGCGAATTCATCCATGATGCGGTTCGGTCCGGTTGACATCGGCTCGGCTCCCTTTTCCAAGATCGGCCCTTAAGGCTTCGATGATCGATGATACTCGATTTGAGGTAGGGTTTCATGACATTGGATGCAAGTATTTTTCGCTCATCCCCCCTCTTTGCCGCAGCGGAAGAATGTCGCCAAGGATGGCCCATTCTCCTGCCTTCAAGATTCCATCTTGACCGGTAATTGTCCCGCCGTCATGTTCCGCCCGATCAACCGAAAGCAAAAACTTGCCGACAGCCGCTGAACTCCTCGCCATCCTGCCCTATCCCGATATCGATCCGATTGCCGTATCGATCGGCCCGCTCGCCATCCATTGGTACGGTATAGCCTATGTCGTTGGCATCATGCTCGCATGGTGGCTCTCACGGCGAATGATTGAGAATCGCGGCCTGTGGAAGGATGGAATAGCGCCGGTCAATGCCAGCCATCTGGACGACTTCATTCTGTGGGCCGCAGCCGGCGTCGTTCTGGGCGGACGCATCGGCTATATCCTGTTCTACGATAGCGCAGCGGTCATGGAAGACCCTATGCGGGCCTTGCGCATCTGGAATGGCGGCATGTCCTTCCATGGAGGATTTATAGGCGCGACCCTCGCAATGATCATTTTTGCCCGGCGTAACGGCATTGCCGTCTGGAGCATGTTCGATCTGATCGCAAGCGTGGTACCGATCGGTCTCTTCCTCGGTCGCATTGCCAATTTCATCAATGGCGAGCTGTGGGGACGTCCGACAGATGTCCCGTGGGCCTTTGTTTTTCCGACGGGCGGACCATTCGCCCGCCACCCGAGCCAGCTCTATGAAGCACTGCTGGAAGGCGTCCTTGTCTTCATTGTGTTGCAATTGGCCGCGCGACGTTTCGGTGCATTAAAGAAGCCCGGTCTTGTCACAGCCATTTTTGCACTGCTTTATGCAGGTTCGAGAATGTTTGTAGAGTTTTTCCGAGAGCCGGATCCGCAACTTGGCTATCTGGCGGGAGGCTGGCTGACAATGGGAATGATACTGTCCCTGCCGATGGCGATCATCGGCCTGCTGGTTCTCCTCCGTGCCTTGCGCTCCGGTGACCGATAATCAGGAATGACGAGGCGCCCACATTGACCACAGCGCTCGCCACGAGAATCAAGTCGATGATCCGGACCGGCGGTCCGATCAGCGTCACGGACTATTTTTCGCTATGCCTGGCCGATCCGGAGAACGGCTATTACAAGACCCGCAATCCCTTCGGCATAGAAGGCGATTTCATCACAGCGCCTGAAGTGAGCCAGTTGTTCGGTGAAATGATCGGCGTCTTCATCATCCACGCATGGCAGACCCATGATTCGCCAGAGGCGGTTCGTCTTGTGGAGATCGGTCCCGGGCGCGGCACGATGATGTCGGACATCTTGCGGGTCATCGCGCGCCTTGCACCGTCCCTTTATGACAGCATGTCAGCCCATCTGGTGGAGACCAGCGAGCGGCTGCAGGCGATCCAGAAGCAGACATTGGCGCCTTACTCCGCCAAGACCGATTGGCATGTCGCCTTCGACGAGGTGCCTGAGGGCTTCACCCTCATCGTCGCCAACGAACTCTTCGACGCCATTCCAATCCGCCAATGGGTCAAGACGCCGCGCGGATTCCGCGAGCGTATGGTCGGCCTCGATCCGGACGATAATCTGGTTTTCGTCGCAGGTGTTGCAACCATCGACCCGGAACTTTTGCCCGACGACAGCGACGGCATGCCGGAAGGCACGATCTTCGAGACGTCGCCTGCAAGGATCGCCGTACTCGATGTGATCTGCCAGCGGCTGCTCACAGAAGGCGGAACCGCACTGATCGTGGATTATGGTCACATGGTCACAGGCTTCGGCGACACATTGCAGGCGGTGCTTGCCCATCAGTTTGATCCACCGCTTGCCCATCCCGGCATGGCCGACCTCACCAGTCATGTCGACTTCGAACAACTGGCGTTGGCTGCCCGTGCCCTCGGCGTTGCCATAACAGGCTGCATGTTCCAGGGCGATTTCCTGCGGGGCCTTGGCATCGAACAACGCGCAATGACCTTGTCCAAGGACAAGCCTCCGGAAGTGCAGGCCGACGTTCGAGTGGCGCTGGATCGGTTGATCAGCGGAGGCGAAGGTCGCATGGGCGAACTGTTTAAGGTGCTCGCAATTTCAAGCCCGCCAAGGCGGCTCGCCCCGTTCAAGGCCATGGATTGACAGAGCCCCTCGCGCTTGACACCATCCGCGCGCTGATGACGTCGCAGCCCTGAAGGAAACGCGACCGCCCCGGAAAACAACGGCGGCGCGCAACAGAATCACCTCCGAAAAGCCCAGAAACGGACACCCATGCAGGATCAAGCTTTGCCAGAGCCGATCGAAAGCCCTTTCCTCGCCGATAGCGCAGGTCCGATACGCCACGGCTTTTTTACGCGTGCAGGCGGTGTGTCCGAAGGCATCTACAAAGGTTTGAATGTTGGCCTTGGTTCGAATGACGACCAGTCCAGAGTGATGGAGAACCGCGCCCGCGTGGCCAACTGGTTTTCGGCCCCCGCGGCAAAACTCGCCACGGTTAACCAGGTCCATTCGGCAGATGCGATCACGGTGGGCCGTGACTACGATGGCGCGCGGCCCAGCGCAGATGCCCTGGTCACCAATGAACCGGGCGTCGTGCTTGGTGTGCTGGCGGCGGACTGCGGGCCTGTGCTGTTTACCGACAGTGAGGCCGGCGTCATTGGTGCCGCCCATGCCGGCTGGAAGGGCGCGCTCAACGGCGTGCTCGAAAACACCATTGATGCCATGGTCGCCCTTGGTGCCAGACGCAACGCCATTCGCGCTACGCTTGGCCCATCGATCAGTGTTAAAAATTATGAAGTCGGCCCGGAATTCGTCGAGCGCTTTCGAGCTTACGACCCTTCCTATGACCGATTTTTCACCCCCTCCGCACGGTCAGGCCACATGATGTTTGACTTGCCGGCCCTGACTGTCGCCCGCCTTGAAGAGGCCGGTGTCCAGGCAGGCAGCCTAGGCCTTTGCACCTATGCCGATGCGGATCGTTTCTATTCCTATCGCCGCATGACCCATGCAGGAGAGTCCGACTACGGTCGGCAGATCTCGGCGATCGCCATTATGGAGGAGTAACATGGCCCCGCTTTTCACACCGACAGAATACAGCGCCCGGGTCGACCGCCTGACGCAGCAGATGCGCGAGGAAAAGCTCGACGCCATGCTGCTGTTTGCTCAGGAAAGCATGTACTGGCTGACCGGCTACGACACCTTTGGCTTCTGCTTTTTCCAGTCACTCGTCGTCAAGGCTGACGGCTCGATGTCTCTCCTCACCCGCTCGCCAGACCTGCGTCAGGCACGGCACACCTCGACAATTGAAAACGTCGTTGTGTGGATGGACCGCGTCAACGCCGATCCAACGGTGGACTTGAAGAACCTGCTGAGCGATCTCGACCTGCTCGGTGCCCGCATCGGGATCGAATACGACACGCACGGCTTGACCGGCGCGATGACCCGCAAGCTCGACAACCAGCTCATGAGCTTCGCCGAGACGAGCGACGCGTCCTACCTCGTGAGCCGTCTGCGGTTGATCAAGAGCCCTGCCGAAATCGCCCATGTCCGGCGCGCAGCCGAACTGGCTGATGATGCGCTCGATGCAGCGCTGCCCTTTATCGGAGCAGGTGCAAACGAATCGGAAATTCTGGCGGCCATGCAGGGCGCCGTCCTTGCCGGCGGAGGTGACTACCCTGCCAATGAATTCGTCATCGGTTCGGGTGAAGACGCCCTTCTTTGCCGCTACAAGTCGGGACGTCGCGTTCTCGACGAAAAAGATCAGCTGACGCTCGAATGGGCAGGAGTGTCGGCGCATTATCATGCCGCCATGATGCGCACCCTGACCATCGGCGAACCATCCGCACGCCATAAGGAACTCTTCAACGCCTGCCTGGAAGGCCTGAAGGCGATCGAACCCATCCTCATTCCGGGCAACACTTTCGGCGATGTTTTCGACGCTCATGCACGGGTCATGGACGAACGCGGCCTGACACGGCATCGGCTGAACGCCTGCGGCTACTCGCTCGGCGCAAGGTTCTCTCCGTCCTGGATGGAGCATCAGATGTTCCATATGGGCAATCCGCAGCCCATCCTCCCGGACATGACGCTCTTCGTACACATCATCGTGGCCGATTCGGAACGCTCCACGGCCATGACGCTCGGTCACACCTATCTGACCACAGAAGGGGCACCGGAAGCGCTGTCACGTCATCCCCTGGAGCTTATCACCCGCTAATCGCACCCTTCGGACTTTGCGGAATTGACAGGCTTTGCGCTCAAACGACATAAAATACCAGGACGGTGCGGCACAGGCGGAAGGAAAGCAGGCGTGAGAAAACTGAGGTTCCTCATCCCAATTCTGTTGCCGGCAGCATTGCTTGCCGGCTGCAATACGCCAGAAGCCCTGATCCCCCGTGCCGATGTCGGCAACGCAGACAGTCAGACGACAGCCGCGGCACCGGAATACGGCGATGGCGGCGCGCAGGCGTCAAACGTCTATGCGCAGCCGGCAGCGCAACAGAGCTATTCTCAGCCGCCACAAAACACGCTGGAAGCGCAGGCACAGGCTCTGGCCGCCGGACAGACCACCGGAACACCGCCGGCCGGCACGCCACGGCGGACTACACCTTCCGCGCAACAGCCCTTGCCGCCTCCGGTGACAAGCCAGCCGCCCGCTCAGCAGCAGCAGGTTGCCGCTGCAAGCCCGGCAACTGTCGCAGACACAATCCGTTTCTTGCCGATCATCGGCGCCCCAGTCGAAGCCGTCACACCGCTTTCGCGCCAACTGGGATCGGAGGCACGTGCCCATGGATTATCGATCAAGGGCTCATCGGATCCCTCGACCCGCCATATCCTGAAGGGGTATTTCTCGGCCTTTGCCGATGGCGGCAATGTCAATGTGGTCTATGTCTGGGATGTCCTCGATGGTAGCGGCGCGCGCCTTCACCGTATTCAGGGTCAGCAAAGCGTCCGCTCCAGCGCCACCGATCCATGGGCTGGCGTGCCCGCATCTGTCATGCAGCAGATTGGCACCAATACCATCGCGGAATATCTCGCCTGGAAGCAGTCTACCAACGGCTGAGACAGACCGGATAAGCCGCACATGAGCGGACTTGGCACAGCTTTCAGTCCGCCTCTCTGCCGAATGCACGTTAATCTAGTCACAGACTTTTCACGAAAAACTACCTCAACGTGATCATGGCGCTTGCATTCGAAGTCAAGGTAGCTAAAAAGCGCCCATCAGCACGGAAACAGGCGGACCAAAATGAAGGTTTTCGCAGGAAACTCAAGTCGACAACTCGCCGAGTCCATCTGCAATTATCTCAACGTTCCACTCGGCAAAGCCACAGTCAGGCGCTTTGCAGACCAGGAAATATTCGTTGAAATTCAGGAAAACGTACGCGGTCAGGATATCTTCGTCATCCAGTCCACGTCCTATCCGGCAAACGATCACCTGATGGAACTTCTCATCATGATCGACGCCTTCCGCCGCTCCTCGGCACGCCGCATCACTGCCGTGCTTCCCTATTTCGGTTATGCCCGCCAGGATCGCCGCGCCTCCGGCCGCACGCCCATCTCGGCAAAACTCGTATCCAACCTGATCACAGAAGCCGGTGCAGATCGCGTATTGACGCTCGACCTGCATGCCGGCCAGATTCAGGGCTTCTTCGACATCCCGACAGACAACCTGTTCGCCGTGCCTGTACTGGCCCGTGACGTCAAGGAACACTACGACCTCAAGAATGTCGTTGTCGTTTCGCCAGACGTTGGTGGTGTGGTGCGTGCCCGTTCGCTTGCCAAGCGTCTCGACGGCCAGTTGGCCATCGTCGACAAGCGTCGCGATCGTCCAGGTGAATCTGAGGTGATGAATATCATCGGCGACGTCGCCGGCAAGGACTGTATCCTGATCGACGACATCGTCGATTCCGGTGGAACGCTCTGCAACGCAGCAGAAGCACTGTTGAAGAACGGTGCGACCAGCGTCACGGCCTATATCACGCACGGCGTTCTCTCAGGCGGCGCGGTTGCCCGTGTTACCTCGTCGAAACTGCGTGAACTGGTGATCACAGACTCCATCCAGCCAACCACGGCGGTGCAGTCAGCGCACAATATTCGCGTTCTTTCGGTCGGCAGTCTCCTGGGCGAAGCAATCAACCGCACCAGTGCCGAGGAATCGGTATCAAGCCTGTTCGACTGAACAATTCGGATCACCTCGTAGGTATTATGCAACCTACTTAACAGTCCTGAAAGTAATTTGACTGAAACTCCCGGCATATTTATTGCCTGGAGGGGTCATGTTATGTCGGGTAAGTCATTACAAACTAACAAATTTTCAGCACTTTCGTCGGTCAAGGCGAAATTCGCGGGCCTGGTGATCGGAGCCACACTGGTCTCCTGCCTCGCTGTCAGCCTGATCAGCTATCAGATTGGCAAGGATGGCCTGATTGAGGCGAGCAAGCTGCGTCTCGACGCCGTCGCCGCCAACCAGAGCAAGTCGCTGCTCGGCTACAACAAGCGCATCGACCAGATGATCAGCGAAATTGCGCAAAACTCGGTAATCGGTGAGACTGCCGATTCCGGCGCCAATCTTCTGAGTATTGACAAGGCCGCCATTCAGGCCGCTTTTCAGGACAAGTCGAAGAGCATCGAAGAGCGTGCAGCCTATACTGGCGCAGATCAAAAGATCCTCTACGGCGTCCGTCATAGTGCCATTCACGGCATTCTGGCCAGCGCGCGCAAGAATGCCAATATCAGCGATATCTATGTCATCGATCTGAACGGCACCTTTGTCTACACCGTCATCAAGGGTGACGAGTTTACATCCAACATCTCCGATCCTCAGAATGCTGAACTCAAGTCCTTCTACGACCAGGTCGACAAGGGCGCAGACGATCAGATCCACAATTCGGGTTTCATCAAATTCAAGACTGAAGATGGTGACATCTCCGCCTTTGTGGGCAAGCCTCTGGCCGTCTCTGTGTGGGGACAAACGGTCAAGCGCGGCGTCATCATGGTGCGCGTCTCTGCAAACAAACTGTCCGAAATGGTGGCACCGGACGGTCTGGGCACCACGATCAGTGAGGCCTTCCTGTTGTCTGCCGATGGCACTTTGCGCAGCGGAACCGTCGGCGCAGGTGGTATAGCCTCGGCCCTGACAGATGCCGCAAAATCGGGCCAGAAGGGTTCAGTCTTCGCAGCGGCTGGCGATCACCGCAATTTCTACTCCTACATGCCCGTCGACCTCTTCGGTGAGCGTCACTTGCTCGTCATCGGCCAGCAGGAAAGCGAAATCCTTGCCTCCGCCAATGATCTGGCTTTCTGGGCCTTCTTCGCAACACTTGCCGTCCTCGCCTGCATGGGCACCGTCGGTGTGTTCGTATCCTCAAGCCTCACACGTCCTCTGGTCGACCTCGCCGACCTGATGAACCGTCTGAACAATGGCGAGAAGGACATCGACATCAAGGCCGTTACCCGCAAGGACGAAATCGGCACGATGGCGCGCGCACTGGAATCCTTCCGTCAAAGCGCACTCGACAAGGATCGCATCGAAGAGCAGGCGGAAGCGCGCGGTCACGAGATCGAAGAAGAGCGTCAGCAGCGCGACGCTGAGAAGGCCAGAAGCGCACAGGAACTCGAAGAAGCCGTCTCTGCGCTCGCAACCGGCCTTCAGAACCTGTCCAAGGGCAAGCTCGACCTTCGCATCGATCGCCCCTTCGTGCCGTCCCTCGATCATCTGCGCCTCGACTTCAATCAGTCGGTGGAACAGCTGGAATCGACCATCCGCACGATTACCAGCAGCGCCGACACGATCCGCGGCGGTTCTGCCAATCTTCGAAGCGCATCGGAAGACCTCGCCCATCGCACGGAGCGCCAGGCAGCCTCGCTCGAGGAAGCAGCGGCAGCACTTGGCGAGATGACAGACCTCGTGGGCAACTCGCTCAAGCGTTGCGAGACAGCTGTCGAAGTCACCGCGGATACGCTTTCGGGTGCAAACGCCTCCTCGTCTGTGGTCAACGAAGCGATCGTCGCCATGGAGCGCATTGAAAGCTCGTCCTCCAAGATCCGCCAGATCATCGATGTGATCGACCAGATCGCTTTCCAGACAAACCTGCTGGCACTCAACGCTGGCGTGGAAGCTGCGCGTGCTGGCGAAGCCGGCAAGGGCTTTGCGGTTGTCGCTCAGGAAGTCCGCGAACTGGCCCAGCGGTCATCCGCCGCTGCACGCGACATCAGCCAGTTGATCAACACCTCGACCAAGGATGTTGAAGGCGGCGTGGCACTGGTGCTGAAGACGGGTGAAAGCCTGCACCTGATCGAGGACAATATCGCCCTGATCAACGACCATATTGGCGCCATTGCAACAGCCGCCCGCGATCAGTCCACGCGCCTGGGTGAAATCAACTCCTCGGTCAACGAACTCGATCAGGTCACCCAGCAGAACGCGGCCATGGTGGAAGAAACGACCGCTTCCGCCTTTGCCCTGTCGAGCGAGGCTGATGCCCTCAACGAGCAGGTCGGCATCTTCTCGGTCAGCGGCGCCTCGCCACAAGCGGCATCCCGTCGAGCCGCCTGAGCCGTCACCAAAACCAAACAGGTTGAACCCCGCGATGACCGAACCGGTATCGCGGGGTTTTCCGTTTTGCCAACCATGACTTCGATACAGCAGCGGCTGATCGCCTTGCGTCGTCATGGAAAGTTATAAGACGTCTTCAGCGCAGTTGATGTGCTGCAAGGCATCTCGGCGCAACGCTCGCACTGCCGAAATTCCAAACCGGTCCAGCGAGCAGCGCAGTGCTGCCCGCCGGCACCTGCCCCGTCACGCAGCCGAGCGTGACTTATCGTTCTCAGGAGCAGCCTTGGGTTCAGGTTCGCCCGCCGTCACTTTCACGACGTCGTTGACATCACGCTCGATACCGGCACGCGGCAGCGGCCGTCCGTAAAGAAACCCCTGAACCTGCTGGCATCCCTCCTGCCGTAGAAAAGACATGCTCTCTTCGGTTTCAACGCCTTCTGCAAGCACAGGAATGTCCAGGCTGGCTGCAAGAATAAGCGTGGAGCGAACGATAGCCGCAGACTGCCTGTTGGTGGACACACTTTCGATGAAGCTGCGGTCAATCTTGATCTTGTCGAATGGAAACAGCTGTAGCGTCGAGAGCGACGAATAGCCTGTCCCGTAGTCATCCATGGCAATACGGACGCCAAGCGACTTCAGTTGACGGATGACAACCAGCGCTCGTTGCTGGTCCCTGATGATACCGGACTCCGTGATTTCCAGTTCCAGACGCTTGGGATCGAGACCCGTCTCCTTGAGGATCTGACCGACCCTCGCCGGGAGATTGTTGTCAGCCAACTGCCCGGGTGCCACGTTGACGGCCACCGACAACGGATTACGCCAGCTGGCAGCCTCTCGGCAGGCCCGTTCCAGTACCCAGTCGCCGATATTATTGATAAGCCCGGTTTTCTCTGCGATGGAGATGAAATCGACCGGGGAAATAAACCCCCGCCTCGGGTGGTTCCAGCGGATCAACGCTTCAAAACCGATAACCTCACCCGAGGCTGTGTCGTTCTGCTTCTGGTAATAGAGTTCGAACTGTTGCGCCTGCAGTGCCTCGCGAAGGTCCATGGCCAGAACGCTGCGTTCTCGCGCAGCCTGATCCATACTCACATCATAAAAGCACACGTTGTTCGACCCATTCGCCTTGGCGCGATACATGGCAATATCGGCTTGCGCGAGAAGATCGTCAGCCGTCTCTGCCATATTGGGATAGACCGATATGCCGACACTGCTGCCCACCGTCAGTTGCTGGTTGTTCCATGCAATCGGCTCGCAGATCGCAGCGATCAATCGTTCGGCCAGCTGCGCCGCACCGGATCGAGTGAAATAGCTGGACTTGATCGCCAGAAACTCGTCGCCGCCCACGCGACCGAGAAACTCGTCAGGTCGCATTTGTAAGGACACCCGTTCGGCAACCACGCGCAAGACATGGTCGCCCGCCGCATGACCGTGCACATCGTTGATTTCCTTGAACCTGTCGAGATCGAACGAGACCAGGGCAATGCTGGACGAACGCCCGTCGGGATCGTCGATGACGGCTTCGAGACGGTCCATAAGAGCCGCACGATTTGGCAACCCGGTCAGCGCATCATGCATCGAGAGATGTCGATAACGCTCGACGCTCGCTCTCGTCGACTGGAAATCGATGAGATAGCTCACCGCCCCCAGAAGAAGAATGACAATCATCACCGCAACCACGACGACCGCCAGAATGCCAGCCGGCACGATTTCCATCGGTACCGCGCTGGTCGCGTTTGGGATGATCGTCAGCCCCGCCATGCTGATGAAATGGGTCAGAGCAATTGCCATAACAAAGGCAAGCACAGCACCGTATCTACAAAAAGGTGTAATGGGTCGACCGATACGGCTGGTCGCAAGCGCACCGAACACGGCCCCTGCAATCAGCGATGCGATGACATTGCCCTGGTTCCAGACCAGGTCCCCATAGACCTGATAGGCCGACATGCCCATATAGTGCATCAAAGCAATACCGAGACCGACAAGGACGCCGCCAGCTTCAACGAGCGGGCCCCGAACCTGCGCGGTGGCGATGAAAAAACCCAGCGTTGTTGCGACGATCGCGGTGCCCAGAGACAAAAGTGTCATTACCGGCTCATAGCCCGCAGCGAAACCCGTCGAATAGCCAAGCATCGAGACGAAATGCGTCGTCCAGATGGTGGAACCGCCAACGATACCGGATAGGGCCAGCCAACATAGACGCGTGACACCGCGTGTGTTCCGCGCACAGGAAAACAGCCGCATCGTCAGCACGCTTCCGACGACGCAGATTGTTACGGCAGCAAAGAGCAGAAATGGATTGTGTTCTGTGGCAATACAGGAAAGTACGTCGAGCATGGCAAGCCTTTACGAATATTCGAATTTCGGTAATTAGCAGTTGTCAATTTCCAAATGCTTGTCGCCCGTGGTTAGCGTTTGATGAATTACGCATTAAGAGCGCGACGGCCCAGCTGCCGAGCAGATCCCTTGCAATCCAGACGGTCTTGGTCTATAGCCCGCCGGTCCGCGCAGACACCCTTGGAGGCAATGCGGATGAGGCGCCCTGCAAAGGGTTCCTGCAGTTTCCGTCAAAAGGCAGTTTGTCGACGAGAAACTCTCCAGTAACACTGAAAGGACTAGCCATGAGCCACGAAACTTATGAGCTCAAGGCCGAAGCGCGCGACCGGGTTGGTAAGGGGTCCTCCCGCGAACTACGCCGCAACGGTTTCATTCCCGCTGTCATCTATGGTGACAAGCAAGACCCTATTTCGATCACGCTGAGCACGAATGAAGTGACGAAGCGCATCCATGCTGGTGGTTTCATGACCACCGTGGCAACGATCGTTCTCGACGGCAAGAAGATCACCGTTCTGCCGAAGGACTACCAGCTCGACCCGGTTCGTGACTTCACGATGCATGTCGACTTTTTGCGTGTAACCGCCAAGAGCCAGGTTTCGGTTCAGGTTCCGGTTCACTTCATCAATGAAGAAAAGTCCGGCGTAAAGGTTGGCGGTGTTCTCAACATCGTTCGCCACGAAGTCGAACTGCATTGCCCGGCCAACGCCATTCCGGAATACATCACGGTAGACCTGGCTGGCCACAAGATCGGCGACAGCCTGCATATCTCGCACGTTACCCTGCCAAAGGGCGTGACACCGGTCATCGCTGATCGCGACTTCACGATCGCAACGATCGTTGCACCTGCAGGCGGCGTTTCGGACGAAGAAGAAACAACGTCGAGCGAAGATTCGGGCGAAGCATAAGCTGCACGCCCGCCTTCAAGGCTCTGAACGATTGCATCCCGCCTCATCGAGGCGGGATTTTTTATTGCCAACGATGTGCCCGTTTTTTCTGCATGATTTGTTAAGCCTGCCGCTTCAGCCGGATTTAAACATTTCCTGCAAGTCTAAGGAGAATTTTAGAGTGCGAGGCACAATCGACGCCGGGCACTGGTATTTTAACGAGGACGGGACGAGGCAATATTTCTATGACCCATTCGGTCGAGAACCGGTTTTTCGCCATTATTGCGACGGCGGTTTTCATAATGGTCGTGCCACTTTTTGCGCTCTTCCTAACGTTGTCGACGGAGCGCTCGACGCGCGAACTCGAAAACAACATCACGATATTGACGGAAGCCAATGCTCAGGCACTGGCAAAGCCCATCTGGGACTTTGACGAAGAAAGCGTGCGACGCATTGCCGGTACTGTCTTGTCTGATGCCGCCGTGCACAAGATCTTGGTCCGCGACGAGGTTGGCAACATTCAGGTTGCAATGCCTGTCTTCCCGACCTGGCCGGACAACTCGCTGACCCAAAAGACGCAAGCCATTGTCTATGAAACGGTTGACGGTCCAAAGACCGTCGGATCTCTTACCGTCTACTATCAGCGACAGGATTTTTTCTCCAGCTTTGAACAGGGAGAGGGATACATCATCTCTATCTTCCTGGTCGCCGTGATCGCGGTGATCGGAGCTGCGGTCCTCGGCAACAGGTTGATGATCGTCAAGCCGCTCTTGAAGCTGACGGCAGCGATTGAAGCAACGCGTCAACTTGGCTCGCGGCATCATGTCGACTGGCAATCCAACGACGAGATCGGCCTTCTCGCCAACAGTTTCAATTCAATGCAGATCAAGTTGGAGCAGGAAGAGCGCGAACTGAAATTAGCACATCGCCGCGCCACCGAGATCTACAATATGACACCGGCAATGCTCTTCTCCACGGATGAGGAAGACCGGATCATCGGTGTCTCGGACTACTGGCTGCTGGCGACAGGATATGAACGCGCCGACATATTGGGGACCCATTTCGCCGACATGGTTCCAGCCGGTCATCTGGATCATTATCTGCTGCGTAAATCCCAGCGCGAAGAAAATTCGTTGGTCTGGGAATGCACCACAAAATTCGTGTGCGCCGACGGTCGTGTACTCGACGTCCTGATCGTCGAAAGCTCCAAGAAGGCCGAAGATGCAGATCAGCCGCTCGCGCTGAGTGTGATGACCGATATTACGGCGTTGAAGCATTCGGAAGCACGCAATCACAAGCAAGCCATCACGGACCATCTGACGGGCTGGATGAACCGTCAGGGTTTCGAGGCCGCACTTGACGTGAAGATACGCGAAGCGGATCAGGCAAATTTGCAGCTCGCATGCCTGTTTATCGACCTCGATCGCTTCAAATGGATCAACGACAATCTCGGACACCAGGCTGGCGATATCGTGCTGCGCAGGGTCGCCACCCTTATTACCCCGCAACTGCCGCCCGGGTCCATCGGCGCGCGCCTTGGCGGCGACGAGTTTGCAATCCTGGTTCTGTCGGCCAATGCCGAAATGGATGCCTTGCGTCTGAGCGAGAGCATTTGCGCGATCTTCGAAAAGCCGTTTGTCGTCAGCGGCACGACGGCCCGTCTGAGCGCGAGTATCGGTGTCGCCATCTATCCCGAGCACGCGGCCAACGCGGAAGAACTGCTGCAGAAATCGGACCTTGCCATGTACAGCAAGAAGCACGATGGCAAGAATGGCGCTCAACTCTACGATCCGCGCTTCCAGGACAACACCCGGCAGCGGGCAGAGATCGAACAATCGATCGAACTCGGCTTGGCCAATGACTGGTTCCAGGCCTATTTGCAGCCGATCGTCGACCTCTCTGATGGCACCGTAATCGGTTACGAGTCCCTGATGCGTCTCGACCATCCCGACAAGGGTCTCCTGCCGCCTTATGACATCATCACGGTGGCGGAGGAAAATGGCTCCATTATCCGCATCGGCACGTGCATTTTTGAAAAGGCGGTCGACAACCTCGTCAAGCTCTCCGCAGCCACCGGAGACCACAGCACCTATCTCGCCATCAACTATTCGCCGCTGCAGTTCGAGCCAGATCTGCCACTGCGGCTTGCCGCGATCCTCTCGCGCAACGATATCTGCCCGACCCGCATCGTGATCGAAATCACCGAGGCCATGCTTTTGCACGACAACCCGGTGGTTCACACCACGCTTGATGAATTCAAGCGTCTCGGTTGCCGCATCGCGCTCGACGACTTCGGCACCGGCTACTCGTCGCTGAGCTACCTGAACCGTTTCCCGGTCGACATCATCAAGATCGACCAGAGCTTCATCCGCTCCTTGATCGAGGGGGATCCGGCCAAGCGAAAGAAAAGTCACATCCTCGCCGAAGGCATCACCGACATGGCCCGCCGGATGGGCTGCTCGGTTGTCGCCGAAGGCATCGAGACGGGCGAGCAATGGGAAATCGTGCGCGATTTCGGTGCCGAATATGGCCAGGGCTATCTGTTTGCCAAACCTCAGAGCCTGGACGACCTGCTCGAACGCCACATGTGGCTCACAGAGAAATCAGCGGAAACGGCATAGGCAGCGATACTGAACTGCCAACAAGGGAGCAGCAGCATGAAATTCATCTATCCCATACTCGCTCTTCTCGCCGCAGCGCCGGCTGCAGAGGCCCAGAGCGTCAAGTTCACCACAGAAGAGTATCCGCCCTATAATTATCGCGAGGGTGACGGCTACGGCGGCGCAGGATATGAACAGGTCGTCGAGATGATGAAGCGCGCTGGCATCGACTACACGGTCGAACTGATGCCATGGGCGCGCGCGATAGCGCTGGCCGAATCGGAGCCGGATCATTGCGTCTTCACCACCGCACATATTCCAGAACGCGATGCGCGTTTCAAATGGATTGAACCCTTGGCAATCGACCGCAACTTCATGGTCTTCAAGCAAGGCTCTGGCGTCGAGCCCGCCAATGCCGACGAAGCAAAGGCCTATATCGTCGGGACACAGCGTGACGACTATACACAGTCCCTGCTGGAGCGGCAGAATTTCCCCAAGATCGACCTTGCCACCAATCTGGATCTCACCTTGAAAAAGCTCTTGGCAGGCCGCATCGACCTGATGCCCCTGTCGGAAAAATACTACATGCAGTTGAAGGCCGCCGGAAACCCGATCAAGGCGGCATTTGTGTTTTCCACCCAGACATTTTCCATTGCCTGTAACATCGCCTTCCCCGAAGATCTGCATGAACGCATGCAGGCCGCCTTGAGCGAAATGATCGAGGACGGAACCCAGTCGGCCATTCTCGCCGCCCACGGCTTGGGCGGTTTGGGCGATACCACGGACGAACTTCAGTAAAAACGGGTTGACATGATCGGCGTTTCGCTGTGGTGAAGGCCTGCCAACAGATGGAACGCCGCTCATGATCATCATCGCCGGTCTCGGGAATCCGGGCGCAAAATATGCAGACAACCGCCACAATATCGGCTTCATGGCCGTGGACGCGATCCACCGCCGCTACAATTTTTCCGGCTGGTCGAAGAAGTTCAAGGGCGAAATCTCCGAGGGCGAGATCGCCGGAGAGAAAATCCTGCTGGTAAAGCCGGCGACCTTCATGAACCTTTCAGGCGAGTCTGTCGGCGAGGTCATGCGGTTCTACAAGGTTGCGGTTGGCGACATGATCGCCATCCACGACGAACTCGATCTGGCGGAGGGGCGTGCCCGGCTGAAGATCGGCGGCGGCCATGGCGGCCACAATGGCCTGAAATCGCTGGATGCCCATTGCGGCAGGGACTATCGCCGGCTGCGTCTGGGCATTGGCCATCCAGGCAGCAAGGAGCGCGTGAATGGCCACGTGCTCGGCGACTTTGCCAAAGCGGACCGCGAATGGCTGGAGCCGCTGCTGGATGCCATTGCCGACAATGCCGAATTGTTGGTGAAGGCGCAGGATTCTCAGTTCTTGAACAAGCTGGCGCTGGCCACCGGCGCACCGGTAGATGAACCCGCCAGAAAGTCACCGAAAGCGCCCAAGGCACCAAAGGCGCCCGGTCCTGCAGGTCAGTCTCATATCCGCCAGGCACGCAACCAGGCCCCGCCGAAACTGCCTGCCACCGGTCCAATGGCCGAGATGCTGAAACGAATGTTCGCCAAGAAGGACTAAATTGCCAGGCGGCACAATTTCGCCCTGCAATTGTCCTGAAGTCATGCACCATTGGAACCTCAGGCCGGAATTCAGCATTCCAAGGCCGGAGGAGTTACAAACATGATGCTTGCGCTTTCCCCCCTGCCCGTTCCCGCCCTGCTGAGCCGCAGGCTCGATGCTTACGCGCAAACCCTGTCGCAATCCAAAGGCATGCATTTCGACTTCGCAAGGCCTGTGGGCGAACCTGCACTGATCGCGGCGAACTCCGTGGCATGGCAGATTTTCAAGAACCCGTTGACGCTCCACATCGGCGGCATTTCAGCCGTCATCCTGGAACTCGCCGAGCCACAGGTCCGCGACGGGTTGTGGCAGTCGCCCACCTTCCGCACCGATGCACCGGAGCGATTGAAGGCTTTGGCACTTGCCAAAATGATCGCCGTCTATGGTGCCAAAAGTGCGGCCGAGCGCATGATCGATGGGACAGACCAGGGCATAAGCCGCAAATCTGCTGTCTTGCCTAAAGGCCGCGCCCATCTTGCAGATGATCCGATCCTCCTCGACTGGGTAAAGGCGGCGTCAAGTTTCAGCGCCATGGAAGCCTATCACCGTTATGTCCGTCCACTCTCGGATGCGGACCGCAATGCCTTCCTTGCAGAAGGCCAGCATGTCGCGCAGCTCTATGGAGCCAAAAGCGCCGCTGCCTCGCTGGACGATCTTGACCTGCTATTCGATGTCATGCGCAACCGACTTGTCAAATCGGCTGTCATCCATGACTTCCTCGATACCATGCAGCATGTACGGTCTTTGCCGGCACCGCTGCGACCGCTTCGCGGCATTTTCGTCAAGGCTGCGATTGACGTCCTGCCACCTTGGGTGCGCGACCGGCTGGATCTCTGGAGCCACTGGTCGCTCAGCAGCACGGAACGACGGATTATCAATACACTGGCCAGAGCCGCCGATCGGCTGCTATTGCCGTCGTCAGCACCTGTACAGGCCTGCAAGCGGCTCGGTCTTCCGGCAAGCTATCTCTATGGAAAAGGCAATCCCGAGGACGCAAATCCCTGCCCTACTCCTCAGGCTCTGCGGTAAGCATCAGCGGAAAGCCGGCCTCCTTGGCAAGATCCATCGCCTCCGACACCTTTGTCTCGGCGATATCCTTGGTGCACACCACCACGACCGCACTTCCCATCTTGTGCGCCGTCATCATTACCCTGCGTCCAGTGTCCTCGCTCATGCGAAACACGGCCTTTAAGACAACCGTGACGAATTCGCGCGGTGTATAGTCGTCGTTAAACAGGATGACCTTGTAGAGCTTCGGCTTTTCCAGCTTCGGCTTCGTTTCAGTCTTGGGCTTCACAATGGAATTGCCGCTCATCGCGTAGTATCTCCCAAGCAGCCGCCATGGCAGCTCCGAGAGCTGAAAGGCAAACATGCAATGCTGAGGGTATTGGGCGCAGCCCCATCATATCGCAGCGCATTGCCAAGCACAACGCCAGACCACTATGCGCAACGTCCGGATGGATTTAGTTCAACGTCCTTTGCCCTTTAAATACGGCAAAAATGCCCGACAAACAAACGCTTTACCCGCCGTGAGTCTTGACCCCGCCCCGCCTTTATCCCATAGGCACGGCAAGGAAATTACAGACCGGAATGGATATCGGACCATGGGCTTCAAATGCGGTATCGTCGGACTGCCCAATGTCGGCAAGTCGACCCTCTTTAACGCACTGACCAAGACGGCGGCGGCACAGGCTGCCAATTACCCGTTCTGCACGATCGAGCCGAACACGGGCGAAGTGGCAGTCCCTGATCCGCGCATGCAGACGCTGGCAAACGTCGCAGGGTCCAAGGAGATCATCCCGACCCGCATCTCCTTCGTCGATATTGCCGGTCTGGTGCGCGGCGCCTCCAAGGGTGAAGGCCTCGGCAACAAGTTCCTCGCCAATATTCGCGAAGTCGACGCCGTGGTCCACGTCCTGCGCTGTTTCGAAGATGACGACATCACCCATGTCGAAGGCAAGATCAATCCGGTCGGCGATGCCGATACCATCGAGACCGAGCTCATGCTCGCCGACCTCGAAAGCCTCGAGCGCCGTGTCGATCAGGCCCGCAAGCGCGCTTCGTCGAAAGACAAGGAATCGCTCGCCCAGCTGCCGGTGATGGAAGAAGTCATCAAGCTGCTGCAAGAAGGCAAGCCGGCCCGAATCCTGTTGAAGACGCTGGCCGCCGACGAGATCGAGGTTCTCAAGGGCCTGAACCTCCTCACCTCTCATCCGGTTCTCTATGTCTGCAACGTCGCTGAAGGCGATGCTGTCGACGGCAATGCCCACACCGCAGCCGTTGCTGAAATGGCAAAGGCGCAGGGCGCAGAATGCGTCATCATCTCAGCAGCAATCGAATCCGAAGTGGCCCAGTTGCCAGATGAAGAAGCCCAGGAATTCCTCGGCGCGCTGGGTCTCGAGGAAGCAGGCCTCGATCGCCTGATCCGAGCCGGCTACAATCTGCTCGACCTCATCACCTATTTCACGGTCGGCCCCAAGGAAACGCGCGCCTGGACCATCGAGCGTGGCACCAAGGCACCGGCTGCAGCCGGCGTCATCCACACCGATTTCGAGCGTGGCTTCATCCGCGCCTTCACCATCAGCTATGACGACTACATCACCTTCAAGGGTGAAGTCGGTGCCAAGGAAGCCGGCAAGGGCCGCGACGAAGGCAAGGAATATGTCGTCCAGGACGGCGACGTGATCCACTTCCGCTTCAACACCTGACCCGCTGACGATCCCCAATCTGAAAAAGGCCGCCTCTCGATTGAAGGGCGGCCTTTTTTATTGCGTGAGGACTATCGCAGTGGCGGCAGCTTTGCCTTCATCGCCTCTGGCAACAACTTGAAAATCTGGCGCCGGAACCAGGCCCAGCCAACCCCGATTGTCAGCACCAGCACCCCGACCAGAAACAGCGTCACGAAGACGAAGGAGCCGACCTGGATATTGGCGCTCTCGAAGATGGCGTAGATGGCATAGCCCATCGACAGCAGACCGGATGTCACGAAGGCACGGCGGTCGATAATCACCCCGATCGCCATGAAGCAGGCAACGACCAGAATCGTCAACACGGCCTGACCAACACCCGCCTCCCCAGTAATCCCAAAGCCGAGCCCGGATATTTCGCCGACATAGAAGAAGGCAAGCGTCGTCGACAGCAGGAACGGTGCCGTCAGCAGGTGCAGCCAGAAGGCCACATCCGAGCGCCGCGTTTGCCGCACCGGATCCTTGAGATCAAACATCATCGCGACCGTAAACAGAGAGATAGCGGCGGCAAACAGAATGGATAGGGTCAAAAGCCGATGGCTCTCGACCATATCGGTGACACTCAGCACCTGCCCAAGAGACGTGATGATCAGGGCAACGACCAGTGCCACAATGCTGGCAATGCAGAGCGACAGCGACAAGGGCACACGATAGCGCCAGTGAAAGCCGGCCAGCAGCAGAGGATAGGGCGCGACAAAAATCAGCACGAAGAATGCCTCGGACGCCGTATCGGGGGCCAGCGGCTCCACGAAAGCCTGCAGAATTGCGGAGATCGACAGGATAAAGGCAATGGTCAGCGCCACGGCTGGAAGTGCAAGCCGCTGCCGACGCACGAGAATTTCCGCCAGCAAAATCGTAAGCGGCAACAGCAGAAAGACAGAACCAAGTCCGCTCGCCCCGATCAGCGCCACCACGATGCCGATGGTGATGAGGATGTCGTGAAATCCGCGAATGAAGCGCGGCGCCTCGCTCTCGAATGCAGGGTTCTCCGGCTCGGCAGCCGTATCCAGCCCATATGGGTCGTCAGAAACGGTCACCGCCAGGCGCGGCTCGACCACGCCGACACCCTTGCCCGCCAGATAAGTTTCCAGTGGCGCCGACTGTTCGTCGGTGATCAGGCCGTCGCTGGCGGCGTCCCGTAATATCGTTTTCAGGTTCGTCATCGGCAGTCCCTGTTGCATCGCGCTCAATGCGAAATTCGACAATTCATTCGCGCGCAACTTAGCGACAATTTCCCCGCCAACAACCCCTCGTGCGACAAGGATGCAAATGCATGAATGGGCCACGTGAGCCAGATAGAAACTTGCGGAGACAAAGCTGCACATTGCTTATTAAGTTCAATACCTTAAGCATAGAAAGTTGAATCGATTAACAAACGCCCGACATGTCCAGATGCCGCACCCTGTGTTCTCCGCAAAAGGTGTCGATTCAAAGCATTCCTTGAAATTGTCAGTCTCGAGCGCCATTCTCCAGACAAGAAAGAACAAGGAAGCACCCGTGTCGTCTCCCAAACTTTTCTATGAGGATTTTGAGCCCGACCGGGTCTTCGACTTCGCCCCGAAAACGGTCTCGGCAGAAGAGATCGTCGACTTTGCCAGCGAGTTCGACCCGCAGCCCATGCATCTGTCAGAAGACGCCGGCAAGGCATCCATTCTTGGTGGGCTCGCAGCATCCGGCTGGCATAGCAGCTGCATAATGATGCGCATGATGATTAATGCCTATCTTCTTGATTCTGCATCAGAAGGCGCTCCTGGCATCGACATCATGGAGTGGAAGAAACCAGTGCTGGCCGGCGACACACTGACGGGACGGTCGATCGTCACGGCAGCGCGCCCCATGCGCTCGCGCCCCCATATCGGTATCGTCACTTTCCGTCACGAACTGGACAACCAGCGCGACGAGCGGGTGCTGGTATCAGAAAACTCGATCATGTTCCGTCGCAGGAATGTCGAAGGAGATACGCTGTGAAAATGGCTGAGCTCTATCCACTGGGCCAAAAGACAGCCATCGGCCAGGCCAGATTTGATGCAGACGACATCATTCGTTTCGCCAAAAAGTTCGATCCCCAGCCTTTCCATACAGATGCGGAAGCGGCAAAGGACTATGTCTTCGGTGCACTCTGCGCCTCCGGTTGGCATACCTGCTGTGCCTGGATGCGGTGTTTCGTCGATTACTGGAAGGCCGAAACAGAGCGCATGGCGCGAGAGGGCATCGAACCGCCCAAGATTGGCCCGTCGTCCGGTTTTCGCGAACTGCGTTGGTTGAAGCCTGTCTATGCTGGCGACACGCTGGATTTTTCTGTCTCGCTGTTGGAAAGCCGAACGCTTGAAAACCGGCCGGGCTGGATTTTTCTCTCCACCGAAGGCGAAGGCATCAATCAGCACGGCCAACCCGTGCTACGCTTCAAGAGCAGCCTGCTGGAATTCATCTGAAGGACACGATCATGAACGTCCACGACTTCATCGCCACCGATATCGATGGCAAGGAGCGCAAGCTCCGCGACTATGCCGGCAAGCTGATGCTGATCGTCAACACCGCTAGCGCCTGCGGCTTCACCCCGCAATATGAAGGCCTGCAGGCCTTGCAGGAAGCCTATGCCGACGATCTCGTGGTTCTGGGCTTCCCCTGCAATCAATTTGGCGCGCAGGAACCCGGCAGTGAGGAAGAGATCAAGACCTTCTGTGATCTGAACTACAAGGTCCGGTTCCCGCTCTTTGCCAAGATCGACGTGAAGGGCGAGAATGCCCATCCCCTCTTCCAGTATCTGACCCATGATAAGCCGGGTATCCTCGGCACCGAGGCAATCAAGTGGAACTTCACCAAGTTCCTGATCGCTCGCGACGGTGAACCGGTCGCCCGCTATGCGCCCCAGACAGAACCGAAGGCAATCATTCCGGATATCGAAAAGGTGCTGTGAACCGAGGCAAATGCCCATGAGCGATTTCGCCATCCACGCCACCGGCCTTGAGGGTCTCATCGCTGTCTCCGCAAAAAGCGCGCACAGCTTTCCAAAGCATAGCCATGACGAATTCGGCATCGGGCTTCTGGTCGCAGGCGGCCAGCTCTCGGCGTCCGGGCGCGGACAGGTGGAGGCAAGCACAGGCGATATCATCACGGTCAATCCGGGCGAAGTGCATGATGGCATGCCGATCAGCGGCAGGCCAAGACGCTGGCATATGCTCTATCTCGCCCCTTCCCTTCTGACATCGCTCGCAGCCGGGATATCACAGGCACGTTGCGACGCATTGGAGTTCGAGGCTCCGGTTCTGTCCAGCCGCCTGCGGAGCCGGCAGTTCGAACAAGCCTGGACAGCCGCGCTTGGTTCAGCAAGGGACGCCGGATTGTTGCAGGAGGAGACGCTGCTCTCCCTCATGGCCGGGATGTTGCAGCCGGCAATCCCAGAGCGTCGACCGGCCATCGGGTCGGGTATCGAGCGGGCCAAGGCCTCCATCTATGACAATGTCAGCGACAATCCCTCGCTTGCTGAGCTGGCCAAGACGGCAGACCTCAGCCGCTTCCAGACGCTTCGCGCCTTTACCCGCGCCACAGGCCTGACCCCGCATGCCTATATTCTGCAACAGCGTGTTTTGAAAGCACGCAGAATGATTGCCAGCGGCAACACGCTCGCAACTGTTGCGGCCGATTGCGGCTTTGCCGATCAAAGCCACATGACGCGCGAATTCAGCCGTCGTTACGGCATGCCGCCTGCCCGCTTTCAGCGCGCGATGCTCGGCTGCAATCCTGTTCAAGACCGCACTCCAAAGCACGGCTAATCTCCTCCGATCCCGAACGGAGAGGAGCATTGTGTTGACACCTGAATTCCTGCTGACCGCCCTTGTCGTGGTACTGATACCGGGCACTGGCGCGCTCTACACGATCGCCATGGGATTGACCGCCGGGCGTCGTGCCGCGCTTCTCGCATCGCTTGGCTGCACGGCCGGTATCCTGCCCCATATGGCCGCGGCCATCCTCGGTCTGGCGGCGGTTCTGAAAAGCAGCGACACGGCCTTCTCCATCGTCAAGATCGCGGGCGTCACCTATCTGATCTATATGGCGATCACCATGCTGCGCTCAGGTCTGGGCGGCACGTCAGCGTCACCAGAAAAACAGAAGCGCGGTTTGGGTATCGTCACCCATGCAGTGATGATCAACCTGCTCAATCCCAAGCTGTCGCTATTCTTCCTTGCCTTCCTGCCGCAATTCGTCGATCCGGAGGTTGGTAATGCTGTTCCGGCCCTGTTGCTCGACAGTGCAGTCTTCATGGCGATGACCCTGATCGTCTTTGCACTCTACAGCCTGTTCGCAGCCGCCATGCACAGACATGTGCTGGAACGCCCACGCGTGCTGCTGTGGCTGCGCAGAGCATTCGCCGGCGCATTCCTCGCCATGGGCCTGAAACTCGCCCTGACACAACGTTAGAAGCGAGCCGACTGGGTTGTGGTAACCAGCTCTGTCTAGTGGCCCGAAAATTCGACCAGCGTGCGCACATCGACGCCCATCTCTTCGAGCTTCTTGCGTCCACCCAGATCCGGCAGATCAATCACAAAACAGGCCGAGACGACATCGGCACCGATCTGCCGCAACAGCTGAACCGCACCGACAGCGGTTCCCCCCGTTGCAATCAGGTCATCCACCAGGATCACCTTTTCGCCCGGCTGCACCGCATCGACATGCATTTCCATCTCGTCCACGCCGTATTCCAGGCTGTAGGCAATACTGACCGTCTCATGCGGCAGCTTGCCCTTCTTGCGGATCGGCACGAAGCCGGCGGACAGCTGATGCGCCACCGCGCCGCCCAGGATGAAACCGCGCGCCTCCATGCCGGCGATCTTCTCGATCTTCAGACCGGCATAAGGCTGCACCAGTTCATCCACGGCACGCCGAAAGGCGCGCGGATTTCCGAGCAGGGTCGTGATGTCACGAAAGATAATCCCGGGCTTCGGGTAATCCGGAATGGAACGAATGGAAGAGGCAAGTTCCTCGGCGAGTTTGCTCATGGGGCACGTCCAAAACAATGGAAGGAAAATCGCCCGGACCCTATCAACTGGACCGGGCGCAAGAAACAAAAAAGGCGGCCGAAGCCGCCTTTTTTCATGTCCTGAACCTTGGAGGCTCAGTGTTCTTTGTTGGCGTAAACCGACTTCTTCGTGAGGTACAGCAGAGCCGTGAAGATCACCAGGAACACCATAACCATGAAGCCGGTGCGCTTGCGCTCTTCCAGATGCGGCTCGGCCGTGAACATCAGGAAGGCAGAAACGTCGTGGGCATACTGGTCCAGGGTTTCAGGCGTACCGTCATCATAGGTCACAACACCGTCTGAGAGCGGCGGTGCCATGGCGAGAGACTTGGCGCTGATGAAATACGGATTGAAATGCGTACCTTCCGGGACTTCGACACCTGCAGGCGGTTCCTGGTAGCCGGTCAGCAGCGAGTAGATATAATCGGGGCCACCTTCCTGATACTGGGTGAACATATCGAAGATGAAGGTCGGGAACCCACGCTCGACGCCACGCGCCTTGGCAAGCAGCGACATGTCCGGAGGCACAGCGCCACCGTTCGATGCAGCAGCTGCCTCATCATTGGCGAAAGGCGACGGGAAGTGATCTGACGGTGTGGCAGCGCGGTTATACATGTCACCGTCTGCATTTGGACCGTCTTCGACTTCGTATTCAGCCGCCAGCGCCTTCACCTGATCCTCGGAATAACCGAGATGTTCCAGCGTGCGGAACGAGACCAGCTTCATCGAGTGGCAGGCCGAACAGACTTCCTTATAGACCTTCAGACCGCGCTGAAGCTGGCCCTTGTCATAGTGGCCAAACGGGCCGGCAAAGCTCCAGTCGACGTTCTTCGGCTTGAGCACCGGGTAGTGCAGCGCCTTTTCAGCGTGCTCCACGGCCTGTGCCAGATCATGCTCTTCCTCGGCCTTCACGGCTGAGGCGAACCCGATGCCGGCAACAACGGCCAGCGACAGGATGCTTGTAGCGAGCTTTTTCATAGTCTTTTCCCTCTCTCGCGACCTTAGGCCTGTGCCCGGGCGGATTTGCCGTTCTTCTCAAGAACCGCCTCGGTAATCGAGTTCGGAATGCGCCGCGGCGTCTCGAACAGACCCAGAAGGGGCATGATCACAAGGAAGAAGCCGAAGTAGTAGAGCGTGCCGATCTGCGACATCACCACATACAAGCCTTCCGCCGGACGCGAACCGAGCCAGCCGAGCAGGATCGAGTTAACGACGAAGATCCAGAAGAACAGCTTGTACCAGGGACGGTAGACAGCCGAGCGGACCTTGGAGGTGTCGAGCCAGGGCAGGAAGAACAGGATGAGGATCGAACCGAACATCACCAGAACGCCACCGAGCTTGGAGTCGATCGGGCCGACATTGAAGGTGATCGCACGCAGCATCGCGTAGAACGGCAGGTAATACCATTCAGGAACGATGTGAGCCGGTGTCTTCAGCGGGTTGGCCATGATGTAGTTGTCGGCATGCCCCAGGAAGTTCGGCATGTAGAACACGAACCATGCATAGACGATCAGGAAAATCGAGACACCAAAGGCATCCTTCAACGTCGCATAGGGCGTGAATGGAACGGTGTCCGTCTTCGACTTCACCTCGACACCCGTCGGGTTGGTCTGGCCGGTCACATGCAGTGCCCAGATATGCAGGATAACGACACCGGCAATCATGAAGGGCAGCAGATAATGGAGCGAGAAGAAGCGATTGAGCGTCGGCTGATCAACGGCAAAGCCGCCAAGCAGGAACTGCTGGATCCACTCGCCCACCAGAGGAAAGGCCGAGAAGAAGCCGGTAATAACGGTGGCACCCCAGAAGGACATCTGACCCCAGGGCAGAACATAGCCCATGAAGCCGGTTGCCATCATCAGCAGGTAGATGACAACGCCGAGGATCCAGAGGATTTCGCGCGGCGCCTTGTAGGAACCGTAATAGAGACCGCGGGCAATGTGCAGATAGACCGCGATGAAGAAGAACGATGCACCATTGGCATGCATGTAGCGCAGCAGCCAGCCATGGTTCACGTCACGCATGATCTTTTCGACGGAATCGAAGGCAAGGCCCGTGCCGGCGACATAGTGCATGGCAAGCACGACACCGGTCAGGATCTGGACCAGCAGCATGACCGCCAGCATTGCGCCGAAGGTGTAGGCATAGTTCAGATTGCGCGGTACCGGAAAGGCGATGAAACTGTCGTAAACCAGGCGAGGCAGCGGAAGACGCGCGTCCACCCATTTCTCGATGCCGCTTGCTGGCTGGTAGCTAGAATGACCACTCATATTCTCGTATCCCCTCAGCCGACTTTGATCACAGTGTCGGAAACGAAGCCATAGGTCGGAATGTGCAGGTTTTCCGGCGCAGGACCTTTACGGATACGGCCCGCGGTATCGTAGTGCGAGCCATGGCAGGGACAGAACCACCCGCCAAAATCGCCGGCCTGACCGAGCGGCACGCAACCCAGATGGGTGCAAACGCCGAGCATGACCAGCCAGTTTTCCTTGCCTTCGCCTGCAGAACGATCGACGTCGGTCGCCTTGGCATCATCTGCAATATTGGCATTGCGCGCGACAGGATCCTTCAGGTCACCCAGTGCGACAGCCTTGGCTTCCTCGACTTCCCTGTCCGTCCGGTTGCGAATGAAAACCGGCTTGCCGCGCCACTTGACCGTCAACGACATGCCCGGCTCCAGAGCCGCAACGTCGACTTCAATCGATGCGAGAGCGAGTGTGGAAGCATCAGGGCGCATCTGGTCGATAAACGGCCATGCAACTGAAACTGCACCGACCACGCCGGCCATACCCGTTGTCAGATAAAGAAAATCGCGGCGAGTAGGCTCGCCCATGGTTTCGCTGTTCGTATCGTGTTCGCTCACGGTCAACCAATCCTTTTCGCATTGTGCTGCGACAAACCGCACTGCCCCCAAAGGTTGGGAATCAGACTCCGCCATAAAGATGACATAGATTCCCCCTCATTCGGGCGCGTTCTAAGCTTGATAGCGAATTATGTCCAGCCTTGACAGGGGGATAGGGCACAATGACGCGGAAATAGTTGGGGGCAATGATCGGACTGAAGTAACTGGCTACCAAGGCTTCCTTGCCTTGTGTTCGGCTTGGCGGATATTGCTACCCTCAGAGTTGTGGGGCATGGTCCAACGGTCGTCAGCCCATGTTTCAGCAATCTGGATTTCCCGAAGATGCGTCACTGCCTCAGTTGTGCCCTATGCGCCTTTCTTTCACTGGCGCTAGCCATCATGGCGCTGCGCTACGTTACGGACTTCTGGCTTCTTTCACTCGTCTACAGTTTCCAGACCCATGCGGGCATCGCCTGCATCGCCGCAGCTGTTGTATGCATTTTCATGAAACGGAACGTTTTGACTGTCGGCTTGCTCGCCATCTCGGTCTTTCTCACGGGCCATTCCATCGTCATGAAACAGCAATTCGTGCGGCAAGCTGTCGCAGCACCTGCCGGCAGCCAGAAAGTCCGGGTGCTCTCCTTTAACATGTTGAACGAAAACTTTGCCAATTCCGAGCGCATTGCCGATTACTTGCTCGATTCGAATGCTGATGTCGCCTTCTTCATGGAGGCAAACCCCATCGCCTCGCAGTTGGAAAAGCTCGCCACGAAATACCCGTACCAGTCAGGCTGCGGTCCGAAAATGCCTGGCTGCGAATATTCTATCCTGTCAAAGTTTCCGATCAAATCGGAGTTTACGGACAGCTTGAGCGATATCCGCCGGAACCATTTCGGCGTCATCGAAACCGAGATCGCCGGCAAGACGGTCCGTTTTGCGCTGGCTCATCTGACCAAGCCCTATTTCGACAACTATCATGAACTCGAATTGCGCAGGCTGTCGCTCTATCTGGATGCCTTCGGCGGCACGATCATTCTGGGGGGCGACTTCAACTCCAGCAGCATTGCCCCCGATATGCAGCGTTTTCTCAAGGACAGTTCCCTGTCGAAGACGGGACCTGAACCGGCAACATGGCCGATTGCGGCTGGACGCTATGGCATTGCAATCGACCACATTTTCGTGACCGATGACGTCACCCCGCTGTCACTGCAGCGGATTCCGGATTCCCTGGGTTCCAACCATTTTGGCATCATTGCAGACGTGGCGATCGGTGACGGTCCGCGGTCCCGACCTTAGTCAGTCCTTGATCGCTTCAGCCGGATCCATGGGATCGCCGGCAATAAACCCGCCGGACTGTCGCGCCCAGAGTTCGGAATAAAGACCGCCCCGCTCCACAAGTTCAGCATGCGTGCCCTGTTCGATGATGCGGCCCTTGTCCATCACCACCAGACGATCCAATGCTGCAATGGTCGAGAGGCGATGGGCGATGGCAAGCACTGTCTTGCCCTGCATCAGCCTTTCGAGATTCGACTGGATGGCAGCCTCCACCTCGGAATCGAGAGCCGAGGTCGCCTCGTCCAGAACCAGAATGGGCGCATCCTTCATCATTACCCGGGCAATGGCGATACGCTGTCGCTGCCCACCGGAGAGCTTGATCCCGCGTTCGCCGACATGCGCGTCGAACCCCTTGCGCCCACGCTGATCTTCCAGCTTGTCGATAAACGCCATAGCCTCGGCGCGCTCGGCGGCCCGCACCAATTGCGTTTCCCCGGCATCTTCGAGACCGAACAGGATATTGTCTCGGATCGAGCGATGCAGCAGCGCCGTATCTTGCGTTACCATGCCGATATTGGTGCGCAGACTTTCCTGCGTGACGGTGGAGATGTCCTGCCCATCGATCAGGATCTTGCCACCCTCGACGTCGTAGAAGCGCAGCAAAAGGTTGACCAGCGTCGACTTGCCGGCACCGGACCGTCCAACGATACCGACCTTCTCGCCGGGCCTGATGGCGAGTGTCAGGTGATCGATGGCCCCGGACTTTTTGCCATAGTGAAAGCTCACATCCTCGAAGCGGATCTCAGGCTTCGACACGACCAAGGGCTTGGCGGCGGCATCGTCGACAAGGCCGATAGGTCTGGAAATCAATTCAGCTGAATTCTGGATGGTGCCGATATTGCGCATGATGCCGTTCATCTGCGTCATCATGCGACCGAGAAGCATGTTGAGCCGCAAAACCAGTCCCAGTGTAAAGGCAACGCCACCGGCGGTCATCTGCCCCTTCAACCAAAGGTCAATGGAGAGCGCTGCAATCATCGTGATCATGATGCCGGACAGAATAGCCTGGGAGGCCCTGACACCCGTAATTAACCGCGCAAAGGGTTTGAGCGAATCCTGGAAGCGCTCGAAACCCTGGCGGATATAGTGATCGTTCTGCTCTTCACGTCCGAAGAGCTTCAACGTCTGTATATTGCTGAAACTGTCGACCAGACGACCGTTCAACATTGAACTTGTCTCTGCCGTCTCACGGGCATGGCGACGAATGCGCGGCACGAAATAGCGAGCGAGAAAGCCGAATACGACGATCCAGCAGCCGATGATTGCGGCCAGCCGCCAGTCCAGCTGGCCGACCAGCGTCATGGTGGAGACGGTGTAGATCACCATGAACCACGCCACCTGCAACAACGATGTGAGAAGATCGCCGGTTGCCTGACCGGCAGACCAGACCTTGGTGACGATGCGCCCGGCAAAGTCATTCTGGAAAAAGCTGAGCGACTGTCGCGCCACATGGGCATAGGCCTGCCACCGGACCAGATTGAAAAAGTTGAGAACAATCGCCTGCTCTTCCACCAGCGCGCCAATGGTGACCACGACGAAGCGCCCGATCAGCACGACCACGCCCATGACCAGCAATTCCGGACCATGCGCGTCGACAAGACCTTTCCAGCCGGCATCCTTTGGCACAGTGTCGAGCATATCGACCAGGCGTCCAACGAACCAGAAGAGGGCTGCCTCCAGCACGGCAACGGCCCCGCCGAACACTGCCATGGTGGCAAATGCCCACTTGGCTTTGGACACATAAAACCAGACAAACGCCGCCGTTCTGGACGGTGGCTGCAATTCGTCACGATGTCCGAATGGATCGATCCAGTTTTCGAAGAGGCGGACAACGCTTTTAATGATCATGACGATGCATATAGGCGGCTTTGACGACAAGACAAAGCCCGGGCGGATTAATGCGGCGAGCCACAATCAAAATGTCTCAGACAACATCGCCTGAAATCGCAATTTTATGTCCGTTGTTAACGATTAAAGGACGTATGCAATCTATTTTCCAAACCAGATAGCAGGTCGGCATTCGCATAAGTGACCAGCTTCTTCAAAGTTTGTATTTTTTGAATTTGGAAAAATCCGATGCGCTTCATGAAGATAAAAATTCTGCTGCCTTTGTTGTTCGGCATCACAGTCATTCTCGGACTTGTTCAGGGCGGAGTTGCCATGTCCTCCCTCACCCAGATGAAATCGCACATCAACGAAATTGCCAATGAACGGTTGCCGAAGACCGTCATGCTTGGCGACATGCGCCTGGCTGTCGCGGAAGTGCGCCGCGCCTATGCCGTGCTTGTGGCCTCCTACAGCCCCGACGAAATTGAACATGCCACCGCAGGTATCAATAACAAGCTGGCCGCTCGTGATCAGGCCTTCGCAGCCTACGCTTCAGAAGCAAAACGAGGAGAGACCAAAGCCCTTATTGACGATCTCAACGCCAAAACAGCCGCCTATGATGTGCTTGCAAAGCAGTTGGTGACGCTCAAGGCGGACGGCAAACTGCTGGACGTGATGACACTTTATACCGGTGGCATGAATACTGCCGCGACCGAAATGAGCGATCTTCTCGACCAGATGATCACGAACAATAGCAGTGTGGCCGATGTGGCGACCGAGCAGGCCGACCAAGCGTCGAACTTCGCCCAGTGGCTCACCATTGTCGTTGCCCTCCTCGCGCTTGCTGTTTCTGTCAGCGCCGCTGTGATGAGCACTTTGCGCATTGCAAAACCGATCGACGGTATTACGGGAGCGATGAAAAAGCTCGCCGGTGGCGACATCGACAGCCATGTCCCCTATGCCGAGCGCACCGACGAGATTGGCGATATGGCGGCAGCGGTTGAGGTCTTCCGTCAAAACGCAATCGAACGGGTCAAGCTGGAGCGCGATGCAGAAGCCAACCGTTCGATGAGCGAAACACAGCGCAGGGCAAGCGAGGAGCAGAAGGCCAGCGAAGCAGCCGAAATTCAGTTCGCTGTCGATCAACTCGGCAACGGGCTGTCACAGCTCTCCGACGGCGACCTCTCAGTCCGTCTCGACACCGCTTTCACCGGCAGCCTCGATCAGTTGCGTAACAACTTCAACGACTCCGTCTCCAAGCTCAACAAGGCCTTGAGCGCAGTCGGTGAGAATGCGCGTGGGATCGATGCCGGAGCGCAGGAAATCCTCTCTGCAGCCAATGATCTGTCCAAGCGCACTGAACAGCAGGCGTCGTCCATCGAACAGACCGCTGCAGCCCTGGAAGAAGTCACAACCGGGGTGAAGGATTCGGCCGTTCGCGCCGAAGACGCCGGCCAGCTGGTTGCCAACACCCGCACCAGTGCCGAACAGTCCGGCAAGGTGGTTGCCGACGCCATCGACGCAATGAACAAGATCGAAAAGTCGTCCGGCGAGATCTCCAATATCATCAGCGTGATTGACGACATTGCCTTCCAGACAAACCTGCTGGCTTTGAATGCCGGTGTTGAGGCGGCCCGTGCAGGTGAAGCCGGCAAGGGCTTTGCGGTTGTCGCGCAAGAGGTCAGAGAGCTTGCCCAGCGATCTGCCAATGCCGCCAAGGAAATCAAGGCACTGATCACCACCTCGGGCGTTCAGGTACACAACGGTGTGCAGCTCGTTCGCAAGACCGGCGAGGCGCTGAGCGAGATTGCCGAACACGTTCAGCAGATCAATGGCAATGTCAGCGCCATCGTGACCTCGGCCCGCGAACAATCGACCGGCCTCCAGGAAATCAATGTGGCGGTCAACCTTATGGACCAGGGCACACAGCAGAATGCCGCCATGGTCGAGCAGTCGACGGCAGCCAGCCACAGCCTCGCCCAGCAGGCAGCCACGCTCAACCAGTTGCTCGCTCAGTTCAGGCTGGACGGTCGAGCAGCGACAGCGCCGAAGAGCGCCGTGACCGCGACGGCTGGAAGCCGCCCTGCCCCATCGCCGGCCCGCGAACTGGGACGTCGCATCTCCTCAGCGTTTGGCGGCAGCGCCGCAGCGCAAAAAATCGAGGCGGAGTGGACCGAATTCTGATCTCTACGACCAGAAATGGGAACGACGAAAAGGGGCAGCGATGCCCCTTTTCTCATGGAGCGAGATCTCGCCCGCTCACTTTGAAAACCGCGTCAGATAAATGCCGAACAGGATCAGCGCCACGCCAACCGGCTGGCCGATGTGAAATCCTGCCGTTCCTCTCGCATAATCAATGACAAGCCCGGTGATGATCTGTCCGCCGATGATGAGAAGTGCCGAGCGATTGGCGCCCAGACGCGGAAAGACATAGGAACTGATCGCCACGAACAGCGCACCGATAATGCCGCCGGAAAAGGCCCAGAGCGGCGTCGATCCGAGAAGGGCGATGCCCTCGCGATGCAGCGTGACGATATAGACCGACAACAACAGGAAGCCGATCATGTGATTCCAGAAGGAAGCACTGAATGCGCCGCTCTCCATGGTCAGACGCCCGTTCAATGAACGGCTCATGCCGACAGCAGCACCTCCGGCAAGCGCGATAATGACAGACGACAGCATCACGCCCCTCCCGAGAAGATGATCAGTGCACTACCGCCAATCACACAGACAGACGCGATCAGATCGAAGCGGTTGAGCGCCCGTTTCGGTGTCCCGAACAGTCCCCACACATCGGAAAGGAGACCGAACAGGATTTGCCCCACGAGAAGGAGTGACAATCCGCCGGCGAGCGCCAGTTCGGAATTTACGGCAATGGAAGACAGCGCCACGGCGAACGCGCCCGGAGCCCCGCCGAAATAGGACCATAGGGGTGCCCTTTGTCCCGACACGCCCTTAGGCCCGCGCCGGCCGGCGATGGCCAGATTGCCCAATACCAGAAAGAAGGCCGCAAGCGCGCCGACGCCGTGAACGATCCAGGACGCGGTAAACGGCGTGGTATAGGCCGCAAGACCGCTGTTGATCGTCACCATTAAGGCCAGCAGAATGCCGGCAAAGGCACCCCACAACCAGTCAGCATATCGCCGCATGAAATCAGGCTCCTGAATTGCGCGGGACGAACATCCCGGAACCGTCGCTTAAGCGACGACGGCCCGAAGGCCAATCGATATTTCTGCAGCTAGCCTATAGAAAAACTAAAACGCCCTGCCCGTTTGACACCGGCAGGGCGTTCATCTGTTGGAGCGCGAAAGCTTATTCGGCCGCCGCTGTCTCGGCATCTGCCTCATCGGCCAGGAAGCCACCGGACTGGCGGTTCCAAAGGTCAGCATAGACGCTGGCATTGGCAACCAGTTCGGCATGGGTACCGGTCTCGATGATCCGGCCTTTGTCCAGAACGACCAGCCGATCCATTTGCGTCAACGTCGAAAGGCGGTGCGCAATCGCAATCACGGTCTTGCCTTCCATCAGCGAGAACAGGCTTTCCTGGATCGCCGCCTCGACTTCGGAATCCAGTGCCGAGGTTGCCTCGTCGAGGATCAGGACCGGTGCGTTCTTCAGGAACACACGGGCAATCGCGATGCGTTGGCGCTGTCCGCCGGAGAGTTTCACACCGCGTTCGCCGACCTGCGCGTCCAGACCCTTGCGGCCCTGCATGTCGACCAGGTCCTCGATGAAGTCCCAGGCATTGGCACGCTTGGCTGCTTCGATCACTTCCTCATCGGTCGCATCCGGACGACCATAGGCGATGTTGTCACGGATCGAACGGTGCAGCAGCGAGGTATCCTGCGTGACCACGCCCACCAGCGACCGCAGGCTTTCCTGTGTTACCTCGGAAATGTCGTGACCATCGAGAAGAATGCGCCCAGCCTCGAGATCGTAGAAGCGCAGCAACAGGTTCATCAAGGTTGTCTTGCCGGCCCCGGAGCGTCCCACCAGACCGACCTTTTCGCCCGGATGGATCGTCAGCGAGAAGTCCTCGATGATGCCCTTGTCCTTGCCGTAATGGAACCGGACATGGTCATAGACGATGCCGCCATTGTCGACCTTGAGATCCTTGGCCTTCTCGCCATCGATGATGTCGTGCGGCTTGGTCATCATGCCCATGCCGTCATAGACGGTACCGATATTCTCGAACAGGCCGGACACTTCCCACATGATCCACTGCGACATGCCGTTGATACGCATGGCAAGACCGATCGCAATCGCGATCGCACCGACAGAAATCGTGCCGCCCAGCCAGAACATGATGCTGAGCGTGGCAATTGAGAACAAGGCGATGGCATTGTTGATGTCGACCACGATGTTCAAAAGCGAGATCTGGCGCATCTGACGATGGACTGTGCCGAGAAAGGCATCCATGCCGCTGCGCGCATAGCTCTCCTCACGACCCGCATGCGAAAACAGCTTCACCGTTGCGATATTGGTGTAGCTGTCGACGATACGACCGGTCATCAAAGAACGCGCATCGGCCTGCTCGCTCGACAGCTGGCGAAGCTTTGGCACGAAATACCACAGGATCAGGCAATAGAACACGACCCATAGCGCCAGCGGCAGCACCAGACGCCAGTCGACAGCAAACACCAGCGCCAGCATCGAGACGAAGAAGCTGATCGCATAAACGAACACGTCGATGATCTTCATCACGGATTCGCGCACGGCCAGCGATGTCTGCATGACCTTGGTGGCCACGCGCCCGGCAAACTCGTTGGCAAAGAATGTCATCGAGTGCCGCAGCAGGAAGCGGTGCATCTGCCAGCGGGCAATCATGGGGAAACTGCCGGCCAGAACCTGATGCATGGTGATCGAATGCATGGCGCCCAGAAGCGGCAGGCCGACAAGCACCAGCAAGCCCATCCACAACAGCTTGCCGCTTTCATTCTGCATGAAGGTTGCCCGGTCGGCGGTCGACAGCCAGTCAACGATATTGCCGAGAAACTGGTAGAGGAAGACTTCGCCGACAGCGATCGCCATCGAGCAGAAACCCAGAAGAACCAGCCAGCCGGCAGTCGGTTTGGTATAATGCCAGCAGAACGCGACAAGCCCCTTCGGCGGCAGGTCAGGCTGCTCGGCAGGATATGGATTGATGCGATTTTCGAACCACGCGAACATTAAAATGCTCCAGTAAAATGACCGGGATCCGCTTCGAAGAAAGTCTGCCAATGCGAAAAACGCGCAGACGAAAGACGGACCTTGGCTGTCTTATATGCGAGGCCGTGTATCAGCCGCGCGACTAATCAATGGAAAAAACGGAAGAGAACGACCAGAGGTCGCCTAACTCAACAGCCTGGGAAAATCCGGCGGCGAGAGGCGTTTACAGTCGGAATTGATCATCGAAAGCCTCCCTTTGTGAGTGTTGAAGATCAGCACTTCTATCCCCGCGCATGTCATTTGAAAAGCCGCAATCGTTTGTCAGGCGGATTGAACGACGCAGAGCTGTTGCCGGAAGTCCACAGAAAGGCAATGGCAGCAACAACGACTTGAGGATGTCACCCCTGATCGCGTAACAAGGCGCATGACGAAACTCCGCATCGCCCTCTACCAGCCGGATATTCCCGGCAATACGGGAACCATCCTCAGGCTTGCTGCCTGCCTTGGCCTTTCTGTCGACATCATCGAGCCTGCCGGCTTCGACCTCTCCGACCGCAATCTGAAACGCGCCGGCATGGATTACCTGGCAGCAGCCAGTCTCACCCGGCACGTCAACTGGGATCGTTTCGAGGAATGGCGCGTCGCCAGCGGACGCCGTCTCATCCTTGCCTCGACCAAGGCCGCGGTCCGGTATGCCGATTTCACGTATGGCGAAGATGATATTCTGCTGTTCGGTCGCGAGAGCGCCGGCGTCCCGGACCTTGTCCATGACAAGGCGGACGCCAGGATATTGATCCCGATGGTCGAGGGACAGCGTTCGCTCAACCTTGCAATGTCGGTTGCGATGATCACCGGCGAAGCCATGCGGCAGACCGGTTTTCCCTGATGCGAGCTGTTACATGAACAGAGTCAGCATCGACTTCATGTTGTTGTTGGCAATGTTCAGCCCTTGCGTCTGCAGCTGCTGCTGAACCTTCTGAGCGGAGAAGCGCACGGCTTCTTCTTCCATATCCGCATCCACCAGTCGTCCGACACCGATTTCGGTGATATCCTGAAGGTCTCGCAGGAATTCACTGTTCTGGCTGATACGATTACTGGTCGCACCGAGGGCGGCTCCCGCATCGGTCAAGCCGGACATCATCGAGTTGACGGCAGAGAGCATACCGTCGATTTCTTCATTGGTCGTATTGGCATCCAGCTTGATTTCGCTCGAGCTTGCAGGTGCCGGCACCGTGGAGCCGGCATCCATCAGGTAATAGTCATAAGACGAACCGTCTTTGGTCGTTCCCGAATAGCTGCGCGTCAAGATGCCGTCGCTGGCATCTCCGGCACTCATCAAGGTGGAGGTCGCGGTATCGAAGTCGATCACGTTGACGGAGACACCCGCATCGCCGTTGTCGCTGACGGACGCGACCATGGATTCGACACCGGGCGTTTGCCCAGCATCGAGGTTCAACCAGTTTTCGCCATTGAAGGACGAGGATCTGGCGACTGTGCCCAACTGCTCCTTGAGCTGGGTGATTTCGGCATTGATGGCGGTCTTGTCGGAGCCCACTGCCTTTGCCAGAACCAGCCGCGACTGAATTTCGCCAACGATATCGGTCGCCGCCTGCATGCCCAGAGCAGCTGTGTCCGAAAGTGCCGCAGCAAGTCCGGTCGCATCTTCAGCAGACGACAGGGACAGATTCTGCGACCGCATGGAGGTTGCGATCGACCAATAGGCAGCATCGTCGGACGCCTGATTGACCTTCAGACCGGAAGAAAACCGCTGCTGTGACTGGATGAGCGCCTTGTTCGAACCGGTGAGGAGCGACAGCGCGGACGACGCGGTAGAATTGACTGATACACTCGTCATTGCGGCTCCCCGACATTTACGTTCGACAGCGGCCCTAAATTAGAACCGTCACACATGATGCCAGAGAGGCTTTGCCGCACCGTTTAGGGAATTGCTAAAATTTTAGCAGATACGCATTTATTGAAAAGTAGAGCCGACATGCACAATGGCATGCATCAATCTGCCGTTGGCAGGCGGCGCATGGTAAATTCGACCCGGTCGCCTTCAAGCATCCGCCAGCTCTCCACTTCGGTCCAGTAAGCGGCCTTGGGAAAGCAATCGAACCATTCGCGCGCCTTGGCTCTGGCCTCTTCCACGTCGAGGCAAAAGGTCTCGCGCACGAAATGTCCGCTGGACGTCTTGCTCGCGTCCAGCCTGTGCCGGGAGATCCGGCGTTTTAGCCCTTCAAAAGGCGGTGGCCCGGGTACTCTTGCCATAATACCAACCTCATCCATCTTGAGAATAGTGCCGTCTGACGCCATTTGCGAGTCTAATTTCGGGGGAAGAAAGCGCCCTTTTGCTGGTCCCGGCGAGAGTGAACTGATAAGCGAACCCTCATGCTAGGGGCGACCGCTAGGACCACGCTTTCGGCGTGACAGGGAATGACATGGAACGACCAGAACTGCCGATCGGCCTGCCGGCTGACATCGAAGACAAGAAGATTGCGGCGCGCACATGGTTTGAAACCCTGCGCGACACCATCTGCACGACCTTCGAAACCCTGGAAGACGAAGTCGCCGGCCCTCTGTCGGACCGTGACCCCGGCCGCTTCGTGCCGAAGGACTGGCAGCGCGATAATGGCGAAGGCGGTGGCGGACGCATGTCGATGATGGAAGGCCGCGTCTTTGAAAAGGTCGGCGTTCATACCTCCACGGTCCATGGCGAATTCTCGCCGGAATTCCGCCAACAGATCCCCGGCGCCGAGGAAGATCCGCGATTCTGGGCCTCCGGCATTTCGCTGATCGCCCATCCGGTCAATCCCAATGTGCCGGCCGTTCACATGAACACCCGCATGGTCGTCACCACCAGCAACTGGTTCGGTGGCGGCGCCGATCTGACGCCGGTGCTCAATCGGCGGCGTACGCAGGAAGATCAGGACACGCGTCTGTTCCACCGCGCCATGGAGATCGCCTGTAACCGTCACACTGCCATCGCCGACTACAATCGCTACAAGCAGTGGTGCGACGAATATTTCTACCTCAAGCACCGCAACGAACCGCGGGGCGTCGGCGGCATTTTCTTCGATTGGCTACAGACGCCGGAGGAAACCGGCGGCTGGAACGCGGACCTTGCCTTCGTCCAGGATGTCGGTCGTGCCTTCAACCTTGTTTATCCAAGGCTGGTGCGTGCCAATTTCAATCTGCCCTGGACCGACGCGGACCGCGAGGAACAGCTGGTCCGGCGCGGTCGCTATGTCGAGTTCAACCTGCTCTACGACCGCGGCACCATTTTCGGCCTCAAAACCGGTGGGAATGTCGACTCGATCCTCTCCTCCATGCCACCAGCGGTGCGCTGGCCCTGATCACGCCGCAATTGCCGGGGAATACTATTTTGGGTGAAAGCCCATTGTATGCTATTTTTCTAATGTGAGTCGGGAGGAGAACTGACATGAGCACGAAAACTGGCATTGACCGGATCATTTCCGTAAGCGGAACGGATCGCGCAATGAACGCGCCGGAGGTCATAGACCGACTGGCCGAGCAACTACGGGCAAGTGGGGATATGGATCTACCCCACTCCTACTATGTCGAAGAGGTCAAGCTGAGGCTCGCCGGGCGAGATCTGCGCGACCGCGCAACGGCGAATGATGCCGAACGGATCATCCGCAGAGAAACGCGCGCATCCACCTCGTCCGTGTTTCATTCCTGGGCGATGCGAGACTAGATCGGGTCCCGAAACTTCAGGATGCCCTCATTTTTTGTTAGTATCGGGATCTTGCGTCCCTGCGCTTGCGTTGACTCTATGGACGTTGAACCCGTCAAAGAGGAGAAAAGCTATGAAGCGATATGAATGTGGTTCACTGGTTCCGGGTTGCGACTGGCACACCCGGGCAGACGAGGAGGCAGAAGTGGTGCGCCGTGCTGTCGAGCACATGCGCAACGTTCATGGCGAGACCATCATTCGTGAGAATATGGTCGAGAACATCAAGGCGCGCATTAGAAATGAAGCGAATGCAGCCTGACGTCTGATCGTCATTCCTCCCGAAAATCTTCCAGCCGGGCGATCAGTTTCGCCCGGTCAATGCTGAAATTCTTGTCCACCCATTCCGATTCAAGCGCCTTCAACACCGCTCCCACTTTGGGTCCAGCGGCAAAGCCCGCCTCCAGCAGATCAGCACCGCTGAGCGGGAAGCCCGGCCGTTCAAAACCCTCAGCCCGTTTGAGCAGTCTGGAATAACGACCGACCTTTTCCATATCGGCGCTACCTGTCCCGCCCCGTGCTGACGAAAGAGCAAGTTTCAGGCGGCTGACAATACCGTCACGCCCTTCCCGATAAAGCAGACGATCCAGTGCCGCCTCCTTCATGTCATCGGCAATGTCCGGAGCCTTGGCGAAACCGTCGAGCGTGGCCGTCTCTGCATTGGACAGGCGAAGCCGCCTGGCCATCGCCGCCAGTCTGTCCGCGTCGCGCGGCACAATCGCGGAAAGCCGCAACATGGGATCTGGGGACCAGCCAAGCGCCTCTTCGCAGGCCACCAGCGGCGCGATGGAATCGATGCCCCACTTCTCTGTCTCCGGAAGGATCGCAGTCAGGACGCCGGATTGGCGCATCCATAACAGTGCACGGCCCGGATCGCGCGCACCGAGCAGCTTCTTCATTTCAGCCCAGACCCGTTCTGCCGACAGCTGCCCCAGACGATCCCGCGCACGGGCGCAGGCCTTAAGCCCTGCGGCATCCGGACGACCGGAGCCATACCAGGCGAAGAACCGGAAGAACCTGAGCACCCGAAGATAGTCCTCGGCAATGCGTGCATCTGCATCGCCAATAAAGCGGATATTGCCTGCGCCAATGTCGTCCAGTCCGCCCACGAGATCGACGACCTCGCCGTCTGCGCCGACATAAAGCGCGTTCATCGTGAGGTCGCGACGCTGCGCGTCCTCATTCCAGTCCGCACCGAAGGCAACCTCTGCATGGCGCCCGTCGGTCGCAAGGTCGCGGCGCAGCGTCGTCACCTCGAAAGGCTTGCCATCGGCAACCAGCGTCACGGTTCCATGGTCGATACCGGTTGGAATAGCCTTCACCGCGGCTTTTTCCGCCCGCGCCATCACCTCGGCCGGCACCAGCGTCGTCGCGATATCGATGTCGCCTACGGCATGGCCCATCAGGCTGTTGCGCACGGCACCACCCACGATCCGGGCCTCACCACCATCCTCGTTCAACAATGCGAGCACCTTGCGCAGCGAAGGCTCGTTGAACCATGGCTGGGCCGAGAGATTGGTCATGCGTAGAGCCTTTCATAGAGCGTGCGCAGAATGCCCGCGGTAATGCCCCAGATATAATAGTCATGATAGGGCATGGTATAGAAATGACGGACTTTTCCCTGCCACATCCGACTGTCGCGCCGGTGATTGTGCGGGTTCATCAGAAACGATAACGGCACCTCGAACACCTCGTCCACTTCGTCTGGATTGGGCGTGATGGTAAAGCCGCGTTGCACCACCGCCAGCACCGGCTGAATACGAAAACCGGTTCCCGACAGATAGAGCGGCAACCGTCCGACGGTCTCGACGAAGGACGGATGAAGCCCGACCTCCTCTTCAGCCTCGCGCAATGCCGCGACCTCCGGTGTCGCATCCTCCTCGTCGATGCCGCCACCGGGAAAGGCAATCTGGCCGGAATGCTTGCGCAGCGTCGATGTTCGCTGCGTCAGGATCACCTTGGCGTCTTCGCCATCACCATCGTCAACGATCCCGATCAGAACCGCTGCGTCCTTCAACCGGATACCTTCGATCTCGCGAATGCTTTGCGGGTTCAAAAGATGATCGCCGTGATCGCGCCAGGCATCCTCGACAGGCCCGCCCATCTGGTTGATGGCGCGTGCCCTGAATTCCCTCGCGGAGAAAAGACCGCTCTCACTCATCTAGAAAGCACGTCCAGTTCATTTGCCGGCATCACCGGGAACACGGCACCGCCGGAACGCACCGCAAACATGTCGACGCCGTCGACATCGATGGTCTCGCCCAGTTCGACGAGATCGTACATGACCGCTCGAGACACCAGTGCCTCCAGCCGCCCGCGGACGTGAAGATAGGGCTTCAACTCACTGTTTTCGCCTTGCATGACGAAGCGTAGCGGATGATCCGGGCCGGCCTCGATCACATCGCCGACATTGGTCCGGAAGGACAAAACCTGTCCGGTGCCCTCACCTGACACGCCCATTTCAACAGCGATGAAATGCGCGTCAGCGATGCGTATGCCAACCTTTTCCACAGGAGTTACGAGATAGGTCTTTCCGTCCTCATCCTTGCGCAACACGGTCGAAAACAATCGCACAAGGGGTGCCCGTCCGATGGGCGTCCCCATATAGAACCAGGTGCCATCGGCCCTGATCTCCATATCGATATCGCCGCAAAAGGGCGGATTCCAACGATCGATGGGCGGAAGTCCACGCTTATTTCCGCCGCTCTGTTCTGCCGCGCGCGAAATCATCGCGGCAAGATCGCCGGCATCTTTCGTCGCTTTCAGGGTCTCGGCTGCCATCTTTGTGTCCCGGTTGCTCACTAACGGTTGTCCCTCACGAGATAGTCATTCGAAACGCGCTTGTCAGCCGTCGCCCCGAGGATAAGCTAACTTAGCCGGTGAAAAACGAATAGCCGGCCTGATTCGCCGGAAGCGACGCCAACCAGATGGAGTAGAGCCAATGGGGATGATTACCACGCCGGACGTCCTGGACGAGAAAGCCGCAGTCGAGGCGGCAGAACTTGCCCTTGCCGATATCGCCGGCATTCGCCAGGAAGTCTCCAAGGTCATTTTCGGCCAGGAGCAAGTGGTGGAAAACACCCTGCTGGCCATCATGTCCGGCGGCCATGCATTGCTGGTTGGTGTTCCGGGCCTTGCCAAGACCAAGCTTGTGACAACGCTCGGCGCCGTGCTTGGCCTCGATGCCAACCGTATCCAGTTCACGCCGGATCTGATGCCATCCGACATTCTCGGCACCGAGGTCATGGATCAGGACGAAACCGGCCGGCGCTCCTTCCGTTTCGTCAAGGGACCGATCTTCGCCCAGCTTCTGATGGCAGACGAAATCAACCGCGCAAGCCCGCGCACGCAGTCGGCCCTTTTGCAGTCAATGCAGGAATATCACGTTACCATTGCCGGCCAGCGCTACGATCTGCCGGCCCCCTTCCACGTGCTCGCGACTCAGAACCCGCTTGAGCAGGAAGGCACATATCCGCTTCCGGAAGCCCAGCTCGACCGCTTCCTGTTGCAGGTCGATGTCGGCTATCCGGCACGCGATGCCGAGCGCCAGATCCTGCTCGATACGACCGGCATGGTCGACGTCGAGGCCCAGAGCGTCATCACCTCGGAGCGTCTTCTGGAGATCCAGCGCCTCATCCGCCAGATGCCGGTCTCCGATGCCGTGGTCGACTATATTCTCACCCTCGTGCGCGCCGCACGCCCCGGCCAGGGCGACAAAGAAACCGACAAGCATGTCGCCTGGGGTCCCGGTCCCCGCGCCGGTCAGGCACTGATGTTGTGCGTGCGTGCCCGTGCGCTTTACGAGGGCCGTCTTGCACCATCGATCGATGACGTGCGCGCACTCGCCGAACCCGTTTTGCAACACCGCATGGCCCTCAATTTCGCCGCCCGCGCCGAAGGCATGTCGGTGCGCGACCTGATTGCCGGCCTTGTCAAGCGCGTCAGCTGAAACAGGAAGCAAGGTAGACGGACATGGCATCAATCGGCCAGATCGTCGAGCAGACACCCGGACGCGATGCGCTCGCCAGAGCGCGTCAGCGCGCAATCCTTGTGCCGGATTGCATGGTCGAGGCGCGACGCATCGCCAATACCGTGATTGCCGGCTGGCATGGTCGCCGCAAACGCGGCATCGGCGAAAATTTCTGGCAGTTCCGCCCCTTCACCGAAGGCGAAAGCCTGTCGCGCATCGATTGGCGCCGGTCGGCCCGCGACGACCATGTCTATGTCCGCGACCGCGAATGGGAAGCGGCCCACACGGTCTGGCTCTGGGCCGACATGTCTCCGTCGATGATGTACAAATCGACGCTTGCCGACGTTTCCAAGGAAAGCCGCGCCTTGGTGCTGATGCTGGCGCTTGCCGAAATTCTGGCCCGTTCGGGCGAACGCATTGGCTGCCCTGGCATCATGGAGCCGGTCTCGGCGCGCAACGCAGCCGAACGACTGGCGACGGCACTGATCCACGCGCCTTTGACCACGGGAATGCCGGATACCGTCATGATCCGCGGACTGAGCGATGTAGTGCTGATCGGCGACTTTCTCGATGACGCCGACACCATCATGGAGAAAATCGCACCGCTTGGCCGCCGGGGCCTGCGCGGTCATGTGGTGGAGATTGCCGACCCGGCGGAAGAAGACTTCCCCTATAGCGGCCGTACGGAATTTATCGATCCAGAAACAGGCCAGAAACTCGTGTCAGGACGCGCCGAAAGTATTCGCGAAGAATACCGCACGGCCTATCTCGCCCGCCGCGATGCGCTGGGCGAGGCATTGCGCCGACAGGGCTGGAGCTTCGTGCCCCACCGTACCGACCAGCTTGCCTCGCAGGCGCTGGTGGCTGTGCATATGTATCTCTCCGGCATGGCACCGGGCAGCGAGCGGGGAAGTAGCCGATGAGTGGCCTGCCATTCGCCTTCGCATTTCCGGCAGCCCTTGCGGCACTGGCCGCCCTGCCGCTGATCTGGTGGCTGCTGAAGCTCACCCCGCCAAGCCCCAGGCATGAGGTCTTTCCACCGCTGAAGATCCTCGCTCACGTTGTGCGCCGCGAGGAAACGCCGGCCAAGAGCCCCTGGTGGCTAACCCTTCTGCGCATCGCACTTGCAACCGTCATCATCTTTGCGCTGGCCGACCCGATCCTCAATCCGCGCAATGATGCGCTCTCCACCGATGGACCGCTGGCGATCGTCATGGACAATGGCTGGGCAACGGCGGAAGACTGGGATCGGCGCATGCGCACGGCCCAGGCGCTGGTCGACGATGCCGAAAGCCGCGACATGCCGGTTTCCATCGTCCTCACCGCCGATCGCCTGAACGATGCAACGCCGTCGAGCGCCGCCATCGCCCGCGACAAACTCGCCGCCGCCCGCCCGCACCCGTTGCAGGTGGACCGCGACCGTGCCGTCACAGCGCTGGAAGCAGCCCTTCAGGGTACCCGCCCCGGAACGCTGGCCTTCCTGTCGGATGGCATGGCCGTGGGCGATGACGACAAAACAGTAAGCCGGCTGGCCGACCTGTCCCCACACGAACTGCGCCTCATCGAAGGCGATGGCAGCGCAGCACTGGCCATTACCGGTGCCCTCAACGAAGCAGACAGCCTTGATGTCACCGCCACGCGCCTCAACAGCGGTGGCGCCCAGCGGATAAACGTCGATGCGCTGGACAGCCAGGGCCGCCAGATCGCCTCGGGCACGGTCGAATTTGCAAGCGGACAGTCCACCGCATCAGGCAAGATCGAAGCCCCCTTCGAGCTGCGCAATGATTTCGCCCGCCTTTCGGTCGCAGGCGTTTCCAGCGCCGGTGCAGTCCATCTGCTCGACGATGGCTTCCGCCGCCGCCGGGTGGCACTCTTGACCGGCGACAGCAGCGATGATTTTCAGCCCTTGCTGGCACCGCTCTATTATATCCAGCGCGCACTTCAGCCCTATGCCGACCTGATACAGCCCGGTGTGCCGGACCTCGCCGTCTCCATTCCGGAAGTCCTGCAGCAGAACCCATCCGCCATCGTCATGGCCGATATCGGACGTCTGCCGGAAAATGTGTATGAACCCATGCAGAAATGGCTGCAAAATGGTGGCACGCTGATCCGCTTTGCCGGACCGCGGCTGGCAGCCGCGCCAAGCGACGATCCGCTGGTGCCGGTGATCCTGCGTCAGGGCGAACGCGAATTGGGGGGAGCGCTTTCCTGGGCCGAGCCGCAGCCGCTGGCTGACTTCCCCGCTTTCGGCCCCTTTGCCGGCATGGATCAGCCGGAGGGCGTGCTGGTACGCCGTCAGGTACTGGCCGAGCCGACGCCGGATCTGGCCGAACGCACATGGGCAAGCCTTGCAGATGGCACGCCGCTGGTGACCACCCGCGAAACGGGCCGTGGCCGCATCGTTCTCTTTCATGTCACCGCTGAGGCGACCTGGTCCAACCTGCCGATCTCCGGAGAATTCGTCGAAATGCTGCGGCGGATCGTGCAACTGTCCAACGCGACCGCCAGCGTCAGCGACAATGGCGCAAGGGCCGAGAGCCTGCCGCCTTACCGGCTCCTCGACGAACGCGGTGCGTTGACCGCTGAAACCGCAAGCGCCCGCCCGATCGAGACCGGAACCAACCGCCCGGTAGCAGCCACGATCGACAATCCTCCGGGCCTCTATGGCAGCGAGGATGGCTTTGTCGCGCTCAACCTTCTGGCACCTGCAACCGTTCTGCGCCCGCTTGACACTGCTGCCTCCATGCCCCTGACCAACGCACCGCTGATTGGCGCCGTCACCACGCCGCTGAAGCCCTATCTGTTCATGCTCGCTCTCCTGCTGTTGTTGGCGGACGGCATCATCGTCCTGTTCATGGGCGGCGCCTTTTCGCGCCGCGCGCGCTCGTCTGCGGCAACGGCTGCCATGATCGGCCTTGCCGTCGTGCTGGCCATGCGCCCGGATGTGGGCCTTGCAGACGACAGCCGCCCCGGCGACCAGCAGTTCATCGAACATCTCGACAACACCCGTCTCGCCTATGTGATTACCGGCGAAGACGATGTGGATCGCCTGTCCGAACGCGGCCTGATCGGGCTCACCGACTTCCTCACCTATCGCACCACGCTGGAACCCTCGGCACCGGTCGCACTCGATATATCCAGGGACGAGCTTGCCTTTTATCCCATCATCTTCTGGCCCATTTCCGCAACCGCGCCCATGCCGACTGCTGCCGCCATCAGCCGCATCGACGCCTATATGCGCTCCGGCGGCACGGTGTTCTTCGACACCCGCGACCAGTTCAGCTCTTTAAACGGCGGTGGCGGATCGAGTGCCAATGGCGACCGGTTGCGCGCCATCCTTGCCAATATGGACATCCCCCCGCTGGAGCCCGTGCCGTCAGACCACGTTTTGACCCGCTCCTTCTATCTGCTCAACAATTTCCCCGGTCGCTACAATGATGGCCCACTCTGGGTCGAGGCCCGGCAGGAAGCGCGCAACTCCAATGCCGCCCTTTCCTCCTCGGGGGACGGCGTGACACCAATCATGATTACCGGGAACGACATGATGGGCGCCTGGGCCGTTGATGATCAGGGGGCACCGCTGTTGCCGACCGTTCCCGCAAGTGAACGCCAGCGCGAACTCTCCTACCGCTCCGGCGTCAACATCATGATGTATATGCTGACCGGCAACTACAAGGCAGACCAGGTGCACATTCCCGCTCTCCTCGAACGGCTTGGCCAGTAAGGGGGCGCAATGACAATCGAATTCTCCCCGTTCCTGCCCTGGTCGGCTCTGGCCGTCTTTGCAGTCCTTGGCATTCTGATATCGCTGGCCGGCCTGCGCTCGCATATCCGCGGCACGGTTGTGCGCCTTACAGCATTCGCAGCCCTGTTGCTGGCGCTTGCCAATCCGGTCGTGCTCAACGAAAACCGCGAGGCTCTGTCCACCGTTCTGCCCGTCATCATCGACCGCAGCCAGAGCCAGGATACGCCAGAGCGCATAGCCATGACCGACGAGGCGCTCAAAGGTCTGCAGGAACGCCTTGCCCGCTTTCCCCAGATCGAGCCGCGCATTGTCGAGGTCACAGGCGCGCAAGATTCCGACACGCCGTCCACACGGTTGTTCGAGGCCCTGTCGGCCTCCATCGCCGATGTTCCGCCGGCGCGTGTTGGCGGTGCTGTCTTCGTTACCGATGGTCAGATCCATGACATTCCCGCCAATGCCCATGCGCTCGGCTTCGACGCTCCTGTTCATGGCCTGATCACCGGTCGCGAAGGCGAAACCGACCGGCGCATCGAAGTCGTGCGCGCACCCCGCTTCGGCATTGTCGGCGAGGATCAGGAGCTGACGCTGCGCGTCTTCGACGACGGTACACCCGACACGGCGCCCTCAACTGTGACCGCCCGCATCAATGGCGAACCGGCCGGCACCTTGCAGGCGATCCCCGGCGAGGAAACGCCCTTTTCCTTCAAGGTGCCACGCGGCGGAAACAATGTGCTGGAATTCGATGTCGACGGCCTGCCCGGCGAAGTCACCGAGGCCAATAACCGCGCCATTCACCTGATCGAGGGCATTCGCCAGAACCTGCGCGTGCTGCTGGTGTCGGGCGAACCCCATGCCGGCGAGCGCGCCTGGCGCAACCTGTTGAAATCCGACGCCTCGGTCGATCTGGTGCACTTCACCATTCTTCGCCCGCCGGAAAAGCAGGACGGCACACCGATCAACGAATTATCGCTGATCGCCTTTCCCACCCGCGAACTCTTCGTCGAAAAGATCAACGATTTCGACCTGATCATCTTCGACCGCTACCAGCATCGCGGCGTGCTGCCGATCCTCTATTACGATTATATCGCTGAATATGTGCGAAATGGCGGCGCGCTGCTGATCGCGGCAGGACCGGAACATGCCGGCGAGGATTCCATCGCCATCACGCCGCTGTCCAATGTGCTGCCGGCCGCCCCCACCGGGGATGTCCACCAGGCCGGATTTTATCCGCGCCTGTCGGATATCGGCAAACGCCACCCGGTCACCCGGGGACTGGATGGATCGGCTGCCGAGCCGCCAAACTGGGGTCGCTGGTTCCGCAGCGTCGATGTTGTCCAACCGGGCGGCGAAACGGTCATGACGGCGGCGGACGATCGCCCGCTTCTGGTGCTCAATCGCGAAGGCAAGGGCCGTGTGGCCATGTTGCTGTCCGATCAGGGCTGGCTGTGGGCACGTGGCTTCGAAGGCGGTGGCCCGCATGTCTCGCTCTATCGCCGCATCGCCCATTGGCTGATGAAGGAACCGGAGCTCGAGGAAGAGGCGCTGACCGCCAGGGCCAATGGCCGAAGGCTGGAAATCCACCGCCAGACCATTGGCGACGATCCGGGCGAAGCAACAATCGAATATCCCTCGGGCCGCACAGAGACCGTGCAGCTGGCGCAAACCGAGCCCGGCCTGTTTACCGCCGAACGCCGCATGGAAGAAACAGGCCTCTTCACCGTCACCAACGGCGATTTCTCCGCGCTCGTCCATGTCGGCGCGGTGGATGCACCCGAATTCAAGGCCATGGTCTCCACCACCGACAGCCTGAAGCCCATCGGCGAGGAAACACGCGGCATTACCACCCGCCTCGACAATGGCAATGGCGGCCTGCGCCTCCCCGACATCCTGCCCGTCCGCGGCCAGGTCCGCGTGGCCGACAACCGCCGCCTCACCGTACGCATGACCGACGAAACCGTGCTGAAAAGCGTCGATACGCTCCCTCTGTTTACAGGATTTGCAGGACTCGGCGTACTGCTGCTGGCGATCTCCGCGATGTGGTGGCGTGAGGGGCGGTAATGGGCCTTGGGCGTGGAGTGAATACGCCACTCTGTGCGGTACCGTTGTTTACTTCCGGCCCCCGAACCGGCACTCCTCGGCAAACGGAGGAAACACGTTTTCCAATACTGTGATGGTCCCAAGGGCGCGTCTGCTCCACGTCTGCCAGTAATGCGAATTACACGATGTTCACCCACCTCAACCTTGCGTGCGCCCCACATTTCTTCCCGCGATAGTTGATAGATGCGTCTGAATGGTGCTTGATGGAGTTGATTGGGGAGTGGGAGGCGCGCATGAAGACATTGGTTGTTCATTTCACGAGCGGCTTCACTGACGGCCCTCCGGGGCTCGACAAGCTCGGCCCGAAGAGAAAATCAGTGAAGGAAGCAGCCTTTCAGCGAATCCATCGCCGTCTTCTGCAGATCGGAAAGATCTGCCAGAACGGCGAGTGGCTCGGCTTGAGCCACCTGCAAGAGCCTGCACATTCCAGGTCCATTTACCCGCCACAGATGTTCGGTGCCTTCCTGAGTGACCTTGACCACCGCGACCAGGGAGACTGCCTCTCATTCGCCGGCCTGGCCCAGCTTTCGGACCAGGATCCTGAAGGGTATTTCACGCGCTACGATGCTCGCCTGGAAGATCTGCACTGCGCGGTTCTCTTCACTTTGCTACCGTCGCCCCGTCTTGTGGTCTTCGGGATCGGCGACAAGACCCACATTTCCGGCCTGCTTTACACCTTGCGGTCCGTCGAAACAGCAAAAGAGGTCATTGCCGCGGCACGTGCGCTCCGCACGTAATGTTGACTTGCAAGGCAACATCCTCTATCTGTTGTCTTGAAAGACAACACTTGATGTGTCCTTCAGAACAAAGGAGGCGTAGATGCCTTACGCAGATGCTGTAGCAAAAACCGCCGCAACGACCTTCTATGCCGAAAAGGACGCCGCGCCGGAAAAGGGTGCCGCCAAGGCGCTTATGGCGCCAGGTGACAAAACGCGGTTCGACGCGATGTTCGACACGATGTCGCCAGATGAACGCAAGGCGATGTTCGACGGCATCGGAAAGGATGTGGCCCGTGTCGCAGGTGCGCAGGCACTTGCCTCCATGCTCCGCGATAGCGGGTTGAGCGGTCGGGAAATCGATGCCCGTTTCGGCTATGATCATGCCGCTTTGTCACGCACGGCAAATGGGAAATCGGTCTCGGGTCCGACACTCTGGCGCCTTTACGCACTGGCCGAAGCATTGGGATTCGACATCGAGTTGAAGGTGACCGAGCGGAAATGACCAACGCTGAAGCTCTCGCCTCGTTGCTGGTAATGCTGCCCGCAATCTGGGCTGCGGTGCACCTGGGCCTGTCCCGGTTCGCCGAGCTTCGCTCCGACCGTCTTGAACGCCAAGGCGCGCCAGAATCCGACGTCACCATGCTGCGTAAACGCGCCCGAACCCTGCAGGATATGTCGCGGCTCATGCCGAACTGGATGCTGCTGATCCTGCTTTTTGCCCTCGCCTGGCGCGTGATCCTGCTCATATTGGACCTCGCCTGCTGAAGAACACCAGCTCACCGCTTCGATGACGCAAGCACTCCAAACACCGGTGCCTCATTATCAACCTCTCCCCACCTCGACACCCATTCCAAAACCACCTACACCTCCCCCATGCAGCCCAAACTTACCCTCACCCACACAGTCCCCGATGAAGACCGCGAGGCGATCCTTGCGGAATTGCTGGACTATAACAACGAGATCCTCGGCGAGAGTTCACGCGGCGAGATCTATATTCCGTTGAAGGATCAAGAGGGTGAGACCGAGGGTGGGCTGATTGGCTATATCGGCCGCGGCTGGCTTTATATCGAGCTTTTATTCGTGCCCGACCATCTGCGCGACAAGGGACTGGCCGGCAAGATGTTGCGGATGGCCGAAGAGGAGGCGAAGGATCGCGGTTGCACAGGCGTCTATATCGACACGCTCAACCCCATCGCCCGCCGCGTTTACGAACGGCAGGGCTATGAGGCTTTCAGCACGCTGGACGGATTTTCCAAGGGCTCGTCACTGACCTGGCTCAAGAAGAAGTTCTAGCGGCGCGTCGATCACCGCGCGTCTCCCCGTTGTCATCTGCGATGCGCGGGCATGCGCGTCCGGCCTCCAGGCAATCACGCCCTTCAACCGTGCATGCACATCATTGCCGATCGGTACCACCAGCACCCGGCCGGGGTCGACCGGACCTGGAAAATCAAGCGCCTTCCAGCCGACCTTTTCAAAACCGAGCGGCATGTAATAGGGCGGATCCCCGATCAGGATCACGGCTTCGGAGCCGGCCCGCCGGGCAGCCTCGATGGCAATACGCACCAGTTCGCGGCCAATGCCCATATTCTTGTGGGAGGGCCGAACGGCGAGCGGCCCGAGAAGATGGCCTTTCACGGCCCCCGCCATCACCGGCGTCATGATCACCGATGCGATCGTCTCGCCGTGATCGGCGCAAACGAAGGAGAGCGACCGGTCATGCGGCCCCTGCTCACGAATGCGCGCCGCAGCCCGCGTGTGCCGGCCGGGGCCGAACGCTTCTTCATTGATAATCTCGATGACGTCGTCATGCGACGCATCCTCGGTGAGGTAGACAAGGCTGTGGGTGTTCATGAGCGAGACCGTAAATATCAGGACAAACAAGACGACAGGCGGATGCAACGCGCGGGTGGCGTTCTCAAAGCATCAGCGTCGTCGAAGGGTCCTGAATACGGTCATTGGGTCGCTTCCATCGAAAAAGTGAAGGCCTCGATACCAGCAAATTTTCCTGCCGTCCAACGGAAAACGCACTGTTCATAGTTACGCCCCTCGCTTTCCTGAGCCAGCGCCTTATTTTTGAGAGCATAGCAAAACAACAGAACAACCGGAAGGAAACTCCCATGGGAAGGCTCGTAGACGGAAAATGGCAGGACATCTGGTACGACACCAAGTCGACCAAGGGACATTTCAAGCGCAGTGAATCCGGTTTCCGCAACTGGCTGACAGCCGATGGCGAGGCAGGTCCCTCCGGCACTGGCGGCTTCAAGGCGGAGTCTGGTCGCTACCACCTCTATGTATCCTATGCCTGTCCCTGGGCACATCGCACACTGATCTTCCGCGCCCTCAAAAACCTGGAAGACCACATTTCCGTGTCGGTCGTCGATCCGCTGATGCTGGAAAATGGCTGGGAGTTTAAAAAGGGCAACGGCGCCACCGGCGACGACCTGTTCAACTCCGATTTCCTATACGAAGTCTATCTGCGCGCCGAGCCTGCCTATAGCGGCCGCGTGACCGTGCCTGTTCTGTGGGACAAGAAGACCAACACCATTGTCTCCAATGAATCAGCCGAAATCATCCGCATGCTGAACACGGCCTTCAACGCGATTACCGGCAATAGCGACGATTATTACCCGCAAGAGCTGCAGGCGGAAATCGACGAGGTCAACAAGCGCGTCTACGACACCGTCAACAACGGCGTCTACAAGGCGGGCTTTGCCACCACCCAGGAAGCCTATGAGGAAGCAGTCGCGCCTCTGTTCGAAAGTCTCGACTGGCTGGAAGAGCGGCTGACCTCAAAGCGTTATCTGCTGGGTGAGCGCCTGACCGAGGCCGACTGGCGGTTGTTCACCACGCTGATACGCTTCGATGCCGTCTATGTTGGACATTTCAAGTGCAATATACGCCGGATTGCCGATTACCCGGCGCTGTCAGCCTATATGCGCGACCTTTATAAGGTAAAGGGCGTGGCCGAGACCGTGCACATGGACCACATCAAGAACCACTATTACCGTAGCCACAAGACGATCAATCCGTCAGGCGTGGTACCGGTTGGTCCCGAACTCGATTTCGACCGGCCGCATGGTCGCGACAAGCTTTCGGAAGCGCTCGAAATCACCAAATATCGTCGGGCCTGACACCGGCCTGCAAATCCTTCAGACGGCGGCGCGTTGCCGCCGTCGTGCCCTCCGGCAACGCATCGAGATCGAAAAACCCACATTCCACAATCTCATGATCCGGCAATCGTTCGGCGCTCTGGCGCACATTCACCCGGTAGAAGATCACGTGGTCGCGCTTTGAGGCGCTGCGGTTGTAATAGACGTGGATCATCTGCGGCTCGCCCAGGATTTCCAGATTGCCCTCTTCCCGCAACTCCTTGACCAGCGCACCGCGCGCGGTCTCGCCCCGCTCGATTCCGCCGCCCGGCATATACCAGCCCGGCACATAGGAATGGCGCACCAGAAAAATCCGTCCCCGATCGTCGAAGCAGGCAGCCCGCACGCCCATGGTCATCCCGCGAGACAAGGCAAAATAGCTGTGAATGAGCTTCAAAATGAGCCGAGGAACACCGTGTGGCACCTCCGCGTTGGGTTTCATGTCACTCAACGTGCTTGCTCCCGTGCATGCAGGCCTCTAAGAAAAGCACCATGTTCAAGCTCGCCCACATATCCGACGTCCATCTTGGCCCCCTGCCGAAGCTGACGCTTCGCGAACTGGCCTCCAAGCGTATCACCGGATATGTGAACTGGCACCGCAACCGGCGCAAGCATCTTTTCTCCAATGCGCTGGAGCTGATGATGTCGGGTGTGAACCAGCACACGCCCGACCATCTGGCGATCACCGGCGATCTGGTCAATCTGGCAACCGGCATCGAAATCCGCGCCGCAGCAGACTGGCTGAAGCTCACCTGCGATCCCGTCAAAACCACATTGGTGCCTGGCAATCACGACGCCTATGTCCCCGGCGCGCGCGACAAGGCGCTGGCTGCCTGGTATGATTTTGTCCGCGGCGACAATGATCCGCTGATCTTCGACAAGGAGCACAGGCTGTTTCCGACCATCACGCGTCGCGGCCCGGTGGCGCTGATCGGCTGTTCCACCTCCAATGCCACCCTTCCCTTTTCCGCGAGCGGCTATTTCAGCTCGCGCCAGGCGCGCGAGACCGTCGATCTGTTGAAGGCAGCCGGCGAGGAAGGTCTGTTTCGCGTCGTGCTGATCCACCACCCGCCGATCCGCGGAGCGACCACGCCGCACAAGCGCATGATCGGCATTCGCCGCTTTGCCGCAACCATTGCAACCGGTGGCGCTGAGCTTGTGCTACATGGCCATACGCATTTGAACACGATCAACTATCTGCAGACCCGGGACCGCAATGTGCCCGTGGTCGGCATAGCGTCCGCCTCGCAAGGTCCCGGTGCCACCAAACCGCCAGCGGCCTTCAACCTGTTTTCCATCTCCGGCCAACAAGGCGCCTGGAAGCTTCACCTCGACCGCCACAGCCTGAACGCCAAGGCAAGCGGCATGGAGATCACCTGTCGTCAGGATTTCAGTCTCTGACTGAAATTGAAGACCGAGGGATCCGACCGCGCGACACCATATCGCGCAGCAGGTTTGACACCTCAACCGGACATTCATCCACCAACATATGCCCTGCGCCCACGATGCGCTTTAGCACGACATTGCCCGGCAGATTGGCAGATTGTGCAAACGGTAAAATGCCATCCTGATCGCCCCACATCACTTGAACCGGCATCGGCAGTGTCGCGATCTCGTCCATCGGCAACCTGCCCTGCACGATTTCGTCGGCGCTGCGGGTCAGGATCGCATCCAGCACAGTGGTCAGGGCCTCTCGACCGCCCGGAAGACGATGGCTGGCCAGAGCGTGTTCAACCGCTTCGGGCGAGACAGGCGCGTGAGGCCCAGCCATCGCCACCATCGCCTGCCGCATTTCACCAGTCGTCTGCGCCTTGGCAAAAACTCTCAAGGCACGGTGATGGATTGAAGCACCGATTCCCCCCGGCGCCAGCAGGCTCGCGGCTACCACCCGCTCCGGATGGCGCAAGCAAATGATCGCCGCCAGCGCTCCACCCATGGAATGACCGGCGACGAGGAATGTCTCCACGCCGCGCCGATCGAGATCGGCAATGACGGATTTTGCCATCCGCCCGGCCCCGCCGGTGCCGGCATCGCCAATGGAGCCGCCATGGCCCGGCAGGTCATAGGCAATCACTGGACAAACGCCGTCCAACTGCGCCATCACCGCTTTCCAGATATAGGCACCGCCGCCAAAACCGTGTAGAAGCACAAGCGGCGGCGATGCTGTCAGATTGCCGGAAATGACGGCATCAAGCGCCATGGATCAGGCCATCTTCTTGTCCAGAACCCGGTTGGCAGCCGAAACGATGGCTTCGAGCGAGGCCGACACGATATTGCTGTTGATGCCGGCACCGAACAGCTTGCCGCCCCCATGCTCGACTTCGACATAGGCGATGGCAGATGCGTTGGAGCCATGCTGCAATGAGTGCTCGGAATAATCAGCCACCGAAAGCTCGATGCCGAGATAGGCAGACAGCGCATTGATGAAGCCGTCGATAGGGCCTGTGCCGGTCCCCTCGATCCTCTTTGTCTCACCGTTGTCGGTAATCTCGGCGGCAACCACCCTGACGCCCTTCTTGTCGGCACCGGCTGGATAGGTGTGGTGATCGACAAACTTGATGCGGCCTTCCGGCTGGGTGACATAATGCTCGATGAACTTCTCATGGATGCGCTTGGACGGAAGCTCCACACCCTCTTCATCGGTAATCCGCTGGATTTCCTCGCGGAACTCGACCTGCATCCCGCGTGGCAGGTTGATGCCGTAATCCTCGTTCAGGATATAGGCGATGCCGCCCTTGCCCGATTGCGAATTGATCCGGATGATCGCCTCATAGGTGCGCCCCACATCCTGCGGATCGATCGGCAGGTAAGGCACTTCCCAGACAGGGGAATTGGCTTTTTTGATCGCCTTCATGCCCTTGTTGATCGCGTCCTGATGCGAGCCGGAAAAGGCCGTATAGACCAGTTCGCCCACATAAGGATGACGCTCGGGAATGACCATCTGGTTGGAATATTCGTAAACGGCCTTGATGCGCTCGATATCGGAGCAATCCAGTTCCGGATCGACGCCTTGCGTGTACATGTTGAGCGCCAGAGTGACGATATCGACATTGCCGGTTCGCTCCCCATTGCCAAACAGCGTGCCCTCGACGCGGTCGGCACCCGCCATCAGACCCAGTTCGGTCGCTGCAATGCCGGTGCCCCGGTCGTTATGCGGATGGAGCGAGATTATCACGTTTTCGCGGTTGTCGATATTGCGGCACATCCACTCGATCTGATCGGCATGAATGTTCGGCGTCGACATCTCCACCGTGGACGGCAGGTTGAGGATCAACTTGTTGTCCGGCGTGGGCTTGATGATATCGATGACCGCATTGGAAATCTCCAAAGCCACGTCCAGTTCCGTACCGGTGAAGCTTTCCGGGGAATACTGGAAGCGGAAACCGCCGCCTGCCTTCTCCGCCATGTCCGTGATCATCTTGGCTGCATCGACGGCAATCTGCTTGATCCCGGCCACATCCTTGGCGAACACCACGCGGCGCTGCAACTCACTGGTGGAATTGTAGAAATGGATGATCGGCTTGTGAGCGCCTTCCAGCGCCTCGAACGTGCGGGTAATCAGTTCCGGTCGGCATTGCACCAGCACCTGCAAGGACACATCCTTGGGTACCCCGCCCTGCTCCACACACCAGCGCGCAAAGTCGAAGTCGGTCTGCGATGCGGAGGGAAAGCCAATCTCGATTTCCTTGAAACCCATGTCCAGCAACAGCTTGAACATGCGTTCCTTGCGGTCATGCCCCATCGGGTTGACCAGCGCCTGATTGCCATCGCGCAGATCCACGGAGCACCAGATCGGCGCCTTGGTGATGGTCTTTGACGGCCAGGTGCGGTCCTGAATATCGATCTGCGGATAGGGACGATATTTCTGTTCGGCGTCCGGCATGCCCTGTTTGACGGAATGGTTCTTCAAAATCATTGTCTTCGTCTCTTCCTCTTCCCGCAATGCAAGGCGCTCATAGCGCATCGTCGGCTCATTTGCGACGGCAAATACGGAAACCCTTTCGGGTCAATTTAGTTGAATTCAGGATGTCAGAGGAGCTGTCGCCACGCGGCTTTCCGGCCGCCGGGCGCTCCTCAATGGACCCGGCAACCGCGGATAAGAAGGAGAAGCGAGTTTAGGGCGAGTGTCGGCACGCCGGCGCACATGCGGCCAGCGGCGAATGAAGTCGAATTGATGTCGCCCGAAATCTTCATGGAATCGTCTATAGCCAAGAAGAAGCGGAAGGGCAAGCATGTCATTTGCCGCAACGGGAGGCTTTGGAGCCGCGGAAACAGCCATGGAAATATGAGCGCCTCATGCGCGCGCCCTTGCCACCCGCAGCAGTACCAGGATCATGCCACCGCCGATCAGCCCCCAGAAGGCACCGGAAATGCCTGCAAAGGAAACACCCGATGCCGTCAAGAGGAAGGTCACGGCGGCCGCCTCGCGCGTTTCGACATCCTTGAAGGCTGCAACAGCCGAACCGGAAAAGGCTCCGATCAGTGCCAGACCGGCGACCGCCTCGATGAGAATTGGTGGTGCAAGCGAGACGAAACCCGTCACGGCACCTGCAGCCAGACCAAAGATCACATAGCCGATGCCGGCAATGATGGCGGCCCAGTAGCGTTTCTTCGGATCGGGATGGGCATCCTCACCGGCGCACATGGCAGCCGTAATCGCTGCCAGATTGACCGCATGGCCGCCAAAGGGCGCGGACAGAAGCGAAAAGACGCCCGTCACCGCAAACAATGGACCCGGCGCCGGATCATAGCCATTGACCTTCAGCACCGCGATTCCCGGTATATTCTGCGAGGCCATGGTGACGATGAACAGCGGCAAGGCAATCGAGATCAGCGATGCCGGGGTGAATGCCGGCATGACGAATTCGACCGGCGGTGCCAGTGAGGCCGCCCACTGCGCCATCGCGCCTTCCGGCAGATCGACACCGAAGATCATCACCACAACAAATACAGCCAGCGCCGCCGGGACCGCCCAGAGCCGCTTGAACGCGGCAACCACCGCCCATGCGACCACGATCGGCAGCGCCAGGGCCGGCAGAGACCCGATGGCCTTGAAGGGCGCAAAGCAGAGACCCAGAATGACGCCCGACAGCATGGCATTGGCAAGCGGCGCCGGAATGGCCGCAACGGCGCGGCCGAACGGCCTGAAAAGGCCGGCCACGACAATCAGCACCGCGCAGACGAGAAAGGCACCCACGGCGACCGGAAAGCCACCTTCTGGAATGCCAGCAGACACCAGCAGTGCCGCCCCCGGCGTCGACCAGGCAATGGAGACCGGCAGCCGTGTCCAGACACTGAGCACCACCGCGCAAAGTCCCATGGACACGGACAGCGCCATCACTCCCGACGCCGCCTCGAAATCCGTAGCACCGACGCCCTTCAGCCCCTGAAGCACCACGGCAAACGAACTGGCGAAACCGACAAAGGCCGTGAGCACGCCCATGAACAGGCTTTGGATGGAAAGATCTTTGAGCATGGCGCGACCCTGGCGATGAGGGAAAGGACGATACCAAGCCAAAATCAAATCCAGCGCCTGCTGGCAAGGCCATTCTAGGCCAAAGTGTTCGGGATGGAGCTTGCCAATGTCGGACGGCTCATGCCCTCTGAAAGTTGCAGCGATCCCTTAAATAAACGACATTAGAAGGCGATAGCGCTGTCTGGTACTTTTCCTTCTGAGCTTTCCGACCGCACAAATGCCATTTTTTGGACCAATCCCCGCTCTAAAGCTTGCGTTCCGCCCCCCTTTTTCCTATTGCCCCCCTGCATTGTCCCTACGGGAAGGAAACGGTCTTCATGGAAACGCCCTACTACCTGATCGACAAGTCGAAGCTCCTTGAGAACATGGAGAAGATCGCAAGGCTCCGGGAATTGTCCGGTGCCAAGGCCCTTCTTGCGTTGAAGTGCTTCGCCACCTGGTCGGTCTTCGATTTGATGCGCGAGTATATGGATGGCACCACATCCTCCTCGCTCAACGAAGTGCGCCTCGGACACGAGCGCTTCGGCAAGGAGACCCATGCCTATTCGGTCGCCTATGCCGATTACGAGATCGACGAAGTCGTATCCCATGCCGACAAGATCATCTTCAACAGCGTCGGCCAGTTGCAGCGTTTCGAAAGCCAGTCCTCCGGCATCATCCGTGGTCTGCGCCTCAATCCGGGCGTCTCCTCTTCGACCTTCGATCTGGCCGATCCCGCCCGTCCCTTCTCGCGCCTTGGCGAATGGGATCTGAACGTCGTCGAGCCTGTGATGGACATGGTCTCCGGCTTCATGATCCACAACAATTGCGAAAACGGCGATTTCGACCTGTTCGACAAGATGCTCGGCAATATCGAGCAGAAATTCGCACCGCTGTTGAAAAAGGCCGAATGGGTAAGCCTTGGCGGCGGTATCCATTTCACCGGGCCGGACTATCCGCTCGAAAAATTCGCCGAACGGCTGAAGCGGCTCGCAGGCGAATACGGCGTGCAGGTTTATCTCGAGCCAGGCGAAGCCTCGATCACCAAATCCACCACGCTCGAAGTGAGCGTGCTCGACAAGCTCTACAACGGCAAGAACCTTGTCGTGGTGGATTCGTCCATCGAAGCGCATATGCTGGATCTTCTGATCTACCGCGAAAACGCAAAGGTTTCCCCTAACCAGGGACCACATCGTTACATGGTCTGCGGCAAATCCTGCCTGGCCGGCGATATCTTCGGCGAGTTCGATTTCGAGAAAGAACTCAATGTCGGCGACCGGATCTCCATTCAGGATGCAGCCGGTTATACGATGGTCAAGAAAAACTGGTTTAACGGCGTGCAAATGCCGGCAATCGCCATCCGTGAACTGGATGGCAGCCTCAGGACGGTCCGCGAGTTTTCCTATGCGGACTACGAACAAAGCCTGTCTTGAAACCCCTCAAGACAAGGTTCTGACGATTGGACTTAAGGAGTTGGTCCCCATTATGAAGAAGAACGTGCTCATCATCGGCGCCGGCGGCGTCGCCCAGGTGGTCGCCCACAAATGCGCCCAGAACAACGATGTCCTCGGCGACATCAACATCGCCTCGCGCACCAAATCCAAATGCGATGCGATCATTGCCTCCGTTCACGACAAGAAGGCGATGAAGCAGAACGGCGTGCTGCAAGGCCACGCGCTTGACGCGCTCGACATCGAGGCCACCAAGGCGCTGATCAAGTCGACCAAATCCGAGATTGTCATCAATGTCGGCACAGCCTTCCTCAACATGTCGGTGTTGCGCGCCTGCATGGACACGGGCGTTGCCTATATCGACACCGCAATCCATGAAGAGCCGAACAAGATCTGCGAGACCCCGCCGTGGTACGGGAACTACGAGTGGAAGCGCGCGGAGGAATGCGCTGAAAAGGGCATCACCGCCATCCTCGGCGCCGGTTTCGATCCGGGTGTCGTCAACGCCTATGCCAAGCTTGCCAAGGACGAATATCTCGACAAGGTCACCGACGTCGACATCGTCGATATCAATGCCGGCAGCCATGGCAAATACTTCGCCACCAATTTCGACCCGGAAATCAACTTCCGCGAATTCACCGGCGTCGTCTACTCCTGGCAGAATGGCGAATGGCAGACCAACAAGATGTTCGAGATTGGCAAGGACTACGATCTGCCGGTCGTAGGCACGCGGCGCGCCTATCTCTGCGGCCATGACGAAGTCCACTCGCTGGCCAAGAACATGGATGGCGCCGACGTGCGCTTCTGGATGGGCTTTGGCGATCACTACATCAACGTCTTCACCGTACTGAAGTCGATCGGCCTCCTGTCGGAACAGCCGGTCAAGCTCGCCGACGGTTCCGAAGTCGTGCCGCTGAAGGTCGTCAAGGCCTGCCTGCCCGATCCGGCATCGCTTGCGCCTGAATATGAAGGCAAGACCTGCATCGGCGATTTCGTCAAGGGAACGAAGGACGGCAAGGAAAAGACCGTCTTCATCTACAACGTCGCCGACCACAAGGACGCCTATAACGAAGTGGGAAGCCAGGGCATCTCCTACACCGCCGGCGTCCCCCCGGTCGCAGCCGCCATGCTGGTGGCCACAGGCGAATGGGACGTGAAGAAGATGGCAAATGTCGAAGAACTGGCACCGAAGCCGTTTATCAGCATCTTGAACAAGATCGGCCTGCCAACGCGGATCAAGGACGAAGACGGCGATCGGGCTGTGGAGTTCTGAGAGCGCGGGTTAGCGTTTGACGATTGAGGGAATGCAGACCCCGCCGGAGCGATCTGGCGGGGTTTTGGTTTAGATGCGGCTGCGCTGGTAAATATCGAAAGCGGTTACCCAGACGAACGAAGCATCAATCAAGAAAAACCAAAGCGACTCGGTACTTGTAAAAATTGGCCAACGTTTGAAGATGGGTAATATGGACAGCGTGTTACAATTTCTGGGTGATGTCCTCGGCTACATGTCAGCAGGCCACCGGTCCAAGTCAAAATTCATGCGATTTCTGGTCCGAACGCTCCTTGCAACGACAGCCGCGCTTATCGCGTTGGTGATCTACCGGATGTACGTCTCGTGACCCATCAACGTAAACAGGAGACTGGCTTCCTCGCACCCCGCGCCATCGTCCCGAGAGCCGTGATATGACCTGGAGTTCCAGCAAGATTTGGCGGGAGCCAAGAGATCATTTTCAAAGCGCCCAACCAAGATGGCTTCGATCCCGATTCATTCTCTCACACCCAATGCGGACGACGACATCAACCGCAAGCCTAGCAGCTCAAAGTGCCGCGTATTGTCTGTCACGAGCGTCAAGTCATAAGCAGCAGCCGTTGCTGCGATCACGAGATCGGCTAAGCCGGGATGACGCCCCTTGGCGGTCACCAGTTCCGATAACCTCCCAAGGTGTCTCGCAACGGATGTATCCATCGGCAGCACCTGCTCGCCGAACACATGGACCAATTCTTCGAGCCAACCACCCAACAACTCTGCTCGTGCAGCATCGCCTCGACGCTGTAATTTTCGAACGCCCTGATCGATTTCGGCAACGGACATAGCCGATATCCAGATCTCGCCCTCATTGCCTCTTTCTCCCACCCAAGACAGGACACCGGGATTGGCCTGTTTACGGCCCGGTGCCAGATGGGAGAGTATGTTGGTATCGATCAGAAATCCCTTCAAAACTCAACGTCCCGCAAGCCGGATTGATTACGTTCCATCTCGGCCCCTCCGGGGTAGCGGATCAGAAAATTTCCAAATGAGGATTTCGGCTTCGCCAGTGCTCGCTTTGCGGCTTCCGCCGCTTCTACGCTCACCAGCACAGCCGCTGGCTTTCCGTGGCGGGTAATCGTCACGAATTCCCCGGACGCAGCGTCATCAACAAGGCCGGACAGGGCGGACTTTGCTTCCTTCACACCAACACTGGACATAACGACACCTCCAAAAGTAACCACTTGTGGTCACAATATAGTCGGGCAACCGATACTCAACAAGTCTACCCCCATATCCACCAGGTCCCCGCCATGCTAGGAGCCAGCCTCTCCATATATCCCAACGACCACGAGCCATCATGACCCCTGCCCTATACGCCGATACCATCGCTGACCTGCGCCCCCTCTTTGCCGAACTCGACGGGACCCCGGAGCTGTTTCAGACCTTCGATGTCCATCTGGAGCTGGCAGCCGCGGGCGGTGTGATGGTCTATGAAACCAGGCGCGCCAGGGGGCTGACGGACAGCCTTTATTACGGCCGCTCGGTCAAATCTGGCACCAACCAGCAGGTATCCCAGGCCACGGCCTTTGCCGCGATTGATCGCTTCCTGGCACTCGGCCAGTTTCTGGCCCTGTCCGGCAAGCCTGCGCAGGACGCCGTGGTGGATGCCGATTATCCCCATTGCGCGGTGCGGTTCGCCTACCGCAAGAAGGGGCATCCCAAGGCACGTTCCATGCGCATGGTGTTCATCGGCTTCAACGACGACGCGGATGCCCTGGCCTATGCTGAAAAGGCAAAAGACAGCGCCGCCTTCGTCACCGGCAGGCCCCTGAAGGGCGATCTGGCTTACGAGTGGATGTAAGCCCAAGGCCATAATTTCGCCTGCGGCTTGATCCGACGCCCGCTTTGACCCAATTAGGAGAGCACACGTCGCAAGGCGGCTCGCCACAAGGCTCGGACCCCATGTTTCATCTGATCTTCGGCCTTCCCTGGCTTTATGTCGTCATCCGCTTCATCCAGCCGCTGCCCTGGCCCTTTGCCCTGAAGGCAATGCTGGCGATTGTTCTGCTGATCGCCTCGCAATACCACCTGATCAGCCGCCTCTCCTCCGGCTCGGTCTTTGCGCCGGAATTTCCGCGCGCACTGGTCATCGGTTTCAATCTGGTCTTCGGTGCCATTGTCCTGCTCGCCGTATTCCAGATCGCGCTGGATCTCATCACCCTTGTCATCATGGCCCTCCGATGGCAGGCCATCTCCATTCCGCCGGACGCTCGTTATGCGCTAGGCGTCGCAGCATTGGCACTATCCGCCTTTGGCGTGACCCAGGCCATCCGCGTGCCGCCGCTGAAAGATATCGAGATTGCCATTCCGGGCCTGGCACCCGAATTTGACGGGTATCGCCTGCTCCAATTGACCGATCTCCACATCAGCCGGCTTTTCCCGGCACGCTGGGCAGAAACGGTCGTCTCGCGGGCCAACGCACTTGAAGCCGATCTGGTCGTCGTCACGGGAGACTTCATCGATGGCAGCGTCGAGCATCGCCGGGCAGATGTCGCCCCGCTTGCAAAGCTGAATGCGCCCGATGGCGTGTTCTCCATTCCCGGAAACCACGAATATTTCTTCAGCTACCGCGCGTGGATGGATCATCTGCGCAGTCTGGGCCTGCCCCTGTTGGAAAACAGTCATGTGGTGCTGAAGCGCGGCAATGCCGAACTGGTGCTGGCCGGCGTGACCGATCTCTCGGCCAGTGGCCATGGTTCCCCGCCACCGGACCTTGGCGCAGCTCTCAAAGGAGCGCCTGCCCAGACACCTGTCATTCTTCTGGACCACCAGCCCATGCGGGCGCGCATTGCCGCCAAATCGGGGGTCGCCCTCCAGCTTTCGGGCCACACCCATGGCGGCATGGTTTATGGCCTGCACTGGCTGGTCGCGCGCGGCAATAATGGCTTCGTCTCCGGCCTCTACGATGTCGACGGCATGTCGCTCTATGTCAACAACGGCACGGCACTCTGGCCGGGCTTCGCCCTTCGCCTCGGCATCCCTTCGGAACTCACGCGCATTACGCTTCGCCGTGGACCGGACCGGGCGTCGGACGGCCGATCCGAAGGGAACCGACTGCCTGCTCTTTAGCGCGCAAACCGGCGCGCACCGGCAACGCAGGCGACCACCGCAATGGTCGCCACCGCCATCGACCAGCTCACCACCTCGCCCAGCAGGCTGGCAGCCAGTGCTAACCCGAAAAACGGCTGCAACAGTTGAAGCTGGCCGACAGCCGCGATTCCGCCCAGCGCCAGCCCACGATACCAGAAGACAAAGCCGATCAGCATGGAAAACACCGAGACATAGGCAAGCCCCGCCCAGGCGCTGTCGCCAATGCCGGCCAGACTGTCCGGATGCGTTGCGATGGCAATCGCAAGCATCATCGGCAGCGACAGGATGAGTGCCCAGCAGATCACCTTGAGGCCGCCAAGCCTGCGCGACAGCCGTGCGCCCTCGGCATAGCCAAGTCCACAGACGATGACCGCCAGCACCATCAACAGATCGCCCACCAACGATGCTTCGCCGCCGCCCATCAGGGCAAAACCGGCGACAATGGCGCTACCGGCCAGCGAGAAAAGCCAGAACGCAAGTCGCGGGCGCTCACCGCCGCGCAAGACGCCGAAGCTCGCCGTGGCAAGCGGCAGCAAGGCGATAAACACCAGAGAATGGGCCGAGGTCACGTGTTGCAGCGCAAGCGCCGTCAGCAACGGAAACCCGATGACCACGCCGAAGGCGATGACCGCCAGCGAAACCAGATCCGACCGCTGCGGCCGCTGTCCGCCGACCACCCGCACCAGAACAAGCGCCAGGGCACCGGCAATCGCGGCCCGCGCCGAGGTCAGGAATACCGGATCGAAGCCGCTGACAGCCACGCGCGTCGCCGGAAGCGATGCGGAAAAGATCAGCATGCCGATGGCACCGTTGATCCAGCCAATTGTGGTCTTCTCCATGATCGCACTCCTGCACTGTTTTACCCTGTCTAACGCGCGACCGCTGGACGGGGCAGAGACAGAACAGTACAATTGACGCACACTGTATTGATGACAGAAGCAACACGGATGGCGGATTTCACCATGGAAGAGATAGCGAGCGGCACGCGTGTGGAACGGGTGATGACGGATATCCGCCGTCGCATTGCCGAACGAACCCTGCAGCCCGGCGCAAAACTGCCGTCAATCCGCATGGGTGCAAAGGCGATGAGCGTCTCGCCCTCCACCATGGTCGAGGCCTATGACAGGCTTGCCGCCGACGGCATTATCCGCGCAAGACCAGGTTCCGGCTTTTACGTTGCAACACCGCAGGCGCCCCTGGTTCTGGCCGACCTCGCCCCGCGACTGGATCGCGCTGTCGATCCCTTCTGGGTCTCACGCCAATCGCTTGAGGCAGGGCGCGCGGTGCTGAAACCCGGTTGCGGATGGTTGCCGCCCTCCTGGATGCCCGAGGAGGACCTGCGCCGAAGCCTGCGCAGCCTGTCACGTGCCGATGCCGCAGATCTGACCGACTACGGCACACCGCTTGGGCTGCCCGCCTTGCGCGCACAGCTGTCGCGCCGCATGGCAGAGCACAGCATCGAGGCTTCACCCGACATCATCATGCTCACCGAATCCGGGGCGCAGGCGCTCGACCTGCTCTGCCGCTTCTTTCTCGAACCTGGCGATACCGTTCTGGTGGACGATCCCTGCTATTTTAACTTCCTGGCGCTTTTGCGCGCGCACCGGGTCAAGGTGGTCGGCGTCCCCTACACCGCGAACGGTCCGGATCTGGAGCAATTTGCAACAGCGCTGGCAGATCATGCGCCGCGGCTTTATCTCACCAATTCCGCACTCCACAATCCCACGGGTGCCACCCTGTCACCGGTCACTGCGCACAAGCTGCTGAAGCTGGCGGAAGAAGCAAAACTGACGATCGTGGAAGACGATATCTTCGCCGATTTCGAACACGAGCGCGCCCCCCGCCTTGCCGCCTTCGACGGTTTTGAGCGCGTCGTGCATATTGGCAGTTTTTCAAAGACAATCTCGGCCGCAGCCCGCGTCGGCTATATTGCCGCCAGGCCCGACTGGATCGAGGGCCTGCTCGACCTGAAGATCGCCTCAAGCTTTGGCGGCCCGTCGCTTTCCGCCCAATTGGTCTCCTCGATCCTGAAAGACGGAAGCTATCGCCGCCATATGAACACGCTCAAACCGCGCCTTGCCGCCGCCATGGGCGCCACCACTCGCCGTCTCACCTCTCTCGGCCTTACGCCGCTGATCGAACCGCGCGGCGGCATGTTCTTATGGTGCCAATTGCCGAACGGTCTGGATGCCACCGAGATTGCCCGGCGGGCACTGGAAGATAACGTCGTCCTTGCCCCCGGAAACGTCTTCTCGGTCTCGCAGACTGCCACGCACTTCATGCGCTTCAATGCCGCACAATGCGTCGAGCCACGCGTGTTTGACGTTCTCGAGGCCGCGATGCGGACCTAGCTATCGCGGTATATGAAAAAGCCCGGCACTCTCGCGAATGCCGGGCTCCAACCTTCCAAGCCATCGACTGCTCTAATGCGCCGACGCCATTTTTGCGTTTTCGTCGGTATGTACCGCAAAGCGATCCAACATGTGGCTGGATGCCTCATTGGCTCCGATCACCTCGACTTCGACATTGTGGTGGCGATATTTCAGCACCACCTTGTCGAGCGCGCCAACGGCGGTGATATCCCAGAAATGGGCCTCATGCACGTCAATGACGACCTTCTTCAGCGGTTCGATGAAATCGAACGCCATGATGAAAGTCTCGGCGGAGGCGAAGAACACGGCACCATCCACGTGATAGGTGCGGGTCTTGCCATCGTCCGTGAGCGTCGAGCGCACATGGAAGAGACGGGCAACCTTGCTGGCAAAGAATACACCGGACAGCAACACGCCAACCAACACGCCCTTTGACAGGTCATGCGTGCCGACAGTCACGGCCACCGTCGCCAGCATCACGAAGGACGACGTGCGCGGATTGCTCTTCAGTTCCAGGATAGAGCGCCAGGAAAAGGTGCCGATCGAAACCATGATCATGACCGCAACCAGCGCCGCCATCGGGATGATGCGAACGATGTCGTCAAGAACGACGATCAGGAACAGCAGGAAGGCGCCAGCGATAAATGTCGACAGACGACCGCGGCCGCCAGAGGTGACGTTGATCACCGACTGGCCGATCATCGCACAACCGCCCATACCGCCGATCATGCCGGATGCAATATTGGCGGTGCCCTGGCCGATGCATTCCTGGCTCTTGGAACTGGCCGTATCGGTCATGTCGTCGACAATCTGCGCCGTCATCAGCGATTCCAGCAGGCCAACGGCTGCAAGACCCACAGAATAGGGGAAGATGATCTGCAGCGTCTCCCAGGAGAACGGAACCTGCGGCAATGCAAAGATCGGGAACGAGGATGGCAGTTCACCGAGATCGCCAACAGCGCGGATATCCATGCCGGTAAAGACGGCAATCAGTGTCAAAACGACGATTGCCACCAGCGGCGACGGAATGGCCTTGGTCACATAGGGGAACAGATAGATGATCGCCAGACCGCCGGCCACCATCAGATAGGTGGCATTGGCCACACCGATCAGTTCGGGAAGCTGCGCCATGAAGATCAGGATGGCGAGCGCATTGACGAAGCCTGTGATCACCGAGCGCGACACGAAGCGCATCACCCGTCCGAGTTTCAGGATGCCGGCGCATATCTGGATGACACCCATCAAAAGCGTTGCGGCAAACAGGTATTCCACGCCGTGCTCGCGCACCAGCGAGCCCATCAGCACGGCAGTGGCAGCAGTGGCCGCCGAAATCATCGCCGGACGACCGCCGACAAAGGCAGACACGCAGGCAATGGCAAAAGAGGCAAAAAGGCCGACCTTGGGGTCGACACCCGCAATCACCGAAAAGCCGATGGCTTCAGGGATCAGGGCAAGAGCCACAACGATACCCGAGAGCACATCGCCTCGGACATTGTGGAACCATTCGCGTTTATAGTGGACAAGATTCATGAAATTTTCCGCAAAAGTAGTGCACCGGACCGAAGATATTCCGGTCGTTCAAAGGTTAGATGCTGATGCGTTGTCTGGCGGATCGGCGGCCAGAAGAGCCACCCGGGATTTCACCGGGTCCGGGGTGAGTAGGCCGCTTATAGAAAAACGGCAGCAATGTGACAATACGCAACTTGTGCGTCGCAGTAGAAAACATCACAGAACAAAGCCCCCGGCGGAATTCCGACGAGGGCTTTGATGAAATTGTGTCCGACGGCTTTGCCGATGATCAGCCGATGTCGGCTTCCGATTCGATGATCTTGCCAACCAGACCGTATTCCTTGGCTTCTTCGGCCGAAAGCCAGAAGTCGCGGTCGATGTCCTTGGCAATTTTCTCTTCCGACTGACCGGTGGCCTTGGAATAGAGCTTGATCAGGCGCTTGTTCATCTTGATCACTTCGCGGGCCTGGATCTCGATGTCCGAGGCCATGCCGCGCGTGCCGCCAGACGGCTGGTGGATCAGGAAGCGCGTATTGGGCAGGCTCAGGCGCTGCTCCTTCGGCACGGAAATATAGATCAGCGAACCGGCAGATGCCGCCCAACCCGAGGCAATCACCCAGACCTTGGGCTTGATGAACTTGATCATGTCATGGATCGCGTCGCCCGCTTCCACATGACCGCCCGGCGAGCAGACAAATACGCGGATATCTTCATCCGATGCAGCAGCAAGTGCCACCAGTTGTGTGCAGACCTTCTGCGCAAGCTCCATGGTGATGCCACCATAGATGAAGATCGAACGCGACTTGAAAAGGTTCGCTTCCGTTTCCTTGCCGATCGGCAGTTCCTTGCTCTTGTCGTCGTCGTCTTCATTCATCGGAGGCTGCTCCAGCGTTTCTTGGTGTCTTCTGAATTCCGCACATAATGCGACTCAAGGTCTAAAACAATGGCGCGCAAACGGAAAGGCCGGGTTGTGCTTTATCTCCTCTATGTCGGCAAAGATGGTAAACCCGCTCGCTATTCACAGCGACCAGCCCCGTTTTGCCCGATCTATGCTCTGTCGGACGACTCTGCCTCGTTCGGCAGCACAGGAGTGCCACGCCACCTCGAGGCTAGTTCCTCCCTGCCCTACATACCGGGTATTAACCCGATCATCGGATAATGGCCGAAACGGGAAAAGCCCATGACACAAGAGATCCGACTGGCCGAAATCATCGAGGCGCTGAGCCACGCACTGGACCTGACCGAAGGCCAGCCGCCCGGCCATTGTATCCGCTGCTGTTATATCGGCATGAAGATCGGTTCAGCACTTGGACTGCCGGAAGACGCGCTGCAGGATCTGTTTTACACCCTTCTGCTCAAGGACCTCGGCTGCTCGTCCAATGCGGCGCGGATTTGCGAGCTTTATCTGACGGATGATTTGAAGTTCAAGAAGGACTTCAAACTGGTCGACGGCTCCTTTCCGCAGGTTCTCCGTTTCGTGCTTTCCCATACAGCCATGGAAACAAATCTTTCCGAGCGCTTCCGCAGCCTGCTGACCATTTTCAAGAACGGCGCTGAAATCTCGACCACGCTGATCCAGACCCGCTGCCAGCGCGGGGCCGAAATCGCCCGGCAGATGCGGTTTTCCGAAGAGGTGGCACAGGGCATTCTCGATCTTGACGAACATTTCGATGGCGGTGGCAAGCCCAACGGTATTTCCGGCGAGACACTGCATATCTTCGCGCGCATCGCCCTGCTGGCCCAGGTGGTCGATGTCTTCTTCATCGATGCGGGGCCGCAAGCTGCGATGTCAGAGGCATTGAAACGCTCCGGCACATGGTTCGATCCACGGGTGGTCGATGCCTTCATGGTCGTCGCAACCGAGGAATTCTGGCCTCACCTTGCCTCGCCCGACCTCGAGCAGGTCGTGCTCGGCTCGGAACCAGGTCGTCAAGCCTTGATGGCCGACGAGGACTATCTCGACGATATCGCTGCCGGCTTTGCCCGCGTGATCGATGCCAAAAGCCCCTATACGTCGGGTCATAGCGATCGCGTGGCCCTTTTCACGGACATGATCGCTGAACAATTGGGCATGCCCATCGCGGAACGCCGCCGCCTGCAACGTGCAGCACTGCTGCACGATATCGGCAAGCTCGGGGTCTCCAGCAGCGTACTCGACAAGCCCGGCAAGCTGGACAATGACGAGTGGGGCCAGATGAAGCGGCATGCCGAATTTTCCGAAACCATTCTGTCGCGCATCACAGCCTTTGCCGATCTTGCCAGGATTGGCGGCGCGCATCATGAAAAGCTGGACGGCAGCGGCTACCCCCGCGGCATCAAGGGCGATGACATCACGATGGAAACGCGCATTGTCTCGACAGCAGATGTCTTCGATGCGCTGACCGCCGACAGGCCTTACCGCGAAGCAATGCCGGTGGCCAAGGCTCTTGCCATCCTTTGGGAAGGGGCTGGAAAATCCCACGACCCGATCTGTATAGAGGCGCTGGAACGCGCACTTGAAAAGGCCGAACTCGCGGCCGCCTGACACCTATCGCGAGATCCGCGTCGACAGGATGATCGACGACAAGGTGCGCTCCACCCCGGAAATTTCGCCGATCACATCGATCAACCGGTCGAGATCGGAGATTGAAGGGGCCGCGATGATCGCAATCAGGTCGAAGGTACCGCTCACCGAATGCAACGTGGTGACCTCGCGGATCGCCGAAAGCTCCGATGTCACCTGGGCAAGCGATTTCGGCGCGATCGTGATCAGCACATGGGCGCGCACCAGACCCGACAGGTAGGTTTCTGACAGTTTCACCGCATAGCCGGCGACAACGCCTTCTCGCTCCAGCCGCTCAAGCCGCGTCTGGACTGTCGTGCGTGACAGTGACAGCCGCCGCGCCAGCTCTGCGACCGGCATACGGGCATTTTCGCCAAGAAGCGCCAGCAATGCGCGGTCGTGATCGGTGATCTGCATAATGCTTAAACTCTACGTCATATCGATAAATTCTATAGGTCAAATAGTATAAAACGTCACTAGGAATCGACATCTCCCACGCGCACACTGAGGGCAATGAAAATCAGGCCAGAAGGGAACTTTCCATGAGCACGGACACCCCAAAAGAGATCGTCGTCATTGGCGCGGGCAAGATTGGCGGCGCCATTGCGCTGATGCTGGCCGCAAGCGGCGACTACCGCGTCACAGTCGCCGACCGCAGCGCCGAGCAGCTTTCGGGCCTCGACAGCCACGATGCCCTCTCCACCGCCGAACTGGATATCACCGACGGCGGCGCTCTGACCCGATTGCTCTCCGGAAAGTTCGCGGTGCTCTCTGCCGCCCCCTTCCATCTGACCGGCGCGATTGCCGAAGCCGCCGCCACGGCGGGCACCCATTATCTCGACCTCACCGAAGACGTCGCCACCACACGGAAGGTCGAGGCACTGGCCGATGGCGCCGATTGCGCGCTCATTCCGCAATGCGGCCTTGCCCCCGGCTTCATTTCCATCGTCGCCCACGATCTGGCAAAGAATTTCGACAAGCTGGACAGTCTGCGCATGCGCGTCGGGGCGCTGCCGCAATATCCGTCCAATGCGTTGAACTATAACCTCACCTGGTCGACCGACGGACTGATCAACGAATATATCGAGCCCTGCGAAGCCATCGTGGAAGGCCGCATGATCACGGTACCGGCGATGGAAGAACGCGAGGAATTCTCGCTGGATGGTGTGACATATGAGGCCTTCAACACCTCCGGCGGCCTCGGCACACTGGCTCGAACGCTGGAAGGCAAGGTGCGCACCATGAATTACCGCACCATCCGCTATCCCGGTCATCAGGCCATCATGCGGGCGCTGCTGAACGACCTCAACCTGAAGAACCGCCGCGACGTGCTGAAGGACCTGTTCGAGAACGCCCTTCCCGCCACCATGCAGGACGTCGTGGTCATCTTCGTGACCGCCTGCGGCTGGAAAGACGGTCGCTATCTTCAGGAAACCTATGCCAACAAGGTCTATGCAGGCGTTGTCGCCGGCAAAAAGATGAGCGCCATCCAGATCACAACGGCCTCAGGCATCTGCGCAGTCCTCGATCTTCTGGCCAACGGCACCCTGCCGCAGAAGGGGTTTGTGCGACAGGAAGAGATTGCGCTGGACGCCTTTCTGGCGAACCGCTTCGGCAGCGTCTACGAACCGGACATTGCCGGGATGAAGAAGGCCGGTTGAGTTTCTCCGGGGGGAGGACGAACCTCGTGGTCCGGAGGGGCGGTCGACGGCAGCAGCCGCGGCCGCCATGTCTGCCTTTCCCTGCTTCACCAAAAGTCTGAACAATTTGATCATCTAAATAGAGGTTTTCTTTAGCGGACTAAGTTAGGCGTTCCTGAATTTCGACCTCCTGCCGGCATTGTGCTGGCGCGCATGGGCGGTGGATCCAGAGCGTTTGGGCAGGATTGAGCGGGATATGATCGATAAGAGCAGCGCGGAGCACAAGGTCGCTCGGGTGATTCACGTCTATCAAGGCGTATCGCTTGGCGTGGCTGTCCTCGCATTCTTCTGGACCGTGCTCTTCGTCGTTAACGGCCTCCCGCTCATGGCGCTGGCCGAGTTCTGCCCCGTCGTCACCGCGCTTGTCTGCTTCGTTCTCGTCACCCGCAGACACTTCGACCTATTCCTGCTTGTCGTACAGATCAGTTTCTTCATCTTCATCATCGGCTTCAGCCTGATGTTCGACCTGCCGCAGAATGGCGCGCCCCGCGCCACATATCTCTTTCTGCCGGTTCTCGGCATGCTCGCCTATATCAACCACTTGCGCCGCCACTCCAGGATGCAGCTGTCGGTCATCGCCGCCAGCCTTGTCGCCTTCGTCGTCCTGTGTGGGGCCGACCTGCGGCTGCCTTTCGCGCAGCCGATGCCGCCAGAGCTGCATCGGCCCTACATCTGGCTCAATTCGACCGTGGCGGCCATCATGTTCTGCGGCACGATCTACGCCCTGCAGCAGCGCCTGGCCGTCCCCCGCGGCATCGCTCGCGATCTTGTGGCAGCGCTTCGGCATGGCGGGCTCAGCCTCGCCTACCAGCCCCAGACCGACCGACACGGCCACATCCTCGGTGCGGAAGCGCTTCTGCGTTGGAACCATCCGACCCGCGGCCCGGTCTCCCCCGGCACCTTCATTCCCGCCGCCGAGGAAATGGGCCTGATGCCGATGATCGGCAGCTTCGTGCTGGAACAGGCGCTGGAAACACTCGCCCGCTGGCAGGCCGATCCCAAGCTCAGCTCGCTTAGGCTCTCCGTCAATGTCAGCGCCAGCCAATTCAACGAAGACGATTTCGAGGCGACGTTGCATGGCCTTCTCGACCGCTATCAAATCGATCCGACACGCCTGCGCCTGGAACTGACCGAAAGCGTGCTGATTGCTGGACTTGAACCCGTCGCTGCAAAAATGATTGCGCTGAAAAAACTTGGCCTCACCTTCTCGCTCGACGATTTCGGCACCGGCTTTTCCTCGCTGGCCTATCTGCGCCGTCTGCCGGTGAGCGAACTCAAGATCGACCGCAGCTTCGTCGCCACAGTCGCCGAAAACGACCGCGATGCCGCCCTTGTGCGCTCGATCAGGGCTATTGCCACCGATCTCGGCCTCGAAACCGTGGCCGAAGGGGTGGAAAACCCGGCCCAGCTCGCCTTTCTCTTGACGACCGGCTGTCGGATCTTCCAGGGCTACCTCTTCGGTCGCCCTGCCCCGCGCCTCGACTTTGAAACCGCCGTCAAGGCCGAGCCCGTGCCACAAATCCGGATCGCCTGAGCCATAGGCTGAACGGCCCTGACGACCGCGACCCGTCTATGCGGCACACTCTGCGACGGCGACAGAAAGCTGCTAAATGCAGCCTTCCGCCTTCAGCGCTGCAACGATTGCCTCTGCATCATCGGTGCCCATGCCGGCAATGTTCATCCGACCGGAATTGGCCATATAGACGGCGTGGTTGGTGCGAAGGGCAATCGCCTGCTCCTTGGCCATGGACAGCGTCGAAAACAGTCCGCGCTGATCGCGGATAAAGGCAAGCGACGGATGGGCGCTGGCCAGAGATGCGCGGTTGCCATTGACCCGCGCGCACATTTCCAGAAGCTCTTCTTTCCAGATCGCCACGAGTTCCGGACGCTCCAGCACGATGCGCACGATGGCCGCTCCATGATCCGGTGGCATCGACCAGGACACGCGGGCGAGCATGGCCATGCCGCTCATGGCATTGACGGCGGTTGCGCCATCGCGCGAGAGCACATAGAGCGCGCCGACGCGGTCGCGGTAGACGCCGAAATTCTTGTCGCAGGAATAGGCAACCAGCGCCTCGTCGACGGCCTCAAGCACCATGCGGGTTCCGGCAGCATCCTCATCCAGGCCAAGGCCAAGGCCCTGATAGGCAAGATCGATGAAGGGGATCAGGCCCTTTTCTACGACGAGCGCGGTCACGTCCTTCCACTGGTCGAGCGACAGATCGATGCCGGTCGGGTTCTGGCAGCAGCCATGCAGCAGCACCACATCGCCCTTGGCAGCGCCCTTCAGCGCATCCATCATCTTGTCGAATTCAAGCCTCTGGCTTTCAAGGTCGATATAGCCATAGGTCTTGATGGTGAGGCCTGCCGCTGTAAAGATCGGCTGATGGTTCGGCCAGGTCGGGGTGCCGACCCAGATCGTCGCACCCGGCTTGGCAGCCGCGATCAGGTCCGCACCGAGCCGCAGCGCCCCGGTGCCACCGGGCGTCTGGATGCCGCAGAGCCGGTCGCCGAAGGGGTCTGCCTTGCCGAAGATGATCGGCTCCAAAAGCGTGACGAAACCGAGATCGCCTTCAGGGCCAAGATATTTCTTGCTTTCCTGCGTCTCATGCAGGATCGCCTCGGCCTTCTTCACGGCGCGCATCACCGGCGTATTGCCCTGGGCATCGCGGTAGACGCCGACGCCAAGGTCGATCTTTCCCGCGCGCGGATCCTGCTGGAAGGCCTGGATCAGCGCCAGAAGGGCGTCGGGAGCTTGGGCGGAAAGGGCATCGAACATCATGGTCTCCGGATCATATCGACAGGCGCCGTGTGCGAGGGTGCATGAAAGCCCCGCGACGCCGCCGGGACCGGAGAAAAGCGATACAGACATTGCCGGGGGGATGGCAAGGGCGATGTTGGTGTTTGAGGGGTAGCGATTGGGGTGGTGGCATCGACCCCGCCGCGAGCGGTACGGCTGAAAGCGATAGCCCCATCGCCCTCACCGGCTTGCGCACAGTCCCGAACTCGGGAGTGCCATTCTCGCCCAATGCCTTGTAAAGGCTCTTTCGACCGATGCCCGCTCCCACGAAAAACTTGAAAAGACACCCCACCCGACAATCACAAAGTGGAGGATTAGGAAGCTCAGCATAGCAATACACAAAAGCACCATCTGCCGGGCAATAGCTAAACGATGCACAGACATCTCTCCACACACGGAGGCTGTCGCCTTCTCAAGGCAACGACGTCAAGACAAGCCTGCAATCAAAAGAAGCGCGGCCTCTCAACCAGCGCGTCAATGTCTCTCAAATCCCGACCGCCTTGCGCAGCGCCGCGTTCAGGCGCCCCTGCCAGCCCTTGCCGGTCTCGCGGAACTTGGCGATGACGTCTTCGTCGAGCCTCAGCGTGATCTGCTTTTTGGGATGCGCCACCGCTGGGCGACCGCGCGAGCGGCGGTGGTTATCCATGGCCTCGAAGAAGGCAGGTGGCAAGACCTCCGGCGCTGGGCGCATGCGCGCCAGTTCCTCGTCGCTCAGTTCCGGAGATTCGACTGCATCCCAGTCCTCGCGATCATAACCGCGTCCGGTTTCGAAGCTGTTCAGTGTCTTGCCTCTGGTGGCCATGGGAGCCTCCTTCTTTCTCTGTCGCTTGCCGGGCGAAAGCTGATGATCGATATGGCTTCCGATCCGAGGATGGCGAAGATAACGGCTGCCGTTCCGTCACGGAAATATCCGATCGCCTTCAGTCGTCGCCGGCCATCCGCATCCGGCCTGCCGTCTTCGACAACGGCATGCTCCCAATCAAGTTCGCTGACGTCGGCGAAGTCGAAACCATGCTTTTGAAGGTTGGCACGCCGCTTGGGCTCATCCCAGACGATCTTCATGATTAAATGTAGCTACATTTAACAGCTATTTCAAGACAGACGCATCAAGATGCGTGAACGTAAAAAACCCGCCGGTCTCTCGACCGACGGGTCCATAACCCTCTGAGCGGACCGCCCCGCCTCAGCTGCGTGGCTTCAAATTCTCCGGATCATACAGCGGCTTGTAACCGACGGCCGCCACTTCCACCGGATAGGTCTCCGAGAAATACTCCACCTGCAATGTCCGACCCACCTCGCAATAGGCATGCGGCAGGTAAGCGAGCATGATATTCTTGCCGATGGTCGGGCCGTAAGCGACCGACGTTGTGTAGGAAATACGGCCCAGCTCGTCGACCAGCGTCTTGCCGGTGTCCGGATCCATGACCGGCATCGATCCGACCGGATAGCGCTTCACGCCACGGGCATCCGTGTTCTCCGTCATCACCAGTGTGCACAGCATCGCCGGCTGATGGGGCCTAGCCTTGTATTCCAGATGCTTGGCCTTGCCGCGGAAATCGGCCTCCTTGACCTTTGGACGGGCGAGATCCGCCTCGATCAGGTTATACTGGGTCAGAAGGTCGGCATTCTGCAGCCGCAGGCTTTTCTCCATGCGGCGCGAATTGGCATAGGTCTCGACGCCAACCGGCATAACCCCGGTTTCGCGAAGCGCGTCCCAGACGGCCAGCCCGTCTTCGTATTTCATATGCAGTTCCCAGCCCTGCTCGCCGACATAGGAAAGCCGGAAGGCAGACACGGTCTTGCCGGCAATGAGGATCGGCTTGATCGCCGCAAAGGGGAAGTTTTCGATGTCGAGACCTGCGGGATCAGAGACCACCTTCTTCAGCGTGTCGCGGGCATTCGGGCCCCAGATGCCGATGGTGATATACTTCTCCGTCACGTCGGTAATGGTAACATCGAAGCCCTTATCCTCGGCGGTGCGCTTCATGTAGTGAAGGTCGCGCGGGCCGGCATCGGCACCGTTGATCAGCCGGCAACGGTCTTCCATACGGATGACGGTAAAGTCGGCCCGCACCATGCCCTCGTCGTCGAGGAAGTGGGTATAGATGCCCTTGCCGATATTGTTGTCGCCGCCGATCTTGGCCGCACACAGCCATTCCAGCAGTGCCACGTGATCGGGACCTTCGATATCGACCATATGGAAATGGCTGAGATTGATGATACCGCAATCCTCAGACAGCGCCAGATGCTCGGCATTGGAGACGCGCCAGAAGTGGCGGTTGTCCCACTCGTTTTCGCGCACCGGAACCTTGTCGCCATATTTTTCCAGCAAGGCGTCGTTGGATGCATAGCCATGGGCGCGCTCCCAGCCGCCCAGCTCCATGAAGTGGCCGCCCAACGCCTTTTCACGCTCGTAGAATGGCGAGCGCTTCACGCCACGGCTGGACGCATAGGGCTCGCGCGGATGCACGGCCGGGAAGTAGATCTTCTGCGCGGCCTCGTAGGCGCGATCGGCGATAAACTCTTCCGTCAGCTGGTGCGGATAAAAACGGGCATAGTCGATCGAGTTGTGGTCGATCTCGGTGCGGCCATCGGTCATCCAGTCGGCAATCAGCTTGCCGTAGCCGGGACCGTCCTTGACCCAGATGGCGACGCAATACCAGAGACCGCGCACCTTCTGGCTTTCGCCGCAGGAGGCTCCGCCGGCAGCAGAGACCTGCAACAAGCCGTTGAAGGAGTGGCTCTCGTTATAGCCGAGCTCGCCGAGGATCGGCGTCAGTTCCATCGCCTTTTCAAGCGGCTCGAGGATCTGCTCCATATCCAGATCGCGCTGTGACGGCGAAAGCCGCGCCTCGTGCTTTTCCAAGAGTTCGCGCGGATGGCACATGCGCGGATTGGTCTGCTCGTAATAGCCCCACTCGATCTGGCCGCCTTCGGTGGTCTTCGGGTCGCCGGTGTCGCGCATATAGGCGGAGTTGCCCTGGTCGCGCAAAAGCGGAAAGCCGATTTCCTTGCCGGTGCCTTCGAACTCGTTATAGGGACCGAAGAAGGTCAGCGGATGGTCGACCGGCATGACGGGTAAGTCCTCGCCCACCATCTCGGCAATCAGGCGGCCCCAAAGGCCGGCACAGACGATGACGTGATCGGCCATGATGGTGCCGCGATGGGTGACGACGCCCTTGATGCGGCCACCCTCGACGATCAGGGATTTTGCCGGCGTATTGCCGAACATCTGAAGCTTGCCGGACTTTTCGGCCGCATCTACCAGCTTGCCGGCAACCGTCTGCGAGCGCGGGATGACGAGACCGGCGTCGGGATCGAACATGCCGCCCTGCACCTGGTCTGCCTCGATCAGCGGGAACATCGCCTTGATTTCGGCTGGATCGACCAGTCGCACATTGGTGCCGAAGGCCTTGCCGGAGGTAACCTTGCGCTTGATCTCTTCCATCCAGGCGTCGTCGCCGGTGCGCGCCACTTCCAGGCCGCCGATGCGGGCGTAATGGCCCATCTTCTCGTAGAAATCGATCGAGTATTGCGTGGTCCAGACCGACAGATAGTCGTGGCTGGTGGTGTAGCAGAAGTCGGACGCATGGGCCGTCGAGCCGATATCGGTCGGAATGCCCGACTTGTCGATACCGACGATATCGTCCCAGCCGCGCTCGATCAGATGATGCGCAATCGAGGCACCGACGATGCCCCCGAGACCGATGATGACGACTTTTGCCTTGGTGGGAAACTCTGCCATAGCCTCGAATATCCTGAATGCCGGAGTGGAAAATCAAGGCCGGATATTAGGGCGAGGCCGATGCGCAAAACAGCCTGTCTGCGACATAGATGATCAGGGAGACGACGAGCAGCGATTGGCATTTCCAGTCGTTATCGTGTCACCGCCTGTCACCGCGGAGGCATGATCTGATCGTCGGCGGAGAGCAGACCGCACACGCCCCGCAAAAAGGCGTGTGCGTGGCATGCATCAGGATGCTTGGCGAAGAGGCGGTTGGCGGTGCCCGGCAGCACGGTCACGCACCTTGAAGCGACGGATCAATTGCGACAATGCGTTCGCCTCGTCGGACAGGTTCCGGGAGGCCGCATTGGCTTCTTCGACTGTGGCTGCGGTCTTCTGGCTCCCCTGATCGACTGCGTTGATCGCATGGTTGATCGACTGGATGGCGGTTGCCTGATCGGCGTTACCAAGCGAGATTGCCTTGACTTCCTCGTCCATCGCCATGACCTGATCGGCAATCCGGCTCAGCGCCGTTCCGGTATCGTTGACGAGATCGACGCCGGATGCGACGGCGACGCCGGATTCCTTGATCAGCGACTTGATCTCCTTGGCAGCGCCCGCCGAGCGCTGGGCAAGCTCTCGCACTTCCTGTGCGACCACCGCAAAACCCTTGCCGGCCTCACCTGCACGCGCAGCTTCGACGCCGGCATTGAGTGCAAGCAGATTTGTCTGGAATGCGATTTCATCGATCACGCCGATGATATTGGTGATCTGTCCAGCCGACGCGTCGATCCGCTTCATCGCCTCTATTGCATTGGTGACGATCGCGCTGGAGGTTTCCGCATTTTTGCGGGTTTCCTCAACCATGCCGCTTGCCTTGGCGGAGCGACGGCTGGCATCGTTCACGGAGTTGGTGATGTCACCGAGAGCAGCCGCCGTTTCTTCGACTGAAGCTGCCTGCTGTTCGGCCCCCCGTGCGATCTGATCGGAGACCGACATGATCACCTGCGCATTGGTGGCAAGCGCGTCGGACGAGTGGATAATCGCCTCCACGGTCGCCTCCAGCGCCCGGGCCGCAGAGTTGAAATCTTGCTTGGTCTGCTCCAGTGCTTTGTCGATGTCCTGGCTGATCTCGATGGTCAGATCACCGGCTGCAAGGTCGCTGATCGCCTTGCCGATCATCTCGACTGCCACCATGCGCGAGGTGATGTCGGTCGCAACCTTTATCACCCGGTAAACCTTGCCACGGCTGTTGAACATCGGCGTATAAGCCGCCTGAATCCAGACCTGATTGCCACCTTTGCCGATGCGAATGAAATTGTCGGCGATGAACTCGCCTGCACGCAGACGCTCCCAGAACTTGTCGTAATCAGAGGTCGCAACATAGTCCTTCTGGCAGAACATCCGATGATGCTTGCCGATGATCTCATTTTGATCGTAACCCATGGTCTTGCAGAAATTGGTGTTGGCGTTGACGATCGTGCCATCCACCTCGAATTCGATGATCGCCTGCGACTCACCGATCGCTCGGATGCGGTTGGCGTCGTGCAGCGCAGTAATCTTCGACTGGGTGATGTCGCTGGCAACCTTCAGAATGCTCTGCACCTTGCTGCCGCGCATGACCGGGTTGTAGGAGGCCTCGATCCAGACATCCGCACCGCTCTTGTTGATCCGGCGAAACTGCCCCTGCTTGAATTTGCCACTCGCCAGATCACGCCAGAAGGCCTGGTAATCGGGAGAAGAGGTGATGGCCTCCTCACAGAACAGGCGGTGATGCTTGCCCACGATTTCGTTGAGCTCGTAGCCTAGGGCCCGACAGAAATTCTCGTTTGCGTCGAGAATAACCCCGTCCGGCGAAAACCAGATCAGGGCTTGCGAACGCGACAGCGCGTCCATGTCATTACGATAGGAAGAACGACCAGACCTTGAAAAGAATGACATTTTACGTGGCTCCAAATTTTCTATAAATTTAGAGGCAACTAATTAAAAAAACAAAAATAATTCGGCAAGATTCAATTCAAGCGTGCATATAGAGGAGATGGCGCCCCGCAATGCCTGACGTCTCGCTTCTGCGCCAAACGCTCGGGCCTCCATCGGGCACCGATGGCCGCACATCTCCCCCTTAACTCTGCAAGTCCAAGCGAATGAAAACACCACTGTGCGACGCGTGGCTCCGCGCTCACAGCCGGCTTGCATAACTCCTGCTGCCAGTCATCTCCTCAGGTTCCGCAAAATGTCCGGGTCACCCGCTCCTCGGGCGCAGGCGGCACCCGCAAATCGTCATAGGCGACGTCATCGACATAAGGCCGTTGCAACGCGGTCGTCAGGCGCTCGAAGAAAGAAAAATCATTATAGGTCGCCGCCTGAATGGCCTCTTCGATGCGGTGATTGCGCGGAATCAGCGCCGGATTGACGGCATCCATCGCGGACTGGATCTGCTCCGGTGCGCCTTGCCCGTCGATACGCTGACGCCATAATGAAAGCCAAACGGCGAAATCGTCACCATTGCCAAGAAGCACACGCAAAGCCTCTTCCCCGGCACCGCCGGCGACTTTTCCAAGCGCTCTGAATGTGAGCGTGAAATCGGAACTCGACCGATGCATCAAGCCAAGCAATCCGTTCACCAGATCAAGATCGCCTTCGGCCTCACCGTGAAGGCCAAGCTTTGCGCGAAACGCCGATAGCCATCGTTCCTGAAACACCCGGCCAAACTCCACCAGCGCCGCATTGGCAATTTCGACCGCCTTTTCCTCATTGTCGTCCAGCAGCGGCAGCAGGCATTCCGCCAACCGCGCAAGGTTCCACTGGCCAATGCCCGGCTGGTTGCCATAGGCATATCGTCCCTGCCGGTCGATCGAGGAGAACACCTTGCCCGGATCATATTCATCGAGAAAGGCGCAAGGGCCAAAGTCGATCGTCTCGCCGGAGATCGCCATATTGTCGGTATTCATCACCCCGTGAATGAAGCCAACCGACATCCAGCGCGCAATCAGCCCGGCCTGTCGCGCGGCAATGGCATTGAGAAGTGCGCAATAGGGTGCAGATTGCGTCTTCGCCTCCGGATAGTGCCGGTCAATGACATGATCGGCCAGCGCCTTCACCGCATCGCCATCGCCGCGCGAGGCAAACAGTTGAAATGTACCGACACGGATATGACTGGCGGCAACGCGGGTAAACACCGCGCCGGGCAGCAGGGTCTCGCGATAGATATCCTCGCCCGTTAAAACGGCGGCAAGCGCCCTGGTGGTGGGGATGCCAAGCGCAGCCATTGCCTCCGACACGATATATTCGCGCAACACCGGCCCCAACGCCGCACGACCGTCACCATTGCGCGAAAACGGCGTTTCGCCGGCCCCCTTGAGCTGGATGTCGCGCCGCTGACCTTTGCTGTCCACCACCTCGCCCATGAGGATCGCCCGGCCATCGCCAAGCTGTGGATTGAACTGTCCGAACTGATGCCCGGCATAGGCCATGGCGATGGAGGCCGCCCCCTCGGGCAGTACATTGCCGGAAAAAATGCCCGCCAGTTCGTCGTCAGAAAGCCCCGCAAGGTCGAGCCCCAGTTCATCGGCCAACGGACGATTGACCCGGATCAACTCCGGCTTCGACACAATAGCCGGCGCAACGGGGCGGAACATCCGATCCGGCAAACGGGTATAGGAATTGTCGAAGGCAATCTGCATGTGGCTGTCCCTTTATAAATCCGTTCCCCCAATATGGCGCAGGAGCCATTCGGTACAAGGTTTCCGGCAGCCCCGGGCATGCGACCGGTGTCGAGGCGGAACGGGAGGTCAAGCCTGGCCAGTGGCGCGAAGAAACCGAGAAGCACTGCATCAGCCAGCACAACAATGCCTATATGTCGTGTATGTTGCCCTCTTCAACCGATGCGACCACAACGCAGGAGCGACAATACAGTGCCTTTCCGCCGTTTCGATCTGATCGCCTGCCTGATGACAGCCCTGTTCATCATGCCCGTCTCTACATTTGCACAGGAAGATGCAGCCGGAGGCAGCGAGGATACCGCGGAGGTCGAACGACAGGATGCACCGTCATCGGAAACCACGACCGGCATCTTCTCTCTATTGCCTCCAGACTCCACAACCGAACACGTCTTGCACGGTCGCGACCGCGACCTGGCCTATAAGGCGACTGCCGGCACGCTTGATCTTTACGCAGGCGATGGCACCCAAAGCGCCAAGATCTTCTACACTGCCTATGTCGCCAAGGATGGCGGCACGGACCGCCCCCTCACCTTCGCCTTCAATGGCGGCCCGGGTGCGGCTTCGGCCTATCTTCATCTGGGGCTGGTCGGCCCCAAGATCCTCGCGTTCGGCAAGGACGGTCATGACGGTACCCGGCCCGAGCTCACGGACAATCCCGACAGCTGGCTCGCCTTTACCGATCTCGTTCTGATCGATCCCGTCGGCACCGGCTGGAGCAGAGCCAAAAACGACAGCACCGCCCGGAATTTCTACAGTGTCGATGCAGACGCCGAGAGCCTTGCAAAGGTCATCGCCCTGTACACGCAAAAGAATGAGCGCCTCGCCTCACCCAAGTTCCTGCTGGGCGAAAGCTATGGTGGTTTCCGCGCAGCCAAGGTCGCAACGACGCTGAAAAAGAGCCAGGGCATCCTCACCTCGGGCATAGTGATGCTTTCACCGATGATAGATGGTCGCTTCCTGCCGGTTGGTCAGCTCGATCCTGTATTGGCAGCGGTGCAGCTGCCGTCCCTGGCGGCAGCGAAGCTGGAACGCGAGGGGCAATTCAGCGAAGCGGCGGTGGCTGATGCCGAGCGCTTTGCCATGACCGACTACCTGGTCTCGCTGGCAGGGCCAACGCCAACGGGCCTGGAAGCAGAGCAGTTGTATAACCGCATCGCCGATCTGACCGGTCTGCCCACAGAAGCCGTCAGTGAAACGCGCGGCTTTGTCGGCAATATCTACACCAAACAGGCGGCCGGTCCGGGCCACATCGTCAGCGCCTATGATGCGAGCGCGCCCGTGGCCGACGCCTATCCCGAATCGGGCGGCGATCACAATGATGATCCCGTTCTGGAGGGTTTCACCCGCGCCTATGGCCCGGCCTTTGCCAACTATGCCCGCCATGAGCTCGGCTACCTCTCGGACATGACCTATACGCTGCTCAGCACCGAGGTAAACCGTCGCTGGGATTGGGACGGCAGCCGCGGCGAGGCAGATGCCTCGGGAGATCTCAGGGATCTTCTCTCCGTCATTCCCTCCTTCAGGCTGGCGATCATGCATGGCTATAGCGACATTCTCACCCCGTTCGGGGCCAGTCGCTATGTGCTGGATCACGTGCCCGCCAACCTCGCCGAAAACCGCGCGGAACTGTATGTCTATCGTGGCGGCCACATGTTCTACACCGATGCCGATTCGCGTCGACTGGCGACAGAAGACGCGCGCCTGTTCTATGCGAACGAAGGCACGAACTGACCGAGATCACATCCCCCCGCTGAAACACAGGACGTCGCGGACAAGCTGGCAGACGGCAGAATTCGCCATGGACAGAGGAAAACGGGTTACGCTAGTCTGCTTGCCAGTTTATAGACGGGACTGGCGCGACTGATGTCCAGGCGCCATGTCGACCAAATGAGGGACAAGACAATATGATGAAACGCATTTCACTCACCGCAGCCATTTTTGCCGCCGCCTCGGCACCAGCTTTTGCCCACCTTAATCCCGCGGAACACGGCTCATTCATGGCCGGTGTCTCGCATCCGTTTTTCGGTGCTGACCACATCTTGGCCATGATCGCAGTCGGTCTCTGGGCCTCGCAAATCGGCGGTCGCGCATTGATCGCTGTGCCCGCAGCCTTTGTCGGCACCATGGCTCTCGGTTTCGTTCTGGCCATTGCCGGTTTCAGCTTGCCCTTCGTTGAGCCTGCCATCCTCGCATCCGTCATCGGCCTTGGCCTTCTGGTCGCAACCGCTGCGCGCCTTCCGGCCTCCGCTTCGGCCGCTGTTGTCGGCGCTTTCGCGCTCTTTCATGGCTATGCCCATGGCGGAGAACTGGGTGCCGCCGGCGCGATGCAGTTCGGCCTTGGCTTCCTGATTGCAACCGCGACCCTTCATGCCATTGGCGTTGGCGCGGGTCTGGGTCTTTCCCGCCTCGGTCCGACAGTGACGCGCGTTCTGGGCGTCGTCACCGCTCTGGGCGGCGCGGCTCTGGTTTTCGGCTGATCCAGCGATAGTCTGTAAAACGGAAGACGGCGGGCTCATGGCCCGCCGTTTTTGATTTGCGCCGTGTTCGATACGTTTTAACCGGCTCGTTCCAAAACACCATCGAGCGGGGCCTTGGCCACCCGCAACAGCGCATCGATATCCTCCTCCGCGATCGGGCGGGAAAACAGGAAACCTTGAAGGCTGTCGCAGCCAATGTCCTTCAGGAACGCATACTGCTGCTCCGTCTGCACACCTTCCGCCGTCGTCAACAATCCCTTGGCACGAGCCATGTCGATGATGGCCCTGACGATGGTTTCATCGCACTTCGATGTCCCGATACCGTCGATGAAACGCTTGTCGATCTTCACGTGATCGACCTCCATGCTCTGCAGCCTGGCGAGACTGGAATAGCCAACCCCGAAATCGTCCAGCGCGATGGTAATGCCAATGGCCCTGAGCGCCATGATATTCCGGCTGCAGCTATCCGCGTCTCTTATCCAGGCGCTCTCGGTAATCTCCAGTTCCAGCCTGTTGGGATCGAATCCGGCGCGCGACAGGATCGCCGCGACAGAGAGCGAAAAATTGGGATCGCTCCACTGCACCGGCGACACGTTGACCGAGACCCGAGACAATGGCCAGTTCTTGCTTGCGCGACAGCTCTCTTCAAGCACACGAAGCCCGATCTGTTGAATAACCCCCGCTTCCTCCGCCAGGGGAATAAAGGCGTCCGGCAACAACTCTCCACGCGACGGATGCATCCATCGAACCAGCGCTTCAGCGCTATCGATCTGACCGGTGAGGGTTGCGTATTTGGGTTGGTACAACACCTTGAACTGGCTCAGATCGTTAACGGATGCCTTCAACTCCCGTTGCAAAGCCATCTGCTCCTGATCCCGCGCCTCCATATGCACATCGAATATCGCATATTGACCCCGCCCACTGGATTTTGCGGCATAAAGCGCCACATCCGCCTGGCGCACCAGTTCGCCGCGATCCGTTTCATCGCCAGACCAAAAGGCAACGCCGATCGAGGTACCGACGGTGATCTCATGGTCTCCAAAGGAGATAGGAACACCGGTGACAGATAATATCCGTTCACAAAGTTCGCCGGCGGCGGACACCGACTGAACGGGTACGACCGCGTTGAATTCATCGCCGCCAACGCGCGAAACAAGCGCCCCTCCTGGCATTTCAGACCGGATTCGGTCAGCGATCGCGGCAATCACGGCATCGCCGGCGGCGTGACCATAACTATCGTTGATGTGCTTGAAGCGATCGAGATCGAGATAGAGCACGGCCAGCGCTTGGTGTTCGATTTCTCTTTTGTATAGCAATCGTTCAAACCCGCCCTCGAAGGATGCGCGGTTCAACAGACCGGTCAAGGCGTCATGAGTCGCCAGATAGTGGATCCGATCTTCCTGCGCCCGGTTGACCTGTCTGCGGCGATGAAGAAGAACGGAGAATGTCACGATGACGATCGTGATCGAACCGTAGAGCGCGGCCAGGTAGGGTAGGATCGACTTGAGGAAGACCAGACCGGGACGAATCGGGCTCCAGATGAAGTATCCGAGAATACTGCCGTCCGTCTTCTCAAAGGCCATTGAGGCGTCGAAATTCGATGTTTTATCGACCGGAGAAAAATGCAGGTCCTGGAAGCCATACTCATAGGAAAGTTCGTTCAAAAGGGCGCTATCGAGCCGCCGCACGGCCACATGAATATACTCCCGTCCAGGGGCCTGGGTAATCATGCCTGTATCGGATATCACAGGCTTGAGACTGACAATCGCCGGACGCCCCTCGACATAGTCGATGTCAGAGACACCGGGCGAGAGATTGCCATCGCCGCCAATTTCGACCTCACCATCAAGAAGACGGCGTCTCAGTGCTTTCGCCATAGGACTGACGATAGCGCGCACCGTTTCAAAACGTCCATTGTCGGCGCGTTCCCCACCTGATGAGGCATAGACCGGCTGATCGTCACTATCGATGACAAAGGCGTAGTCGTGGCCGAAATAGCTGTGCATCCAGCTGCCAAGATTGCTATCGATCCAATCGTCTTTCTGCTTGCCTTGCGGGGCAGACAAGTACCGGACACTATCGTCCCATATCGTCGCACTCTCCTGTTCGTGAGCTATGTGATATCGAAATGTATCGGTCAGGCGCCTGACGATCTTGATTTCACGTTGCGTCGACACCTCGTCAACCGCGCTCATAACCCAACCAAGTGCCGCAACGATCAAAAGCGCCGCAAACGCCGTTCCAAGCACGGAAAGGCCGACCACGCGCATGGGTATCGCTGCAGATGCACGTTTCCCGATCAGGCCCGTCATTCAGCTCCTCACAAATTAGAATTGCCTGAATTAAAGGGAAAATGTTAAATTTTAGAATGAATTAATGTGCGCAATCTTAGTGAAGTGCGTTTTAATGCGCCAAACGAAGTCGGGCCTTCCGCCTGGGGCGCCCTCGACGCGCAAACTGGAATCACTTTCCAAGCGACAACAACTAGAAGCCTGAAAACACAAAAACGTTAGAGATAGCTACTATTAATAACGGCTCATCCGCGACCGCGATAGGTCGGCACACCCTGATCCGGCAACCAGACACCTTTGGGCGCCTCGCCGGTCTGCCAGAAGACATCGATCGGGATACCACCGCGCGGATACCAGTAGGCTCCGATCCGCAGCCATTTCGGATCGAGCAGTTCCACGATGCGCTTTGCAATGTAAACGGAGCAATCCTCGTGGAACGAGCCGTGATTGCGGAAAGAGACGAGAAACAGCTTGAGTGACTTCGACTCGACCAGCCAATCGTTCGCGATATAGTCGATCACGATATGCGCAAAATCCGGCTGACCGGTCATGGGGCAAAGCGAGGTGAATTCCGGCGCGGTAAACCGCACGACGAAGTCTGTACCGGCATTGCTGTTGGGAACCCGTTCCAGCACCGCAGCCTCCGGGCTCACGGGCGCGTCCACATTGGTACCGAGCTGCGTCAGCCCTGAAACATCGGTCATGCTCATTGTCCAGTCTCCTCTACATTGACACGCACGCCGTGGGCTTCTTCGCTTTCCGGCTCGACATGGATTGTCACGCGTGATCCCGGCAACACCTCGTGGATGGCAATTTCAAGACGATCACAGATCTCATGCGCTGCACCGACGGGCATATCCGCAGGCACCACGAGATCGAAGCTGACGAATGTCGCAGCCCCTGCACGTCGGGTGCGGAGATAGTGTGCGCCAAGAGAACCGGCAGAATGCGTGGCGATCGCAGCCTTGATCGCCATTTCCTCATGCGCTTCCACCGCCTTGTCCATCAACCCGCTGACAGAATGCGAAATCACCTTCCAACCCTGCCAGATGATGTTGAGTGCAACCAGAATGGCAAGGAGCGGATCGAGAACGGCGTAACCGGTGATCACCACCAGAATGAGCCCGATCAGCACGCCCACGGATGTGACCACATCCGACATGATATGATGCCCGTCTGCCAGAAGGGCCGGCGAGCGATGCGCCGTGCCGACACGAACCAGCAGACCGGCCCAGATGAAATTGATGACACCCGCCACCGCATTGATGGCCAGCCCGAGCACAGGCGCATCCAGCACCTGCGGATCCCAAAGCGCCCTGACCGCCTCATTCAGAATGACCAGCGCCGCGACCACAATCAGCACGCCTTCGAGAACAGCCGACAGATACTCCGCCTTGTGATGCCCGTAGGGATGGTCGTCATCGGCCGGCTTGTGCGCGTAGCGGATGACGAAATAGGCGATGAAGGCAGCGATCACGTTGACCGTCGATTCAAGGCCATCCGACAACAATGCTACGGAACCCGTCAGCCACCAGGCGACAAGCTTCAGGCCCATCACGCCAAAGGCGAGCGGGATACCCCAGAAGGCAATACGTTGAACAAGATTGTCTGTACGAGCCAAAACGCTGGACCTTTGTTGCAGTTGCGAGCGACTTGCAGTGCACAAATCAAAAACGACGAAACCGCCCACGGCTGGCGCGGACGGTTTATGGCGCCGCATTAGGCCAATTGCCACAGCCCGTCAATTGCAACACCCTTCCCGATAGCGACTGCACACAGACAATCAAAGCACCCGCCTCAGTACATTTAATTTGATGAATATACCGTGACGCGCTATCAAGCCGCCGCAATCATCGTTAATGAAACATGGTGCCAATTGCGTGCTGCCGGGAGGAAACCGATGAAATTGACGTCCATTGCACGCAATGCCGCCCTGGTCTGTATGGCAGCAATGCTTGGCCTCGGCGCCTGGATCGGTTACCTCTATGTCTCCGGCAATTTCCACGAAGTCGTACCCGGCAAATTCTACCGTTCGGCGCAGCTTTCGCCTGAGGCGCTCGGCCGCTACATCGATCGCTACGGGATCAAGACCGTCATCAACCTGCGCGGCGAAAATCTGAGCAGCGACTGGTATAATCGCGAGGTCGAAGCCGTCCGGGCGCACAATGCGACCTTCGTCAATTTCCGCATGTCAGCCAAGCGCGCGCTAGATAGCCAACAGTCAGAAGCGCTGATCGCGACCATGCGCAATGCCGAAACTCCGATCCTCGTCCACTGCCAGGGGGGCGCCGACCGCTCCGGCCTCGCCTCCGTCATGTATCTTCAACAGATCGCGGGCGTCGACGAGGAAGCGGCTGAGTGGCAGCTCTCCCCCCTCTATGGCCACATAAACCTGCCATTCATGAAGAGCTACGCCATGGATGACACATGGGAAGCCTTTGAGAAATATATCGGTTTGCCGAGCTGAGGCTTATTGCGGATGGAAAATATCGTCGTCTCGGTTCAGTTTTAAACTGAACAGTGGACCTCAGTATCGACAACTCACGATGAAACCCATTATTCCAATTCCGCTTACCCAAAATGATCAAACTTTGTCAGAGCAACTGAATCAATGGGTCTACCGATCACTGTATTTGGTGGGCACATTCCTGGTTGCTCTGGGAAGCATATGGGCCACTGTCTAGGGGCAAGACGGGGCACCGACGGCGTCCCGCCCCAAACGGCTTAAGCAGCCTTCACCTTCGTCCGCCTGGCAAGATGCGCCACAACATTCTCGATCATCCGCATGCCGGCATCATGCCCAAGCGTCATGATCGATTCCGGGTGGAACTGTACGGCGGCCACCGGCTCCTTGGTGTGTTCAATGCCCATGATCGTGCCGTCGTCGCTTTCCGCCGTGATCATGAAATCGCGGTCGAGGGTCGACGGATCGGCAAAGATCGAATGGTAGCGACCGACAGTCACTTCCTTGGCAAGGCCGGAGAACACGATACCCGGCTCCAGCACGCGGATGCGCGAAGGCTTGCCGTGCATCGGCACTGCCAACTGGCGCAGCTCTCCACCATAGGCTTCCGCCAGCGCCTGCAGGCCAAGGCAGACCCCAAAAATGGGCAGGTTGCGGGCCCGCGCCTTCTTGATGGTCGCCTTGCAATCGAAATCGGCAGGCGTGCCAGGACCGGGTGAGAGCACCACAAGGTCGGGCTTCATCCGGTCGAACACCTCTTCGGCAACCGGAGTGCGCACCGTCGAGACGGTCGCGCCGGTCTGGCGGAAGTAATTGGCAAGCGTATGCACGAAGGAATCTTCGTGGTCGACCAGCAGGATATTGACGCCCTGCCCCACCTTGGCGACCCCGCGCTGGGATTTGGTATCATTGCCGGACTTGGCGTCGCGTACAGCTGCAATCATGGCGGATGCCTTCAATTCGGTTTCGGCTTCTTCCTCATGCGGGTCGCTATCGTTGAGAAGCGTGGCACCGGCGCGGACTTCGGCGATGCCATCCTTGATCCGGACTGTCCTGAGCGTCAGACCGGTATTCATGTCGCCGTTGAAGCCAACCATACCGATGGCACCGCCATACCAGGCACGCGGGCTCTTCTCGTGTTGCTCGATGAAGCGCATGGCCCAGAGCTTCGGCGCACCGGTGACCGTCACCGCCCAGGCATGGGACAGGAAACCGTCAAAGGCGTCCATATCGTCGCGCAAACGCCCTTCAATATGATCGACCGTGTGAATAAGCCGCGAATACATCTCGATCTGGCGGCGACCGATCACCTTGACCGAACCCGGCTCGCAGACGCGCGACTTGTCGTTGCGATCGACGTCCGAGCACATGGTAAGCTCGCTCTCATCCTTCTTGGAGTTAAGAAGCTTCAGGATCTGTTCGCTATCGGCAATCGGATCGTCGCCACGCTTGATGGTTCCGGAGATAGGGCAGGTCTCGATGCGGCGACCGGAGACGCGCACAAACATTTCCGGCGAGGCACCGACCAGAAATTCCTGTTGCCCGAGATTGATGAAGAAGGAATAGGGCGAAGGATTGATCTCCTTCAGCCGCTTTGAGATTGCTGAAGGCTTGCTGTCGCAGCGCTCCATGAACTTCTGCCCGGGCACCACTTCGAAAAGATCGCCCTTGCGGAAGCTCTCTTTGGCCTTGGTGACCAGCGCTGCATATTCACCCGGGCGGTGATCGCCCCTTGGCGGGATCGTATCGGTCGGCTGGAACGGTTCAGGCGCAATCTCTTGCGACTTGCCATAGGTGGTCACACCACCCTTTTCAAAATCATAGCGATCGATCCACGCCTTGGCGGCATGATGGTCGACCACGATAATCTCATCCGGCAGGAACAACACCATATCGCGCTGATCTTCGGGCCGCTCGAGCGACAACTTGATGGCATCGAACTGGAAGGCGAGATCGTAACCGAAGGCGCCAAACAGCCCGATGGCAGAATCGGCCTCGGAATGGAAGAGATCGGTGATCGCCCGCAAAACGGTAAACACCGTCGGCATTTTCGAACGCTCTTCTTCCATGAAAATGCGGTCTGGCTCGTTGATGGTGAGATCAAGTCGCCGATCTGTTCTCTCGCCCAGTGTGAGCTCAGATACCGTCTTCAGGCGCTCGGCGATGAAGGACAGCAGCACTTCACCGCGCTCGTTGAAGGCTTCGATCCAAACCTTGCGACCGAAGGACGAAAGCCCGAGCGGTGGATCGACGATGGCGGTATCCCAACGCGTATAGCGACCGGGATATTCATAGTTGGATGAAAACACCGCACCGCGACGCTCGTCCAGCTTGTCGATCGCTGAACTGATCGCATCTGCATAGGAGACCGGCCGGCGGCTACGCGTAACGGCAATGCCGCCGCGCGTCTCATAGGTTTCTCCGCCGTCATCGTGAATAACCGTCACCATAGTTTTCTGCTCCCTGTTCAGGCCCGGCCCCGGGCGCTGAATACAAAAAAGCCGCCTCAGGTTTTCCGGGCGGCTTCATCACACTCTGTCGTTCAGACATGACTGGTCAAGGCCGCGTTAGCGTGCCCACCACCAGTTACCAATGTTCTGCGACATGTTCATGGTGCGAATTGTTAGCCTGCGTCGATCCTTTGCGCAAGTGCAGATATGACATGCGATCCCTTCCATTTCTGCCATCAAGGCAACCTATGGAGTTTTGATGCGTTTGAACTTGGCGGAAACTTGTAGAAGGCGATCACATGCGACGGACGACCATCACCACCCTGGCGATTCTTTTGCTCCAGACATGCGCATTCGCAGCGACCGATTTGCCCAAACAAGGCCCGCTCCCCGACAGCAAGCCGACAGCGACGAAGCCGGCAGAAACATCGGTAGAGAAGCCGGACACGGAAACCGTGACCGACCAGAAAGACAAGACTGCAACCGAAGCGGAAGAAGAAACCCCAAATCCCGAAGAGGAGAAAGAAGTCAAAGCACCAGCGCCCCCGCCCGTTGAGACGGAGGATCCAGCCGCCTATGCTGGCTGCCTTGCTGATCTCAAAGCCATCGGCGCAAGCTTCAGGGAAGTGGATCGCATCGATGACGGCAATGGCTGCGGCATCGACAAACCACTCATCGTCGACAAGGTCCTGCCCGGCGTCTCGCTATCGCCGCCCGCCACGATCCGCTGCGAGACGGCTCTTCAGCTCGCGCGCACTTCCAAGCAGTTCATCATTCCCGCCGCCCGCACGGGCCTTCCCGGCAAAGCAGCGCTCACCTCCATCAACCAGGCATCCGGCTATGTCTGCAGGCTTAGAAACAGTGCCAAGACCGGCAAGATCTCCGAACATGCCCGCGGCAACGGCATCGACATCGCCTCACTGAGTTTCGGCAAGACGACGGTGCCGATGCGCATTGTGAAGCAGGAAGACAGTACGCTGGAAGACGCTTTCCAGCGCACATTCAACGCCGCAGCCTGCCTTTACTTCACCACTGTCCTCTCCCCCGGTAGCGACGCCGCCCACCAGGACCACATGCATCTGGACGTGATCGAGCGGCGCGGCGGGTATCGCTATTGCCGGTAGAAATGGAAAAGGCGGCGCTGGATGGCGCCGCCTTTATAGGCTGAAGACCTAGAAGCGTTGTGTCAGCGAGACTTTGAAATAGCGACCAGCTTCAGAATAGAGCTCGGTTGCGTTCGAGACGTTCTTGACCTCCAGAGCGTCGTAATAGGTCTTGTCGAAGAGGTTGTAGACGCCTGCCTGAATGCGCAACCCCTTGGTCTGCTCTGGTTCCCACCAACCCGTCAGGTTGACCACACCATAGCCGCCAGGCTTAGTGCTCGCAGTGGAATCACTCCTGACCGCAGCCGATCCGACAAGGCTCGCATCCGCGCCCCAGCTTTCGGCGTCGTAACTTACGCCAACGATGCCCTTGAACGGCGCAACTGTGTCGAGAACCTCATCAGTATCAAGATCCTCTCCATAGGCGTAAGCGAGACTGCCGTGAAGGTTGAACTTGCCGAAGCGCTTGTTCGCGCGCGCCTCCAAACCTGAGATGCGAACATTTGAGCGGTTAAAGTACTGATATGTTAGGTCGCCAGTAAAATAGGAACCGGACGTCTCGGTATCGATGAAATCTTTATAGCGCGTCGTGAAAGCTGCAATATGAGCACCAAAATCGTCATCACCCAAATTGGCACCGACCTCGAAGCCGTAGCTTGTTTCAGGGTCTAGATCCGGATTGCCGATCGATTGGTAATAGGTGCTGACATAGCCCAGATAGAGCTGCGTCACGTTGGGTGACTTGAAGCCGGTCGAGAACTGCGCATAGAGTTCGACTTCCGGCGCTACCTGCCATGCAGCGCGGAGTTTTGGCGAAAGCTGCCAATTGCTCTGCCCGTCTGGAAGGCCGCTATATCCATCAGCATTTTCGTAGCCGGCGGAAGCCTGTGGAGCAAATTTGTACCAGTCGAAGCGTAGGCCGGGCGTCAGCGAGAAACCGGTATCGGCGAATGCCACCGTGTCTTCGACATAAGCCCCGAGCTTGTAGGAATCAACGTCCGGCGCGTTGGACTGGTTGATATGATAGTTGGAGCATGCGGAAACATAGTTCTCGTCGCAACTATCGTCACCATGGGTGTATTGGTGGTTCTGTGTGAAGGCGAAGTCGAAACCAAAATTAACGCCGTGATGCAAATTGCCGGTGCTGAAATCAGAATTGCCGCCACCGGTGAAGCCATAGCTCTTCTCGGTATTTGTGGTGTCACGCTCATAGTCCCCAACGGGATCGGTCAAGCGGTAAGCATCTGTCGCGTAGTAGCGTTCGCTGCGCTGAAGATAGAGTTTGGCCCAAGCACTGTCGATCAGGCTGTCCGCTGCCACTGCATCATAATTGTAATCGAGCGATAAACGGTAGCGCTCGGCATCTTCGTCCACTTTGTAGGTACCGACTTCGTAGCGCGAGCCATTTTCACTATTGGACAGATTATCGATGTCCGCTTTCTTCTGGTAATGTTCGGCGGTAACACCAATCGTATGCCCGCCTTCCAGCTCATGGCGAAGTTTCAACATGAGATCGTACTGATTATAATCCGTGGGATCTGCTTTCGTACGGGTCGAGCCATACCCCCCGACGTCACCGCCGGTGTCTTTCTCTTGCCCATGCGTGTAGGAGCCCTGGAACAGCATGGATGTCGCGCCAATCTTTTTCGCGACGGCGACCGACCCGCCGATAGACTTGTCAGAGCTATCGTAAGTCGACTTAGCAACGCCACCCCAGTCCTTGCCCTCTGCAATCAGATCTTCTGGCTCAAGTGTTCGAAGCAGTACAGCGCCACCCAATGCGCCAGAGCCGGCCTTGCTGGAGTCTCCGCCACGCAGGATATCGACAGTCGAAAGCTGCGAGAAATCATAGGTATTCGCGCCGCCATAAGAGCTCCAGATGCCGTCCGCCAGATAGGGCACCGGAATGCCATCAATCGTTGTCAGCACGCGATCACCTTCGAGACCACGAATATTTACGCTCTGTGACGCGCCAACCCAAGAGACACCTGGCTCGATGGTGTTGCCGAGGTCATCAAGATCCCTGATATCTTTCTGTGCAATATGTTCTGCCGTCGTTTGCGTCGCAAGCGGTGTATCGCCGACCGATCCCTTCAATACGCGTTTGCCCTTGACGACAATAGTCTCGAGCTGGGTCGCGTCATCGCTGGCAGCGTCTTGGGCGGACACGAAAACAGGAATGGAAAATGCGGCCAGCGCGGTGCAAGCCAGCAGCGACGCGCGGAGTGAATTTGACATGAGACCCCCTTGACGGATCCGCGCGAAGACGCGCCGTGCACAGCGATATGCCGGCCAGGATCCGTTACGAACTGATTGAAATGTGGTGGGTTGCTTTTGGCTGCCTGCCGCTAGCCATATAAAACATGATTTTTTAAGTCAATTTAAAAATCATGATTATTAAACTCATGTTATTCTTTTCAGATCGTCTCATACGCGACGCCGGCAATCGCGGCCGCACCAGGGCTGCGGCTCACGATTTGAATCACCATATGAGGTAGTTGGCGGATGGGCTTAGAAAAGCCCCTCTATCTGACCGATATCGTTGAGAAAAATCCGCTCAGACGATGGCGAGCGTGGCAAGCCCGGCATGGTCATGATCTCGCCGGTGATTGCCACCACAAAGCCGGCACCGGCAGACAAACGGACCTCACGTACATGCACGCTATGGCCTTCCGGCGCACCGCGCAGGGTCGGATCGGTGGAGAATGAATATTGTGTCTTGGCAATACAGACCGGCAAGTCGCCATAGCCCTGCTCTTCCCAGGCCTTCAACTGGTCGCGCACCGCTTTGTCCGCTGTCACCTCGCCCGCGTGATAGATCTTGGATGCAACCGTTTCGATCTTTTCCAGAAGAGACAGATTGTCGGGATAAAGCGGCTTGAACTGTGCCTGACCGCTATCGGCCAGTTCGGCAACGCGCCGGGCAAGCTCTTCAATGCCGGCTGAACCTTCCGCCCAGTGCCGGCACAAAATGGCGTCGCAGCCCAGATGCGAGACATAGTCCTTCACCGCCTCGATTTCCGCCTCGGTATCGGAAATGAAGTGGTTGATGGCAACCACCACCGGAACGCCGAATTTGCGCACATTGGCAACATGCCGGCCCAGATTGGCGCAGCCTCGCGTCAGTGCCTCGACGTTTTCGGTGCCAAGATCCTCCTTGGCGATGCCGCCATTCATCTTCAGTGCCCGCACCGTCGCAACGATGACGGCGGCAGCCGGTTTCAGCCCGGCCTTGCGGCATTTGATGTCGAAGAATTTCTCCGCCCCCAGATCGGCCCCGAAGCCGGCTTCCGTCACGACATACTCGCCAAGCTTGAGCGCAGTTGTTGTGGCAATCACCGAATTGCAGCCATGGGCGATATTGGCAAAGGGACCGCCATGGACGAAGGCCGGATTGTTCTCCAGCGTCTGCACAAGATTCGGCTGCATGGCATCCTTCAGCAGCACCGTCATCGCGCCATCGGCCTTGATGTCGCGCGCAAAGACCGGGCTCTTGTCGCGCCGGTAACCGATGATGATATTGCCGAGCCGCTGCTCCAGATCCTTCAGATCCCGAGACAGGCACAGGATCGCCATGACCTCCGAGGCGACCGTGATGTCGAAGCCCGCTTCGCGCGGATAGCCGTTGGCCACACCGCCCAGCGAACAGACGATCTCGCGCAAGGCGCGGTCATTCATGTCCATGACCCGACGCCAGGTCACGCGGCGCGTGTCGATATTCTGCTCGTTACCCCAGTATATGTGATTGTCGATCAGGGCGGCGAGCAGGTTATGGGCCGAGGTAATGGCGTGGAAATCGCCGGTAAAGTGAAGGTTCATATCCTCCATCGGCACCACCTGCGCATGCCCACCGCCTGCAGCACCACCTTTCACGCCGAAGCAGGGGCCAAGCGAAGCCTCGCGAATGCAGATGACCGCCTTCTTGCCGATCCGGTTCAACCCGTCGCCAAGCCCGACGGTGGTCGTGGTCTTGCCCTCGCCTGCAGGCGTCGGATTGATGGCGGTCACAAGGATGAGCTTGCCGTCGGGCCGGTCTTTCAGCCCGGCAATAAACCCGGCCTCAACCTTCGCCTTGTCATGGCCATAGGGAATGAGATCCTCGGGCACCATACCAAGCTTGGCACCGATCTCCATGATCGGCTGCTTTTTTGCCGCGCGTGCGATCTCGATATCCGACTTGATCTCCGCCATAAGTGTCACCTCTCCTGCGTCCATTGGCCGTTCCGGCTTTGCGCCGGATTAGAGCCTGAACGAAGGTGGAAGGCGAGTGCTTTTCGGCCAAGTCCCCTGCCAAATTTGGCTAAATGGGCAGGAAAAGGCTGTCCATCGGGCAGCCCTCTCTTCTGTCAGAGGGACCGAACGAGCGCTCAGCCCTCGCCAAGGGCAATCAGGCTGGCATTGCCACCGGCAGCCGCAGTGTTGACGGAAATCACCTGCTCGACCGCAAAGCGCAGCAGATAGGCAGGACCGCCGGCCTTGAAGCCGGTCCCGGACAGGCCTGAGCCGCCAAACGGCTGCGTGCCGACAACAGCACCGATCATGTTACGATTGATGTAGATATTGCCGGTGTCGAGAGCATCCGTCACCATGCGTACGGTCGCCTCGATCCGGCTGTGGACGCCAAGTGTCAACCCGTATCCGGTATCACCGATCGCCGCGATCACCTTGGGCAGATCCTTGGCCTTCCAGCGCACCACATGCAGCACCGGCCCGAAGACTTCGCGCGTCAGCGCCTCGGCCTTGTCGAGCTCGATGATGTGCGGCGCAAAGAAGTTGCCGGTATTCGGCGTGGTGCCAGCGTAGCGCACCTTCTGTGTCTTGCGCATCTCGTCCACATGGGCGGTCAGCATGCCCTTCTGCTTTTCGTCGATCACCGGCCCGACATCTGTGTTCGGAAGCGATGGATCGCCAAGGTTCAACTCCATTGCCGCCCCTTCGATCATCTCCAGCATGCCATCGGCAATATCGTCCTGCAGATAGAGAATGCGCAGCGCCGAGCAGCGCTGTCCGGCAGACCGGAAGGCAGACATCACCACATCATCCGTCACCTGTTCGGCAAGCGCCGTGGCGTCGACGATCATGGCGTTGATACCGCCGGTCTCTGCAATCAGCGGAATAATCGGCCCGTCCTTGTCCGCCAGTGTGCGGTTGATCGCCTTGGCCGTTGCCGTTGAGCCGGTAAAGGCAAGACCGGCAAGCTTCGGATGCGCCGTGATGGCCGCACCGATCTCCGGACCACCCGGCAAAAGGAAGAGCACGTCTTGCGGAACGCCTGCCTGATGGAACAGCTTGACGGCTTCAAACGCAACAAGGGGTGTCTGGGGTGCCGGCTTTGCGATCACCGCATTGCCCGCGACGAGTGCGGCAGAGACCTGACCGAGGAAGATCGCCAACGGAAAATTCCAGGGCGAGATACAGGCAAAGACGCCGCGTCCGCGCCACATCAGGCGATTTGTCTCACCGGTGGGGCCGGGCATGGATTCAGGCGCCGTAAACTGGCGACGCGCCTCAGCGGCATAATAGCGGCAAAAGTCGATCGCCTCGCGGATTTCGGCAATGCCGTCATCCAAAGTCTTTCCAGCCTCTGCCGAAAGCAGCGCCAGAAAACGGTCGCGGTTTTCTTCCAGCGCATCGCCCATCTTGTCGAGGCATAGGGCGCGCTCGTCGACGGGCCGGCGCGACCATTTGGCAAAGCCCTTTGTGGCAGCCGCAAAGGCGCGATCCACATCCGCCGGTGCTGCATCGCGCACCGAGCCGACCACGCGGCTGCGGTCGGACGGCGACAGAACCGGACGCGCCTCGCCCTGGCCCGTCGCCCCCGGTGCCAATGGCGTTGCATCAACTTTGGTCGCCTTGCTGTCGACACGCACGAGCAAGGCGTCCAGAGTTTCGCGGTGGCCGAATTCCAGGCCGGAACTGTTCTTGCGCGCGCCGTAGAGGCCATCCGGCATCGGGATCTGGTTATGGCGGGCGCTCACACCCTTGCCAAGCCCGAGACGCTCTGCAGGTCGTTCCAGCAGCGAACGGATCGGCACATTCTTGTCGCCAGCAACGGCGACAAAAGAGGAGTTGGCGCCATTTTCCAGCAAGCGGCGCACCAGATAGGCCAGAAGATCGCGATAACCGCCAACCGGTGCATAGATGCGGCAGGCAATGCGTTCATTGCCCGATAGAAGATTGTCATAAAGCGCCTCGCCCATGCCATGCAGACGCTGGAATTCGAAGCCGCTGCGGTCGGCACCGGCCAGTTCCAGAATGGTCGAAACGGTGAGCGCATTATGGGTGGCAAATTGCGGGAAGATGCGCTTTCGCTTTTCCAGCATCTGCGCCGCACAACCGAGATAGGCAAGGTCTGTCGCCGGCTTGCGCGTCCACACAGGATAATCGTCCAGACCGCGCTCCTGCGCCCGCTTCACCTCGGTATCCCAATAGGCTCCCTTGACCAGCCGCACCATCATGCGGCGGTTATGGGTCTTGCAAAGAGTGTCGACGAAATCGATCACCTCAGGCGCACGCTTCTGATAGGCCTGAATGGCCAGACCGAATCCGTCCCAGCCATCCAGCGACGGATCTGCAAAGACGGCAGCGATCACATCGAGCGAAAGCTCCAGACGGTCGGCCTCCTCGGCATCCACGGTGAAGTTCAGCTGATGCGCCTTGGCCATCTGCGCGAGCTTCAACAGATCCGGTACCAGTTCGCGCATCACCCGCTCACGATGGGTGGCCAGATAACGGGGATGAAGGGCCGAAAGCTTGACGGAAATGCCCATACGGTCGGGCAATTCCTTGCCCTTGGCGTTCTTCGCCATGAAGGTGCCGATGGATTCGATCGAATCCGCATAGGACTTGAAATAGCGCTTGGCATCCGCCGCCGTGCGGGCACCCTCGCCCAGCATGTCGAAGGAGTGGCGGTAGCCCTTCTGTTCGCTCTTGGCGGCCCGCGACAGTGCTTCCTTCATGGTCTCGCCAAGCACGAAGTGATGTCCGAGGAACCGCATCGCCTGACGGGTAGCATTGCGAACCGTCGGCAGCCCAACCCGCTTCATCAGCCCACGCACCACGCCTTCCGGCGTCTCACCGGGCCGGATGACCTTGGCCGACATGCCGAGTGCCCAGGCCGAAGCCGAAACGAACCAGCTTTCGGCGCTGCTTTCGTGCTGGCTCCAGCCGCCTTCTTTCAGCTTGTCCTCGATCAGCTTGTCCTGCGTATGAGCATCCGGCACGCGCAGCAACGCTTCTGCCAGAACCATCAGCGCTAGCCCCTCGCGCGTGGACAGCCCGTATTCCCGAAGGAAATCCTCGACACCGCCGACAGAGCCGGAATCGTTCCGGATAGCCTGGATGAACTTCGTCGCGCGTCGGTCAATCGACTGCTCCTGGCTCGACGAAAGCGAAATCTGCCCCGCCACATCGCGCAACAAGCGATCATCGTCACCGCCAAATGGGGCGTCAAACTGGGAAATCTCGGTCATAGCTGATGCACTCATGGTTGCCTCCGTGGTTGATGCAGCATATAAACGAATTTGCAGATAATCTCACTAAAGATGAATACTCAAACGGTGAAAGTAACTGCAATTATTCCTGAAGGTAGTGTTTTATGAAAGAAATCGACAAGGTCGACCGCAAGATCCTCAGAGCGCTTCAAAACGATGGCCGCCTGACCAATGTCGAGCTCGCAGATCGCATCAACCTGTCGCCGACAGCGACAGCCGAGCGGGTACGCCGCCTGACCCGCGACGGTGTCATCACAGGATACATGGCAATTCTGTCACCGCAAAAGCTCGACCGCGAACTGATCGTGTTTATTGAGGTCAAACTGGACCGCACCACACCGGACGTCTTCGATGCCTTTGCCCGGGCCGTGAAACGTAGCGACGACGTGATGGAGTGCCACATGGTTGCCGGCGGCTTCGACTATCTTGTGAAAGCGCGCGTTTCGGGGATGGACGCCTACCGCAAATTTCTATCCGATGTGATTCTGGCACTTCCGGGGGTTAGGGAAACCCACACCTATGCCGTGATGGAAGAAATCAAGGACACCGGACACATTCCTGTTTGACTTGCGGTAAACACTAAACCCTGTCTTTGCGCTCCAATTGCAAGGAATGACAAAGGATATGCGCGGAGCGGATAATTCATGACAAAAAAAGACTAGCTTTTGTTGGAACATGATATATTTGTTAACGATAACATACCAATCACGGTAATTTTAGAAATCAGAAATGATCATTGCGGAGCGCCAATCGCTGTTGAACAGCGAAATTTCGGGTTGTGAAACAAAAACCCAATTCAGTGAGGTGATGCATCGCATCGCCCATGAGTTCGGCTACGCCTATTTCGCCGTGATGACTGCCCCCGGGCCGAACGACAGTCTGGCAGCGCCGCTGGTTCATTACGGCTCCGTCCCGCTGCCATTCCTACGCGAATTTGACCGCAACCACTACCTGCGTGACTGTCCTATTGGTGGCCGTGTGAAGGACAGCGTTCTGCCTCAGATGTGGCGCATCAATGACCCGAACATCGCCTATCGCTTCGATTGCTCCGACGCCATGTGCGAACTTTTCCTGCGCTTTGGCATGTCGTCCGGTGTCGTACTCAATTTCAATTCCGTCGATTCGACCCGCTTTCTGATCCGCTTCTACGGCAGTCGCCCTCTGCTTAACCAGTCTGAGCTTAACGAACTCAGCATGGTATCGCTTCACGCATTCGACGTCTTTGACCGTATGCGGCGCATAGAACTCTCCGCCCCCAACGCCTTGTCTGCCCGCGAGCTGGAAGTCGTCAGATGGACGGCTCAGGGCAAGACCTCGATCGAGATTGGGCAAATCCTCTCGCTGTCTGATCACACGATCAATGCCTATATGACAAATGCCATCAAGAAACTGGATTGTGTCAACCGCACCCAGCTCGTGGCCAAGGCGATCCGGTTGAAACTAATTAACTAACTTGTAATATAAGACTGCGAACCGGGTGCGCCAGGCGGCATGCGTGGGAAGGGCAAGCATATCGTGTGATATGCTTTGCCCATATACCGTGTCGCAGGATGCACCTGATCGCTTTACGCCACGCTAGCAGGCGACGGACATTGAGCATTTGGATGGACGGGGAGCGGTCCTCGCCCATCCTGAAGACACGAAGGTGCACAGCTTGCCAACACATTTTGACCAGCATTCAGATCCTGGCCTGCATGATGGCAACGCTGTCGGCATTTCCAATGCCGAGATTGTCGAGCTTGTTACAGCCTTTCGTTACTATGGATTTTTCCGGATCGATCTCGACAGCGGGCTCCTGTATGCCACGCCCGATGTCTTCAAAATCTTCGAGATGACCTATCACGACGGACCGCTGAACATGGTCGAGTTCGGACACAAGATCCATCCGGAGGATTTGCCGATGGTCATGGAGGCTTTCGAACGCGCAAGCGTTCATAACGAAACCTACCACAGCATATACCGTGTGCGCCGCAAAGACGGTAACCACCGCTTTGTACGCACGGTGGGAAAATACCGTGAGAAGGCTGGCACAGCAGGCGAAGTGGTCGGCGTCACCTACGAGTTTTTCGAGCGCCTGCGCACCGTGGGCTTCTCATCCGAAAAGCAATAGCGAAAAGAGGCAGTTTCCCACCCCTTCCCTGTGGGCGGCTAACGGTCGAGCACAGTCCGCAACTCCACCATGTTGGAGCGCACGCGCAGAATGTAAAAGCCCATGGTGGCCAAATGGGTGGGCATGATCCAGCCGTCTTCCGCACCATTGGAAATGATTGCCGGCTGCACTCTCAATGCAGCCTCGACCTGCTCTTCCGTCTGCATCCAGAGGCTCTGCAGATTGCGCTCGCGGATCACGTCCTGAAAGTCGGCATGCGTTGCCGCAAGAATGGCACGCAGCGCGTAGAGCTGACCGTAAGCAAACCAGAAGCGATCGTCGGCACGTGTGTCGAACCATCCGGCATTATAATCCTCCGACCGACGGCGCAGGATATCGGACGTATTGCCAAGGTCGCTCGCCGCACGGTCGAGCAATTGCATCAGATTGTCCGCTCTTGTGTCGAAGACGGATTTGCACTGCTGCAGATCGGCATTGAACTGGCGCCAGTAGCGTATCGCAGACCGGTAGGTGGCAGGTGTCGTCGAGCGAAAGCCCAATGGATGGATGCCAAAATACCAGGCCTCCTCGTCATACTGGATGCGCCCGCGCGCTTCCTGAAGATCGCTGTTGATGCCGGATGTGCCGCGGACTCGCCCCAGATTGTCGGCAAGCTCGATTGCCACGCGCCGAACCACCTGATTCACACCGCGCTGGAAAGAGGCCTTGTTGTCGAAGAAGGGCGTATTGTCCCAGTCGATCCCGAAGAAACCAAGCTTGTAGAGAAGTGTCGACGACACCCATGCATTCTGGTTGACGTTGAGATCGGTCAGATCCGCAGCGACCGTTGCAATTGCCGAGTTCTGGCACGCATTGGGTTGATCGGGCAGTTTTTCACCGGCCGCGACCGTGCGCTTGGCGAAGTCATATTTCTCCACCATCTGGGTGTCGAAACCATACCAGATCTGCGTGCGCCAGAAGAACCATCCGTATGATGCGACCAGCACCGCCAGGACCAGGATGATAGGTCCCTTGATCAGCCAGTTGCGATCCTTGTACCAGCCATGGGCGGCGAGAAACGGCCAGAGCAGCCAGGCGACAACAAGGCCGACACCCCGCCCGATCGCGCTGAAGATGCGCTGGAAAAACGCGATGATCGGATCAAGCATTCGTCTCGTCTCCTATGTCGTAAAGCTGCTTTCGGAAGCGTTTCTTGTCCTGCAGATATGTTGCCGTCAGTCGTGATACAACAAATTCGCGGTAGGTTTCGCGATATCCCTCATAAGCCTGATAGAAACCCTGTTTGTCGAAGATGAAGCGGGACACGAAGTCGGCTGGATTGAACTGGGCGATCAGCCTGTTGGTCAGCCATTGGTCCGGATGCTGCGGCGCTGCCCGGATCAGCATAAAGCGCTGCCTGGCCGAGATCTCCTCCATACGGATATTGCCGGTGCGGGCGATTGCGCGCTGCATATCCATCAAGAAGGGATAGCTTCCCTCCTCCGCCACCAGACCGGCATTGCGCTGCGCCCAGGTCTGCAACCAGATCCCATCGATCTTCGACATGTCTGTGTCTGGCTCAGAGCGCTCGGCAAGCGCCGTCAAAGCCATGTCGGCCCGATGCCTGTAAAGTCCCGAAGCTTCGACCCAACTGGCGCGGGGCAACTCGATGCGGCCGGTGCGGGCCAGAAAGTCGAAAATGCGCGACGGATCGTCAAGCCCGATATAGCTCACCTGCCACGGACGCGAGCGGCGGAAACCCGGTGCCTCGGGATCGCAGATCACCGTCGTGTTCTTCTCGTCGACGAAGATGAACACTCCGCCGAAATGGTTTGCCCAATAGGCGTCATGGCGAAAGACCAGCTTGTCCGGCACCAGTACATTCTGGCGGATATCCCCGGTCAGCTTGACCAGCTCCACCATCCGGTTGAGCATGGCATCGTCACGCCAGGCATTGTCGGAACTGCGCAGGCGATCGGCAAGCTGGCGCAACTCCGCAGCTTTGCCGAGAAGATCCTCGGCAGACAGGACCCGAAAACGCACCTCGTTGATGGACAGCAGATCCTCGAGTGTCTCCACCCGCGCGACCGAATCCTCGATCTCGCCATAGAGCGCGTCCTTGATTGTGACCGCGTTGATCGCCCGCACATTGGCGTCAAAGAACTCGTGCATCAGGCCTGCGGTATTGGAAAAACTCGTATGCACCACCGGGAGGTTTTCCTGATCCGGCGTCATGATGATGAAGCGTCGATTGACCCGGTCGGGATCGAGATAATCCTTGTCACCCAGCTCATCTGCAATCTGCGGCGAAAACCCGGTCATATCGATATCGAAGCTTTCGAGCTGCGTTCCCCGCAGTCCGAACCCGGCCAGCGCCTTGTTGTATCGTTCGATCAGATGCGGCTCGCGAATCGTCAGCAACCGCCCATAGATCAGCTCAGCTGCGAGAAGGCGGTTCATCCCTGCCACCGTCCATCGCGTTTCATCGCTTCGATCTCGGCGATGGCCTTTTCGCGCTGGCGTTCACGGCGGATAATGTCGGAGACGGCAGCATTGTCGGATTTGTCGGTGTAGCGGAATTCGCTGTCGGCGTAGCGGTTGACCTCCTGCAGGATCATGTCCATCGTGATCGGCCCGCGCAGCGCCTCGATCATCGCTTTCTTCTCGTCATAGCCTTTGTGCATGAAGGCATCAGGCGTTTCGAACCACTCGTCGGGCAGTTCCACATCCATGGCCCGCATCTTGATCGCATCGGTGATGTTCTTGATCGCACGTCCGGTAAAGCGCGGTTCCGCCAATTTGATCTCATGCAGATAGGCGCCGACATCGGCAAGGGTCCTGATCTTTCCATGCGCCGTCTCGTAGCGCTCCCAGACAGACACCAGCCCCGCCTCTTTCGGCTGGCTGTGCTGCGCATAGGAGGTGGCCACCGCACGCTTGATCTCCTGGTCGGCAAAGAGCGTATGGTCGCCCAGAGGCAGTGAGTGGTTCTTGCCGATCAGAAGCGCAAAGATGTCGATATAGTCGTGTTCGGTCTGCGGACCATCCACCAGCCAGCGCGCACCCGCCCGCTGACGCAGCGCATCGTCGACATTTTCCGGGTAGTTGGAGAACATGCCGAAACTGCAATTGCCGCGCACCACGGTCGAGGCCCCGGCAAAGCTCTCCATCAAAACGGCAGTCACTTCCTGCTGGCCGGCTGATGCCCGGTCATCGGCGCGCTTTGCCGCCACCTGATCGATATCGTCGATCGTGCCGAAGCCGATGGCGCGGGGATTGATCACATTGTTGATGAATTCCTTGGCATTCTGGCCGGATTTGCCCTGATAGGACGAAATCTGGTCGACGCCGAAATTCTCGTAATGGAAGGCATACCCTGCGACCTGGCAGTAATCGTTCAACATGCCCGCCAGCATCTGGATGAGTATGGTCTTGCCTGTTCCCGGCATGCCGTCGCCGATAAAGGTAAAGAGAAAGCCGCCAAGCTCGACAAACGGATTCATCTGTCGGTCGAAGTCGTAGGCCATCATCATCTTGGCAAGCTTGAGCGCCTGATATTTGGCAATGTGGTTGCCGACGATCTCTTCCGGCTTCTTGAAGGTCATCACCAGCGGCTTGCGCTTCATGCCGGGCGCCACATCGAAACCATCCAGGGTAAAATCGTCCTGGTCGATGCGGATATGCGTATTGTCGAAACCGGCAAGTCCGGTGAAGCGCGCCTTGCGGGAAATCAGTCCTTCCAGCGCCTCGCGGGCAAAGGCACGCGCCCGCGCGGTCAATGCCTGGTCATCCGGCGACCCGGAAATGGCTGCATCAAGTCCGGCAATCATGCTTTTCAGGGCATCCTGCGGTGTATCGAACAGGAAATCCGGCTCACGGGTGTCGTTGACCGGCTCCCCCTCGCCCGCCAGCGTCGATGCCAGATAGGCAGCAAAGGTGAAGGACGCGACATAGGCCGAGGCTGCCAGCAGCGCCTTGAACTGCTCGGCATCCGCCCCTTGAAGCGGTGCCGACCGGTTGCGCGCCTGAAGCGCTTCCAGATTGCTCTGTCGTGCGAAAACATCGCCCACCGCAAGCGCCACCTGCGCCCCGCGCCGCGCCCGATAAAGAACCGCATGGCTTTGCGGCGACATCAGCGGATCGCCGGCCTTCAGAGAGGCAATGGTCTTGACCAGTTCCACCTCACGCGTGCGGCGCACCGAACCTGTGGCCACGGGCGAGACGAAACGTCGACCGGTCCCCGCAAGCGATGGGCCCGACTGGCTGTCGCCCTGATCCAGGACGATCATGCGTGTCACCAGTCCCTGCGCCACCGCAAGATGCTTTTCGATCTCGTCTTCGTGGATTGTCGTCAGCCCCGCATTGAGTGCGTTCATCTCAGACCTCGCTCACCACATTATTTCCTGAAATCACATGCACCCGGTAATTGCCGAAGATCGACGCCGCCTCACCGGATGCGTAGAGCGCCTGATAGGCATCATGGGGTACCAATGCGTGTTTCTCGAAGGAGGACACGCCCATGCGCGCCGCCTCCAGATCGCCCGTATCGATGTGGAATTCCTCGGCCGCCGGCGTCGTCGAAAAAATCCCACGCTTTTCCGGGCGCTCTTTCTTGGAAAAGATCTCCTGCATCGTCCAGGTCAAAAGCCAGGCATTTTCAGGCTTGCGTACGCGCGTCAGGATCTCCTGAATGCGATTGCTGTTTTCGGTCACGCCCGCCGCATAAAACGGCCCCAGCACCATACGGTGCAGATGCTTGGGGTGCAGCGAGGCGAAATCCTTGTCCATATTGCTGGCAATGGTGGCCGGCGTCAGCGAATAGGCGCTGTTCTTGCCGGCAAAATCGTCGAACTGCGCCGCCAGTTCCGGATTGAGAAGCCCGCCAACGGGAAGCGGGATATCCACCGCGTCGTTCAACTTGCCGTCCCCGGTCACCAGCAGCCTGGCCACATTGGCAGCCGAATCCTCGATTCCGGCGACATAGATCATCGGCAGCGTGTTTGAGCCATCGAACGCGGCCCAGGTCACGACGTAATAAGGCCGGCGCGTCGCAGAATTGACCGTCACCCGCACAGTCTCGGGCAACACGAAGGGCGAAAAGATCTCCCCCTTGCCGATCTGTTCCAGATAGAGCCTTTCTGCCATTTGCGACTGCAATGCCTCGGGCAATTCTTTCTGGCGAAATATGAAGTCGACCATTTCGGATCGAAGCGCGCCCGCTTCCGGTATCGACGCCAACCGCTTTTCGGCAGTCCCGCGATCGTTTTCCAACTCCAGAACATTCTGGAAAACAGGGAAACCGCTTTCGGCACGGGATATGCGAAACTGCTCGGTAAAGCCGATCCGGTTTTCCCAGCACGCAAAGGAATTCTTCAATCGCTCGATGTAAGGCAGCAGCAGAGGCCCGGCACTTCCCGCACCCGGCACCCCAAGATCCGGCTTGGAGAGATAGATCGCAAGCCCGTTCAGCGCGGCTTCGACCGACTGAAAATAACGCGCGACCGGGCCATCCACGGCATTCAACATGGCGACGCCTCGACCGTGACGAAGAAGGATACCCCGCGACCGATCAACAAAGCCAAACCCATCACGGCTTCACGTAATCCGCCGCATTGTGCTTGTCCATCACCGCCTGGAAGCGCCGTGCAAAGGCATCGTCGGCGAGCTTCTTGCGGCGCTGAATGTCCTGCGACGAGCGCATATTGGTCTCATGCAGTTCAAGAAGATCGCCGATATGACGCTGGGACGCCGAGCCGATGCCGGCCATGGTCTCTTCCGCTGCCGTATCCACCTGGCTGCCCAGTGTATTGATCTTGTGAGCGACATCCTGCTGTGCGGCAGTCTTCAACGAGTCTTCGAGAGCCTTGTAGAGAACGATACGCTGCTCGGTATCGATGGTCAGCTTGTTGATCAGCGTGTTCTGCGCAGCGATCTGGTTGTTGAGTGAATCCACGAAGGTCTGGAACATCGAGGTATAGCGCTCCAGCGTCTGACTCTCGGCCAGCAATTCCTGCTCCTTGGCCTGCGCCTGGTTATATTCGGTCGCAAGCTTGGAACGTTGGCCTTCAAGCTCTGTGCGGGCCGACTGGTCCGTGGAGGCCGCAATACGGTTTTCGATGTCCATCAACATCGGGTTAAGCTCGTTGATCTTCTGCTGCGTCGCCTCAAGCTCGGCGATTGTGCCCTTGCGCCGTTCGATGACCTGCACAAGGCTTGCCTCTGAACTCTTGTAACGCTGATCCAGCACCTGACGCTGATCTTTGAGGATACCGACAATGGTGTCGGACTTCGACAAAAGCTCCTGCAGATTGCCGGCAAGCGACATGTTGCGCACGCGTTCGGTGCGCATGCGCTGGGCCTTCTGCTTGGAGAACATACCGACGAATTTTTCGTAACCGGTATAGGTTTTCATGCTCTCGAATTCGGAGCCGAAAACATTGGTTGCGTCCTCAAGGCCGATGATCAGGTCGGCAATATTCGACTCCATCACCGCCTGCTGCTTGATGACATCCTGAATGCGGGCATTCTCGATATCGAATTGAGCATCACCGATCTTGGTATCCGCCTTGGCGAACTGGTCGAGAACAACACCTGATTGTTCAAGCTTGCCGCGCATATCGGTGACAATTCCGCGGGTCTTCTCGATTTCCGCGTCGAACGACTGTAGCGATGCCATGTCCTGCCTCTCCCTCTCGTGTATGGCGAACCGTATCGTCCGCAACCGTCTGCAATGCGCTGAACTTACAGCAGCAGCCTGATTTTAAAATAGCTTTTCACAACCTCCACATAGAAATGCCATGTGACAAGAACAAGTCTGCGCCGCTCGCATGCCGACAAAGGCGAAAACAAAAAAGCCGGGACGACAAGGCCCCGGCCATTTGCTCTGGCAATGAAACCGCCGATGATCATTGCGCGGCAGACGGGTCCTTGAGATAGGCAATGACATTGGCGATGTCCTCGTCTTTTTTCAGGCCGGCAAACGCCATGGTCGTCCCCTTCACCAGACCGCGGGGATTGGGCAGATAGTCCGTCAGTTCCTCTTCCGACCAAACCATGCCATCAGCGCCGAAGGCCTTCATCGCCTTGGAATATTTGTAATCCTCAACAGAGGCCACCGGGCGCCCGACGACGCCCATCAAGGATGGACCGACCTTGTTGTTGGGCTCGGTGGCGGTGTGACAGGCAGCGCATTTCTTGAAAACCTTTGCACCCGCTGCGGCATCGCCATCGGCCAGTGCAGCACCCGCTGGCAGGATCAGCGCCGCGATCAGAGCAAGCTTGTAAATTGTCATGGAACTTTCCTCGTCATGTCGTGTTAAGTCCCTTGTTAAGACAAGGACGACTGTATTGAACTCTACATGCCTCTATCAGCCTTTTCGTTGTGGCGCCTTGACGCGGATCAAGGCTGCGGACTGCCTAACGTCAGGATTTTTGGGGTTTTACGGGAGTTCGGGGTCGACAACGGCGTCCTTTCTGGACTAGGCAATGCAGCCTTCGCAGCGGAGGCCGCATCTGACGGCCTCCCATCCCAGTCCCGCATTTCTTGCGGGCAAAATCCCGGGTTAACGCCGACACGTCGCAAAGCAGGCGGTCCATACGGCGCAAACACGCCATCATACTTGCATTAATGCGGTATTGAATGTTGACTTGGGAACAGCAAAAAAAGGGAGTACCTAAATGACTCACCCGTCTCTTCGCCGTATTGCACTCGCATCGGCAGCATCGCTTATTGCACTTTCCTCAGCGGCATATGCCGCGGATTCGGAAAGCTGCAAGGCCGTACGCTTCTCCGACGTGGGCTGGACAGACATTACCGCAACAACCGCCACAGCGACTGTTGTGCTAAAGGCCATGGGCTATGAACCCAAGACAACCGTCCTGTCAGTGCCGGTCACCTATACCTCGCTGAAGAACAACGACATCGACGTCTTCCTCGGCAACTGGATGCCGGCGCAGGAAAAGGACGTAACTCCTTATATCGAGGACGGTTCTGTCGATTCCATCGGCACCAACCTTGAAGGCGCCAAGTATACGCTCGGCACCAATGCCAAGGGTGCGGAACTCGGCATCAAGGACTTCTCCGACATTGGCAAGCATGCCGATGAACTCGACGGCAAGATCTACGGCATCGAACCCGGCAACGACGGCAACCGTCTCGTCATGTCCCTCATCGAAGAAGACAAGATGGGCATGGGCAAGATGAAAGTGGTCGAGTCCTCCGAGCAGGGCATGCTGGCACAGGTTTCCCGCGCCAAAAAGGACGGCAAGCCGATTGTCTTCCTCGCATGGGCACCGCATCCGATGAATTCGAATTTCGACATCACCTACCTCACGGGTGGTGACGATACATTCGGACCCGACTTCGGTGGCGCAACCGTTCACACCAATGTCCGCAGCGGCTACGTCGAGGACTGCCCGAATGTTGGCAAGTTCGTAACAAATCTGAAGTTCTCGCTCGATATGGAAAACCAGATCATGGGCAAGATCCTCGACGATGGTGAGGATCCGGAAAAGGCTGCTGCCGAATGGCTGAAGGCCAATCCCGACGCTGTAAAGCCCTGGCTGGAAGGCGTTACCACCTTCGACGGTGGCGACGCAGCGGAAGCTGTGAAGACCAATCTCGGTCTGTAAGCAAGAATTCAGGGCCGGCGGCGCAAATGCACCGCCGGCCTTCTTCTTACCCCCACATCATTTCCAGTAATCAAGAACGGGCGGAGACCAAGTGGATTGGCTCACTGAAACTAAAATTCCGATTGGCCAATGGGCCAGAACAATGGTCGATTGGCTAACAGATAACGGCGACTGGTTTTTTGACTGGCTTGCCTATGTCTTGAGGCAGGTCATCGATGCCTTGCTATGGGTCTTGCAGGCACCTCCGGCTATTGCTGTCGTCTTGGCAATCAGCCTTCTGGCCTATGCCTTGCGTCGCTCCTTCAGCGTCGCGATACTGACTTTCCTGGGGCTGCTGTTGATCATCAACCTCGGCTATTACGAAGAAACGACAGAGACCCTGGCACTGGTTCTGTCTGCTGCCTTCGTCTGTATGCTGATTGGCGTACCCCTCGGCATCGCCGCAGCACGGCGCCAATGGGTCTATGCCATCATGCGACCGATCCTCGACCTGATGCAGACGATCCCCACCTTCGTCTATCTGATTCCGGCGCTCATCCTGTTCGGTCTCGGCATGGTTCCAGGCCTGATCGCAACCGTGATCTTCGCCATCCCGGCCCCGATTCGTCTGACGCGCCTCGGCATCATCTCCACGCCACCGGCATTGGTGGAGGCAGCCGTCGCTTTCGGCGCAACACCGACACAGGTGCTGCGCAAAGTGGAACTACCCTATGCCCTGCCCCAGATCATGGCGGGCCTGACGCAAACGATCATGTTGTCTCTGTCCATGGTGGTCATTTCCGCACTGGTTGGCGCAAGCGGTCTTGGCGTTCCGGTCGTTCGTGCGCTCAACACCGTCAATGTCGGCATGGGTTTTGAATCGGGTCTTTGCATCGTCATCCTTGCGATCATCCTCGACCGCATGTTCCGCGTACCGGAAGAAGGAGACGGCAAATGAGTGATGCGATCATCTTTGAAAATGTCGATATTGTTTTCGGCAAGAACAACGAACGTGCATTACCCCTGATCGACGCCGGAAAAACCCGTGACGAGATCGGCGAGGAAACCGGCCTCGTGCTGGGGGTTGCCGATGCGTCGCTGAGCGTCAAGGAAGGCGAAATCCTGGTACTCATGGGCCTTTCCGGCTCCGGCAAATCGACGCTGTTGCGCGCCGTCAACGGGCTTGCCCCGGTTGTCCGTGGTGGCGTGACCGTCAACACCGCGACGGGTCCGGTCAATCCCTATACGGCCAACGCCAAGTCGATGCGCGATCTGCGCATGCACACCGTTTCGATGGTGTTCCAGCAGTTCGGACTTCTTCCATGGCGCACCGTCGCCGACAATGTCGGCTTCGGCCTCGAGCTGGCAGGCATTCCGGAAGCCGAGCGCAAGGAGCGGGTCACGGAACAATTGGAGCTGGTGAGCCTCGGCCAGTGGGCGGACCGCAAGGTAAACGAGCTGTCGGGCGGGATGCAGCAGCGTGTCGGCCTTGCCCGCGCCTTTGCCACCGGCGCACCGATCCTGTTGATGGACGAGCCCTTCTCGGCACTCGACCCCTTGATCCGCAATCGCTTGCAGGACGAATTGCTGGAGTTCCAGGCGCGGCTGAAGAAGACCATTCTCTTCGTCAGCCACGATCTGGATGAAGCCTTCCGTATTGGCAATCGCATCGCCATCATGGAAAGCGGACGCATCATCCAGTGCGGCACTCCGCAGGAGATCGTCAAGAACCCGGCCGATCAGTATGTTGCCGATTTCGTGCAGCACATGAACCCGATAGCCATGCTGAATGCCCGCGACGTCATGAAAGGCGGCGTTGGCACCGTCAGCGAGGGATCGGTGGCCGGCACCGCAGGGCCTGATACGCCACTGGTCGAAATACTCGACGCGCTTGCCCGTCAACCGGGCACGATCGGCGTGGTCGAAAAAGGCTCGATCATTGGGACCATCAGCGCCCAGGATATCGTCGCCGGCCTCACCCGTCACCGCATGCGCGAAGCCAGTTGAGAAACCGGGGCCGGCCCTTCTGGGGCCGGCTCCGTCCGGAGATATAGATGGCAGACAAGCCTTCCGTGATTCGCGACACCGACAATGAAGCAAGAGAGCTTGCCCGAGAGCTGATCCGCAAGGCCCGTTATGTCGGGCTGGCCGTGATCGATCCTCAGAACGGATTTCCGCAGATAAGTCGCGTTCTGCTTGCCACCGATGCGGGCGGCATACCGTTCATTCTCGTTTCACGCCTTTCGGCGCATACGCAGTCTTTGTCTACCGATCCACGATGTTCATTTCTGGCAGGTGAACCCGGCAAGGGCGATCCACTCGCCCATGCGCGCATCTCCGTGCAATGCCTGGCAGAGCGTGTTGAGCACGACACAGATGTACACGAGACGCTCAGAACGCGTTTTCTGAAGCTCCACCCAAAGGCCAAACTCTATATCGATTTTGCCGATTTTGGCTTTTTCCGGTTGGTCCCCCAGAGCGCGAGTCTCAATGGCGGCTTCGGCCGTGCATACAATTTGTCCAGAATCGACCTGATTGAACAGAGGCCCATCGACACCTGAAATCTGGTAGCCCTGCGTGGCGCACTACAAGATTTTGGGATTGTCATCGCACACGCGGCATCGAAATTCACGCTGTTGATTTTCATCTGAATATCGAGAAAATTCGATAAAACGCATACTATATGGCTGATTTTTATCGAATTTATGGCAATTCTGCGCTCAAATCACACGGCAGACAGCCATTTCAATGAAGCTAAAATTAATTTCGTAATACCTAAAAAAGCATACTCGATACCTTAAATTTAGGCATATACAATTTTTGCCCAGTTGGTACACTTTTAGAATACGAAATTCACGGATTGCAAACGGGCACTCCGGTTGGCGGACCCGCGTTTAAGGAAAGAATGATCGTATGAAAACGAAATCATTGTCTGAACAGTCTAACGTTGCGGCAGGTCTTTTGTCGGCGATGGCAAACCCAAAGCGTCTGATGATCCTGTGCAGCCTTGTTGAAGGCGAAGTACCGGTTGGCGTACTTGCAAATCAGGTGGGCTTGAGCCAGTCGGCCTTGTCACAACATCTCTCGAAACTGCGTGCACAAAAGCTGGTAAAGACCCGCCGTGACGCGCAGACCATTTATTATTCCAGCACCTCTGAATCGGTCATCAAGGTCCTTCAGACACTGGAAGATATTTATTGCCAGACAGAAGCCAATCGTTCTGCCGCATAAGTTAGCGCTACCATTGCGTAGTTTTAACGCTTTCGGTGGATAATGATAACCTGGCCTTCTTGCCACGGCTTTTTTAAATCACGTTATAAACATTGCAGGTTGGCCGGCTTCCTTTGCGGAAGCCGGTCTTTCTTTTGAACGATCGCATGAAAAAAGAAGACTTCAGCCGGTTAGGGCTGAAGTCTTGATGGCCATGTCGCCGCGTGCCGGAAGCCGAGGACTGCCCTCCGCGACTCCCGCGACGACCGGACCGATCATGCACCAGCGAACTTGCGCTAGGCTTTTCTCCTCTCCCAATCAGCATCGGCGCCTAACAATTTTCGCACCGCATTCATCAATGCCGCGTTGCGGATCGATGACGTTTTCTGATGCCATCTTGACGGTCCAATCGGCGCTGATAACGTGACGCCGCCCTTGCCAAAGGGACAGCTTTGCCGCCAGCCGGGCCTAAGGTCGCCCAGCGCATGCGGGCTCATGGAGAACAGAATGTCCAACCGAATGAATACGACGCCCAACGACCTGCGTGCCTTCTGGATGCCCTTTACGGCCAACCGTCAGTTCAAGAAGGAACCGCGCCTTTTCGTCGGCGCCAAGGATATGTATTACACCACCCATGATGGCCGTCAGGTGCTCGATGGCACCGCAGGCCTCTGGTGTGTGAACGCCGGTCACTGCCGTCCCAAGATTACCGAGGCGATCCGCGAGCAAGCTGGCGAACTCGATTATGCGCCCGCCTTCCAGCTTGGACACCCCAAGGCCTTCGAACTGGCCAACCGCCTGGTCGACATTGCGCCGGAAGGCATGAACCACGTCCTCTATACAAATTCAGGCTCGGAATCGGTTGAGACGGCGCTGAAAGTTGCGCTGGCCTATCACCGCGTAAAGGGCGACGGCTCGCGGTTCCGGCTGGTCGGTCGCGAGCGCGGCTACCACGGCGTCAATTTCGGCGGCATTTCGGTCGGCGGCATCGTCTCCAACCGCAAGATGTTCGGAACGCTCCTGACCGGCGTCGACCACATGCCACACACCCACCTGCCCGACCAGAACGCCTTCACCAAGGGGCAACCGGAGCATGGCGGTGATCTGGCAACCGAACTCGAGCGCATCGTAACCCTGCACGATGCCTCGACTGTGGCTGCTGTCATCGTCGAACCCATTGCCGGCTCGACTGGCGTGCTGATCCCGCCGAAAGGCTATCTGCAAAAACTGCGAGACATCTGCACCAAGCACGGCATCCTGCTGATATTCGATGAGGTCATCACCGGCTTTGGCCGTCTGGGCGCACCTTTCGCGTCGCAGTATTACGACGTCAAGCCCGACATGATCACCACCGCCAAGGGCCTGACCAATGGCGTGATTCCCATGGGCGCTGTGTTCGTCACCTCCGAGATCCACGACGCCTTCATGAACGGTCCGGAACACATGATCGAATTCTTCCATGGATACACCTATTCGGGCAATCCGATTGCCTGTGCAGCAGCCCTTGGAACACTCGATACCTACAAGGAAGAGGGCCTGTTGACGCGCGCAGCCGAGATCGCGCCCTATTGGGAGGAGCAGCTTCATTCGCTCAAGGACTGCCCCAATGTCATCGACGTCCGCAATACAGGCCTGATCGGTGCCATCGAGCTGTCCCCGATCGCTGGAGAACCGACGAAACGTGCCTTCACAGCCTTCCTCAAAGCCTATGAGTCGGGGCTTCTGATCCGCACAACAGGCGACATCATTGCTCTGTCTCCGCCTTTGATCATCACCAAGGAGCAGATCGACGAGTTGTTCGACAAACTGCGCAAGGTGTTGATGAATAACATCTGATCGGCATGTCAGAGCTGATGAAAAGCGGTCGGTGACGACCGCTTTTTTGTCTGTTGCAGGCACGTCTTGCGCAACAGCAACGTCGCCTTTATCCTCGGCACCACAAATCATGGCCGATCTTTGATACCGGTGACGGTCACAGGGTTGGACAAACACTTAGCAAGCCGGGCACGCAGCCTCGGTGGCATCACGTCACCCGCTTCGATTGCAAGGCAGGTCCCATCAGGAACAATCCATGGTCGACCCGGACAAGCCCAGCGCCAAAACATCTGACACGCAGCCGGGAAAAAGCGGCACCGGCGCAGCGCAAGCCAGCGATCCATGGGCCAATTTCAAGAGTGATCTGATGGCACTTGAGCAGGCCGCGCGAGACGAGCTCGCATCCCGCGACCCGAACGAGCAGGACGCTGAGCAACCCCCGGCGAGCGCGCGGCTGTATGGCGACGACGACACAAACGAGAAGCAGAGCGAGGACGATACCTCCTTCGGCAACCGCTCCATCATCATCTGACGGGCGCACTGGCGCGCAGTTCTCGGTTCAACGCAATACACTCTCTCCGGTCGCCAAAACTCCGCCATCAGCGGGCAGCACTTGCAGCAAGGCAACCGCAGCCCCACCTCTATGACAAGGCTCGGCCTCGGCTGCACGGCCATGGCGCTCTATCGGAGCGAGTGACGCGGAGTTTATCGCGCCTTAGGATTTTGTCGGCAATATATGCGGACAGCACAGTTGATCAGGAGAAATGTCGATGGTCGAACGCGTTTCCCGTATTTCATCCTCTGCGTCGTCTTCATCCACGCAGATCGACAACAGCCTTGCCATTGGCTCAGAGCCCTACAATGCATGGGTCGCTGCCCGTCAGGACAAGATCAATGACGACCTGAGAGAAAGGGCGCGCGAGCACGCCAGTGATCCCGACGGCCACCACAAATCACCCGAAGACGAAGCCGAGGAAGACGCCGACGCAAGAATGCAGGCCCGCCACGCGCGCCAACTCGGTGAACCGGATGACAGTGTCGATACGGCAGAAGAACCGCCTGAGGATTGCACATTGTCAGGCGAAAGCGATCGCATAGGCACGCGCAATTTCGACGACGATACCCCGTTCGGTGAGCGCTCCGTCATCGTTTGACGAAACGCTACTCGACGGCTTGAACTTCGTAGGTCCAGACGCGAAACCCATTCAACACATGCGGACCGAACGAATTGATCAGCGGAATATCCGCCGCATCACGCCCACGCGCGACAACGATCCGGCCAATGCGCCGCTTGTTGTTGCGTGGATCGAATGTGTACCATTTTCCATCCAGAAACACTTCCATCCAGGCGCTGAAATCCATCGGATCCACCACCGGAACACCGATGTCACCGAGATGCCCATTCACATAGCGGGCTGGAATATTCAGGCTGCGGCATAAAGTGACGGCAAGATGGGCATAGTCACGGCAAACACCCACGCGCTCCTGAAACGCCTCATAGGCCGTGCGGGTAGACCGTGCCTGCATGTAATCGAAGCTGATATGCTGGTGCACAAAGTCACAGATCGCCTGGACTCTTGCCCAACCCGGCTGGGTCTCCCCGAACTGGTCCCAGGCAAACTGGCTCAATCGGTCGGTTTCGCAGTAGCGACTGCCCATCAGATAGACCAGACACTCATCCGGCAGATCCTGAACAGCGATTTCGCGGGCGTCTGGTGCCACTTCGTCGAGTTGCCCATCATCCTCGATTGTCGCATCGCCCCAGATGGTCAGATTGCCCGCAGGCGCGACCAGCCGTCGGCAGCGATTGCCGAACATATCATGATAGGTGGTCGTCAACAGATCGGGATTGGTGATGATCTTTTCCGGGTCGCGGATGTCCGCCGTTCGATCATCGTGGACAGACAGAAGGCAAACCATCGCGGTCGGTTGCTCGCAGGTCAGCGTGATTTCATAGCCGTAACGTATCAGCATTCAGTCGTCCTAGCGAAAATCGTTGGATGTCAGGGTGTAGGTGGGCTGACGCCCCCGCTGATAGAGCTTGTGTGCCGCCTTGCGGATGGCATCGACAGATCCGTCAAAGGCCGTCAGGCAGGCGGCTTCCGACGTGCGCGTTCCGCACATCTCTGCGCCCGGCCTGTCGAGTGCTCCGACTTCAACGAAGAAGCGAATCTCCGACATGCCATCATGCCCGATGAACCGGATGGCCTTTCGCGTTTCGTCATAACTGCGGCTGGGATTGAGAAAAACAAGCGACATGATTGGCACTCCTTTGGAAAGTGTCGTTCAGCTCGGGTGACCAATTGGTATGCCGCCATGAACGCATTCAGGGAAAACAGGCATGTCAGGAATTATCCCGGGCCCGCGGCCCTATCAGCGCGCGGGCACATACGCCTGCCTTAGTCTTAGCTCTTGCCCTTGGACTTGGACCAGGCGGCTGACGGGCTTGTTGCGTCTTTCACCTGGCTTCCCTGAGCGGATACCTTCGGTGCAGCGCTTTTGTCTTTTTTAGGCTTTCTGATCTCGCGCGAACTGCGCACTTGTCCCTTAGCCATGACCGAAGGTCCTCTCCATCAGGTTCGAACCGGTCTTGGCTTTGGCACGGCCAACAAGTTCGAGCATATCTTGTGTCGTTACGCGTTCGTGACGTTCATCTTCGCTGCGAACCCGGTACTGCGGCAGGTTTTCGCGAACGGGAAGCTGTGCAGTGATCTGATAGACGGCAGACTGCTCTGCCTTCATCGGCAGCGAGCTTTTCATCCGCACGGTCTCACCGATTGCGAAGATATGGGTGGCGGAATCCACGGCACGCACTCTGCGCGCCTGCGGCCTGTAAGTCGTATTGGTCATGATGATAGTCCCTTTGAGTGTGCATCGACCCCCATCAGGCATGCCTGACAAAGATCCTGGGCGGGCGACCCCACAGCTGCCAGAAAACGTCTGGATGGCTGGATTGCGCCGGTGCGATGCGAAGCGAAATAGTGGGATGTAAATGGCCCACGATCTGAAGAATGCGATTTTATAAACTTGGGAAGCCCTGCGAAAACTGCTCTTCGCTGGTAATCCGTTCGGTCCGGAGTGAAGCCCTGCTGCCAGTACATCCGTGGTCAGCGGGAGAAATCAATCCGGATACGAACAGAAACGACATAAGCGCCCGAAGGCTTAATGCGTTCACAATCGAGAATTCGGAGGATAATGGCGGGTCTCTGACACCGCAACAAGCCAAGTCGGCCAAATCAACGTGAAATAACCATGCGCCTCAATTGTGTTTTATACAAGATGGCGGCGTCATTATTTCTTTTTTTGGCGTAAATCGACAGAAGTTCCGCCAGCCGATTGCGCTCGAAATGTGTTCGACCCTTGTAGTCATGGGCTCAGGTGTGCATCATAGAGCATCGACGGCATTCATGCAGGGCACCGTCGACGGAAGTGTTTTCGACTTCGCCCCAACAAAGGAGGACAGCATGTCTTCCATCGTCCAATACATACGCGCCTACGATGAATCCCGGATACCGGGTCTTGCGGTCATGCTTTCGAGCCTCTCCGCCGTGATCTATTTCCTGCTCAACGGCTGGCTCTGGTAGAGAAAGGTCGATTGGCTGGTCTGCGGTTCGCAACGCGACCGGCGGCAAATGCTAGTCTGCGTAAATCATCTTGCGTGTCATGCCGCCGTCCAGCGTGAGCACCTGCCCGGTCATGAAACCGGCGGACGCAAGGTAAAGCACCGCGTCGGCAATATCGTCCGCGCGCCCAACCCGTCCGACCGGATGCTGCTGACGATCGGCATCGCTCAGGCGTTCACCGTCCGAAATCCAGCCGGGAGCAATGGCATTCACCCGGATCTTCGGTCCAAGACTGATTGCCAATGCATGGGTAAAGCCGACAAGCCCACCCTTGGAGGCAGCATAAGCCTCCGTGTTCGGCTCCGACATGAATGCCCGCGTCGACACCATATTAACGATCGAAGCCCCCTCTCCCATCAACGGTATCGCCGCCCGGCTCATCAGGAAAGCACCGGTCAGATGACTGTCGGTCACCTTGCGCCATTCGTCGAGCGAAAGCGTTTCAATCGGCCCGCGATCCGGATTGGCAATCCCGGCATTGTTCACCAATAGATCCAGCCTGTCCCAGCCAAGGCGCGCAAGTGCCTCGGCCACGGACGTCTCATCGCCGACATCGCAGGTGAAATGACGGACACCGTCCTCACGCACCTCAAGGTCGAAAGAAGCGACCTCATATCCATGGGCCAAAAGACTCTTGCAAATTTCTGCACCGATAAGGCCGGCACCACCTGTCACGATTGCTTGTTTCATTAAAGCGAAAGCAGACAGCCTGCCGCTTTGTTCCGCACCAGATGCCCTTTCCATGGCGAGCGCACCGGCAAGCATGCTAACCTGCCGCCGAGGACGCCTATGCCAGCACACAGGCGCGCCGCATTCAAAGGGAGGAATGGTCGTGAAAAAAGGGTACAAACAGCTTCTGGAGGAAGCCAACGCCAGTATCGACGCCGTCACGGCAGCGGAGGCGATTACTCTTCATGGTGAGACGGATGTGGTTTTCGTCGATCTGCGCGATCCGCGCGAACGAGAGCGCGAGGGCACGATCCCCAATGCCTTTTCCTGCCCGCGCGGAATGCTGGAATTCTGGATCGATCCGGAAAGCCCCTATGCCAAGCCGGTCTTTGCCGAGGACAAGCGCTTCGTCTTCTTTTGCGCCAGTGGCTGGCGCTCGGCGCTTGCCACCAGGACCGCACAGGATATGGGCCTGGAAAAAGTCTCCCATATATCCGGCGGCTTCACCGCCTGGCGCGATGCTGGCCATCCTGTGGAAGCGATATCGCGCTGACGGCACTTCAGCCCAGGAAGAACGAGCGCCTTTCATCCGAATCCGTTACCTTGCGGCGCAACAACCGGCTGAAAGGATGAACCATGACCGAAACGATCCGCCTCGACAATGGAGAGCTTTCCGTCGAAGTCTCGTCGCTCGGCGCCGAAATGCAGTCGCTCGCAAGCGCTGACGGGCGACAATGGCTGTGGAACGGCGATGGCGAATGGTGGTCCGGCCGATCTCCCATTCTTTTTCCCATCGTCGGAAAGGCACCGGAGGACACATTGGCGATCGACGGCAAAGCCTATGCCATGAAACAGCACGGCCTGGCCCGACGCCGCGAATTTGCGCTGATAGACTCCGCCTCCGACGTCTGCCGTCATCAACTGGCAGCAGACGATGAAACCATGGCAAGTTACCCCTTCGACTTCAGACTTGAACTCGAGCACCGCCTCACCGGTCGCGTACTCACTGTCACCGCCACGGTCACAAATGCCGGCTCCGAAAGCATGCCCTATGGCATCGGCTTTCACCCGGCCTTCCTCTGGCCGTTGCCCGGCGCGACCGGCCTGCCGCATCGGATAACGCTCGAGAATGGCAAAGAGCCGGATCTGTTTCGCCTGAAGGACGGCATGCTCTCTCCGGAAAAACACCTGTCCCCGTTTATCGGCGGTCACCTGATGCTCGAACACCGCCAGTTCGAGGCAGATGCCATGATCTTTCCCGAAGGGGCCGGCGACGGCCTCACCTATGACGTCGCAGAAGGCCCGGCGCTGAAATTCAGCTTCCGCAATCTGCCCAATCTGGCGCTGTGGCAAAAGCCCGGCGCACCGTTCATCTGCATAGAACCCTGGCACGGCATGGCAGCGCACCTGGATGGCAGTGCCGAACTGACCGAACGCCCCTTCACCGCCGCTTTGGCACCCGGCGAGAAAGCAAGCTATGGCTTTTCTGTCGAACTGCCCGCCTGAGCCGAAAGACGGCCATTCCCCCACCATTTCCTCAGCCCGCCTCGCCGGGCTAGGATGACGACTGACTGAAGAATAGGAGACACGCAGATGAGCACGCTGGAACAACGTATCGACCAGGGCACAGGCCGGCAAACGGCAGATATCGTCCTGAAGGGCGGTCGCCTCTTCGATCTCGTCACCGGCGAACTCGTGGCGTCCGACATCGCCATCTGCGGCGACACCATCGTCGGCACCTGCGAGAGCTACGAGGGCACCGAGGAAATCGACATCTCCGGCAAGATCGTCGTGCCCGGCTTTATCGACACGCATCTGCATATCGAAAGCTCGCTGGTGACCCCGCATGAATTCGACCGCTGCGTGCTTCCCTATGGCGTCACAACAGCCATCTGCGATCCGCATGAGATCGCCAATGTTCTTGGTACCGAAGGCATCCAGTTCTTTCTCGATTCCTCGCTCGAAACCATCATGGACATCCGGGTCCAGCTGTCCTCTTGCGTTCCGGCCACCCATCTGGAAACCTCCGGTGCCGATCTGCCGATTGAAAAGCTCCTGCCCTTCCGCGACCATCCCAAGGTGATCGGCCTTGCCGAATTCATGAACTTCCCCGGCGTGATCCACAAGGATCCGATCTGCATGGCAAAGCTGGAAGCCTTTCAGGGCGGGCACATCGACGGCCATGCGCCGCTTCTGTCGGGCACTGGCCTCAACGGCTATCTCTCCGCCGGTATCCGCACAGAGCATGAATGCACCAATGTGCCCGAGGCCATGGAGAAGATCCGCAAGGGAATGCATATTCTGGTGCGCGAAGGCTCGGTCTCCAAGGACCTGCACGCTCTGATGCCGATCATCACCGAACGCCTGTCGCCCTTCCTGGCGCTCTGCACCGACGACCGCAATCCCCTAGATATCGCCGAGGAAGGCCATCTCGACTACATGATCCGCACAGCCATCGCCCATGGGGTCGAGCCGCTGGCGATCTATCGCGCCGCCTCCATTTCCGCCGCACGCGCCTTCGGCCTTCGCGACCGCGGCCTGGTGGCACCCGGCTGGCGGGCCGATCTGGTGGTTATCGACAGTCTGGAGAATTGCAAAGCCGAGATGGTGTTCTCCGGCGGACGCCCTGTGACCGATGCCCTGTTCGACACCCGCAAAGCGGTCGCTCCCGTCGGCCTCGACAGCGTCAAGGCCCGAACCGTCCTCGCCAGCCAGTTTGCGGTGCCGGTGACGGAAGGCGAAACCCCGGTCATGGGCGTGATACCGGGCAAGATCATCACCGATCATCGCCGGTATGTGCTGCCATCTGCCGGCAACCAGACCGGCATCGACCTCGACCGCGATATCATCAAGGTCGCTGTCATCGAGCGTCATGGCAAAAATGGCAATCATGCCAATGGTTTCGTTCAGGGTTTTGGCTTGAAGAAGGGTGCGATAGCCTCCACCGTTGGCCATGACAGCCACAATATCTGCGTGGTCGGCGTCGACGAAGATGACATGGCGCTCGCCGCCAATCGCCTTTCCGAGATCAAGGGCGGATTTGTGGTGGTCGCGGATGGCAAGGTCACCGGCGAGATCGCCCTGCAGGTCGCCGGGCTGATGAGCCTTGAACCTTTCGAGACCGTCCGTGACACACTGCACGACCTGCGCAAGGCAGCCTATGCACTCGGCACCACACTGGCCGAACCTTTCTTGCAGGTCGCTTTCCTTCCACTACCCGTCATTCCGCATCTGAAGATTTCGGATAAGGGCATGGTGGATGTCGACAAGTTCGAACTGATTGGCTGAGGGATTGGCAAGCACCAAGACTTGTACCATATTATGGACAACTAAGGAGTTGGCGATGGACACCATATTTTTCTCGCGTGCCCGGGCCGAGCTTGCAGGCTTGCTCGACAAGGTGAACGACGACGCAGCACCAATCGAAATTGTCAGGCGCGACAAACCATCTGCGGTGTTGATGGGGAAGGAAGAATACGACAGTCTCGTTGAAACAATTCACCTTTTGTCATCGCCAACAAATGCCGAGCGACTGGTGCGAGCAGGACTTGATATCGCAAATGGTGATTTTGAGCTAAAGGACAGCAAGGCTTTGCTGGGAACCTGAACGTGAATTCGGCTTTCTCATCAGGCGGATGGGAGGACTATGTCCATTGGCAGGCAACCGACCGCAGGACGCTTGAACGCGTCAACGACCTTATCAAGGACGCACTACGCCATCCCTTCAACGGAATAGGCAAACCTGAGCCCTTGCGCGGGACCCTCAAGGGTTTCTGGTCTCGCCGGATCACTCAGGAACATCGGCTCGTATATCGAGTTGTCGGTCAAGGTGATGATGAGGTTCTCGTCATCGCGCAATGTCGCTATCACTACTAGGAAAAGCTATGCCCGCTGAAGCGGCCCCTCCATCACCGATGCTCCGTGAACGTCTTGCCCGCCTTTATTTCGGTCAGGATACCGCTGCCATACGCTTTCAAATCGCCTTGATGGTGATCGATCTTGCGATTATCGGCTTCTTTCTGGCAGGTCCCTATCTGCGCGACCGTCCAAGCTATCTCATTCTCGATTATTCCATAGCGGTCTGGATCGCTGCCGAGCTTGTCGCCCAGTTCGTCGCGTCGCCCACCCGGAAACGGATTTTCCTGAAACCCATGACCTGGGTGGACATATTCGTCCTTTGCACACTGCTCTTTCCGCAGTCGCTGTTCAACTTCGCCTTCCTGCGCGTTGCCCGCATATGGGCTGTGGCGCAGCGGCCGGTATTCAAGATGATGATGCGACGTCTGGGGCTGAAGGAACAGGCCGATGTGGTCACGGCCTTCATCAATCTTTTCGTCTTTCTCTTCCTGGTTACCGGATTCGTCTATTCCTTCTTCTTTTATCGGGAGGATGCCGGCACCGGCTTCATCGACGCCTTCTATTTCACAGTCGCAACCGTCACCACCACCGGCTTTGGCGATATCACTTTGCCCGGCACCTTTGGCAAGCTCACCTCGATCATCACCATGATCATCGGCATCTCGCTGTTCGTGCGTCTGGCCCAGGCGATCGTTCGTCCCTACAAGGTGACGTTTCCATGCCCGGAATGCGGTCTGCAGCGCCATGATGCCGATGCTGTCCACTGCAAGGCTTGCGGTCACATCCTGAACATTCCGGACGAGGGCCTGTGAGCCCTCGCCCGTCGCCGCAACATCTATATTTGCTCAGTCGCGGTGCAAGACCATGCCGGCGTGATAAAGTACCCCGCCCCGAAAATCGCCGTCAGCGGTAAAGCCGGTATCGTCGACATAGTCGATGTGATCGCCACTCACCGCATAACGTCCCTCATATGCGCGCTCCCGTGCCCCCCGTGCTTCGACATAGCGTCCATTGGGAAGCAGTTCGTGACGGATATGCCCGTCCTCGGTGGTCCAGAGCCCCACATAGGCCTGAGATTGTTCGCTGGTCATTTGTCTCTCCTTGGAAGATGCGAATTGGTCGGTCCGCCAGACATGTTTTCCATCCAGGCTCACGATTGTGAGCATCAGGATGAAGGTGAACGCTGCCATTGTTGCGGCAAAACCGATGAGACTATCCGGCCCCCTAGCCATTCGGCTCGTACCGGGATTCTGTGGCGTCGCGATGGCTGCGGATACGGCTCATCACACGACGCGAGAACTTCGCGCCTGTTTTCAGGATCCAGCGGAAAGGACTTTCCAGAATGCACTGCATTGCGGCCATGGCTGTTCTCCATATCAGACCCGCCCTGTTTGGCGGTGTTGATCATATGGGGAAAGCCTCGATGAGGTGATAGAACATATCTCCGGCAAGATTGCACATTCCTCCAGAACTGCATCTGCTTGCATTCAAAACGGTCAACCCCACTTATATGGTCTTCCAGCCACAGGAACTGGACCGTCTACCGGAGAAGAGCATGAGCATTGCCCGCGATATCGCTGAAATGATTGCACAACACGCCGCCAAAGACGGGATACATGCGACCAGCATACCGCGCTTGTCGCTTGTTCGAATGTCGAAGCGGACGGAACCTGTCCACACGGTACAGACACCATCCATTTGCATGATCGTACAGGGACGAAAGCAGTTGATGCTTTGCGAACAGGTGATCGATTACGGACCGGGCAAACATATCGTCATTTCGGTCGACGTTCCGATCATTGGCCAGATCATCGAAGCGACGGATGATGCACCCTATCTTTGCCTGCGCCTCGACCTCGATCTGTCTGTTTTGAGCGAACTCGTGCTGGCGATGGACTGGACCACGACGGAGATCAGCAGTACCGGCTGCAAGGCCATCGGCATTGGCGAGACCTCAGAGGAACTTCTGGGCGCGGCCCACCGGTTGGTCAGCCTGCTGGATGCGCCGGACGACGCGCCCTTCCTTGCCCCGATCATAGAGCGTGAAATCCTCTACCGTCTGCTGAAGAGTGAGCATGCAGGCCTGTTGCGCCAGATCCTCACGCCCAACAACCGCCTGCAAAACGTCAATCGTGCGATCAGTTGGATCAAGGAGAATTTTCAAAAACCGCTGCTGATAGAGCATCTGGCGGGCGAAGCGCGCATGAGCGCATCATCGCTGCACGAGCATTTCCGTCAGGTCACCAATATGAGCCCGCTGCAGTATCAAAAACAGCTACGCCTTCAGGAGGCCCGCCGCCTGATCTTCGCGCACGGCATGGACGCGGCAACAGCCGGCCGCCGCGTGGGCTACGATAGCCCATCGCAGTTCAGCCGCGAATACCGGCGGCAATTCGGAGCGCCGCCCCTGCAGGATATCGGGCGTCTGCGCGTCCAGCCGGAGCGCTACACCGAAGCCTGAAATCAGACCCGGGCGCAGAAACAGTCGAGGCTATCGAGCGAAATCTCATGGCCCTTGATTGTGGCCTGCGATCCCGGCATCGGCACAACATCCCTGACCGTCAGGCCCTTGGGCAGATGCTCCACCTGCGGTCCGCGACGCAGATTGAAGACGAATAGCAGTTTTTCCTCGCCCTTGCTGCGAACAAACGTCAACAGATCCTCGGTGATGTCCAGAAACTCGATATCCCCGTCACGCAATGCTTCATGCTCACGGCGAAACGCCAGCGTCGCGCGGTAATGGGCCAGAACCGAATCCGGGTCTCCGTCCTGGTCCTTGACCGCCAATGCCTGATGCGCATCGGGAACCGGTAGCCAGGGCGTACCGCTGGTAAAACCCGCATGCGATTTTCCGGCATCCCAGGGCATCGGCGTGCGGCATCCATCCCGCCCCTTGAAGCTTGGCCAGAAACGGATCCCGTAGGGGTCGCGCAGATCCTCGAATGCGAGCTCTGCCTCCGGCAAACCGAGCTCTTCGCCCTGATAAAGGCAAATCGAGCCTCGCAGCGTCGACAGGACAGAAATGGCAAGCTTGGCAATATCCGCACGTTCGCTCTCATGTTGCATGAAGCGGCTGACATGGCGGTTGACGTCGTGGTTGGAAAAGGCCCAGCACACCCAGCCATCGGTCACCGCTGCCTGGAACGCTTCCACGCAGTGTCGGATATGGCTTGGCGTAAAATCGGGGCCTAACAGGTCGAAAGTGTAGCACATATGCAGCTTGTCGCCGCCGCTGGTATAATCTGCCACGGTCTTCAGCGACCGTGCACCGTCGCCCACTTCTCCAACCGTGGTGCGCCCCTCGTATTGATCGAGCAACGCTCGGAATTTCTTCAAAAAAACAACATTTTCAGGCTGTGTCTTGTCATGCAGGTGATGCTGCATGCCATAGGGATTGACGTCCGGTGCATCGAGGCCCGCATCGTCGCTATCGGGCACATGAGGTGGATTGTCCCGCAATTCCTTGTCATGAAAATAGAAATTCACCGTATCGAGACGAAACCCGTCCACGCCGCGATCGAGCCAGAACTTCACTGTATCGAGAAGCGCCTCCTGAACCGCAGGATTGTGGAAATTGAGATCGGGCTGCGATGTGAGGAAATTGTGCATGTAATACTGCTTGCGCACCCCATCCCATTCCCAGCCCGGACCGCCAAAGATCGAAAGCCAGTTATTGGGCGCAGTGCCATCCTTCTTCGGATCGGCCCAAACATACCATTTGGCCTTGGGGTTATCCCGGCTCGACCGGCTTTCGACAAACCATGGATGCTTGTCGGATGTGTGCGAGATGACCTGGTCGATGATCACCTTGATGTCGAGGGAATGGGCCTTTTCCATCATCTCGTCGAAATCGGCCAGCGTCCCGAACATCGGATCGACATCGCAGTAATCGGAAACGTCATAGCCCATGTCCGCCATCGGCGATGTAAAGAACGGCGACAGCCAGATCGCATCGACGCCCAGCGAGGCAATATAGGGCAAGCGTTGGGTGACCCCCTTCAGGTCGCCGATGCCGTCTTTGCTGGTGTCCTGAAACGAGCGTGGGTAGACCTGATAGATCACCGCACCGCGCCACCAGTCTTCGCTGGCCTGGGTCTGCGTCATCGATTTCTTCGGGGATGTTCTGGACATGGCGGGGCTCCGTGGGAGGGTTCCTGAGCGACGTGACGAATCGGCGGCTAGCCGACACTATAGAAGAACCGCACCGCAGCACGATGGTTCCCGTTCAAGGGGGCTGACCAGCCCTGACATCAAACTGTAACAACAACATCACATAAGGGTCGGACCATCCGCGAGGAGGCTGCGCACCGCATGCCAAGATTGACGATCGTAACCGACGCCTGGCACCCCCAGGTCAATGGTGTGGTCCGCACCATTGAAAACACCAATCGAGAACTGGCGCAAATGGGCGTCGACGTATCGATGATCACGCCGGAACGCTACCGCAGCATCCCCATGCCCACCTACCGCGAGATACGCCTGTCGCTGGCGACCTATGGGCAGGTTCGCAAGGCCCTTGAAGATCAGAACCCCGACTATCTGCACATCGCCACGGAGGGCCCGCTCGGTCTGATGGCGCGTGCCTGGGCATTGCGAAACGGCAAGGCCTTCTCGACCAGTTACCACACCCGATTTCCCGAATATGTGGCAGCCCGCTTCCCGGTCCCGCTCAGCTGGCTTTATGCCTATGTGCGCTGGTTTCATGGAAGAAGCGGCGCCTGCATGGTGGCAACCGAGAGCCTGAAGAAGGAACTGGCGGGCAAGGGGTTGACCAACCTGCGCATCTGGAGCCGCGGTATCGATACCACGCAGTTTCACCCGCAAGCTCAGGAGGCTGCACCCTTCGATCTCCCCCGCCCGATCTTCATGACGGTCGGCCGCGTGGCGGTCGAGAAGAACCTGTCGGCCTTTCTCGAACTGGATTTACCGGGTTCAAAGGTCGTGGTCGGCGATGGCCCGGCACGCGCCGATCTGCAGGCGCGCTATCCGGACGTCCATTTCACCGGAGTGAAATTCGGCAAGGAGCTGGCCGACGCCTATGCGCAGGCCGATGTCTTCGTCTTCCCGTCGAAAACCGACACCTTTGGCAACACCATTCTGGAAGCGCTGGCATCCGGCGTTCCTGTGGCCGCCTTCCCCGTCACGGGTCCTATCGACATCATTCCAAAGCACGGCATGGCCGGCGCGCTGGATCAGGACCTGCGCGCAGCCTGCCTGAATGCTCTGGATCTATCGAGAACGGCCGCCCGTCACCTGGCAGAAAGCTATTCCTGGCGATCGGCGTCGCGCCAGTTCTACGACAACGTCATCGCAGCCGTTCAGACCCGTCGCGAAAAGACCTGCCGCACGACGGCCCGTCAGCCCGGAAAGGCCTGACGGGTCAGCGCTTCTTGCGACGATTGGCGAAGGGGTTGTCTGCTGCCTTGTAATGGATGCGGATCGGCACACCGGGCAGATTGAAATCTGCGCGCAAACCATTGATCAGATAACGCGTATAGCTTTCAGGCAGTGAATCCGGTCGCGTGCAGGAAATCATGAAGGCCGGCGGGCGGGCCTTGACCTGCGTCATGTATTTCAGCTTGAGGCGACGACCTGATACGGCCGGTGGCGGATGCTGGGTCTGCTGACTGTCCAGCCAGCGGTTCAGCTTGGCCGTCGATACACGCTGGTTCCAGACACGGTCTGTATCGACGATCGACTGCATCAGCTTTTCAAGCCCGTAGCCGGTCTGTCCGGACATCGGCACCGCTCGAATGCCGCGTGCCTGCGGCAAAAGCCGCTCGGTCTTCTCGCGCAGTTCTGCCAGAACCTCCTGCGGGTCCTCGACCAGATCCCACTTGTTGAACGCCAGTACAGCGGCACGACCTTCGCGCAGCACCAGATCGACGATCTGGATGTCCTGTTTTTCAAACGGAATGGTCGCGTCAAAGACGATGACCACTGTCTCAGCAAAACGAATGGCGCGCAGCGCATCGGCAACGGAAAGCTTTTCGAGCTTTTCCTGAACACGCGCCTTGCGACGCATGCCGGCGGTGTCGAACATCTTGATGATGCGGCCACGCCAGTCCCATTCAACCGAGATGGAATCACGGGTGATGCCGGCTTCCGGACCGGTCAGAAGACGGTCCTCGCCGATAAAGCGGTTGATCAGCGTCGACTTGCCGGCATTCGGACGACCGACGATGGCAACCCGCAACGGCTTGGTCTCGTCGTAGACATAGTCTTCGTCGTCCTCGTCCGTTTCCGACCGCGGCAGAGTGACATCCGTTTCAGCTTCTTCGAAGTCCTGCGGCGGAAACGCCCTGTCCTCACCCAGAGCCTCAACGATCGCATCGCGCAGATCGATCATGCCGCCGCCGTGCTCAGCGGAGATAGGGCACGGATCGCCAAGCCCAAGCGTAAAGGCATCGTAGAAACCGGTGTCCGACCCCCTGGCTTCAGACTTGTTGGCAACGAGCACAACGGGCTTGCCCTTGCGCCGGATCATCTCCGCCATTTCCTGGTCGACCGGGGTCAGCCCCATCTTGGCATCAATGACGAACAGCGTCAGATCGGCCTCTTCAATGGCAAGTTCCGTCTGGGCCCGCATACGGCCCTGCAAGGTATCGGGAGCGGCTTGCTCGAGACCGGGAGTGTCGACGATACGGAATCTGAGGTCGACCAGCTTGGCTTCCCCCGGACGTCGGTCGCGGGTAACACCGGGCGTGTCATCGACAAGCGCCAGCTTCTTGCCAGCCAGACGGTTGAACAAGGTGGATTTACCGACGTTCGGACGACCGACGATGGCGATGGAGAAGCTCATTTCAGTCTTCTTTCTAGCTCACCAGCAAGCGCTTACGAGGCGCCCTGGGATGCAATGATGTCGTCCAGCAGCATCTGCGCGCGGCTGCGGACATTACCCGGCGTTTCCGGGTCTTCTGTAATTTGTTCGAACCATTCGCGCGCACGGCCAAATTCACCGGCCTTGTAGGCGGTAAGCCCAAGGGCTTCGCGCGCCGAATGACGCATCGGATTTTCAGGCACAGCCATGACTTCGACTTCGGCTGAGACCCGGTCATAGTCACCGCTGTCAATGAGCAGCCATGCAGAACGGAGACGTGCCACATCGCGGATGGCATCCGGGGCAGACGTATCCTTGGCAATGGCGTCAAAGCCGCTGACCGCTGCATCGGTATGGCCCTGTTGCGCCTGAATGGTGGCAGCGCGCATTTGGGCAAGCACCGGATAGGACCCGTGACCATCCTTCTCAAGAGCTTCGAGCGCGGCCAGCGCCTCGTCATTCTTGCCGTCCTTGGAAAGCTTGAGCGCCGCCAGAAAGCGGTCGCCGGAACCGGAGGCCTGAGTATTCAGCCAATACTCATAACCGCGATAACCGGCAGTGCCGACAACGATCAGCAAAGCGAGACCGATGATGATCTTGCCAAAACGGCGCCATACATCCTTGACCTGATCGGAACGGAGTTCCTCATTCACTTCACGGATAAAGCTGTCGTTTTCATCTACCATGTCATTCTCCGGCTGGCCGCCTGCAGTATTTTGAGATCGAAACGGCCTTCTAGCGACAAATCCAGCCGGTTGTAAGGGGGCTAGCGCTAAAAGCGCCTATATTTAGAGACTCATCGCCGGCAATGGCGCGACGTTGAATAACAATTCATGCAGCTTGAGGATGAAAGCAAGCCAGACGACGACGCCGAGAACGAGTGCAAGCAGGTCATAACGCGTGGAAACGAAGGGCCTGAGCGTGATCTCTCCGGCGCGCTGACGGCGCTTCAGGGTGATGCGCATGAAGACGCCCCATGCCAGGAAAGCACCGAACAGGATGACCGAGGCCAGATCGCCATTGGCAAGCAGGTGGGCGGTTGCCCAGATCTTGATGGATAGCACCATGGGATGCTTGGTCTTGGTGGCGATATGGCCGGCCGGCAAAACTGCCGCCACAAGACAGACCATGGCAAACAGCATCAGGGTCAAGGCGATATGCGCTGTCCAGACCGGCGGGAACCACAGATTGACGGTCGGCGCCTGGCTGTAGCCGTAGACGATAACCGCAATCGACACGATGCTGACGAGCGAATAGACGGCGCGCCAGCCTTGCACGCCGAGCTTGGCAATCATCGAGGTGCGCGCACCCGGTGCAAAACTGCGCAATGAATGCGTTCCGATAAACATCAAAACACCGATAATGAGAATGGCCATTTGTCCTCGCCCCTGGGTCAGGTTTCCAAGGCTTGGCATAAAGCGCCCGGAGGTAAATTTCCAGCCGTTTCAAAGCTTGGCCGCAATTCAGTGGCACCGAGGCCGCCAAACATTACGAGGTGCCCATGTCGCGTTCTCTCTACGCCCTCTCCGTCCTTGCGCTCAGCATCGCTTCGCCGCATGCCACGAAAGCTGCCGACCCGCAGAAACAGCTGGTGCTGATTTCCTTCGATGGTGCTGGCGACAACAAGCTGTGGGGCAAGAGCCTTGCCATGGCAAAGGCAAGCGGTGCCCACTTCACCTATTTCCTCTCCTGCACAAACCTGATGACGCGCCAACAGGGCACCGCCTACAAGGCGCCCGGCATGAAGGCCGGACGCTCCAATGTCGGCTTTGCCGTGTCAACCGAAGACGTGCGCACGCGCCTCGAGCATATCTGGAACGCCCATCTGCAAGGCCACGAAATCGCCAGCCACGGCTGCGGTCATTTCGACGGCAAAGACTGGACCAAGGCCGATTGGCTGAAGGAAATGCGCAGCTTCGATGATGTGGTTCTGAACGCCTGGCAGACAGCCGGCATCGCGAACAAGGAACCGGAAGGCTGGCGCGACTTTGCAACGCACGGCATCAAAGGCTTTCGCGCACCCTATCTCTCCACCAGCGACAGCCTGCACGCAGCCGAACGCGAAGCCGGCTTTACCTTCGACGCCAGTCTCGTCACCAACGGACCGCAATTGCCGGACATGGAAAAAGGACTGACCGCCTTCGGCCTGCCCCTCATTCTCGAGGGACCGAAGCAACGCCGCATTATCGGCATGGACTACAATCTGTTCGTTCGCCACTCCGCCGGAATGGACAATCCATCCCGCACCAGAGAGTTTGAGGAGCGCGCCTATCAGGCCTTCCGCGCAGCCTTCGACGAACAGTATGACGGCGACCGCATCCCACTCCAGCTCGGCTTCCACTTCGTCGAAATGAACGCCGGGGCCTATTGGCGGGCCCTCGACCGTATCGTGAGCGAGGTCTGCGGCATCAAAGATGTAGCCTGTGTGAGTTATTCCGAGGCCATGCAGTCCGTCAATGCGGAACGGCAGGAGCCAAAGAGCGTCAGCCAGTAACGAAAAATCCCGACGCCAGGACGCCGGGATCTTCCATGTTCAAAAGTGGACAAAGCGAAACGCTTACTCGCCCTTCTCCAGATATTCCTGATCGAGATCCGGCAGCGGCTCGTTGTCGATTGCCGCTTCGAAAGCACGAAGACGTTTGTAGATCGACATCAGCTCCACCACCGTTGGCCACACATTGACCAGATACTGGAACGAGTTGGACACCTGACCGAAAGCCGTCGCGATCTGCTGGTAGATACCATAGGTGATCTTTACCGCCACGATCGTCGGCACGAGGAAGAACAGCAGAAACAGATTGTCCGCCTGTCCATAGAACGAACGTGCGAAGTTGAAGTAGAGATAGTGGAAATAAAGGCGGAAATAATTCGTGCGCACATGGCTGTACAATTCACGCACCGTCATCGGCTGGGCGCGGTCAGCATTATCCTCCCCGTAGACGAGCTCTTTACGATAGGCCGCTTCCACCCGCTGGTTCTTGAACTCAAGGCCCGGAAGTTTGATGCCGACGACGGCGAGCAGCCCCGTACCGAACACTGACCACACAAGTGCAAGCCAGAACAGGCTATGTGGAATGGCACCCAGGATCGGTAGATCGGTGACGTATTGCGACAGCGAAAACAGGATCGGCAGGAACGCAATCAGGGTCATCAGCGCATCGATCAAAGACACACCAAGTCCCTCGAAGGTCGATGCAAAACGCATCGTGTCTTCCTGCACACGCTGTGATGCACCTTCGATATAGCGAACGCGCTGCCACTGAGACATGTAGTAATTGTTCATCGCGGTGCGCCAGCGGAAGACATAGTGACTGACGAAGAAGCGAACGACGACAAAGACGATCACGTTCAGGAAGGCGATCCCCATGAACAACACCATCAGGTCGTAGAAGTTCTGCGCCGTAATGCCTTCCTTGCCGGTAAGGGCATTCTGCAACAGGTCGCCGAATGGCCGCCGCCAGTTGTTGATGGCAACGGACACCTGGACACCGAAATAGGTGGTGAAAATGATAAAGGCCGAGCCCCAGATCGACCATGTACGCCAGGGTTGGTCCTTGGCATAAAACTGCCAGAACAGGCCGAAACTCACGGTCCAGACGAGAGCGTAGAGATAGAACCAGAGATAATCCCGCGTGACGAAGAAGCCCAGACTGATGGACGGGGCTTCATCCGCACCCAGTGGCGGCATGCCCAGCGCGGTCCCCATCTGATCTCCGTAGAAAAACCAGATGAGAACAGACAGCAACGTCCAAATCGCGGCTGAGGAAAAGAACAGTTTCGGCTTTGGGAAGAATGATTGAAACACAGGCAGGGCACTTTCATGCAAGAGCGGCGAAGACAGGGCAAGCCCTGTCAAACTTCTTGAGTGCCGTGAAACTAAGGCAGAATTTATTCGCCAGCAATGGCAACAATCCAACCTTGCAACATTGTAATGTCATCCGCGCTTTTTGCGTGTGCACGCGCGGAGTTTGAACGAACGCTCGGCGATCGTTTGCACCGTGGAATGCCGCATATCAGGGGGTATCAGTCGGCCAACCGCCTGTAGACCGGGACAACCAGCAGCACGCACAGACATAGTGCAACCGCTGCAAGCACAGTCGCAACTGTAAATCCACCGGTCGCCTGCGCCACCCATCCAGCCACAAGCGGCCCGACGATCTGACCGACACCGAAGGACGCTGTCATGAAGGCAAGCGCCCGGCGGGGACTTTCAGGCGCCAGACGCCGCCCGATTCGAAGACCATAGGCCGTGATCATCACGAAGGTCGCGCCAAGTGCTGTGCCCCCGATCATCGGTGCCATCGATGCGGGAAGAACGACTGTCGACATCACACCCGCAGCTTCCACCAGGAGGCCGGTGATATAGGCGCCAGCCAGCCCGATCCGGAGCATCACAGGACGCCACACAAACAGCGAGATGGCAGCAGCGATACCGGTCAGGAACCAGGTCAGGAACTCGACCGTCGGCCCGGCGTCGCCCATACGCGCCATGGTGACGATAAAGGTGGCGGTGATGACATAGCCAAAGCCGAAGACACCGTAAGAAAGCGTAACGAGGACCAATGGCAGACGCCAGACGAGCGGTGGCTCGCGAACCACGCCCGACGGAATATGCGGTGCATGCGGAAGGTAACGCCACACAAACAACAGCAGCAAGATCGTGATACCGGCACCATAAAGCCAATCGGTGCGCCAGAGGCCAGGATCGCCACCGCCGTGAAGCGCTGTGACGAACACCATCAGGGAAGACAGCGCGATGCCCATGCCGACACCGCCGAAATGCGTGGCTTGCGCATGTTCACTGCCACGCGCTGCCGCATGCGCGAGGACAATCGACGAAATGAAGATCATGGCAAAGGCGCTGGCGATACCGGCCACGAACCGGATGGCGATAAAAACCACCACGCTGCTGGTGACCCCCATGGCCGCCAGCATGAACGAACTGACAAGCAGCGCCAATAGCCCCACCAATCGTTCGCGGCCCGCCGCCCAGCCATAGGCTGCGAGAATGGCACCAGCCAGATAGCCGACGAAATTCCCAGCGGCAATCAGCCCTGCCTCTGCCGATGACAGCGGCAGATCGGCCATCATGCCCGGAAGAATAGGGGTGAATACAAAACGTCCGAAACCCATGGCGGATGCCATCGCCACGGCACCCGCAAGCGCGGTGCCAACCAGTCCAGTGCCGCCCGTTTTGATGATCGTCATGGCCGGGATATCGCACCCGGTCCTCAGACTGACAAATCATAAATTCTGATGCCGCCATTCATGCGACTGAAGAGCATCGGCGATGGAGCGAGCCGTTGATGACTTGTTCTTGGCGCAAAATCCGCTACTGGAGGGGAAAAATTCAAAGGAGCATCCCATGAGCGACCTGACCGTGCAGCAGGCAACCGACGCCATCTACGTCTCGATCAACAATGACAACGAAGATATCGACGCCCATGTGGCAGCACTGAAAGCCGCCATGGCTCGCGAAGGTGTCCGGGAAGCTGTGTTCGAAACAAAGAAACTGGCCGTGCCAAACCGCCAGGGTCGCAAGATGATGCAGTCCTACTTCCGCAAGAAAGGCATCACCGTCACTTTCACGGACTGACCTATTGGCGCGCTGACCACTTTCCCCGCCTTTGACTCTCAGTCGAAGCGGGGGTGGCATGCTGCACCGTCATTCGGAATAACAGAGGCCGAGTTTCAACTCGGTGGCAAACCGCGCCTGTCTCAGTCCACCATGGTTACGACCAGCGGGCCGTTGCGGGTCACAACCACCGTGTGCTCGAACTGCACGGTTGGTGCCTTGGGACTGGAATAGAGCGTCCAGGGATCGTCACCATCTTCCGCCCATTGACCGCCGATCGACAGGAACGGTTCGATGGTGAAGACAAGCCCCTCCTCCATGATCCGGGTCTCGTCGGGATCGGGCCATGTGGCCAGTTCCTTCGGCTCCTCGTGCAGCGAATAGCCAACGCCATGGCTGGCGAGATTGGAAATCAGCGTGTAGCGGTTCTTCCTGGCGAAGGTGCCGATGGAATTTCCGATACTGGCAAGCGGCTGACCGGTTTTCACCTGGTTGATACCGACCCACATGGCCCGTTTGCCATCGCGCAACAGGCGCTCCATCTTGGATGTGGTTGGCGGCACGGCAAAGGACGCGCCAGCATCGGCGAACACGCCGTCTTTCTCGGCTGACACATCGATATTGACGATATCGCCGGCACCGATCACCCGGTCGCCGGGAATGCCGTGCGCCACTTCCTCATTCACACTGATACAGGTCGCGCCGGGAAACTCGTAACAAAGCTCCGGCGCCGAGCGTGCGCCATTGTCTTCCAGCAGCTTGCGACCGATCTGATCGAGCTCAAGCGTGGTGATCCCCGGCTTCAGTGCCTCGCTCATCGTCTTGATGGCAAGCCCGCACAGCCGTCCGATCTCCTTGAGCTTCTGCAGTTCGTCGTCAGTCTTTACAATCATGGTTTTCCCGTCCGGATGAGACTTGGCCTCACCCGGTCTGTTTTTCGTCGGCGCCCGCTTTCGCGTTCTTTGCCTTCTCGGTCAACGCCTTTCTGACAATCGGCGCCACTTTGGTGCCGAACAGCTCGATGGCCCGCATCAGTTCCTTGTGCGGCATCAGGCCTATGGCCATCTGGATCAGGAAACGGTCGTTCTGGAAGATGCCGTGATGAGCGATGATCTTTTCGGCCAGCGTTTCCGGATCGCCGACGAAGATCGCGCCATGGGGTCCGCGCTGCATATCGAAATGCGCCCGCGTCATGCCCTGAAAGCCGCGTTCGCGACCGATCCGGTTCATCACGGCAGCCTGGGGCTCGTAGAAAATGTCGGCGGCCTGCTCGGTCGTGTCGGCCACAAAGCCGTGCACATTGATCGAGGTCTTCAAGGTCGCCGGATCGCGTCCCACCTTTTCAGCCGTCTTGCGATAGAGCTCGAACAGCGGCGCAAAGCGACGTGGCTCGCCGCCAATGATTGCAAGCGCCAGAGGCAGGCCGAAATAGGCAGCCCGCGCGACCGAATTGGGTGTGCCACCTACGGCAATCCACAGCGGCAGCGGATCCTGAAAAGGTCGTGGATAGACTGGAAGACCTGGGATCGGTGCCCGCGTTTCGCCAGACCATGTCACGGTCTCATTGTCGCGCAGCTCCATCAACAGTTTGAGCTTTTCGTCAAACAGCTTGTCGTAATCGTCGAGTTCATAGCCAAACAGCGGGAAGCTCTCGATGAACGATCCGCGACCGGCCATGATTTCAGCACGACCGCCCGACAACAGATCGACCGTCGCATATTGCTGGAACACACGCACCGGATCATCCGATGACAGCACGCTTACGGCGCTGGTGAGCCGGATATTCTTGGTCTTGACGGCAGCGGCTGCCAGAATGGTCGCGGGAGACGAGGCCATGTAGTCAGGCCGGTGATGCTCGCCAAGGCCGAACACATCGAGCCCCACCTGGTCGGCAAGCTCGATCTCCGCCATCAACTCGTCCATGCGCCGCTTGGCCTCTGCGCCCTTGTTGGGCGCGTCCGGGTCGACATCTGCGAAGGTGTAAAGGCCAAGTTCCATGGGGTTTCCTCGTCTGTGAAAGCTTTGCAAACAGATAGTGCAGCAGCCCTCCACCGCAAAGGCCGGATACGGAAACAGTGCGTCACTGGATCTTTCGGCAACTGCGTTATGCCCGTGACGAGGCCAAATACCGGATTGCGCCGGAAACCCGTTTCCGCTTAACCTCCCAGTCTATTGCGGCGCAACACAGCGCTCCAGTTTCGGGGGGAACAGATCACATGCCAAAAACAGTCGTCGTCACCGGTTCGACCAGCGGTATAGGGCTTGGCATAGCAAGGGCCTTTGCAGCAGACGGCGCCAACGTGATGATCAACGGTTTTGGCGATCGAAGCCAGATCGAAGAGATCCGCAAGGGTCTGGAAAGCGGCGGAGGCCGCGCTCTCTACCATAGCGCAGATATGACGAAGCCGGACGAGATCGCCGACATGATGGCGGAAGCCGCCGCCGAATTCGGGATGGTCGACATCCTCGTCAACAATGCCGGAATCCAGCATGTGGCACCGGTCGAAGACTTTCCCACCGACAAATGGGATGCCATCATTGCCATCAATCTGACCAGTTCCTTTCACACGATGAAAGCAGCGATCCCGGCGATGAAGGCGAAGAAGTCCGGTCGCATTATCAATATCGCATCCGCCCATGCGCTTGTCGCCTCTCCCTACAAGGCGGCCTATGTGGCAGCAAAGCACGGCATCATGGGTCTGACCAAAAGTGCCGCCCTCGAGCTTGCCGAATTCGGCATCACCGTAAACGCCATCTGTCCGGGTTATGTACTGACACCGCTGGTCGAAAAGCAGATTCCGGACACCGCCAAGGCCCGCGGCATATCCGAGGCCGAAGTCAAATCGGACGTCATGCTGCGACTGCAGGCCACCAAGGAATTCGTCTCCATAGATGAAGTGGCGGCCACAGCGCTGTTCCTGGCAAGCGACGCCGCCCGGCAGATTACCGGCACGCATATCTCGATTGATGGCGGCTGGACCGCACAGTAGACTGATTAAGACAATGCGAAAAAGACCCCGCCATCCGGGCGGAGAAGAGGCAAGGGCATGAGTGACAGCATCCGTTTCATTTTGAATGGCGAGGACATCGCACTCACCGATGTCGGATCGACGGAAACGCTGCTGGACTTCCTCAGGCTGCGACGCCGGTTGACCGGCACCAAGGAGGGTTGCGCGGAGGGCGATTGCGGCGCCTGTACCGTGCTGGTCGGACGCCTTGCCGATGGCAAGCTCTGCTATGAAACCGTCAATGCCTGCATCCGTTTTGTCGGCTCCTTGAATGCGACCCATGTGGTGACGGTTGAGCATCTGGCCGCAAAGGACGGCACACTTCACCCGGTCCAGCAGGCCATGGTTGACCAGCACGGGTCACAATGCGGTTTCTGCACGCCGGGCATTGTCATGTCGCTCTACGGTTTGTGGCTGACGGCCAGCAGCCCGTCTCGCGCCGATATCGAACGCGCTTTGCAAGGCAATCTCTGTCGCTGCACCGGCTACGAGCCGATCGTCAAGGCCGCCGAACAGGTGGCAGCCCAGCGTCCGTCTTCGCTCTTCGATCCGATTGAGCGCGACCGTGCCGATATAAGCGCGCGCCTCTGGTCCCTGTCAGACGGACGAACCATCACCATGAACAGCAATGGCGGACGGCTCGTCGTGCCCGGATCGGTTGATGACCTGGCCGAGATACTCGCTCAACAACCAAAGGCGACAATTGTGGCCGGAGCAACCGATGTCGGTCTCTGGGTCACCAAGCAGATGCGTGACATCGATCCTGTTGTCTTCGTCAATCATCTCCCGGAACTGCAAACGACGACTGTTTCGCAAGAGGGCATCACCATCGGCGCTGGCGTCACCTATGCGCAGGCATTTGCGACACTGGGCCGCGAAATCCCAGCCATCGGCCGCCTGATCGACCGCATCGGCGGACAACAGGTGCGCAATATGGGCACCATCGGCGGCAACATCGCCAACGGCTCCCCCATCGGCGACACGCCGCCTGCCCTTATTGCATTGGATGCGAGAGTGACCTTGCGCAGCAAGGCCGGCAGCCGAACGATCGCGCTCGAAGATTATTTCATCGATTACGGCAAGCAGGACAGGAAAGAGGGCGAATTCGTCGAAAGCGTCTTCGTTCCAAGGCCCGCTGCCAAACTTCACTACGCGGCCTACAAAATCTCCAAGCGCCGCGACGAGGATATCTCCGCACTCTGCGGTGCATTCCTTCTTGGGCTTAATGACGAGGGCACTGTCGACACCATCCGCATCGCGTTCGGGGGGATGGCCGCGACACCGAAACGCGCGAAAGCCGTGGAAGCCGCCTTGATCGGACAGTCCTGGACCCAAGCCACTGTCGACGCAGCACGAACAGCCTTTGAGGAGGATTATCGACCGCTCACCGACTGGCGCGCCACCGCCCAGTACCGAACGCTGACAGCCAAGAACCTGCTCACCCGGTTCTTCCTGGAAACCTCGGGCCAAGGCCAGGAATTGCAGCGTTTTGCGCTGGAGGAGGCATGATGGACAAGAGCCCCATAATCGACAAGGCCGCCTTTACCGCCGCCACGGATATCAAAGGCCCCATGCATGCAGCGCGCGCTCATGATTCAGCGCATAAGCACGTCGCCGGCACCGCGGAATATATCGACGACATTCCCGAACCGGCCGGCCTGTTGCATGGTGCCATCGGCATGTCAGATCGGGTTCATGCAGAGATCGTCTCGATGGATCTGTCCGATGTCGAAAGCGCTCCGGGTGTTGTCTGCGTGCTGACATCGAAAGATGTTCCCGGCGTCAATGACATCGCCTCGGGAACCCATCACGATGAACCGCTGCTGGCCGACAAGAAGGTCGAATTTCACGGTCAGGTGATGTTTGCCGTGGTTGCCGAAACGCGGGACGCCGCACGGCGCGCTGCGCGCCTCGCAAAGATCCAATATGCCGACCTGCCCTTCTGGACGGATGTGAAAGGCGCAAAGACCAACGGATCGCCGCTGGTGACACCTGGAATGGTTCTGAAGCGCGGTGATCCGTTAACCGAACTGGATAGCTCCGACCATCGCCTGAAAGGCCGGATGGTGATCGGTGGTCAGGAACATTTCTACCTCGAAAGCCACATCGCCATGGCCGTGCCGGGCGAGGATGACGACGTCACCGTCTGGTCCTCCACACAGCACCCCTCCGAGATCCAGCATATGGTGGGCCATGTGCTCGGCATTGCCTCCAACGCCATCACCGTCAATGTCAGGCGCATGGGGGGCGGCTTCGGCGGCAAGGAAACGCAAGGCAACCAGTTTGCAGCCCTTGCCGCGATTGCAGCCAAGAAACTGAACCGCGCTGTCAAATTCCGCCCCGACCGGGACGAGGACATGACGATGACGGGCAAGCGTCACGATTTCGTCGTTGATTACGATGTCGCCTTCGATAGCGCGGGTCGTATTCACGCGGTGGATGCCAATTTCGCCGCCCGCTGCGGTTACTCCGCCGATCTCTCTGGCCCCGTGACGGACCGCGCCTTGTTTCATGCGGATTCAAGCTATTTCTTCCCCCATGTGAGGCTCACCTCTGAACCGCTTAAAACCCATACGGTTTCCAACACGGCCTATCGCGGCTTCGGTGGTCCTCAAGGCATGGTGGGTGGAGAACGGATCATCGAGGAAATCGCCTATGCTGTCGGCAAGGACCCTCTCGAAATCCGCAAGCTGAATTTCTATGGCGAAGCCGGTTCGGGGCGCGACATCACCCCCTATCATCAGGCAGTGGACGACAACATCATCGCCCGCGTCGTCGATGAACTCGAAACCTCCTGCGACTACCAGTCCCGCCGTCGGGAGATCATCGCGTTCAACAAGACGAGCCCGGTGATCAAGAAGGGCATTGCACTCACGCCGGTCAAATTCGGCATTTCCTTCACCATGACTGCCTTCAATCAGGCCGGCGCCCTGGTCCATGTCTATCAGGATGGATCGATCCACCTGAACCATGGCGGCACGGAAATGGGTCAGGGCCTGTATATCAAGGTGGCCCAGGTGATCGCCGATTGCTTTCAGGTCGATATCGACAAGGTCAAGATCACCGCGACCACCACGGCCAAGGTGCCGAACACCTCGGCAACGGCCGCCTCCTCGGGCTCTGATCTCAACGGCATGGCCGCCTATGATGCTGCGCGCCAGATCAAGGAACGGCTTCTGGCCTTTGCCGTCAGGCACTACCAGGTGCCGCCGGACGAGGTCGAATTCATGCCCAACCGCGTGCGCGTCGGCGAGGAAGAAATTCCCTTCCCGGATTTCATCAACAAGGCCTATTTCGCCCGCGTCCAGCTGTCTGCTGCGGGCTTTTACAAGACGCCGAAAATCCATTGGGACCGCGCCGCCGGACGGGGAACGCCCTTCTATTATTTCGCCTATGGCGCCGCCTGTACGGAAGTCTCGATCGACACGCTGACGGGAGAATATCTGATCGACCGCACCGACATTCTCCACGATGCCGGCAAGTCGCTCAATCCAGCCATCGATATAGGCCAGATCGAAGGTGGGTTCGTGCAGGGCATGGGCTGGCTGACAACGGAAGAATTGTGGTGGGACGACAAGGGTCGCCTGCGCACCCACGCGCCGTCCACCTACAAGATCCCGCTTGCCTCCGACCGCCCGAAGATCTTCAACACGAAGCTCGCGACCTGGTCTGAAAATGCCGAACCCACCATCGGCCGCTCCAAGGCCGTCGGCGAACCACCCTTCATGCTGGCAATTTCAGTGCTGGAAGCCCTATCCATGTCCGTCGCCAGTGTCGCCGATTACAAGATCTGCCCGAAGCTGGACACTCCGGCAACTCCCGAGCGGATATTGATGGCCGTGGAGCGATTGCGGAACGCAAGCGGTGCCTGAAAGGATGGCGAACACGCTCCCGACCTTCCTGTCGACGCACCCCGATACCGTCCTCGTCGAGATTATCGGCGCCAAGGGATCCACGCCGCGGGAAGCAGGCGCCTTCATGCTGGTGGCGGAAGAGGCCTGCTTTGGCACCATTGGCGGTGGGCAGCTGGAGTTCATGGCAATCGACCATGCCCAGGCTTTGCTGCGCGGAGAGGACAAGCCGCTGGAACTCGATATCCCGCTCGGTCCCGAGATCGGCCAATGCTGTGGCGGCAGGGTGGCGCTTTCGTTTGAGCGCGTGGACATGCTGGCGGCGGCGAGGCTTGTGGCCAAGGATCTGGCAAAGCGCGAAGAGGACCCCGATGTTTTCCTGTTCGGTGCCGGCCATGTTGGGTTGGCATTGGCGCAGGCACTGGCGCCCCTGCCCGTCCGTGTGACCATTGTGGAGACCCGCCCCATTGCAGAAACGCTTCCCGCCGGCGTCAATCTTCGCCATATTGCCATGCCCGAAGCCGAAGTAGCGTCAATTGGCGCGGGCGGTGCGGCAATCATCCTCACCCACGACCATGCGCTGGACTTCCTGATCGCCAACGAGGCGCTGGCCCGGGAAGACCTTACCTATGTCGGCATGATAGGCTCGACCACAAAGCGCGCCACCTTTGCCTCTTGGCTTGCCCGGGAGGGCGTACCCGAAGCCAGGCTGGAGCAACTGATACTCCCGATCGGCGGCAAAACGGTGAGGGACAAGCGGCCGGCCGTGATCGCGGCCATGGTTGCCGCTGAACTGATGGCAGCGCTCGCGCGCTGAACTGCGATTGTCCCCAACGGCTGCGACCTGCATGCCCGCGCGAAAGGCCCGGACAAGCCAGAACGACCAGTGTGAGGCTGAATGTCCATGCAACCATGGCTTAAGCACTTCGCGGTGCCACCTCCATGTGACCCTGAAGCTCTCGAACGTCCAAACGGGAAGGAGAAAACGATGAATCACGCAAGTCGTCCGGTCGCGGCTCTCGCCCTTTTGAACGAACTCGCCAACGGCCAGACCTCAGACACCAGCAGGACGAAACCGGAGCTGACGTCCAAGCAACGGTCTGGACAACTGTTGCAGACAGCCATCCTGTGCCGCGCCCGGCGCGACTATGATACCGCAGCCAGGCATCTGTTGGAGGCAACGGAACTAGATCCGTTGAACGCAGAACTATTCTTCCTGCTCGGCACGACACTCCACCAGTGCGGCAAGCCCCAGCTCGCCCTTCGTGCCATGCGGCAGGCCTCGGAACTGGCCCCTGAAAACGCGTCGGTGCTGACCAATCTAGGCCGCATTCTGCTGGATCTGGAACGAGATGAGGAAGCAGAAACGATCCTCCGCTCTGGCCTGGAACAGGCACCAAACGATCCTGTTATCCTCAGAATGCTCGCCACACTGCTTCGCGACAAGGGCGATGGCCCCGGCGCACGTTGCCTTTGGCTGCATCTGCTGACGCAGCAGCCGGCTGATGCGGAAGCGCGATACAATCTTGCCCACGGCCCGGATTTCCAACCGGATGCGACCTGGATTGCCGAGACGGAACGGCTGGCGAAAAAGACCTCGGATGCAACGGACTGCGCCATGCTCCTCTTCGCCCTGTTCCGCGCCCATGAAAGGTCTGACAACCCTGATCTGGCCTTTGCGGCCCTTGAGCGCGGCAATCAGGTGTGCCGATTGAGCTTTCGTCATGACCCTCAAATCGAGGAAGCGCTGTTTGCGGCGCTGCAATCCCACTTCGATGCCGCCTATTTTCAAGCGCCGCCACGGGACGACCAGCAATCGCCGATCTTTATTGTCGGCATGCCACGATCCGGCACCTCGCTTGCAGAACAAATACTTGCCAGCCACCCCTGCGTTCATGGCGGCGGAGAACGAGCGGAATTGACCGAACTGGTGGTTGAGTACCTGGCAGATCCCAGGCACCCTCGATTAATGCTCGACGGGTTCGAACCGCATGCACCTAAAGCAAGCATCATGGCAGACCGCTATCTTACGGCACTGAGACAGGTCGCCGGCGGCAAACCGCGCTTCACCGACAAGATGCCGCTCAATTTTCGCTGGATCGGTATCATCAAGACGCTCTTTCCAAACGCACGGATCATCCACTGCACCCGCCCGCCCATTGAAAACTGCATGTCGATCTATGCCAGCCTCTTCGGCTCCGAAGGCAATCGCTATGCCTATGAGCAGCAGGAACTGGGTCGCTATTATGCCGCCCATGTCCAGTTGATGCAGCACTGGACAAATGTGCTGGGAGAAGATCACATCCTGCATTTCGATCTGACGGCACTAAAGCAGGACCAGGAAGGGCAAACACGCCGCCTCCTCGAGTTCTGCAGCCTTGAATGGTCTGACACCTGCCTGTCGTTCGAGCGCACCAACCGCGCGGTAAAGACTCTGTCGGCGGCCCGCGTACGTGAGGGTCTCGACCGCTCGAAGGATCGCCGGACGGAAATGTTCAGACCCTTCCTGGCTCCCTTGGAGGCGACCCTTCGGGAAGCGCGCATCGATCCTGACCATCACTGGAATTGATTCTCGAAGCAGGCGCGAGTGCCGCACGGGATTTGCCACTGCTGGAGCACTGAAGCCGCAATCATAGAAACCACCGCCGCTCTTCGAACGGTGCCGGGTATCGTGAAACACCGCGGCGCTCGTCCGCGCTATGCCGCCGACGGCCATCCAGAAGACCTATATCCCTGCGCTGGTCGTCCGACATCAAAATGTCGGGACGCTTGGACAGGCACCGGTGTGCAATAGCCGCAACTGCGCGCTGGAGCAGGCGCAACACGGCCTTCGGCAATGACATGATCATAACCGTCTTCCCTTCCCTATAGGACTGTGCAATTCATCTATCGTGGATGAGATAGCGCTGAATCATAGGGATATTCCAACGAGTATATCATCTGCATGGATCAAGAGGACTCATCCATGAAAATGTCGAGAAACTTTCCGCTCAACGGCTTGCGCGTGTTTGAGGCGGCAGCAAGACATTTAAGCTTTACGAAGGCCGGCGAGGAATTGGGGCTCACGCAGACGGCGGTGAGCTATCAGATCAAGCTGCTGGAAGAGACCCTTGGCCAGTCTCTGTTTTTACGCCGCCCACGTCAGGTGACCCTGACAGACGCGGGCCGAAAGCTGGCGCCCAAGGTGACGGAAGGGTTTGGCACATTGACGGAGGCGGTTGGATCCTTGCGGCAAGACGCCAATGACACACTCACCATCAACGCGCCCATGACCATTACATCGCAATGGCTGGCGCGCAGGATTGGCACATTTCAGATGCAGCATGCAAATCTGGCCGTGCGTCTGGATACGACGCAGTCCATCATCGACTTCTCGCGGGTGGAGGCGGACGTCGCAATCCGCATCGGAAAGGGAGAATGGCCGGGTCTCACCAGCCACCTGCTTCTGCGTGGAGCCTTCACGCCCATGCTCAGCCCGAAGCTGGCCGAGACGATCGGTGGTATCGAGCACCCGTCCGACCTCTTGAAACTGCGGATCATCGATCCCGGTGATCCCTGGTGGCGCATGTGGTTCGACGCGGCAGGTGTGCCGGATGCAGATCTGAAAAAGCACCCCCGAAGCCAACTCGGCGTGCAATCCTACGAGGCAAACGCAGCCATGGCGGGACAAGGCGTCGCCATTCTGACGCCTGCCTATTATGCGGAAGAAGTTGCAGCCGGCCGCCTGGTACAGCCGTTCGACCTCTCCTGCAATGACGGCAACGACTGTTGGGTCGTCTATCCCGAACATCGGGGAAGGACACCCAAGATCAAGGCGTTCCTTGACTGGATCATGGCGACGGCAAGCGTCGATTGGCCGATACCGACGCCATGATCAGGCCCGACGGAACGCATCTTTCAAAAGGCCATATCCGGCGCATAGAAACAACGCGGGGTATTTTCATCCGGATAGAGGCATAAGTGATACTCGCTGTCCTGCGAGCGTCGCGCGGTCGTCTGGGGGAACTGGTAGATATGCTCGCGCGTGACAAGTCTGTGTTCACCGGCCTCGATCTGCACACGATAACCGCCGCCGATAATCTTCACACTGCTGGACGGGATCATCTGGCAATCCCCCGTATGGTTATTGCCGTTGCAACAATAGGCCTCATACCGCCAGCCAGAGGCGGCATCATGGGCCAGTACACTCAATGGAAACGCGGACGCAAACAATACGCTTGGGAGGATAATGCGCATGAGCTGTTCTCCATTCGAGATCAGCCGCCGGTGCTACGCAAACCACCTTCCTCCGGCGGCCCTGCGGGATGATCGTAACATATTCGTCATATACGTCCTATCGCATGAAATGGGGGACATTTTATTGCACTGCAAAAAACACGATAAATCGCCCTCACAGCTGATCTCGCCCTTCCCTTCCTCCCCCAGTTTTTGCAATGTGGAGGGCGGGGATTAGAAAGGGACACTGCATGTACGAATACGCCATTGCCTGGGAATGGTTGGCCTTCGCGGTCCGCTGGCTGCACGTCATCACGGCCATTGCCTGGATCGGATCGTCTTTCTATTTCATCGCGCTCGACCTCGGTCTCGTCAAACGAGATCACATGCCTGCAGGTGTTTCCGGTGAGGAATGGCAGGTCCATGGCGGCGGCTTCTATCACGTCCAGAAATATCTCGTGGCGCCCGCCTCGATGCCGGAACACCTGACCTGGTTCAAATGGGAAAGCTATTTCACCTGGATGTCCGGCTTTGCCATGCTGGCGGTCGTCTATTACGGAGGCGCAGATCTCTTCCTGATCGACCGCCATGTCCTGGATATCAGCCAATGGCAGGCCATAGGCCTTTCGATGGCGTCCCTGGCCGTCGGCTGGATTGTCTATGACCTGCTGTGCAAATCGCCTGTCGGCCGCAATACCTGGGGGCTGATGGTCATTCTCTATGGCGTTTTGGTCGCCATGGGCTGGGGCTATATGCAGATTTTCACCGGTCGCGCCGCCTTCCTGCATCTGGGTGCCTTCACGGCCACCATCATGTCGGCCAATGTCTTCTTCATCATTATTCCCAACCAGAAGATCGTGGTGGCAGACCTCAAGGCCGGTCGCACGCCCGATCCCGAATATGGCCGCATCGCCAAGCAGCGTTCGCTTCACAACAACTACCTGACGCTGCCGGTCATCTTCTTCATGCTGTCGAACCATTATCCGCTGGCTTTCGCCACCGCCTATAGCTGGATCATCGCAGCGCTCGTCTTCCTCATGGGCGTCACCATCCGGCACTGGTTCAACACCACCCATGCCCGCAAGGGCCGCCCTACATGGACCTGGCTTGCAACCGTCCTGATCTTCATCGTCATCGCCTGGTTGTCCACGGTGCCGAAAGAAGCGCACGAGGATGAACTGTCGGTGGCACCGGTCAACCAGCGCTTTGCCCAGAATATCCACTTCGATGCGGCCCGTGATGTGGTCCTGTCGCGCTGTTCCATGTGCCATGCGGCAGAACCGGTCTGGGAAGGCGTGATACGCCCACCCAAGAATGTCATGCTCGAAACAGATGCGGAGATCGCCGCCCATGCCCGTGAGATCTATATCCAGGCTGGACGCAGCCATGCTATGCCGCCCGGCAACATTACCGAGGTGACGCCGCAGGAGCGGGCATTGTTGACCGCCTGGTTCGAAAGCGCTGTCGCCGAAGACAAAGAGATCCAATGACACCCCTTCTGATTCGCGCCCGACTTCTGTCCTTCAAGCGCGCACCGCAGTCCATCGATGACAGCGCATCCTATTTCTATGAAGACGATGGCGGACTGTTGATCGAAGATGGCCTGATCTCCGCCTGCGGCACCTTTGCGGACATCAAAGCCAGGGCGCCAGCAGACTGCACGGAAATAGACCACCGCCCGCACCTGGTCATGCCGGGCCTTATCGATGCCCACGTCCATTTCCCGCAAATGCAGGTCATTGCATCCTATGCAGCCAACCTGCTGGAATGGCTGAACACCTATACCTTCCCGGAGGAATGCCGCTTCGTCGAAAGCGCCCATGCGGCCCGCATCGCCACGCATTTCTTCGACGAACTGCTGCGCAACGGCACCACCACGGCCGCCGCCTATTGCTCGGTGCACAAGGCCTCCGCAGACGCCTTCTTTGCCGAAAGCCTGAAGCGCGGCACCTGCATGATTGCCGGCAAGGTGATGATGGACAGGAACGCGCCCCAGGGTCTGCTCGACACCCCGCAAATGGGTTACGACGAAACCCGGGCGGTGATCGAACAATGGCATGGCAAGGGCCGCAATCACGTGGCCATCACCCCACGGTTTGCGATCACCTCCACGCCGGAACAGATGGAAGCAGCCGCAACGCTGGCGCGCGAATATCCCAATCTCCACATTCAGACCCATCTGTCGGAAAATCTCGACGAGATCACCTATACCTGCGAGCTTTATCCGGATGCTAAGGACTATACGGACGTCTATGCTCGCTACGGCCTTTTGCGGGAAAAGGCGCTTTTCGGTCACGCCATCCACCTGTCCGATCGCGAAGCCGATGCCATGAGCGATGCCGGAGCCATCGCCGTCCATTGCCCCACATCCAACCTGTTCCTCGGCTCCGGCCTGTTTCCGATGCGCAAGTTTCAAAACCGCGAAAAGCCGGTCCGCATGGCTGTCGCATCTGATGTCGGCGGTGGTTCAAGCTATTCCATGCTCAAAACAATGGATGAAGCCTACAAGATCCAGCAGTTGCTGGGCGAACGGCTCAACCCGCTGGAAAGCTTCCACATGATGACCCTGGGCAATGCCGAGGCACTCTCCCTTCAAGACCGCATCGGCACACTGGAACCCGGAACAGATGCGGATCTTGTTGTCCTCAACGCAGCCTCGACGCCAGCCATGGCCTTGCGCATGGAGACCGTGACAACACTCGCAGAAGAGCTCTTTCTTCTGCAAACCCTTGGCGACGACCGGGCTGTGGTCGAAACCTATGTAGCGGGAACGGCAAGCAAGCCCATGTGATGAACCTCACCGCCAACATGGCGCTTTGCACGTTGGCAATGTCACTGACGGTCGGCAGGCACAGGTTCGGCGTTATGGCGCTTCCCACGTCGTAAGCTGGATCGCCGGTCGCAGCCGAATATGTGGCCATCGCAGTGGCATGCGACCATGAACGGTCCAGTCAATCGCAGAATGCATACCGTCCTTAGCGTATCGGCACCACATGCTATAGCCGAGATTGACAATCTACCTACTAGTAGGTAATCGAACTGAATGAGCAATCTTCGTACCACTGCCGATCAAATTCTGGACTGCACGCGCTCGCTGGTCATCGCCGGCGGCTATAACGGTTTCAGCTATGCCGATATCGCTGCCGTTGTCGGCATCCGTAAAGCCAGTATCCACCATCATTTTCCGGCGAAATCCGACCTTGTGCGGACGCTCGTCAATCGCTACCGCCAGGAAGCAGAAGCCGGCCTTGCGGGTCTCGACAGTGCCATCGCCTCACCCGCAGCAAGGCTGCGCGCCTATGCCGGCTATTGGGAGGCCTGCATTCTCGACGACACAGCATCGTTCTGCCTCTGCGCCCTGTTGGCCGGACAAATGACCATGTTGCCCGAAGATGTGGCGCTGGAGGTTCGCACGCATTTTCAAACCTTGTCCGCCTGGTTGACCGCGGTCCTGTCAACGGGGGCCGACCAGGGAGAGTTCCACCTGTCAGCGCCACCAGCCGTGGAAGCCGACGGCTTTATGGCAACCGTCCATGGCGCCATGTTGTCGGCACGTGCCTATGGAGATCCCGCAACATTCGCGTCCATCATTCAGCCGACCTTGCAACGCCTCGGTTCTTGAGCATCCCAGCTCCGCCGTACAATTTACCCAATGTGCCTACCAACTAGTAGATAGATATATTTAGCCCTCCAACACCACGTCAAAGGAAATCTCCATGTTCGGAATCTCACCCCTCGGCTGGGTTCACACCCTTTCCAGTCTGCCCGCCATACCTGCCGCCCTATACATGCTGGCAACCCGCGGTAGTATCACCCCGCAAACCCGTCCCGGCGCCGTCTATTTCATTTGCATGCTGATCGGCGCCCTCACGGTCTTTCTCGTGGCCCACCAGCAGATCAGTTATGTGATCGGTATTGCCACTCTTGTATTCCTGTTGGCAGGTTATGGCGTCGGTCGGCTGACCGTCCTCGGTGGTGCACGACGCTATATCGAAACGATCTGTCTGAGCCTGACCGTCTTCCTCCTGATGGTGCCTGCAGTCAGCGAGACACTGCGTCGCGTTCCGGACGGTCATCCCTTCGTCACCAGCCTTGACGCACCACTGCTGATCGGTGTGCAGGCGCTTCTTTTTGTTGCGCTCGTGGTCGGCCTGTCGGTCCAGCTTGTCGTAATTTGGCGCCAGAACCGCGCAGGCTGAAGGAAAATGCGCAGCACACGACGGATAACGCGCCATTCCTGTTCACAGACTCTCCCTGCCCGTGCTATCCGGTCAGGGAAAACGTGGAAAGGTTTGTCGAATGGGCGCACCGCTGGAAATTGCCGACCTCAAGAAAATGGCCAAGCGCCGCGTCCCCAAGCTCTTTTTCGACTATGCCGACAGCGGCTCGTATACGGAAAGCACCTACCGCGCCAACGAATCCGATTTTGCCAAGGTGAAGCTTCGCCAGCGCGTGCTGGTGGATATGACCAACCGGTCGCTGGCCACCACCATGATCGGGCAGGATGTATCCATGCCCGTCGCACTTGCGCCGACCGGCCTGACCGGCATGCAATTTGCCGATGGTGAGATGCTGGCGGCGAAGGCTGCGGAAGAATTCGGCATCCCCTTCACACTCTCAACCATGAGCATATGCTCGATCGAGGATGTCGCCTCTGTCACCACCAAGCCTTTCTGGTTTCAGCTTTACGTGATGCGCGATCGCGATTTTGTCCTCAACCTGATCGAACGGGCCAAGGCGGCAAAGTGCTCGGCACTGGTGCTGACCGCTGACTTGCAGATCCTTGGTCAGCGCCACAAGGATATCCGCAATGGTCTTTCCGCACCGCCGAAGCTGACGCCCAGGCATTTGATGCAGATGGCCATGTGCCCGCGCTGGTGCTGGCACATGCTGCAGACTGAGCGCCGCACATTCCGCAATATTCATGGCCATGTGAAGAACGTGACCGACCTGTCATCCCTCAATGTCTGGACCAACGAGCAGTTCGACCCGCAACTGTCGTGGAAAGATGTCGAATGGATCAAGGAACGCTGGGGCGGCAAGCTCATCATCAAGGGCATCCTGGACGCGGAAGATGCTGTCCTGGCGGCACAAAGCGGTGCCGATGCCATTGTCGTGTCGAACCATGGCGGCCGCCAGCTCGATGGCGCGCTCTCAACGATCTCGATGTTGCCCAGAATCGTCGACGCAGTCGGAGACCGCATTGAAGTACACCTGGATGGCGGCATCCGTTCGGGCCAGGATGTGCTGAAGGCCGTTGCCTTGGGCGCGAAGGGCACCTTCATCGGCCGCCCCTTCCTCTATGGCCTGGGCGCCATGGGCAAACCGGGAGTGACAAAGGCGCTGGAGATCATCCGCAGGGAAATGGATGTGACCATGGCGCTCTGCGGCAAGCGGGAAATCGGTCAGATCGACGGCAGCATCATTGCCGAGAACCCGTTCGCGGCCTGATTTCAGCCCGCCCAACCGCTGGTCAGGACCTCGGCCCAGCCCTCAAATCCCCGCTCCCTCGCCAGCTTCGCCGCGGCCATATGGTCGTAGCGAACCTGCCGAAACGACGGCTGCCAGCCGCGCGAAGACTTTTCCAGGATCGCATAGCAGGCAACCGGTGCGCCCTGCTCCAGCCGGTGCTCCCAGGGCTTGTGATAGGCAAAACCGTGACAGCCCACGCTACCCGGATTGACCACCATGCGCCCACCTGAAATTGAAACTGCCCGCTGCACATGGGTATGCCCGCACAGGATCAGGGGATAATCGACGCCCACAGCCTGCTCTTCGATGTGAGCACGGTCACTCATGCGGAAATAGCCTTCGGGCGTGAGTGTCTCGAGCCACATCCGGCTGTCGCTCTCCGGTGTGCCGTGGCAGAGCAGCACCTCATCGGCGACCACTTCCGTGAGAGGCAAGAGCCGCAGCCACTCCAGATCCTCATGACGCAACAGCGGATAGGCAGGTTTTTCCCAATCGCCCAATGCCTCCGGATCCTCTTCCACCAGCGCCCGGTCATGATTGCCCTGCACCGTGGGAAGCTTGAGCGGTGCCAGCAAGGCCGCGGTCTTGCCCGCGTCGATGGGACCTGAAAACACATCGCCCAGATTCACGGTGATATCGACGTTCAGAGCGGCGATATCCTCCAGCACGGCTTGGAGTGCCAGATGATTGGAATGAATATCGGCGAGTGCCGCAATGCGCATTGAAGAATGTTCCTAACGTAGATCGCCATAGGCAAGTGCACTTGCCCATTCGGCCCGGCCATTGGCGGCGGCAAGGGCCGACATGGCCATATGGTCGTACTCGACCTGCTGGAAGGCAATATGCCAGTGGCCCTCGATCTTTTCGCAGATCACATAGCAGGCGCGTGGATGGCCGACCTCCACCTTGTGCGGGATCGGCAGGTCGTCATCATAAGCAGGACAGCCGACGCTACCCGGATTGACGATCAGCCGCCCATCGGAAAGGCGCATTGATCGCGCGATGTGGCTGTGCCCGCACAGGATCAGCGACTGCGGAATATCCCTGGCAATCGCCTCGATCTCGGCCAACGGCTTCAAATGAAATTTTCCACCGTCTGAGACGGTTTCCAGCCAGTAACTGTTGTCGTTTTCTGGTTGTGCATGACAGCAATAAACGTCATCGCGCCAGACCATATCGACCGGCAGGCCACGGATCCATTCGAGCGCGCGATCATCAAGCTGAGAAAAGGCAATCGCGTCGGACGCCCCCATCTCGGTCGAATCCTGCTCGATCAGGTAGCGGTCGTGATTTCCCCGCACCGTTGGCAGGTCGAGAAGCAACAGCGTTTCTGCCACCTTGTCAGCTTCCAGCGGCCCGGAAAAGCAATCGCCCAGATTGACGATATCGCCGATGCCCCTGGCTGCTATGTCGGCAAGCACAGCCTCAAGCGCCAGCGCGTTCCCGTGAATGTCAGCAATCACTGCAAATCGCATCGTCAGCTGCCGCGATATGTGGAATAGCCATAGGGTGAGATCAGCAGCGGCACATGGTAATGCGCGTCGGTGTCGGAGATACCGAAGCGGATCGGAATGACATCGAGAAATGGCGGATCCGTGAGCTCAGCGCCACTTTCCTTCAGATAGTCGCCCGCGTGAAAAATCAGCTCATATTGTCCGGGGATGAATTCATCGCCAGCCAGGATAGGCCCACCATCGACCCGTCCATCGTCATTGGTAAAGACCGTTCGGATCAATTCGGCCTCTTCACCCTTCATCCGCACAAGCTGAATGCGCATGCACTTCGCAGGCTTGCCGAGCGCCGTGTCGAGAACATGCGTTGTCAGTCCAGTCATATCTGCGGCTCCTGGATGGTAAATGGGTTGGGGTAGAAAAACTCTTCGAGATTGTTGCCCGGACCGTCGCGATCCACAACGAGAAAATCGCACACATCCCCAAGAGCCATGAGCGGATGATGCCAGACATTGCGATGATAGTTCACGCCCTGTCCGTCGCGCGCGAGAAAGACGCGCGGCTTGCCCGGTCGCCCGCGCTCATCTTCTGCGACGGCCACAAGAAAGGGGCGCCCTGCAAGGGGTGAAAAACTCTGACTCCCGAATGGATGCCGCTCCATCATGTCAATCGCATACGGGAAAGCACGAGGCTGCCCGCGAAAGATATTGATCACAACCCCCGCGCCCTCACCCGAAGCCTCTGCGGAAGCGAGCCCATGAAAACGCTCGGTCGTTCCCCCATTGATAAGACGCATCGTCGATGGCACCGCCTCGATTACATCGCCGAACGGCGCAAAAGCTGCCGCAGTGAGCGGCTTGATGGCCAGAATGTCAGCCATGATCATTTTCCTCGCGCGTGCTGCCTAACCTGCTGGACATTGGCAAATCATACTCTTGTGTCATTTCGTCTTTGCGACCGTCGGAACTCTACCGTGCGCCGCCTCACTCCGTAAAGCAGCCATATCGGACGTCGAACAAACCGCCCATAACGAAAAAGGCGCCGACCGAAGTCGACGCCTTTTATGTTTACTGTCCCTTTTGGGATCATTCCCCCTGGAAGTCAGGTCTGAAATCAGGCCGCTGCTGCTGCCGATTCTTCCACTTCAGAAATCGTCTTCAGAACCTGCGAAGCGATGGCATAGGGGTCGCCCTGCGAGTTCGGACGGCGATCTTCAAGGTAGCCCTTGTAGCCGTTGTTGACGAAGGAATGCGGAACGCGGATCGACGCACCACGGTCAGCAACGCCGTAGGAGAACTTGTTCCATGGAGCCGTTTCGTGCTTGCCGGTCAGACGCATATGGTTGTCCGGACCGTAAACAGCGATGTGGTCTTCCAGGTTCTTGTCGAACTGGGCCATGAGCTTTTCGAAATAGTCCTTGCCGCCCACTTCGCGCATGAACTTGGTCGAGAAGTTGCAGTGCATGCCCGAACCGTTCCAGTCGGTATCGCCGAGCGGCTTGCAGTGCCATTCGATGTCGATGCCATACTTTTCGCAGATCCGAAGCAGCAGGTAGCGTGCCATCCAGATCTGGTCGGCGGCCTTCTTGGAGCCCTTGCCGAAAATCTGGAATTCCCACTGACCCTTGGCCACTTCAGCATTGATGCCTTCGTGGTTGATGCCGGCTTCGAGGCACTGGTCGAGATGCTCTTCAACGATTTCGCGTGCTACCGAACCGACGTTCTTGTAGCCGACGCCCGTGTAGTAAGGACCCTGCGGAGCCGGATAGCCCTGCTCTGGGAAGCCCAGCGGACGACCGTTTTCGTAGAAGAAGTATTCCTGCTCAAAACCGAACCATGCGTTTTCATCGTCAAGGATGGTCGCGCGGCTGTTCGACGGATGCGGGGTAACGCCGTCCGGCATCATCACTTCGCACATCACGAGAGCGCCGTTCTTGCGGTCCGGATCTGGGTAGATCGCCACGGGCTTCAAAACGCAATCGGAGCTGCGGCCTTCGGCCTGTTCGGTCGACGAACCGTCGAAGCCCCAAAGCGGAAGCTCTTCCAGCGAAGGGAAGGTGTCGAACTCCTTGACCTGCGTTTTGCCACGCAGGTTTGGTACCGGCTTGTAGCCATCGAGCCAGATATACTCGAGCTTGTATTTGGTCATAGTGCTCTCTCTTTAGTCCGGCGCCTTTCATGGGCGCACCAGAGGGGTCGAATCTCCGGTAAAAACCGGAGGCCGTCACATTAGATGCACATAGCGTGCCACTTTGCTCTCTACATTAGAAAAAATGTGAAATCCGACATCCGCGCCGGCAGTGGAACCCGACAACCCGCCTTTTCATTAAGATTTGCGGCCTACAATGAGAGCATCGTTCAAGCTTGGGCAAGCTTCGCCTGCCACAATATTGAGCGAGGCAGACATGATGAAATTGCGACCATGTCACTTTTTGCCGCGTACATGCCCATATTTTAGGCATTTTGCACTTTTTGTGTGCGTCCCATTGCGAAATATGTTAGGCAATTACCATCGAACGAGGAGTCGATGAAGAACGAGAGGCAGGAGCATGACAACGAACATTGTTCGGGAATCGGCCACGATCTACGAGTTCCCGGTAAAAAATCCGCAGAAACTGCGGGAAATGCGTGAAAGACAGCGTATGGCAAGCCTTTACGTGATGGAGAGCGGCTGCGGCAGCTGGTATCACGAGGACGCCATCCGCGAAGCAGACGAGACGCGCAAACAGTAAGCGCGTCCCATGCCAGGCGACTGATCAGGCCTTGGTGCCGATCAGCCGCAGACGCATGACGCCGCCATCCGGATGCATGGCGAAACGCACATGCGTGACAGGGCCGATATCGGCAAGTGCCTGGCCAGAGAAGGTGTGTTCCTTGTCCATCTCAAGCTTCTGGCGCCCCAATATCGGCATCCAGAGTTCCGAAGCAGCAATGTCGGCCTGGCTCAGCACATCGCCAGCGTCAGGGAGATAAGCCCCGAGCAATTCACAGCTATCGGGATAATTCCCCTTGAAGAAATGCGTATCTACGACCACACGGGATATGTGCCCGGCATGCCCGAGCCGGATGATCGCCCAGTCGTGGCCCGGACCGCGACGACGCTTGGTTTCCCAACCGTCACCCATATTGATGCCACGCCCCGTCGACAGCATCTTGTCCGGATGGCCGTAATGGGCGTCAGACCAGGCCAGCGATTTGGACCCATGGAAGATATAGGCGAGATCGATTTCGTCCTGATCCCCGATCTTCGACCAGTCGAAATAGGCGGCACCATAGACCCGCAGACGTGCCACACCGCCATCAGGATAGATATTCAGCCGCAGATGCGTCCACACCTTGTCCTGACCGACATTTTCAAAGAAATGCTGCGCTGACGGACCCAGATCATGCTTGCTCACCAGCTCGGTCCAGACCGTGTCGTCAACCGGCTCACCATCGGCAATATAGGCAGCCTCGATGGAACAGGCTGGCGGATAATTGCCCGTGAAGAACCGCGTATCCACATCGAAGCCGAAGATGCGACCGGGCATGGCGAGCCTGACAATGGCCCAGTCGTGCCCGGGCACGCGCTTGCGCCGGCTTTCCCAGCCATCCATGTATTTGCCGTTGTCGTCATAGAGGTCCGGATCGAATTCCGCCGGACGATCTTCCAGCATGCGCGACAGCGGCGCAAAAAACTCGTCGCTGGACGCAATCCCGACGGCCCCCAGCCGCGCCGAGGCGAGATTAATGGCGCCGGCGGCAAAACCGGGCATGTCTACTGTGGAAATTTCGGGCATATCAGGTCTCCGGAAGAAGGGCTTCGAGGCGCAGTCGGGCGATTTTCTCAACCTGCCCGCAGGCGGTCGCAAACTCCACCTCGATGCTATTGTCAATGCGCGCTTCAAAAGCGGCTAGAATATCGGTTTTGTCGAGGCCTTTTACAGCAATAATAAAGGGAAAGCCGAAGTCCCGCGTATATCGCTCGTTGAGTTGCGTAAAGCGGCTGAACTCGGCCTCTGTCAGCCGGTCGAGCCCGGCACCGGCCTGCTCGTTGCGGCTATCCTCGGTCAAGTCCCCCGAAACAGCCAGCTTTCCGGCAAGATCCGGATGCGCACACAATACCCCCAATCGCGCGTCACGTGTCGCGCTTCGAAATTCCTCACAAAGCGCGGAATGCACTGCCGCAGCCGTCAGGGGCAGCGCGATCTTGCCGGCATCCCAGGCACGCTCAGCAATAAAGGGCGAATGCTCAAAAACCCCGCCATAGCTGGAAATGAACTCGTCTCTGGTCATAGGCTCACCATGCCGGCTTGTGGTGTTCATGCCAGTGGCGGGCGATATCGATCCGCTTGGGCACCCAGACCTTCTCGTGACTGGTCACATAATCGATGAAACGGGCAAGGGCTGCCGCCCGACCGGGACGACCGACGAGCCGGCAATGCAGTCCGACACTCATCATCTTCGGTGCGCCGTTCTTGCCCTCCTCATAGAGAACGTCGAACGCGTCCTTGAGATAGGTGAAGAACTGGTCACCGGAATTGAACCCTTGAGGCGTTGCAAACCGCATGTCGTTGGTTTCCAGAGTATAGGGAATGATGAGAAACGGCTTGCCGTCAGCGTCCGGTACCCAATACGGCAGATCATCGGCATAGCTGTCGGAGGAATAGACGAAGCCGCCCTCCTCCATCACCAGCTTCAGCGTGTTGTCGGACGGCTTGCCCTGATACATGCCGAGCGGATGGGATCCGGTCAGCTCCTTGTGCAGCCGTACGGCTTCAAGAATGTGCTTTCTCTCTTCCTCTTCGGAATAGTCCTTGTATTCCAGCCAGCGATAGCCGTGCGAGGCAATTTCCCAATCCGCCTCCTTCATTGCGGCCACCGCTTCCGGATTGCGCGCCATGGCAAGCGTTACACCATAAACGGTCACCGGCACCTGTCGCTCTGTAAACATGCGCCACAAGCGCCAGAAACCGGCGCGCGAGCCATATTCGTAGATCGATTCCATATTGAGATTGCGCTGGCCGGGCCAAGGCTGCGCGCCGACGATCTCCGACAACAGGCTTTCCGAGGCCCTGTCGCCATCCATGATGCTGCTCTCGCCGCCTTCTTCGTAATTGACGACGAATTGAACGGCGATCCGCGCCGCGTCCGGCCATTTCGGATCGGGCGCATTGCGGCCATAGCCGACGAGATTGCGGGGATAGGTCTTGGTTGTCATACGGTCATCCTGGCTCGTGATGACGCAAACGGTAAGCAGGACAACTCCATATGTCGAGATACAAAACCGGAAACAGTGCGCCGCCATTTAGGCAATGCGGAACAGCTTGAGTGCAATCAGGCGATCTTGCGCGCCGATACACGTCCCATCGGATGCAGGGAATGCACCATAAAAGGCGCACCCGGCTCGCGCTCGACAAACAGCGCCAGATTGGTAAAGGGCACGGGCCGGTGCAGTAGCGGCTCGAAGTAATCCCGGAGCGCCCGGTCGATCCGCGCCATATGCGTGGCCTGCACAGGGCCGGTCAACGGCATCTGGAAGCGGTATTCCTCCATCACATGAGGATTTCCCCAGCGATGCAGATTGGCAAATTGCGGTGCCGTCAGATGATCAGGATTGCGCCGCTCGATCTCAGCTTCCGTAAGAGGCGCGGCATAAGCGTGGAAATGCTGAACCACGGTCGCCGCAAGAGTCTCGATTTCGGCACAGGGCAACCTGAGACCCAAACCGAAGTGATTGCTGAACCGCATGACCTCGAGGCTTTCAATGACGAAGGGCTCGACCGTGCCGGCAAACCGCATGAGTTCACGCAGCAAGGCCGGCTCGCTCGTATCGGCATGCAAGGCAAAGGGCGCCTTCAGTTCAGCATGAAATCCATAGCGGCGCGGCAAGGCTGTCTGGAAGGCGATATCGTGGTGATAGACACCCAGACTGTCCGGATGCTCGACCTCTTCGCCCGAATAGACGCTGCGACCCAGCCAGCTTGCGCCTGCCAGTGTCAACGGATCGCCATAAGAAGGCGTGAAGAAGATGGCGTAGCGCATGGCATTCCTCGTCCGTTCGGGTCACATCGGCGTTAATCACCGATTGCTCATGCAGATAGGTGATTTGCATGACAATTTGACGAAGAATCAGAGGGATGGCTCGCGTTTAGCGCGAAGCCGATTCCAGATGCGCAGAAAAGAGGAAGGATGCAGGCAGATCGATAGCGCGATCGCCGACCAGGGCCATGACCGCATCTGCCAGCTGATGCGCCACCCCGAAGCTCACCTTGAAGCCGCCGGTAAACGCCAGGATATTGGAGTGAGCCGGATGCGGGCCGATCATGGGATCGCGCCCAATCGCCTTGGGCCGCAAGCCGGCCCAGCGCGCGATCACAGGCGCATCGGTCAGAACCGGAGCAATCCTGCGGGCCTCGGCAATCAAGGTCTCCAGTTGCGCATCGGTATCGTCTGCGGAGGAAAAACTGTTTTCACTGGTACTGCCGATCGCAACAATCCCATCATCGTGCGGAACGACGTAGAGACCATCGCGAAAGATCAATGGCCGATCCTCCAACCCCTCAGCCTTCATCAGGGCCGCCTGCCCCTTGACCGGCATACCCAGGGGCTTTTTCGTCGGTTCGCCAAGCCCTTGCAGCAATGGGAATGACTGATGCCCAGCCGCAATCAGGCAATGCCCGAACACAACTGTATCGCCATCGGAAAGGCGTGCACTGCTGGCATTCGGCTGGAGCGCAGCGACACTGGAATTCTCAACGATACGCACATGTTTGGCCCGCCTGAGCAGCGTGATGAGAACGGCGAGCAGTTGCCGTGGCGACACCCGGCCGGCAAGCGTATCGTGCACGATCCCATGTTCCGCCACATCGGCAGAGGGCCAGCCGCCGATCATCGGACTATCAAAGACCTCCCAGCGAAAATCATGACCTGTTGCCTGCCAGTTCACCTTCGCCTCAAGCGCTTGCCGCTCCGCCGTTACGCGATGATGCGCCGTGGGCAGCGGAATGATCCGCCCGCAACGCCGATAGCCTGACTTCAATCCGCTTTCGGCTTCCAGCCGTTCGATTTCCTCTTCAAGTGCGATCAATGCGGTGAACTGGAATTGCTTTTTCGGGTTCCATCGCTCCGGCGCATGCGCCATCAGCGCGCCCAGAACGCCACCGCTTGCACCCTGCCCCAGAACACCGGCATCCACGAGCAATGTGTTGATACCCAGCCGCTCGGCCTTGAGTGCAGCCCAAAGCCCCATAATGCCGCCGCCGACAATCAAAAGATCGACGGAAGATTGACCGCCGGCTCCGGTCAGAATATCGGCTTCAGGCATGACAGTTACAAATCTCGATCCAGCGGATAAAAATGAGGACAATGCCCTCGTCTGGCACGAGGGCGATATGCCTTATTCAACCGCCTTTGGCGACCACTTTTATTGCCAGACCGATGGCAGGCTTGAATGTGGTCATGTCTTCATGGCCGGCAACGGCCTGCCGGAGCGCTGGCATTCGGCCGGCAAGTTCCGCATCGGCGAGCTCGGTTTCGGCACCGGTCTGAACGCCTGCGAAACCTGGCGGCAATGGAAGCTGGAACGTAAGCCGGGCGGACACCTGCATTTCACATCCTTCGAACTCTATCCGATGAGCCGGGACGCGATTGACCGCGCCCTCGCGCATTGGCCGGAACTGGATGCCGAAAGACAGGCGCTGACCGCACTTTGGCCCGATACTCCGAAAGACGTGATCGATATAACGCTGGACGACGCCACACGCCTGACGGTGGTGTGCGGGAACGCCTTGCCCAATGTCCGATCGGCGCAGGCCCTGTTCGATGCCTGGTATCTCGATGGTTTTGCCCCCTCGCGTAACCCCGACATGTGGTCACCTGAACTGATGCAGGCCGTCCACGACCGCACCGCGGAAAACGGCAGTTTCGCCACCTATGCCGCCGCCGGTTTCGTCCGTCGCAACCTGATCGCAGCCGGCTTCAATCTCGAGCGCCGCAAGGGCTTTGCCGGCAAAAGGGAGATGCTGTGCGGGGTAAGATCGGCGGGCTGACCGTCACATCGATCAGCCCTGAGCGCCTTTGGACGATGCGCGCGCGTCGGCGAAATCCTTCAGCCAGACGGCAATCTTCTGTTCCAGCAGTTCGGGACTGATCGGTTTGGAGAGATAATCGTCCATTCCCGCCGCCAGACACATGTCGCGATCGCTGTCGAGCGCATGCGCCGTTACAGCGACGATCGGCACATGCTGCCTGGCGCCCATCAGGTTTTCCTTGGCGCGAATGGTACGGGTTGCCTCGTGTCCGTTCATCACAGGCATGGAGACATCCATGAGGATCATGCGCGGATTGTCGCGCTCCCAAGCAGCGACTGCTTCCTCACCGTTCTGCACAATCTTGAAGCTCAATGGGGTCGCCTGAAGGATCTGCGTGAAGACGATCTGGTTCACCTCGTTATCTTCTGCCACCAGCACATCGAGGTCACTGCCACCCTGCGGGACAGTGTTTTCAGGTTTTGCCGGCAGCGGCGTCGGCTTGGCTGCCACGGGAAGGTTCGGGCCGTTCCCGGCAGATGGAGCAGCGTTCAAACCACGTTTCAGCCGTGCCGCCCGCGTCACATCGATAATGGCCTTGCGCAGCATGCTGGCCCGCGCCGGCTTCATCAGGTGCGCCTGAATATTGAGTTCATCCAGAATATCGTCGTCACCAACCATGTCCATGGAGGTCAAGAAGATGATGGCAATCTCGTCGAAGCGGTGATCGGCACGAATGCGCCGCGCGAGCTCAACGCCATTCATCTCCGGCATATGATAGTCGATCACCAGGGCATCGACATGCAGGCCGAGCCGCACGGCTTCGTCGAGAAGGGTGAGAGCCTGCCGACCGCCATCAACGGCCACGCCGTCGAACCCCCAGCTGGCCAATTGTTCAGACAGGATCTGCCGGTTGATCGGATTGTCGTCGATCGCGACGACACGGGCATCCTTGACCAGCAACGGCACGCCCTCTTGCGGCTTGCTGTCGGTCGAGATGGCGAGCGGAATATGGATCGAGAAGGTTGATCCGGCTCCCACCGTGCTCTCGACCTCCATATGTCCACCAAACAGGTCGACGAGACCAGCGGTGATTGCCAGCCCCAGCCCGGTTCCCTCATGGCGGCGCGTCGAGGACGTATCTACCTGTGAGAATTTCTCGAAGATCGACTGCCGCATGACCTCCGGGATACCAATTCCGGTGTCTTCGATACGCACGGACAGCATCATCTGCTCATTCGACTGCGGCTCTCCGGATACCTCGATCAGGACATGCCCCGTCTCGGTGAACTTGATGGCATTGCCAAGCAGATTGGTGATGATCTGACGGAACCGCCCGGCGTCGCCCTGCAAAAGGTGACGCATGGCAGGATCAGCGCGAACGATCAGTTCGAGATCCTTCTCGGAGGCCGATGCCGACAGCAGCGTGGCAACATCCTCGATTGCTTCGACGGGGTCAAATGTCGCCTTGCGCAGTTTCAACTGGCCGGCGTCGATCTTGGAGAAATCCAGAATGTCATTGATGATCGTCAGAAGCGCATTGCCCGATTTGACGATGATGTCGACAAAGGTCTTCTGTCGCGTTTCAAGCTGCGATTTCGACAACAGCTCGGCCATGCCCAGCACACCATTCATCGGTGTGCGGATTTCATGGCTCATATTCGCCAGAAACTCGGATTTCACCCGGTCCGCCATCTCGGCCCGTGCCAGAAGTGCCTTGAGCTCGAGTTCGCGATCCTTCACTTCTGTCATGTCGGTGAAGACCAACATCCAGTGTCCGCGACCGCTGACGATTGCTTCCACTTGTACCCAGGTCGTTCCGTCAGCCAGAAATGTCAGCGAGAAGTTTTCGTTGGCGCGAATGCTCTCATGCCATTCCCTCAAAAGCGGCAAGGCTTCCGCTCCGAAATCGCCGCGCCGCGCGCAAAAAGCAAAGCAATGACGCCAGGCATTTCCCTTATCCAGAAGAGAGGCCGGGGCATTGAGCATGCGCGACAGCGCGATGCTGTTTTCGATGATCACCCCGTCCTGGATGATCGCAAGTCCCTGAGACATCACTTGTGTGGCGTCCTGCCACAAATAACCCAGACGTTCGAGCTCGGCGCGCGCCTTGTCGATTTCGATTTCTCTCTCGCGCAGGTCGGTCATATTGGCATAGACAAGCAGGATCTTGTTGTCCGGCATGCGCTTGGATGTAATCGACACGAGCTTTCCGTCGACGCCGGACAACTCGCGCTGAAGCGTGCCTTCGAGCTGGCTCAACTCTTTCGCACGATCCTCGAAATTCTTGTCAAATGTCTCGTCTTGGGCCCAGGTCCAGCCCCGGTGGTAATTCGCCTCGGAAAGGTCGCGGAAACTCACGCCTTCCAGCGGACGGTCCACCGACAGATCCCAGATCTCGTAAACCTTCTCGTTGGCGAACTCGATGTTGAGGTCCTCTGTCAGGATCATCACGCCAACCGGCATGGTCCGCATGATGCCTTCCAGATAGTCGTTCAACCGTTCTGCCTCAGACCGGGCTTGGATCAATTCCTTCTTCTGGGCAACCAGCGCGCTCACATCGGAGATCGAACCGACGATATAATGTTGCCCGCTGGGCAGGGTAATCCGGTTGATCCGCGTGATCGCTGACATTTTGCGCTTGTCGACAGTCTCAAAGTCATGTTCGCGCTGGACACTCTTTCCTGTCGTCAGGATCTCGTTGTTCTCGTCCTCGAAACGCTTTGCTTTGTCGGTAAAAAGATCGCTTTCGCGCGTCCCGTAAAGTGTGTCGCGGGTCTTGCCCAACAGCGTCTCATAGGCGGCATTGACGAAGACAAGGCGGTGATCATCGTCCCGGACGAACATCGGCACCGGCATCTGCTCTATCGCCGCGCGAAACAACGCGGATTCTCGCTCATGCGCACGCAAGTCCGAGACATCGATATAGCTGAGGAGATATTGCCCGGTTTCCAGAGGCTTCCCGCGCACGGAAAGCGACGTCCCATCCGGACGTTCGAATTGCCAGGAAGCGGTAAGCTTGTTTTTAAGCTTGTCCTTGCGATCAGCAAATATCTCAGCGGGGCTGGGGCCTTCGGGATCGTAAATACCACGCTTATGGCTCCCCACGATCATATCCAGATATGAACGCCCCGTCAGCTTGGACGCATCAGGCACTGCCCACATCCGGGTGAAGGCCTCATTGGCGTATTCGATGCGGAATTCATGATCGAGGAGTAGTATGCCGACAGGCATGGCGCGCAACAGGCTTTCGACTTGCGCCCGCAATATCTCAACCTCGTGCTGAGCTTCACTCAACTGCGTTTCGCGCGCTTTCAGTTCTGACATATTGGTGAAAGAACCGAGCAGATAAGGCTTGCCATCGTCACCGATAATGCGACGTCGGCTGGTAAGCACATGAACGGGCGACGTTGGCGTGCCGAATATTTCTTCGTTTTCAAATGCCGTGCCATCGTCGAGAACGCTTTGATTGAGCTCGTAAAGATGTTGTCCGACATCTTCACCCATCGTTTCAATCTCGCTCTTGTCGAGCAGATCAATCTTGCGAAGACCCAAGAGATCGCAATAGGCCTTGTTGACGATCAACATCTTATGATCGGCATCGCGCAGGAATGTCGGCGACGGCAGCTCTTCTACAATCGTCTTCAAGAGACCATCTGCAACGGGGCGGTTCTCATTCGCCTGTACCGGTGCAGCGGCCACAGGCGGCAGATCCGCCTCCCCGTCCAGAAACTCTCCGAACAGATAGAGGCTCTCATCCTCGTCAACGAAACGCTCGATCATGACGCCGCGACGTCCCGGCCCATCCGGCTCGAAACTCAAGGCTTCTTGCTCTTCGCCGAAAACGAGCGCCTTGCACTCGATATCCTCAATCGCCTTGTCTTCTCTGCGGCCGAAGAGTTCGAAGCTGGTCTTGCCAATGAAGTCATCCGGCGAAAGGCCGAAGAAGCGGGCATAGGCAGCATTCACCACGACATGGCGAAGCTCGCAGTCCTTCACATAGGCAGGCTGCGGCAGGTCGCCAATTCTCTCACTTGCGAGCTTGAGCAAGCTGCTGTGCCGCGTCAAAAACGCCTCCTCAAAACCAGTCTTCTTCGCCGCCGGACGCGGTCTTTGTGTAAAATCATCAAAATACTCGGCCTACCGGCAACCCGACTCAGCACAAGATAGATCCAATTCGTTAACCATTCGCAACATGCGCAAATACTGAATCGCCCGTCCCTGTATCTTGTCCAATGTTCCAGATGAGCCGGGTGATTGTCGCATTTGGCGGAAGAAATATTGTTTCAACTCTGTCAAATTCAGGGTCTATCAAAAGGAACGGTATTTTCATGACGAATGATATCTCCACAGCCTTGCCCGAGACTGATAGTAGCGCACCCGCTCCTGAGCGCCGACGCCGATCGTCGAGCAGATCAGGGGAACGTCAACGCACGGTGCTGGATCGACACTACAGCAGCCTCGTCAACCCGACTGCCCACAGCGAACTGCTGTCTGCCGATGCACTGGAGAATATCCACCAGGCCTCGTTGACGGTTCTCGAGGACGTCGGCATGGATATCATGCTGCCCGAGGCGCGGGACTATATGAAGCGTGCCGGCGCAGACGTTCATCCAGGCTCCGACCGCGTGCGCTTTGATCGAAACCTGATCATGCAGTTGATTGCCTCGGCACCGTCGCAGTTCACCCTTCATGCCCGCAATAGCGCCCGCAATGTCGCCATCGGTGGCCGGAATCTGGCCTTTGCCCAGATCGCATCCGCACCTTTTGTCAGCGATCTTGAAGGTGGACGACGGGCCGGCAATCAGGCGGACTACCGCAAGCTGTTAAAGCTCGCCCAGTCCTTTGACATCATTCACATGACCGGCGGATATCCCGTCGAACCGACTGACATCCATGCATCCATCCGCCATCTGGACTGCTTGTCTGACCTGGTCAAACTGACCGATAAGCCATTCCATTGCTATTCGCTCGGTAAACAGCGCAATCTCGATGCGCTGGAGATCGCACGCATCGGCAGAGGCATCACGGCAGAACAGATGGAGATGGAGCCGACGCTCTTTACCGTCATCAATTCCTCCTCTCCTCTCAGACTGGATGGCCCGATGCTTCAGGGCATCATCGAAATGTCCTCCCGCAACCAGCCCGTGATCATGACTCCGTTCACCCTGGCGGGGGCCATGGCCCCGGTGACGATTGCCGGCGCCTTGGTCCAGCAGAATGCCGAGGCTCTGTGCGGCATAGCCTTCACCCAGATGGTGCGAAAGGGCGCACCCGTCATTTACGGCGGCTTCACATCCAACGTGGACATGAAGACCGGTGCACCTGCCTTTGGCACACCGGAATACATGAAGGCCGTGATCGCCGGTGGTCAGCTTGCACGCCGCTACAACCTGCCCTACCGCACCTCCAACACCAACGCCTCCAACACGGTCGATTCCCAGGCAGCCTATGAATCGGCCTTCTCGCTCTGGGCCCTTACGCAAGGCGGCGGCAACTTCATCATGCATGCCGCCGGCTGGTCGGAAGGCGGGCTTACCGCATCCTTCGAGAAGTTCATTCTGGATGTCGACATGCTGCAGATGGTGGCCGAATTCCTCAAACCGCTCGATACATCGCCGGATGCCCTGGCACTGGATGCCATCCGCGAGGTCGGCCCAGGCGGCCACTTCTTCGGAACAGCGCATACGCTGGCACGCTATGAGAGCGCCTTCTATTCCCCGATCCTGTCTGACTGGCGCAACTTCGAGACATGGACCGATGCCGGACGCCCAACCACATTCGAACACGCCAGCCGCGTCTGCAGGCAAACACTGAACGCCTATGAGCGGCCACCGCTGGATCCGGCCATCGAGGAAGAGCTCGACGCTTTCGTTGCAAGACGCAAGGAAGAAGGCGGTGTACAGACCGACTTCTGATCAGCCCTTTTGCAGTCGCTGCAGATAGACCTCATAGGCCTGATGCGGCTCCAGGGTGAAACGGTCTGACAGCATCTGCCAATCCTCGATCCTGTCGACGCGAAAGTCACGGAAATCATCGCGCATTTCGCACCATGCCGTCACCAGCCAGATGGTACCAAATGCGCACAGCGCCACAGGCAAGATCACACGCTGGCTGCGCTCGCCGTCCAGCGAATGATACGCGATCCAGATCTTGCGGGCCTCGCCGATGGCGCGGCGGATCTCCGACAGACTTTCCGTCGGTGGTTGCGAGGCAGAGCGAAAGGCATGGATCGGCGCGCCGACAAGACGCTGCCGGTGATCCTCAGGCAGGATATCCAGCATCTTGTCGCGGGCTTCGCGCGCTGATTTCCCAAGCTTTGGATCGCCCAGCATCTCGACCGCCCGCAATCCGAAGGCCAGCGCCTCCAGTTGCTCGAATGTAAAGGTGAGCGGCGGGGCATCGAACGCCTCACGCAGCATGTAGCCAACGCCCCGTTCCCCCTCGATCGGAGCGCCCGATGCCATCAGATGTTCCATATCGCGATAGATGGTGCGAGGTGCCACCTCCATCTTCTCGGCAATCTCGGCCGCCGTCATCGCTCGACCGGAGCTGCGCATGAGCTGAATGATGCGAAAAAGACGATCTGCAGGACGCATCGGCGAGCTCCTTGAAGGCTATGGCCACAAGGTTGTCAGTTGGACAATGCTAGGTCAAGCCATCTGCAACGGAGACAAAGAAGAATGACAGACACAAACGTTCTCGAAATCGCAATCTGCACGATCACGGATAGCGCAAAGGCCGAGATTGCACGTCGCGCGGCCATGCAAGCCGTACAAAACTATCCCGGTTTCCTCTCGTGGCGCGCACTCACCGGCCATGGAGACCGGCAGACGGTCGCCGACCTCGTCGAATGGAAAGATATGGACTCAGCCGAGAAGGCGGCCGCCTTGGTCCGCACCGATCCGGCCTTTGCCCCCTATATGAAGACAATCGTATCGGTAAAGCTGATGCAGCATTTCGACACCACAGATGTGATCTGAGACGCTTTGAAGCGAACGTCGGATCACGGACGCAAGGAAGCCCGAACGCGGGGGCACGTTCGGGCTTCTTCCACGCCGTTCGGCAGATGAAGGCGTGGACGGGGCTGCCAATTCAGTCGCGCCGCTTGCGTCCGGTAATCATGGCGCGAACGAGATTTTCTCGATGCTCGAGGCTCGCAAACAACACGCCGCCGATATGCAGGGCGATCAGTCCGAGCGTCGTATAGACCAGTGTCTTGTGCGTGACTTCCACCCACCCGACGCCCCACCACGCATCCGTCGTCATCATATAGCCGGTCGCAACGATACCGGTGATCATCGACAGCAACGCGATCACCATCGCACCGCCGGCGGGATTATGACCGAGATAGCGCTTGGCCCGCATTCCGGCGCTTTCAATAAGAAACCGTGCGACCGTTCGCGGATGATAGAGGAAATTGACGAAACGGGCATGGTGCGAGCCGAACAGGCCCCAGACGACCCGGACGGCGATCGAAAAGCCGATCGCATAGCCCGAATAGATATGCGCCGTCTTCCACTCGTCGCCGGTGAAAAAGGAAAAGGTAAACAGCGCGACCAGAGACCAATGAAAGACGCGCACGACCGGATCCCAGACCTGCACCGTGTCCGGCCGCCTTTCGCGGCCGGCAGGTGAGCCGGGCTGAATATGCTCGGCTGCGCTCATCAGTCTTCACCGACCTGTTCACCCGTTTCGGGATTGAACAGCGCTTCGATTTTCTTGCCGTCCTTGATGCCGTAGACCTCGAAACAACCGTTTTCGACCTTCACCTGACGGACATCGAAGCCCATGCCGGTCGCCTTTTCCTTCATCTGGTCTTCGGTCATCCACTTTTCCTTCGGCACATCACCGCACGACATGTCGTTTTCCGCATGGGCAAACCCGACAAAGGCCGTTGTTGCGAAAAGCGAGGCAAACATGATCTTTTTCATCGTAAAGTCCTTAGGATGTTGTCGGCCCGGCATCATTGCCCGGCCATGGATTGCAACCTAGTGGACCTGGACTGAGGGAAGACTGACGAGAAATGTCAGCGAAACTTCAGTCTTGTGATGATATTGAGAAGGCATGAGACATGCCCGCAAGCATCCCGTGATCACATTTGCCGCGTGCAGCACCGCCTTGATGGCTGTGCTGATGCTTGTCGTTGCCCATGCGCATGCCGGCAACGCGCATGAAGAACACCACGAACAGGAACACGACCGGGTGCTCGATGATGTAACGAGCGGCCGCATCAAGTCACTGTCGGAACTGCGCCGCACCGTTCTGTCACGGGTCGATGGGACAATTGTCGATATCGAAATCGAGCGCTGCAACGACAAGAGCTATTACGAGTTTCGCATCTTGCGCAGCGACGGTCGCGTCGTCGAGGTTGAAGTCGATGGAGAAAGCGGACTAATCCTGCAGGTGGAGAACGACTGATGCGCCTTCTCCTCGTTGAAGATGATCTGCGAATTGCGCGCGATGTGACCGCCAATCTCGAGCGCGCCGGCTATAACGTGGTTCACGAGACCGATGGTGAGGCCGGCTGGTTCTCCGGCGACGAAGAAGAATTTGCAGCAGCCATTCTCGATCTCGGCCTGCCCGGCCTGGATGGCCTGTCTGTTTTGAAACGTTGGCGTGCAGCCGGACGCACAATGCCCGTCATCATTCTGACGGCGCGCGGAAACTGGCAGGAGCGTGTCGAAGGCATCGACGCCGGTGCCGACGATTATCTGGCCAAGCCCTTCCAGATGGCAGAGCTTCTGGCGCGACTGCGCGCCATCATCCGCCGCAGCTCCGGCCAGGCCAACCCGCTGCTCGAATTTGCCGGCATCACCATAGATCCACGCAACAAGACCGTTCATCGTGGCGACGAGCAGATCGACCTGACGCCGCTCGAATATCGTTGCGTCAGCATTCTGGCCCTCAACCACGAACGCCATATTTCCCAGATCGAACTCACGGAACAGCTATATGCGCAGGATTTCGAGCGCGACAGCAACTCGGTCGAAGTTCTGATTGGCAGGCTCCGCAAGAAGCTTGGCAAGGATGTTATCGCGACACGCAGGGGATATGGCTACCGCATCGGCGGGGCGCAGGAATGATCCAATCTATCCGCGGCCGTTTTCTGATCGTGTCGGTCCTCAGTGTACTGGCGGCAATGGCACTTGCTGGTTTCGCGCTGGTGGCACTCTTTACCAACAGTCTCGAACGGCGAATCCATCAGGAACTGACCGACCATATCAACAATATTACCGGCGCACTGACCTTTGCTGCCGATGGCACACTTTTGCCCCCCGTCCGACCGATAGACGCCCGCTTCGATCGGCCGTATAGCGGCCTGTACTGGCAGGTGGAAGACGATCACAAGGGCGTGCAGCTGCGATCTGAATCGCTCTGGGATTATGTTCTTCCCCTCCCCGTCGATGACCAGAAGATCGGTGAAACAGACCGCTATTCTCTCAAGGGTCCCGACAATTCACAGGTGATCATCCAGGAACAGATGCTTCTCTTTGCGGCCCCGGATGGACAACGGCCGGTGCGGGTTGCGGTGGCGATGGACGCGAAGGTGCTGACGAAGGCACGCAACGACTTCGCCGAAGACATCATCCCCTATATGGTGGCAATCGCAGCCTTCCTGATCGCCGCTTCGCTCGCGCAGCTGACCTTCGGCCTCAAGCCGCTGTATTCCGTGAGTGAAGGCCTCAATCGCATTCGCGAGAGACAGGCAGAACGGCTGACCGGCCCCTTCCCGCGTGAGCTTTCAGCCGTCGTCGAAGCCGTCAACCGGCTGCTGGAAGCACAATCGGAAACCATCAAGCGCGCCCGTTCGCGCGCAGCCGACCTGGCCCACGGGCTGAAGACGCCCCTTACTGTCTTGTCCAACGACGCCGAGACGTTGAAAGAACGCGGAGAAAAGGACATTGGCGAGGAGCTTGCCCATCTCGCGACGGTCATGCGATCGCATGTGGATCGCGAACTGAGCCGAAGCCGGATCGCAGCAACGGGTGCGCTATCGGGCAAGAGCGCCGATCTGTCACTCGGTGTCGAGCGCATTGTCCGAACGCTCAAACGCACCCCGCGCGGAGAATATCTGGACTGGCAGGTGACGGTCGCCACCAACACTCCGGTTCCACTCGACCAGCAAGACCTTGAAGAAATGCTCGGCAATGTCATCGACAATGCCGTCAAATGGGCACGCTCCTCCATCCTTATCCAGTTCGACGAGAAGAGCCGCCGTCTTGTTATTGAAGATGATGGCCCGGGCGCAAATCCGCACGATATCAGCCGGCTGATGGAACGCGGCACGCGACTGGACCTCACCACACCTGGAACAGGTCTCGGGCTCTCCATCGTCCACGACATCGCCACCGCCTATGATCTGTCGATCTGCATCGAGAACCGGCTGTCTGGCGGATTGCGCTTCACTCTTGATTTCACGCCAGACCTTTCGGCCAGGACCACGCCCTGAACTGAATCAAAAAGACAGGTAGCCCTATCATGGAATTGAAAAGACGCCATTTACTGCTGGGGGCATCTGCGCTCACCCTCGCAAGCCTTTCCAGTCACGCATGGGCGACTAAAGCCGACGACAACCTGTCCTTTCTTGTTCTTGGCGATTGGGGCGATGAGGCAGTCGAGGCGGATCAGACAGCCGTTGCCGACGCCATGGCCAAAGTCGCCGAGCAGCAGGCGGTCACTTTCATTATTTCCACCGGTGACAATTTTTACGAAGCTGGCGTATCCAACATCAAAGATCCCAAATGGACCTCGACCTTCGAAGCCATCTACAAGGCACCGGCACTGCAACTCCCCTGGTATGCCGTGCTCGGCAATCATGACCATAAGGGCAATGTGGATGCGGAACTGGAATATGGCAGCGTCGATCCACGCTGGAACATGCCGTCCACCTATTACACCATGAGCAAAAGCGTGGGCTCGAAGACGGCAGATTTCTTCTTTCTCGACACCGAGGTCCTGATCCAGAACGGCATGATCACAGAATGGTTTGGCTGGGCAAAAGCCGATCAACTGAAATGGCTGGAACAGAAACTTGCGGCCAGCACGGCCGATTGGAAGATCGTGGCCGGCCACCATCCCCTCTTTTCCGGGGGCGCACATGGCGACAATAAAGAGCTCATCCGCATTTTGAAGCCGCTTTTCGTCCGGTATGGCGTCAATGCCTATCTCTGCGGGCACGATCACGACCTGGAAGCGCTCAGCGATAACGGCGTCTCCTACTTTGTCTCCGGCGGCGGCAGCAAGGGGCGACCTGTGAAGCATCACGCCAAGAGCCTTTTCTCCCGCTCCGAACCCGGCTTCCTGCTGATGGAACTCTCAGCGAATGGTAGCAATGCGACTTTCTACGGTCGCGACGCCAAGCCGCTCTATAGTGAAAAACTCGCCAGTTGACGGTGATCTGCAGCCCTCTGTCGAACTTCGTGCGACAGCTGACGGTTGCACTGCAAAAACATTTGCTTGACTTTCAGACGCTTTGAGCCCAAATGCAGGTCAGCTTTCACCTTCCGGCCGCCGCGTGAGCGCGCCTTGCGAACAGACTTCGCGAAGAAGGACAAAAGCGCACAGATGAAGAGGCCGCACTTTGCGGTCGCAGCGCTGGGAAGCATTTTCCAACACACAAGTTCCCACTTCACGCGGGGTTCTTGACGCCAAGAGCAGGCAGGATCGCAAGACGCGATCGTGCCCGATTGCTGTTGGCGCCCCCGAAAGGCAATTGAATTGACCACTTTTGAAACCCTCGGCCTGTCCCACAAAATCGTAAAGACGGTTGAACAGCTCGGCTTCACTACCCCGACGCCGATCCAGGCCCAGGCCATCCCGCAGGTTCTCGAAGGCCGCGACCTCATCGGTCTCGCCCAGACCGGCACCGGCAAAACGGCAGCCTTTGGCCTGCCGATCATCGAAATGCTTCTCAACAACGGCGAACGCCCGCAGGGCCGTTCAACCCGCGTGCTCATCCTCGCACCGACCCGCGAACTGGTGAACCAGATCGGCGACAACCTGCGCGACTTCCTGCGCAAGACGCCTTTGAAGATCGTACAGGTCGTCGGCGGCGCCTCGATCGGCAAGCAGCAGATGATGCTGGAACGCGGCACCGACATTCTGGTCGCCACGCCCGGTCGTCTTCTTGACCTGCTTGACCGCAATGCCGTCAGCCTGCGTCACGTCACGCATCTCGTTCTCGACGAAGCTGACCAGATGCTCGACCTCGGCTTCATCCATGATCTGCGCAAGATTTCCAAGCTTGTGCCGCCGAAGCGTCAGACCCTGCTGTTCTCGGCCACCATGCCGAAGACAATTGCCGATCTCGCCGCCAACTTCCTGACCAACCCGGTCAAGGTCGAAGTCAGCCCTCCCGGCAAGGCAGCAGACAAGGTGGAACAGTATGTCCACTTCGTAAACGGCCAGAACCACAAGACAGAACTGCTCAAGCAGATCCTGACGGCAAATCCAGATGGCCGCACCATCGTTTTCCTGCGCACCAAGCATGGTGCCGAGAAGCTGATGAAGCATCTGGAAATCGTCGGCTTCTCGGTTGCCTCCATTCACGGCAACAAGAGCCAGGGTCAGCGTGAACGCGCGCTCAAGGGCTTCCGCGACGGCAACATCAAGACACTGATCGCAACAGACGTCGCGGCCCGCGGCATCGACATCCCGGCCGTGAGCCACGTCTTCAACTACGACCTGCCGGAAGTGCCGGACGCCTATATCCACCGTATCGGTCGTACGGCCCGCGCCGGTCGTGAAGGCATCGCAGTTGCATTCTGCGCCCCTGACGAAGGTGGCCTGCTGCGCGATATCGAACGTCTGATGGGCATCGAGATCGCAGTTGCAAGCGGCGAACCGCATGCGACCTTGAACCGCCCGGTCCGTCCTCAGCGTCGCGCCGGCGGTGGCGCCAATCGCAACCATGCTGGCAAGGGTGCTGGTGCACCGAAGAGCCATCGTGCAAAGCGTCCAGGCGAAGGCCAGGGCGCCAAGGCTGCCGGCGACGGTCGTCCGGCCCGCAGCGACGGCCGCAAGCCAGGCGGCAACAAGGGTGGCTTCGGCAAGCCCGGCGGTCGCCCGCAGCGCTCCGCCAACCAGGGCGGCGGCCAGCGTCGCCAGCGTCAGGAAGCCTGAGCAACAAATTGAAGTAACAACGAAAACGGCACCCTCGCGGTGCCGTTTTTTTATGCTTGGCGCTCAGCCCCGCGCCGATTGGTCAGATACACCCCGACCACAGCCAGAACCGTGCCAATGATCATTGGCACAGTCAGTCTTTCGCCAAACACGATGGCGGCCTCAAGCGCAGCAAGCGGCGGCACAAGATAGATCAGCGATGCGGCCTTCGACACGGCCCCGCGCCGGATCAGATAGAGCAGCAGCAAGATTGCACCCATGGAGATACCGACCACGGACCAGATCATGGTCACAAAGAAACCGATCTGCCAGTCGACGTGCAAATCCTCCAGCAACATGGCCGCCGGCAAGGTCACAGCCACCGCCCCCACATATTGCAATGTGGCGACGGAGCGAAGGTCTCCGTCGCGCACAAAGCGCTTCTGATAGAGCGTTCCGAGCGTGACGAACCCCATGCCGATGACATTGATCATCACCGCAAATGCTGGAATGGCGTTGTCTCCCAGCGCGAAGAGGTTGGGCAGAACGGCAATCCCGATGCCTAAAAAACCCAGGCCAAGCCCGACCTTTTGCCAGATCGCCAGTCGCTCGCCAACGATCAACGGCGCTGCCACCGCCGTCATCAAGGGCTGCAGTCCGGCAATAATCCCCGATATCGCAGCGGGCACACCCTGCCCGATCGCCCACCATACCATCCCCAGATAAAGTCCGTGCAGAAACGCGCCGGACAGGATGACATGGACAATGGACATCCGCCCGCGCGGCCATGCGACACCGGCAACGCGACAGAGCCCGTAGAAGATTACGGCCGCAACCGCAAAACGGATTGTCAGAAAGGTGAGAGGGTCGGCGTAAAACCCCGCATATTTTGCAGCCACCCATCCGGTAGACCACAGAAAAACGAAGATGGCGGGCGCCAGGCGATCCAGGGTCATTAAATATCCAGAATGAAAATGCTGTCGCGAGAGGGAAACTATCCCGCTCTTGTTGCGTTAGTTATTGGGGAGCAAAAGGTCAAAGCAGTTTTGCTGATGTCTGCATCCAATTTCGGTGAAGGGTCGATTGCACTGGACTTTGATGCTGAATGACTAAATTATGGGCATCACCATAATTTATGGATCAAAGTCAGGGCAAACCTGAATTGATTGCGGCAAAGACCGCTGGGGCCACGAACAATAGAAGGATGAAATACGCTGGCCACACAGGCCGTTTCCGGTTTTCCGGAGACCCGACACAGTATGTTGCGTGAACTGTGCACGGTTCTTGCATTGCAAGAAGTGTTGTACTCAATGAACATAAAAAAGGGGAGTCGGCGCCATTGGCATTTGATGAAATGATATCTGCGGGGGACGCACCGCGGGGGCCATACCAGAAGTATCACGAGTGGTATTCCAGCCAGGATCCGGCGCATCTGATTGCAAAATCGAAGGACGCCGAAAACATTTTCCGCAGGACTGGCATTACCTTCGCTGTCTACGGACACGCCGATAGTTCTGAAAAACTCATTCCCTTTGACATTATTCCACGCATCATTGCTGCCCAGGAATGGCGAAAACTCGCCCAGGGTATCGAGCAGCGCGTCATCGCGATCAACGCCTTCCTGCACGACATCTACCACAAGCAGGAAATCATCCGCGCCGGTCGCATACCGCGTGAACTGATCGAAAAGAACGACACGTTCCTGCCAGAGATGATCGGCTTCAAGCCGCCAGGCGGCGTCTATACCCACATTGTCGGCACCGACATCGTGCGAACGGGGGAAGGCCAGTTCTACGTCCTTGAGGATAATGCCCGCACCCCCTCTGGCGTATCCTATATGCTGGAAAACCGCGAAACCATGATGCAGATGTTCCCGGAGCTTTTCCAGCTCAACAAGGTACAGCGCGTCGAGGACTATCCCGACCTACTGCGTCAGTCGCTGGCAGCGGTGGCGCCGCCCGGTTGTCGTGGCAAGCCGCGCGTCGCCGTCCTCACGCCCGGCATCTACAACTCCGCCTATTACGAGCACTCCTTCCTCGCCGACATGATGGGCGTGGAACTGGTTGAGGGCTCGGACCTGCGTGTCGTCGATGGCAAGGTAAAAATGCGCACGACGCAGGGTTATGAGACGATCGATGTGCTCTACCGCCGCGTCGATGACGACTTTCTCGACCCCCTCACCTTCCGTCCCGACTCTGCGCTGGGAATTCCGGGCATCATGGATGTCTACCGTGCCGGCAACATCACTATCGCCAATGCACCCGGGACCGGCATTGCCGATGACAAGGCGATCTATTCCTACATGCCGGAAATCGTCGAATTTTATACCGGTCGCAAGGCGATTCTCGAAAACGTGCCCACATGGCGCTGCTCAGAACCCGATAGCTGCAAATATGTGCTCGAGCATCTGGAAGAGCTGGTCGTCAAGGAAGTGCACGGCTCGGGCGGCTACGGCATGCTGGTTGGCCCGACCTCGACCAAGAAGGAGCGCGCGATCTTCGCCGAGAAGCTGAGGGCAAGGCCCAGCAATTATATCGCCCAGCCAACGCTGTCGCTCTCGACCGTTCCGATCCTGGTCAAAAAGGGCATTGCCCCGCGCCATGTGGATCTCAGACCCTATGTACTGGTCTCCGACAAGGTACGCATTATTCCGGGCGGGCTCACCCGCGTGGCCCTCAAGCAGGGTTCGCTCGTCGTCAACTCCTCACAAGGAGGCGGCACGAAGGATACCTGGGTGCTGGAGGACTGAGCCATGGTGATGCTGGGAAGAACGGCCAATGGCCTTTACTGGATGTTCCGCTATATCGAGCGGGCAGAGAATGTCGCTCGCATCGTCGATGCGGGCCTGAGAATGTCGCTGACGCGCACCGGCGCGTCCGATGACGATTGGGACGGCGTTTTGCAGAGTGCTGACGTGCGCGAAACCTTCTGCGAAAAATACGACAAGGTCACCTCTGCCGACGCGGTGGATTTCCTGCTGCGTGACCGCGCCAATCCCGCAAGCGTAATGTCGTGTGTGGAAGCAGCACGCAACAATGCACGCATGGTCAGAACGGCCCTCACCCGCGAAACATGGGAAGCGGTCAACGAGTTCTGGATCGAACTGAAACATGTCCTCGCCCGCAGGCTGAAATCAGCCGATCTGCCCGAGGTCATCGACATTATCAAGCGTCGTGCCGGTCTGGTGCGCGGTGCCTTCCATGGTTCGATGCTGCGAAACGAGATCTACAACTTCGCCCGCATCGGCACCTTCGTCGAACGCGCCGACAATACCAGCCGAATTCTCGACGTGAAATACTACGTCCTGCTTCCGGCCATCAGCGAGGTTGGCTCGTCACTGGATAACATGCAGTGGGAATCGATCCTTCGATCCGTCTCCGGCCACCGGTCGTTCCGGTGGGTCTATGATGGCGAGTATAACGCTGCCAACATAGCCGACTTCCTGATCCTCAACGGACAGATGCCGCGATCCCTCGCCTATTGTTACGAGAAGATCGTCTCCAATCTCGGCTACATCGCCAAACGATACGGCGAACGCGTCCCGGCAGATGATACAGCTGCGGAGATCAAGCGTACCCTGGAAACGGTTGGCATTGAACACATCATGGAACAAGGGCTGCACGAGTTTCTCGATACCTTTATCTCGCGCAACAACCAGCTCAGCCAGGAGATCACCGAAGGCTATCGTTTCTACAAATAGAAACGAGCCCAGCAGGAAATGACGTCATGCGCCTGAAGATCACCCATACGACCGAATACACCTATGACAAGCCGGTGCAATACTCGTTGCAGCGATTGCGGCTCACCCCCTGCATCGGCCCTGGACAGAATGTCCGCAGCTGGAACATCAAGGTGGACGGTGCTGTTGTCGAAGCCGGTTATAACGACCAGTTCGGCAATCACGTCCATCTCGTCTCGACCGAGGGGGAAACCCATGCCGTCAACATCGTCGCCTCTGGCGAGGTGGAGACGGAAGACAGAACCGGCGTTTTCGGCCCGCATCTGGGTTTTGTGCCGCTCTGGCTTTATCTGCGCGACACGCCCCTGACCAAGCCGGGAAAATTGATACACGAACTTGCCCGCAGCCTGTCCGGCGACAATCCGCTGGAGGTCATGCATTCCCTGATGAATACGATCAGCGAGACGGTCAAATATGAAACCGGTATGACCACAGCGACAACCACGGGCGAACAGGCGCTGGAAAGCGGCACCGGTGTGTGCCAGGACCATGCCCACATTTTCATCTCGGCGGCACGCCTCCTCGACATTCCGGCCCGTTATATCTCCGGCTACTTGATGATGAACGGCGTTGAACAGCAGGTGGCGACGCATGCCTGGGCGGAGGCCCATCTTCCCGGCCTTGGCTGGGTTGGCTTTGACGCTGCCAACAATATGTGCCCGGACGACCGTTATGTGCGCCTCGCCACAGGCCTTTGCTATGAAGATGCCGCGCCTATTTCCGGCATGCGTTTTGGCGCATCTGGAGAGGACCTGAACGTCACGGTCGTTGTCGAACAACAGGGACAGAGCCAGTCGCAAAGCCAGAGCTGATCGTCAATATTGGTTAGTGCCGGGGTGACAGCCCCGGCAGTACCTCGGCCAGAAAATCCATCGTCGCACGAATGCGCGGCGCCTGTCTCAGATCTTCATGGACCACGAGCCACATTTCCCGAACAGGCGGTTTGAGCTGTGTGTCGAGCGGTTTGATACCGGGAAAAAGCTCACCGACGAAATCGGGTAACAAAGCCACGCCCATGCCTGTGGAAATCGCCTGTGCTTGCGAATAGGCGTCATTGCTGCGTGCGACGATGTGACGTCCGCCAAGGACGGTATCAAGCCAACGCATCTGCGGAAGCACTGCATTGTCCACATCATAGGTGACGAATGGCCAATCCGCCTCGGACTGTTCAAAGTCCTCTGCGGCATAAAACCGAAACGTCACATCGAAAAGCTTTCGGATAACCAGTCCCGGCTGGGTCGGGCGCGACATGCGAAGCGCGATATCCGCCTGCCGACGATTGAGGTCGGCACTGCCGATATCGCCGACGAATGTCGGCACCAGAGCGGGATAGCGCTCCTTGATCAAGGGCAGTGCGCGACAGAGAACGCAGGTGACGAAGGCGGGAGGCGCGCTGACAAGCACGTCGCCGGCAATATCCGGTCGCGCACCGGCAGCAGCACGCAACACGGCCTGCATCGCCGTCTCCACTTCGAGACCCAGATCTGCAAGCCGTCGCCCCTCATCGGTGAGCATGACCGCGCGCGTCAAGCGGTGAACCAGACGCACGCCAAGCGCATCTTCCAAAGAGGCAAGCCGCCGCCCGACTGTGGTGTGATCGACATGCAGGCTGCGGGCCGCCGCCGACAGGCTTCCTTCGCGTGCCACGGCCAGAAAGCAACGATAGTCATCCCAGTTCATATGTGCATTTTCACCCATCTATGTCGCGATAATGTGGAATACCGCAGATAGGTGCGAATGCCTAGATTGGTTCCATCAGAACCCGGAGACACATCATGAACCAACAGCTTGAATTCGACACGCGCGGCGGGCCCGCACAATTGGCATGGCGAAACGCAGAGACCGTCGACCCCGGCCCCAACGACGTGCGCATACGCCAGACGGCAATCGGCGTGAACTATGTCGATATCTATTTCCGCCAAGGCCTCTACCCCATGCCAAAGGGTGAAACCGTGCCGGGTGTGGAAGCGGTCGGCGTGATTGACGCCGTTGGAACACGTGTGAAGGACTACCGCATCGGAGATCGCGTTGCCTATGCGGGCCTGCCTGTGGGTGCCTATCGCCAATACCGCAACATCGCCGCCGAAAGACTTGTAAAAGTGCCAGACAGCTTGCCCGACACGGCCATTGCCGGATCGCTACTGCGCGGCATGACAGCCCATTTGCTGCTCGATGTCGTTGGCCAGCTGCAACCGGGCAAGAGCGTCCTGATCCATGCGGCAGCGGGAGGCCTTGGACTGATCCTGGTGCAATGGGCAAAACGGCGCGGCGCTCGGACCATCGGCACCGTCAGCACCACCGACAAAGCCGCAATGGCTCTCAAGGCGGGCCTCGATATTCCCGTCCTCTATCGCGACGCAGATTTCGTTGAAGAAACGCTGGCTGCAACCGAGGGCCGGGGCGCAGATCTTGTCATCGATGGTGTCGGAGGTGACAATCTGGTTCGCAGCATTAAGGCCACCAGGGCCTTTGGCACGGTGCTGAATATCGGTCAGACCGCCGGCCCTGTTCCGCCGCTCGATATCCAGCTGCTGACAAACCGCTCCCTGATGCGTCCAAGCGTACTGGCCTATCTGGCCGATCCGATAGCCTATCGATGCGCGGCAAAAGGCTGGTTCTCCAGACTGGAGGCGGGTCTCGATGTCTCCGGCGGTCACGACTACGCTTTTGCCGATGCCGCAACCGCCCATGCCGATATCGAAAGCGGCCGAACCAGCGGCGCCGTACGCCTCATTCTTTAATGGATACGCACGCCCTGCCGCTGAAGCTCGGCCTGAACCTCGGGCATGGAAATTCCGCCCAACTCAGCCCCCGTCTTCACCGACAGGGCAGCAGCCACACCTGCGCCCTGTCCGGCGACTGCGCAGCACGCCATGTTGCGCGTGGCGGCATGGGCAATCTTGTCACCGCCAATGGCGCGGCCGGCAACCAGCAGGTTGCGCACACCCTTGGGCAACATCGACCTGTAAGGGATCTGCATGTAACGACCGGTGGTCGGCAGGATCAGCACACCATAACCGTCGATAAACTCGGGATAGATGCCGATCGTATCCTCGAACCGCCCTTGATGGCGGGCGTCTGCTTCCGTCATGTTGTAGACCGCATCGATCTTGCGGGTATCGCGAATGCCGATGGACATGCCGAAATTGCGAAGCCGGGCCGTTTCGCAGCCCGGTTGAAAACGCTTGAGCGCCTCGATTGCCAGCATCGACTGCCTGCGTCCCTCGATCTCGAAACGGGTGAGACTGTCAGGATCGGTCCCGTCGCATCCGGCCAAATGAATGAGGTTCATATAGGTGAGTTCACCGCTGTCATGCGGCACACCCCAGGTGCCGGCGATCGTATTCAGGTGTTTCGGGATCAAGCCCTGTTCGATCGCCTGCGCGAAAGGCTTGGAGAGAAAGGGGGAAAACATCTGGTCTTCCTTGCCCGACGTCTCGATCTTCCATTCACCGGTCGACCAGTCGCCATAGGTCTGCGGATCGGCTTTAACGCCCGCCATGAAGGCCGATTTGTCGACGCCCGCCAGATGAAACATCACGGAGGCCGCCTGCATGTCTTCAACCGGAGTCTTGAACACCGCCGCACCGGCGCGCGTGGCGATATCGGCATCGCCGGTGGCATCGATCACCCGCTGGGCAAGGATGGCCTCGCGGCCGGCTTTTGATTCGACGATGATGCCAATAATGGCATCGCCCTCCATGATCGGAGCGACGAATTGCCGGTGAAGCATGGCGTGGATGCCCGCCTCCTCCACCAGGCGGTCAGCCACCAGCTTGAAGCCTTCCGAATCGAGTTCGTAAGAAAGCGACTGGCTTTCCGGAGCCGCGGCCCCCATGGCCTTGGCCCGCTCCTCGAACTCCCAGCCGATCCCACCAGCCTCGACCGTCTTCTCGTGCCGGTACCAGGCGAAACCTTCGACACCAACGACCGTGATATTGCCGCCAAAACATCCGAAACGCTCGACCAGTGTCACTGCCACCCCGCTTCGCGCCGCCGCAAGTGCGGCAGCAAGACCACCGGGACCGGAGCCCACGACCAGCACATCGGTTGAATGGATGACCTCCACCGCTCTTTGAGGCTCGATGATGTATCGCGGCGTGACGGGCATGCAGACGGTCTCCTGTCGAAGGGCGTATCAATTCGGCGCGATCCTGCAACGGAACGGACCGACAATTCAACCATACCAATTTGGCACCCCGGCTCCGGCAAGCCCCGCGCCACCTTGCGCGCCTAAGCCATAGAAGCGGAGATCATTTGATGTTGTTTGGACAATCAATTTTTCAGTCAGTGCTGGAACGTCTTGCCGAAGAGGCGGAAGAACTGGAACCGGATGCGGCAGCGCCCGGAGCCTACAAGCTGCGCGGCTTTGGCGCCGCCTTCATTGCAGAAAAGGCGGAGCCGTCGAAGGCGGCCTTCCAACAGCATGCCGCCGCCTATCAGGAAATGGCAGAAGGCGGCCCGCCACCCCCGCAGCCAAAGCCGGAATGCCAGGAACCCGAGCCCCGGATGCCGCCGCACCTGGAACGCCTGTCCGTTGTTGAAATTCTCGAAGATCTACAGCTGTCGCAGTCAGACACGCCGGCACAACTGTCCGAGAAACGCCGCACCTTTGCCAGAAACAATCATCCTGACCGGCTGGCGCCGCAGTTTCGCGAACAGGCGACCAGCCGCATGAAGATTGCCAATCTCCTGATTGACGAAGCGATGAGCCGCGCGCGCTGAATGAGCAGCATCAGCCTTCCGTATAGAGCCGCCCCAACAACGCGCATAATTCCGCACTCGCCTCTGGACCGCCCAGCAACTCCGTTATGCGCTGCTCATATCCCTGCCAGACAGGCCGGATCTCGTCCAGATAGGCAAAGCCCTCAGGCGTGAGATAGAGCGACTGCACGCGCCGGTCCACTTCGGACTTGCGCCGTTCGACGAATCCGCGTTGTTCGAGACCATCGACAATGGCAACGAAATTCGCACGCTGCACGCCCAAGGCCTGCGCCACTTCGCTCTGCTTCAAACCGGAATTTTTCGTCAACAGCATCAACAAGGCAAAATCCGCAGGCCGCAACCCCTTGGCCGCCAGCGTCTCGTTGAAATTTTGCATAACCGAAAGATGGGCGCGTCTCAGACGGTACCCAACGGCGTCGGCAAACATCGAAAAATCAATTTCAGCTTCAGATTCTTTATTAAAATTATCGGCCATCCCCAAGCCAGTCTATTGTTGTCCCCAGATCACGGGTACACTTCAATCGCGATCCACACAATATTTAACAGGCTACAGAACAGAAAAAGAATCTCAAGCCCTTTCCTAGACTTGGGACATTCTGCGAAGACTTTTATAGTCATAAACTGTCTCAAGGCGCCGCTAAACATCCACACAGAGCTTCAACAGACCGACGTATGTCGGTTAGTTTCAAGGCAGGACGGAAAAGCATATTTTCACGATTGATGCTGACCAAACTCTGCGCTATGAAGCCATCACACAAAGCGGCCCAAAACCGCCATGCACCCGTAGCTCAGCTGGATAGAGTGTTGGATTCCGATTCCAAAGGTCACAGGTTCGAATCCTGTCGGGTGCGCCATTTCGCTTTTAGACGTTGAAATTTTCGCTAAGACCTTGAAAGGTAAGGCGGTTTTTGGTGTTCGAAGTCCGGTTTTCCGGCTGTAGGAAACAGGCTCCGAAAAAGCCAATCTCAGCACCGTTCTCTTCCACGCAAAATCACAGTTTTTCCATATATTCCAAGGGCTTGATAAGAATCCGAAGGCGAGTTCGAACGACTCCTCTAAGGTATGCTTTGGCTTGCCTGAGTTGGCCATCTGTTCGCGCGCCAGAATCTTCTCCTCCTCCAATTTGGCGATACGCTTCTCATAAGCATGGACGACGGACGCCGCGCTGGCATCGACGATCCTATCCAGCAATTGCTCAATCTGTTTGTCGATTCGAATGACATTGCCTTGCAGGGTCTTGGCCATATCGGCGGCTTGGGCCAACCGTATATCCCAGGCATGTTTGAACATAGCCTTGGCCAGATGAAACAGATTGTCGGTTGGCTGGAGGCGTTGCAGCAGCGCTTCGAAGTCTCCCTCAAGTGTTTCTCGGCGGATAGACTTACCGTGGCTCTCGCAACCCTTCGTGACGCAATGGTAATAAGGATATTTCTGCGTCTTGCCCTTCGACCAGCAGGCCGTCAGAGGTTTGCTGCAATCATCGCAGAGGACGAAGCCGCGCAGCGGGAAGTCTTCGCTGATATCCTTGCGAGCAGGCGCTTTGGCTGTGCCTGTCAGACGCTCTTGAATGTGCTGATAGGTTTCAAAGGTAATGATGCCTTCATGGTGCCCTTTGCGCAGCGAGACTTTCCATTTCGGCGCTTCGACATATCCGGCATAGACAACGCGGTTTAAAAGCTCAGCCACGCGTTGATTGCGAATCTCTCCATTTGGCAGGTCTTTGGGCCATGCTGGCTGGCTTTCCAAAAAGCGCTTCACCTCGACCTGCGTCTGAAACCGCCCCGAGGCGTAACTTTCCAGCGCCTCTTGCAAGATGGAGGCGCGCGGCTCATCCCTCACCAGCATTTTGCCATGGCCACTTGTACGCTCATAGCGATAGCCCAGAGGGGCCTGGAACACCCAATAGCCGTTCATGATGCGCGAGCGCATGCGGTTGACCGTTTGCTCGCCGTTCTTTTGACGCTGATGCTGAGAGACGGAGGCCAGCAGGTTCTCGACAAGCTGCGAATCCGAATCTTCGCCAAATTCAATCGATGGGCTTTGCAGGATACCGCCAGCGCCGCCGATCTCGCTCCGCAGCTTCAAATGCGCTTCCAGCCCGCGTGCAAGGCGGGAGATGTCATCAATGATGACCACATGCGAATTCTTCCGGTGTTTGCGTAAGAAAGAGAGCATGGCCTGCATGCCGGGCCGCGCGGCCAGACTGCCCGACATATCGTCAGTGAAGACACTGACAACCTCATAGCCCTTGAACTTCGCATATTCGCGGCTGCGGGTTTCCTGTGAACCGAGACCATCGCCCTGCTTCGTTTGCTTGGCCGAGGACACGCGGCAGTAAACGACAGCCCGCGTGCCTGGCTCTGGCATTGGTTTTTCTGGAATCATATTGCCTTCCTTCTTACGGCTCATTGGGATCACCTCTGGCCGTTTCAGAAAATTTTTCAGTCATATTTGTTTTTGAATATGTTTTAGTATCCGCTTTTGAAAGGAAAGTTTCAACAGTCTTTTCAATATCTTCCTCCGATACTTGCTGCATCGGATGGATGCCGAAGCCAAGATCAACAAACCCCACCATGATATCCCACAGAGCGCTCAGAAACTCATGCTTCTAGGCATCGCTCATGTCACTGTCTTCGAGGAAATGCTGGAAGTGTTCGAAATCGACCTCAACGATGCTTGGGCGGACGGGCTCCGCTCCTGCCCCATTGCGAAAGGCCAAACCCAAAGCGGATTCCGGCTTGTCTTTGTGCGGTTTCATAGCTCACTCCTCCCCACATCTTGCCCCGGTTGATCGTCTGCATTCCCCCCTCGCAACCTTGCTGCTTTGGCGAAATACTGTTCTGCCGATCCGGGCGGCTTTCTTGTCATGTGTGAAGGCTTGCCGCTTGTATTTGTCAGAACTACACCACTGATTGATGCAGATACACTTATATATACTTTAAGTTTATCACATTTCAGTGCTGCAACGCAAAAACATGAGGCTTTCTGCGGTGTTGATGTGATTGTTGCATGACATTCACTCCTCTTTGCTTATCGCTCGCGTTCCGGCGCGCGGTAATCTCGCGCCACTGTGAAATCCTTCCGTGCCTTTTGCGGGCGCTGACGGAACTCTTCGCGCAGCGCATTGATAACTGCACGGTGCTTTGCTTGCGCTTCTTGCGTGGCCTCCAACCGCAGAGCCGCGTTATCGATGTGACGCTCCAGCGCAGGCAGCTTTGGTTCGCGGGCGGCGAGCCAATCAAGGCTTTCCTTTGTGTGGATGCCGCGCTCAGCAACCTTCGCCGGATCGGGCAACGCCTCTTGCCGCCAGGTGGTGCGCGCTGAGGCAGAGCGGTCAAACTGCTCTTTGGCCATCCTTAGCGCTCCCTGCCCTTGTCCCGTTCGCGCGTGCGCGGGCGGCTTTCGGTTCTGCCTTCCCGCGCAGCCTCACGGATCGCCTTGATCCGGTCGTAGGACTGCTCAGCCAGCCGCGAGAGGCGCAGCAGATCACCCGAGGAAAAGTTATCGGTATCCCGGTACTGGCCGTCCTGATCACGGTAGCCTTTGCGGAACTGCACATTGAGCGCAGTGTGATCTTCGCGCTGGTTCTCCCAGATCGAGGCTTTCAGGCTGCCATCGCGCAGGGTTTCCAGCGGGCGGTTTTGTTGATCGCTCATGATCGTCACTCCTTGAGGTTCGGGCGGTGCCCTTCGATGAATTTCCATTCGCCGCTTTGGTATTGCGGGAATTCACGGTAGATACCTGGAACAGCTTCTGTGATGACCTGACGCGCCCGCATGCCAAACCAGGTGCGCAACTGGACGCGGTTCAAGTCGCGGTCGAAATACGGATTTGGAAAGAAGCGCTCGGCATATTCAGAGCGCATGTAATACGGCACCTTGTCCGCAAAGAACGGGCGGATGCCGTAGCCCGAAGCCCAGACCAGCGCCTTGTTTGGGGGCATGGAGAGAACCTCATCCGGCGTCATCAAGGCACGCGCCACCTTGCGCTGGTGGCTCATCTCAGTATCGAGCGCCCGCAAGGCGAGCCCCGTCTTCACCGGGTTTGCTCCTTCGAACAGCATCGCATGCATAGCCTCACGCTTTGCCCGCGCGCCGCGTTCATTGGTCAGGGGGTCGTCCAGGTGAAGCGTTTGATTGCCGAGTTTGCGGCTCAAATGTTGCGCGGTTTCCAGATCGGAAATGCCGCCACCAAGATAGATTTCCACGTCGGAGCTGGCCGAGAGCGTCATTGCGCCAGTCTCACCAAGATTGGCCTTGGGCTGGCCGATATCCTGATAGACGCAAAGTGGTGAAAGCCCGAAGCCACGGCCAACGACATAGAATTCGGCAACTTCGGGAAAACGGCCAAGCTGCGCGGCTTCATCAATAATGAGGTTCACTGTTGGCGCTTGGGGTTTGCGCTGCTTGAGTGTCCGCAAGGTCGAGAAGAATTGCCGGATCACAGCCGCGTTCTGCGCGATCAACTCAGCAGGCATGCAGAGAAAGACGAAAACCGGACGGTCAGAGCCCTCCGTCAGCACATCCAGCGTAAAGTCCGCTTCCGCCGTCCCTGTAAAGGTGCTTTGCAAGGCAGGATCGGTCATGAAAGACAGCGCGTTGGTGATCTCCGCCGCGACCGAATCGTAGGTGCGGCGGCTCTCAGCAGCCATCTCCCGCATCTCGGCATAGGTGACAGTCAGATCAGGCTCGCCAAGCGCCGCCATATGCTCGGACATTTCCGCCCAGGCTTCTGGCGCGGCGCGGATCATGCCAACCAGCTCATACAGGCTGAGGGGCGAAACGCCACTATCCGCGTGAACTAGACCTCGAATAAGAGCATCCAGCCAGTTCTGCGTCTTTTGCTCAAAGAACTTTGCATCTCCCCCACCGCTTTCCGGCGAAAGCGTTCGTGCCGCGCGGCGCGCATCAGCCACCAGCGTGCGCGTGTCCGGCGTTAGATGGCTGTAGAGCGCCAAGCGGTGATTGGGCAGGTCATGCAGACCATAAGGATTAATCGTGTAAACATGCGCGCCGCTATGGACGAGGCCAAGCCCGATCACAGCAGCCAACTCACCCTTGGGGTCGAGGATCGCGTAGCGCGGGTTCGCCGTTCCGGCCTCAAGCGCCCATGATATGCGAAAGAATGGTGGTAAACTTGCCGCTACCAGCGCCGCCCAGCAGCAGCGCTCCGGCCAGCTTGGAATGGGTCAGCAGCCGCCCTTGAGAGAAGCCGATTGGTATGCCGCCCCGGTCACGAAACGCACGGCGAATTTCCAGCGCCGTCGCAAACCGTGCCGCGCCGTAGGGATGATCCTGCATGGTAGACATCGGCATCACTCCGGTGGAAACGGATGGCGGGGCCGGACGTGCCGCCCCCGCCGATGTTGCGCATCAGCCGAAGATCACGACGATGATAAAAATTATGATCGCGATTCCGGCGACACCCTGGGCGAATTCCTTCACCTGATCGCCAAAGATTTTGACGGTACGGACGTGGTGGATTTCGCCCACCTTCGTCCTGATCTGCTTGGGCATGCTCATTCTCTTTTCTTCTTCTGGGGGGGAGGGTTAGATGAAGCGGTAGGCGACGTAGACGCCCGCCGCAGTGAGCGCGAAGGCGATGCTGGCCCGCGCTGCAAAGAACACAAACGGGAAGCACAGCAGCATCCACGCGACCTTGAAGAGCTCCACGATTTCGGGCGGATAAGATTGCCGCGCGATGCCGATGACATAAGGCAGCGTGGCAGAACTCAGCGTTGGACTGACAACGATGGAGACCATCGCTGCCGCGATAGTGGCAAACCCGCCCTTCAGATCGTCGCCCGGACCACCGCCGCGCTGACCGTTGTTCTGCCCAGGGTTTCCAAACATGGCTCGTCCTTCCCGCCCGAAATTCGGGCGCAGTTTCCCTGTCCCCGGAAGCGAGAGGCTTCCGGCGGTTTCGGATCAAATCTCGATGTCGATTACGGGCTGCGAGCGCGCAGCATTTTTACTTCCTGGTGAGGCGGGACACTCTGCCGTGCCTCACAGCCCCAAACATGGCGCTATTCGCGACCTTTGCCAAATCGACGGCCAATGATTTCCCAAGATAAAGCGCCCCAAAAATTCACTTAATTTATTGATTTTATGTTTTTATCGATGTCGCAGTTGAGGCCAAGACAAAGCCATGCCAGCACCGATCCTGAGCACCCGATCAAAGGTTGCAGCAGCGAAGGCTGACAAGCTTTTGAAGTGCTACGCGGAACGGCTGCCTCCAGCCGAGACGGCAAAGCGCACAGGTCTTTCGCTCAATACGGTGTACGAGCAGTACAGCCGTATACGCTGGCGATTGATTGAGGTTGGCTACTATTGGGATGCTGCCCTGTCTATCGACGAGCCGGGCCTATCTGAAGGAGTGAAGGCAGAGCTGAGAAGGCGGCGGGGCCTGGGCGCGGATGATATCTACGCCCACGCTGCCGAAGCCATCGAATGGGCCGAGGAATGGCCAGCGGGAGAAGTGTTGCGCCATCTCCGCAAGATCATCACGCTCACCGGACCAATCGATAAAGCGCTGAAAATTTCGGAAACCCAGCAGCAGGTCGTATCGGCCTATGTTCGCTACGCGCGAACCAAACTCATCCATGATCGGGCAAAAAAGGCTGCGGAGCAGGACAAGACGCGGATAGCGTTCCTCGAACGAACAACAACGGCTCTCGAAAAAGAACGGCGCCGTTATCGCGCGGCGTGCAAATTACTCGGACGTTCTCAATAACATTCGATCAGTTTGACGCCGATTTGGTAGCACAGCGAGATGTGTCGCTGAGACTTTTTAATTTGCGAAGAGCTGATACTCCAATGCAATTGGCTCCTTCCAGTCAGACTTCAAGCTCAGGTAAGATTGGAGCACGGCCTTGCGCTCAGCAGGTTCGGCAATCTTCACTTCGGCAATGAACGCGTCCAGCGCCGATTCGAGAAGTTTCGTCCGGTTATTGCGGTGCTCAGCCAACGCAGCTTCAAACTGTGGCAACTTGGCAAAATTCGCGAAGCTGGCTTCGAACGAAGCCAACCATTGGCGACTTGCATCTAACCCCGCTTTATCACTCGAAAAATTACTGAACGCCGCCACTTCAAGGTCAATAGCTGACTGCAATCTGCTATCCCGCTGGGCCTTCAGCGCATCCAAATAACCAATTGAAATTTCTTGGCCAACTACTGCGATTTTAGGCAATTCCCTATCAATTAAGACTTGGATCTCCATCGCACCCGATAGTCCATCAGGGGCCTGTTCTGCGGCAGATATCCACGGTGCGACGATATTTGCTGAACTTACTTTTTTGATTTCATCCAACTGTGCCACGGCGGAAATCCAGGTTTGCGCTGGCACATAGTTTTCCAACCTCTCTTCCTTGGCCAGCTCTCCCACTAACTCCAATTTTTTACTGTCGTCGGTTTCTGAGTTTATGCGCTCCATTCCCTGCTCAAGCGTAGCCTGTCCTAACACTCTCAACTGCGCATTCACGTCATCTAGCAGGTTTTTAAACTCGCTCGGCCAAATCAATTTTTCTTTATTCTTTTCAATTTCTGCAACTACCGCTTTCGTTTTTGACAATGCTTCTGAAAGCGAGATACCAGACGACATTTCCGCAAACAGGTCTTTAATTCTGTTTCTGGCCGCGCGAGTTGCTCGAATGGCAAATACGGCAGATGAATACCCCTCTGTCGTAAGTTCCTGTTCTGGATTTCCGTCAAGAAATCGCCGTATGACCTGATATGGCTCCATACGATCGCGCGTAAAAGGGTTCGCACTGCAGCGTTTAACCTGATTATCTATTTCGCGTCTCTTCGGATGAGGCATTAGATCATAGGGTGTTCCAAACACAGGAACAAAATCGTCATCAGCAAGAAGCCTTACCTTTCGCCATGCGTCACCTTCTTGGTTTCTTCGGAAAAAGTCACGCCCAGGATATTCTTGTGTTAAGCGCTCGGTCCATGCGATGGCAACTTCACAGCGATCCCTTTCGGAGTTTGCCTTCCAATAGGTTCCACCATTGCCCGGCGTAACGCTCGTAGGGTTCATTCGTGGTGAAGCACTATTTTGTTTTATCGCCATGAACGGAGCGCAGTTCTTGTCTGCAAAAATAGCCCTTCGATCGGTCGTAGAGAATACAAAACTCTCTGCATTAAACGAACCCAACGATCCGCGCTTTACCCTCTTTCTGAAAAAACGAAGGTGTTCCGGTGCCGAGGGATCGCCTTCTCCCACATAGTCTATCTCCCATGTCCCGGAACCCATGCTCTCGTCTGAAGATGCAATGACTTTGGCAACATAAGGAACCCCGTCGTCCTGTGTTCCCGGAGAAACCGTTAGCTCAACCTCGAAGTTTAAATCCCCGCGATTTCTTTTGCAGGCCGATGACGCATACCATAGCCCATACGGACCAACGGCCTGGGCGGGGCTAACCTGGGGATCGGTGGCATCGGAAGCCTGAATGCTCGACTGTTGTTGAGAGGCAACAATATCAACGTTCGAGGCTGCTCGGTTCGGCTGCCCTGCCAGAAGTCTCGACAATGTCCTGGAGTCTAACCGTCCGCTGCTACGAAGTCCCAAAGATTTTTGGAAGGCCGCTATGGCGTCTGTTGTTTTTTGCTCCGGAAATCCATCGCTATTTCCAGTCGCGAAACCAAGTTCATTCAAACGCTTCTGGACGTCGGAAAGCCGTTTCCGACCAGTCGAGTCCACTCCACCGGCGCTGGGTGTCTGATCGCCTTCAACAACTTTCAACGCCACCCGCAGAGAGTCGGCGCGACCATTCCGGCCATATATGTACACAATAAGCGGCTGCATCGTTCCGCCGATAATGGCTTGAACCGCGTCTGGCTCTAAAATGCCGTTATTGACCAACGCCGGAAAAGTTTCGCGATTGGCAGGGTTGCTGAAATAGCTATCCTGCGTATCACCGCTTTGACGAATTCCGAACCGATGGAAATTTGCCCGATCCTGGCGAAGGAAAGCGGCTAACCCTGAGAGCGGAACACCCTTGGAATTTACCCGGTCTTCTTTCCCGATAACGGCTTCATAACGATCGATGAGCTGTTGGGAAAATGCGGCATTGGTCGTGATCGCCAAAATACCCGCCACGGCAGCCATCGAAGCTAGGTGTCGCTGCATACCTTCTTCCCTTCAATCCCCGGTGTTCCCGGAACACATGCAAGGTTGCCTTGTTCGAGTATGACAAATGGGCGCGCGTTATGGTTAAGATACATCGCCTTACGAGCGGCAACTTCTGAGCCTGTCGGAAAAGCCATCATGCTTTGCACCGACCGACAGTACCTTTTGAAAGTCCTGCCCGAGTTGAGACCATTCGCTGTCCTCAATAGAAAACTCATCAAGGCTGGAAACGATACAAGAACAAAACTCGCTATTGTTGAACGCCTTGTTGCAGGAGTTCCGGGCGGATGTACGAAGACCTTCTTCGCGCTGCTTCTTTTTTTCCAAAGCCAATCGCTCCGCTTCTTCACGTGCTTTGCGTTCGGTCTCGATGCGCTCCTGTTCTTGTCTCGCCTTTTCTTCTGCCGTCAGAACGGGAGACGTACCCAACGCATAGGCCTCGATATTAGCATAGATGCGCTTGACGACCTGACTCGTACATTGATGCTTAATAATAAGAGACGCGCCGTCCTTTTCGGCGCTCGCCTTCAATGCTTCTGCCGCTTGCTCGACAGCAATGACGTTGCCGAATCCACCCTTTGCAAAGCCATTAAGCATCTCTCCAAACGCTTTCAACCCAGCCGTGGGCATGTTGCCAGAGCCATACCCCATGTTCAGCTCATTGCCGAAAACACCTGATAGGGCTTTGGACTGCAGTTGTCGCTCCACCTGCGGATTATAGAGCATAATGCAATTAGGGTCTTTGAAATTGTAGTCCCCAGAAAACTGACTATTTAGATTGGCAAGATATATGATAGTATTATCCAAGTTCGCATAGTTTGTCTTTCCCGCATTTGTAACCTTGAGTTTAGACAAATTGCCCGTGTAGAGGGCCTGCATGATCTCGGGCTGGGTATAATCTCGAGGGTTGAAGGCCACCTCCTGCACAGCGGTTTCTTCGACAGCAGCGGGCGGACGTTCAATCGCCTGGGCGGAGGTAGGCGTTTCTGCGACCTCTTGATCCCCTGTCACTTCGTCACCTTCTTGCAGAGAGGCCAAGACGTCTTCTGCGGGAGAAAACCCGGATTCTTCAGCAATCTGATAGAGAGAAATCGCGAGGTCTTGATCGACTTCAAGACCGCCAAGGCCATACATGTAGACGTCGCCCAGATACGCATAAACTGGGCCGTACTCAGACTTCTCTTCAAGCTTGAAGAAGACCTCAATGCCCTCTTCAATTTTGTTAGCGGCCCAAAGGGCGCGACCAAGCTGAAATTGGAACCGAGGCGTATCAGGGTAGTCATCCACTGCCTCACGGCAAAATTTCACGGCAGGGCCGGGGATAATCTCTTCATCGGTCACACCCTTGGCCCAACGGTTCGGATCAGCAGGATGAGCGGCATATTCGTCGCATGAATGCATGTCCTGATATTCTTCGGCCATCACGGACGCCGAGACCGGAAGCAATGAAAATATTAATGTGAGAAAAAAACTTTTCACAACCACAGCCCTCGGAATTTGATATTTCCATAAAAAATTATACGCTAGGGTTGTGTCAATCCAATTTCGGTGGAGAACAGTATTGTTTCAGAAATCCTTGGCATATTTCCTCATAACACTGTTCGCTCTTTTGCCCGGATATTCATCGGCAGGTGTCCCATTTGCTCCTCGAATGCTGCCAATCAAGGTCGAAGCAAACCGAGAAACACCTCATCTATTCGTAGCCGGGCGCCCCGGTGCCAAGCCGCTTAAACCTGCCTTCAAAAAGAGCGCTGCTAAGCCGCGCACGAAATCTGAGAAGACCGTAGGACAAAAGCTCAAACCGCATCCCCATCTGGGCAGGAAAGCCACGCAAAAGCCAATTACAGTGGCTCGCGTTAAGGGCCTAAAGCTTTCGAAAATCAAAACGCGCATTACAATCTCAGAAAGTCTCTCTAGGCCTTTAGCCGTCACCCGCAAGATCGTGGCTGATAGACTCGGAACGAAGCGGCTAACCGAGATAAGTACAGCGAAAGGAGGCCAGTCTGCGAAGCCGAGGAATTTGCACGAACAGCTTTTACTAAAGAATATTCTATTAACGCCTGAATCTGGAGTTAGCCTTCCTCTTAATGATGACCCAAGATTCAAGCAATCGGAAGGATGGCAGAAGAAGCAAGCTTCAATAAGAACGATCGGCTATAAATCAATAAAAGAAGACGGGACAACTGTATACAAAGGAACAAATTATGTTGCTCGTTACCAATATAACAATAACAATGGGAAGATCGAAGATATAAAATTTATAGGAAAGCAATGATAAAAGTGGAGACTCCCATTGGATCGCCCGAAAAAGTTCTCATGATTTATGAAAACAGTGGGGAAAATTTTGTCGTGACAAAATCAGACGATTCGGGAGAGCTAGATATTTATCGAATTTCTGATGTAACATTTAAATTAGGAGAGACGTTGAAGGATTACATCATATATAAAACTGGAGATGGGAACATGATAGTCAGATTCTCAAATATACCTGAAGAGGACATTTGGAATTACATTGAGGACCCCTGCGGTTACGCACGTAAAATCGCTGATATATGATGTTAAATAACTGAAAAACTCTTTTTATTTCTCGTTTCCGGGGCGGTTCCGGGCCCTGTACGCACCTATGTCGCATGAACCGGCGCTGGCTCGAAGTATTGTTCGCATACCAACCAATATAGCTAATGTGTGTTCTTGGGAGACCATAGTCTGTCAAGTAAAACGTGCCTTTTCTTTGCCGTAAAGCGATAGGCAAGATGTGTTTTGTAATACAAAACCGATCTTGCCAGGGAGACGCTGCGCTCTCCCGTGGACCCTCACGCCGTGGCTCTTCCAGGGCATCAAACCCGTTCCAGAGCCAGTAGACCGTATCGTCGGTCAATCACTCGCGGGAGACTTCGCTCTCCCTGCACCCATCGATCCTGTCAAGGAGGACCAAAGGCTTTCGCACCCTTGGAACCACGAGCAGAACTTGGAGATATGCCTCTCCACCTGCACCGAACCATGCACGAACGTCTGGCCGTCCGATCGCCAATCAGGGGAGCGTTCCTGCTCCCACCGATACCCCCATGACCATTTCATGGAGACGAGTTTCACCCGAGAGCAAAGGGTGTCCCTGCCCTTATGCAATCCTGACCAGGAAGAGCGCTTTCGCACTGCCCTTCCTTGGAACCATCCGAGCGATCAAGGGGCCAACATGCCCTTCGATATCTGAAAAATAATGTTGAACCCTTTTCCAGAGGGAAACCGCTCTTTTCGCAAAGACACCGTCGTGTTTCCATCCGAGTATGAAAAATTGTCATCGCTCGACAGTTTGTCTGTGAGCACAGCTACCAATTCACTGGCCCCGTTGCTTAAAAGCATTTGGCAAATTGTGAGAAATCTTGAAACCGCATCTTTCGGATCGAAGTCATCAAAAAACTGCCCTTTCAGCTTAAGAACCATGACCAACCCCTGAACACCCTCCACGTAGTATGAGGCAGTATTCGGAATTACCTGATTGTCGATATCAACAGGCGCGGAACTGGCCCACCATTCCTCACCGCCAAATCCACAATGATAATCCCCTGCCAAGATACCCTCTTGTGCCAAAAACTCACGTGCCTTGTACGGGCTCCAGCCCTTCTGCTCATCAACGTCGGGCGGCCTCTTGGCCTCGCGTTCGTACTTGCGAATATCTCGAATGATATTGTCCACGTCGCCGTTGGTCGTTGCTGGTAATTTATTGAACTGCCGTGTTGCTCGCCTAAGAAGCCATGGCCACAGAAAAAAGGCCGTGAAAAAGCGCTTTTGCGCATATGACTTGAGTTCGTCGGATTGAAACGTCTCTTGATCTATCTGAGCGCGAGCGTCCTTAAGGTGGGAGTAGCAGTGCAACAAATAGAAAAATGGAATCGACGCAATCGTCAGATAGATCGGCAAAACAAAAGTTCTGAACGTATTGGTGGTGAAAAAAGCATTGGGGTTCGAATATATTCCGGCAATTGAATGCCAAAAAATCACAACTGCTATAATCGCCATAACCCAAGTCAAAAAATCATGAGCTTGTTTATGCTCTGGGTTCCTCTCGCTCAAAACAGCCGTCATGGTAATCAACGTAATAATCGGTGCCAAGACTAGCTCAATCAGCAAGTTGAACGTATTGGCAACAAATAAAAACTCCAACAGTGCGGCAGCGCCTATGGCGTCTTTAACGTAACCTAGAAAATGCTGAGAGCCCTCTTTCACGTCGAATGAGCGCACCAATAACGGCATGCCACCCAATAAATACCACACGACGGTTGGTGCAAGGAAGCTAATATTCCAGAAACCGACCAGTCCTGAAAGATAACATAGGAAGGCGACGTTCAGCCCAAACGCACAAAACAGGGCAACAAGCTTTCTTGCCAAGACTGCACGAATTACGTCTCGCAGACATTGCTTGAGATCGGCTTTGAAGAATGACCTTGCCCCCAAGTTTTATCCAGTTTTGAGTTTGCTCCGGCGGTTTTGGGTTTCTGTATTTGGTGCGCTAGCGACGGGTTGCGGTGCGGAGCCATTCCGGCTGCGTAGCACTGCATCACGTCTCGGGTTGATGGTCTGGGCGAACTCGGCAGGCGTCAGCCAGCCGAGGCCGGAATGCGGTCGATGGTCGTTGTA